>JBLHRR010000102.1:0-20356 GCA_047626155.1 Saprospiraceae bacterium | reverse complement strand
TAATGACTTCCACCTCTCTGATAACCTCTACGGGGACCTCCTTGATGACTTCTACAAATACCTCTTTAATGACCTCTATCTCTTTAATGATTTCCACTTCCTGAACCACTTGTACTTCTTTGATGACCTCAACAAGTACTTCTTTAATGACTTCTATTTCTCTAATAATCTCTACTTCCTGAATAACGGGTACTTCACGAATCACCTCCACTTCAATAGGAACTTCACGTTCTTTAATCAACTCCACAGGTACCTCTCTTGTCATTTCTACCGTCTTGATTACTTCTACCTTTCTTTCAACCGGTACTTCTCGTGTTAGTTCTACCGTCTTTGAATTTTGAATTTCAGTAATTGTTTCTACAGGTATTTCTTTGATGATTTCTACTTCCTTAATAACCGTTTCTTTCCGAATTACGATCTTTTCTTTAATGACCTCCACTTCCCTGATTACTTCTACAGGGACTTCTTTAATGACCTCTACCTCTCTGATCACTTCTACTTCTCTTTCCTGTTGAGCGGTTTCAGAGGCAACTCTATAGTTTTGCTCCATCTGGCCATAGCTTGATTTGAGGTTGGTGAAACTCGTTTCCATATCAGCATAGTTGGTCGCAAGAGCAGCCTTCTCTGTTTCAACGGTAGCCATGTTTTGAGTAAGCCCCACAATCTGCTTTTCTCTTTCTTCTACTTGAGTAGAAAACTTGCCTTTAGACCAAAAATAAGTGAACAAAGAACCTAAGAGGAGTGAGAATAGGAAGCCAAGAAAAATGAGGAAATTCCAGCCTCCCAAAAATGCAAGTACAATAGAACTTACCATAGTTAGTTTTGATTATTTTATTTTATTAAAGTTACATGTGTAGCCACTTCGACGAAGATATGTAATTTTCAAGAAACCAAAAACATATTTTGTGAAAATAAAAGTAGAGAAACTTCTAATACTTGCGACAAAAAAGTATTTTTACATCTGTTAAAATTGTAATGTTATAAAATTCATAGCAATACATATTTTTTATTTTTTTAATACAAACAATTCAAAACATGAAACCCATTGTCCCCGCTCTTGGTGTTGCTTCTGTCTTATGGCTTTTTTTAGGAACATGGTGGATGTCCAGCATGGTTTGCACACCAAACAATACAACTACATTTAACGTCTACGATGGTGAATTTAAAGCCACTTCCGCTGATATGTTCACCTTCTTATTGTCTAGTGATAAGATACAATACAACACGGAGACTACAGGAAAAGCATTTGAAAATGTAGCCAATCATTTGGAAAAAAATCCGAATAAACAATTGATTTTAACCGGACTTTTTGGTGAAAGTGAAAAAAATGGAACTGCTTACGATAATCTCGGAATTGCTCGTGCTGAGGGTGTGAAAGATGTACTGATTCGTAAAGGTGCGAATGGAGATAACATTAGGGCTACATCCATGCAGTCTGACAATCTTTCTTTTGATATGACGAATGGAAAAGCGCTGATGACCGGAGGAGTGAATTTCCTTTTTGAAGTAGAAGAAGGGGAGGCTCCTGCAAAAGAAGACGCTTTTGAAAGCAAGACAGAAGGTTCTTTATCAGAAATTGGGACTGAAATATCTTATGGGCCTGGCGAGAATATGTTCCTGGATATTACAGACACTAACAATAAATTTACAGAGAAAGAAAGCTTTAAGAATTATTTCGTAGGGTTGAAGTCCTACCTTAGCGACAATCCTAAGGGAAAACTGATTCTTACTTGTTACAACGATGATTCTGCTTTGGCAAAAACCATTACCGAAAAGGTGAAATCAACATTAGAGGAAATGGGCTTGGGCAATACGACCATCACTCGTAAAGCACGCAAAGAAACAGATTCTCCTAATAGAATTGCGGGAGTAAACATCGAAATTCAATAAATTATGACTACCACTAAAATAAACAAGTTTCTTAGTACCTTATTTTTTATGGCCGTTATTGCCGTCCTCAGTTTAAACTGCCACACCTCGAAAAATCACGATAACGGAGAGCATAAGGATAAAGATGGAAAAGAGCATGTAAAGGATGCAAAGGAACAGAACACGGACCTTGCTAAGCACAAGCTTGGAGAAACACTTCAAATCACGAATGGAGACTACGTTAGCATCGCTTCTGAGTCATTGCAAATAAAAATTCAGGCCATTACGGAAGACAGTCGTTGTCCGCTAAATACGAATTGCATACAAGCAGGTAAAGCTAAGCTAGAGTTGATGGTCATTAAGGAGCTTGATATGGTTTCTAGCGTCAACCTTATAGCTAAAGGCGGTTGTCAGAAAATGGATGGAAGCTGCGGAAACAGTGCTATAGCACAAGGCTATAAATTTACATTGATTGCGCTTACTCCTTACCCCGGAGAAGATGGAAAAAATTCAGTTCCAAAAGATAAGTATGTGGCGCATGTGAAGGTGGAAGCCGTGAAATGATGACTTGTGAAAATTGAGCCTGTTGAGCCGTCTAGTATTACACAAAAAATAATTTCCCGATTTTTTGTGTGGAAATAATTATATAAACCACTCTCCCTGTGGTCGTTCTGATTTACATAATTGTTTCCAAATCGGGATTTAATTTTTCGTTGTTCCTTAGGCACAACAGATTCAATTTTTAAGTATAATCTAAGTATAATCCAATAATTTAAAAGAGGCAATTATTCTATAAACCTTCTTTAAGAAATTACTCCGCAGGTGGCGTCACAATCCCTCCACTTACCTTCTTTCCGTTTTTGTACTCATACTCCATAATAACTTGTTCCTTGTCATTGAATTGACGGAATTTGCCATCCTGTTTTCCATTCTTATAAGCGATCTCCTTTTGCCTTTTGCCATTGCTGTGGTACTCTCGGTAAAAACCATCGATCTGTCCCATTTTGTAATCGATTTCTTTTTCCGAGCGACTACCAAATTTATACTTCACCCATTTTCCATCCAGAATGTCTTCTTTATAATAACATTGCAAATCAACAGAACCTCGGTCATTTAACTCTAGGTAAATACCATTCTTTTTACCATTGATGTAATTGCTGATGGATTTAATTCTGGAATCTTTTGGATGATAAGTGACCCAAGTACCCGTTTTTATATTGTTAATGAGTTCTCCTTCTTCCACTACTTTGCCAGATTCATCTTTCTTGTTGGCTTTCTGAATTCCATTTCCAAAGTCCTGAAGGGTAAAACCTACAAGGTCGGGAGCAGTAGCTGGAGCTGGAGCTGGAGTCGCACTGCTGTTTTGGCTAGCGTTGCCTCCGTCACAGGCAACCATGAAAAGAGCGGCGAATAATACAGTAAGTAAGTATAAATTTTTCATAATACTAAGGTATTTGTATTTTTGTGTGTTTAAAAAATAAACGAAAGTCTGTCAATGATTGAAACAACTTTCGATGCAATATTATAAAAAAAGTTTTTCTTGTACAAATTCGCCTTCGCTCTGTGGCCTCTGTGCGCTCTGTATGAGCAACCACGCTAAAGAGGGAATCGATATTCTGATCGTATTTACAATGCCTTACCTAATATAAATATAAATCACGCAGAGGCCGCAGAGCGAACGTAAAAACAATTCGATTTATCTTTTTTATTCGCGAATATCGCACTCGCTCTGCGGCCTCTGTGCTCTCCGCGTGATCAAAATACACTAAGTTGGGAATTCATGCTCGCAATGAAAATTTAACTTCATTTCATGATGGATTCCAAAAAAACATGGAGATGAAAATTAATTTTCGTAACTCGCGTTTGGAAAATTCCTCCAGACCTAATCAACGCTTATGACCAATAAAGAAATAGCCGCCCATTTCAACGATCTGGCAAAAATGATGGAACTCTTTGCGGAAAACCCATTTCGCATAAAGTCTTATCAAAACGTGTATATCCAGTTGAGAAAATTGGGAGAACCCCTCGCAGAAATGTCTTCTGCCGATATGGAAGCCATTAAAGGAATTGGAAAAGGAGCTTCCAGCAAAATCACAGAAATACTCCAAACAGGTAAACTTGGAGCCCTCGAAGAGCTAAAAGAAAAAACACCCATTGGCATTCAGGATATGCTGCGTCTTAAAGGATTTGGTCCCAAAAAAATAAAACAGCTATGGAAAGAACTCGGCATCGAAAGTGTGGGAGAGCTTTGGTACGCTTGTAATGAAAACCGATTGGTAGAACTGAGAGGCTTTGGCGCAAAAACGCAGGAAGACCTAAAAAAGAAAGTAGAATATTTCCAACAGTCTCAGGGACAGAATCACTATGCGGCGGTTTTGCCAAAAGCAGAAGCATTATTGAAATTGATCAAGAAAAAAATAAAACCTAAGCAAATGGCTTTGGTAGGGGAGATGGGGCGATTTGATCCAATCGTAAGCAAAGTAGAAATATTGTTAGAAACAGATAATTTGGATGCGCTATTTGAAAAAGGCTTGGAATTGCTAAGCCAAAAAGAGAACGTTTATGAAAGCAATTACAAAGATGTGGAGGTCTGTCTTTATTGTTGTGGAGGGGAGGAATTTGGTTCTAAACTATTTCGATACACAAGTACCAAACCATTTATTGATGCCTTTTTAGCAGCAGCAAAAGCCAAAGAATTTCAGGGGCTGGCAAAAGAAGAAGAAGTTTTTGAAAAGGCTGGGCTGCCATATATTTTGCCGGAATGGCGTAATGATGGAACGGCAGTAGCTTTGGCCAAAGCAGGAAAGTTACCTAATGATGTGGTAACGGAACAATCAATAAAAGGAGTGGTGCACTGCCATACCACTTATAGCGATGGAATCAATACGCTGGAGGAAATGGCCAACTATGCACAGGCACAAGGATTTGAATATATGGCCGTAACTGATCATTCTAAGGCTGCTTTTTATGCCAATGGTTTGAAACCAGATCGAGTACTCAAACAATTCGCAGAAATTGATGCCCTCAACGCAAAGATGAGCGATTTCAAATTATTCAAAGGCATTGAATCTGACATCTTAAACGATGGTTCTCTTGATTATGAAGAGGAGCTGCTGAAACAATTTGATTTCATCATTGCTTCTGTACATACCAATTTAAAAATGGACGAAGAGAAAGCAACAACCCGCTTGATCAAAGCCATTGAAAATCCATATACCACCATGCTAGGTCACCCTACGGGACGTTTGCTTCTTTCCCGACAGGGCTATCCAATCGATCACAAAAAAGTAATTGATGCCTGCGCAGCTAATGGCGTTTCTATTGAGATGAACGCGAATCCTTATCGTTTGGATATGGACTATACTTGGATACCTTATGCTACCGAAAAGGGAGTCCTCATTTCCATCAATCCGGATGCACATTCCACACAAGGTATTCATGACATTAAATTTGGAGTTCTAGCCGCCAGGAAAGGGCGCTTGTTGGTAGAACATTGCCTTAATGCAAGAGGAACGGATGGTTTTGCGGAGTTTATTGCTAAATAACTTTGTTAACTAAGGCCAAGGGGTTTGCAAAATTTTTAAAATTTAGTAAACCTAACAGAAGCCCCAGCATTTAATTATGTACTGAGGGAAACAAACAATTACGCAGAATCAATTAACCGTAATATTAGCACTTGAAATTGGTTTCATATTTGCATAATTTTAATGTTTTACCTCCTGAATTCCCCTTGTTTAAGCCGTTAACAAGTCGTTAACAAGTCGTTCGTGACTCATTAACAGCGGGAAACAGGGAATCGGGCATATATTTGTAGTATGGAATCAGTGATTCGTATCAAAATAGCTTTATTTTAATTATGAAAAGAACTACTTTTGTGCCTCGAATCGATATTTTCGAATTCTAAATCGCATTTTAACATAGAATTATAATTCAAATTTTTTAAAACAAATCTAATAATGGAAAATTCAAAAAAAATTCAATTGGGACTTTTAGTAGTCGTAGCTGGTTTATTGATTGCTAACATGACTGGTGCCTTCTCTGGAATGTTCGGAGGTGGCGATAGTGATGTAAGAGCTGCAGCGAAAGAATCTATCGCTACTACTACAGGTGTAAACAACAACAGCGTAACACCAAGTGCTGCTGGCGCAACTAAGGCTGGTGATGCATCAGCTGCTGCTCCTGCCGCTCCTGCTGGTCCTACTACTACTGTAGACTTTGAAGAAACAGAGTTTGACTTTGGAACCATCGCTGCTGGTGAAAAAGTAAACCACGTTTACAAATTCAAAAACACAGGTAACGAGCCATTAATCATTTCTAACGCTAAAGGTAGCTGTGGATGTACTGTACCTAGTTGGCCAAAAGAACCAATTCCAGTTGGTGGAACTGGTGAGATTTCTGTACAGTTTGACTCTAAAGGAAAGAAAAACAAGCAGAGCAAGCGTGTAACTATTACAGCTAACACTGATCCTGCTCAGAGTTTCTTGACCATCAAAGGAGACGTTACTCCAGATGCAGCTGCTGAAGCTGCTAAAGCTGCTAAGAAGGCGGCTGCAGAGAAGTAATCGCGGAATTAAAATATGTTATTTGTAGAGTTGTACTCTACCAATAAACAAGCCCAGGCTTTCGAAAGAAAGTCTGGGCTTTGTTTATTTAGCAGCTGGCTTCCCATTATCGTGTGTTACAGGGAAGCCAACTGCCAATTGCCATCTGCTAGATTGACAATCATTAACAACCCTTTTACATTTCTTCGTTTTCCATTAACAGCGAATGCCCTTTTCCTCCTTTATCTTTGTATCAACGAATTCGTTAGCAACACCCCGTTGTCGAAACTCATGACTTTGGCGACATATTTTTCTAACACATCGTTGGTTAAAGATCAATTGTAAAATCATTGTTTTTTATCTGACTTAAAACTAAAATTAAGATGAAAAAATCACAGAAAGTTCAGACCGGAATCTTATTCGCAATAGCCTTGTTATTGGCTGGGAATTTATTGTATTCTAAAAATGAGAAAGCCCAAGTGAGACCAGTAGTGGCAACTGATTATAAAATTGCTGCTAAAAAATCGGACCTTCTTGAGCTAAGTAAAAATAGGCAAGGTAAGGTGGCAAAAGTATCGCTTCCTGTTGGGCCATTAACGACGTTGAAATTTGAAGAAACAGAGTTTGATTTTGGAACCATCAACGCTGGTGAAAAAGTAAACCATGTTTACAAATTCAAAAATACTGGTAACGAGCCATTAGTCATCTCTAACGCTAAAGGTAGTTGTGGATGTACTATTCCTAGCTGGTCAAAAGAACCAATTCCAGTTGGTGGAACTGGCGAGATCGCTGTACAGTTTGATTCTAAAGGAAAGAAAAATAAGCAAAGCAAGCGTGTTACGATTACAGCTAACACTGATCCTGCACAGACTTTCTTGACGATCAAAGGAGAGGTTAACGTGGCTAAGGAGTTGGTTGCCGTTAACTAAGCCTAATTTCATAACCAAAGATCACCCGATACGGCTCACGGGTAAAACAATTTTTCACTCGTGAGCCTTTGTTTATGCTCAACTATCAAAACCTACCAGCGATTTTATTGTTATTTTCTAAACCTTTTGGTTAATATTGCAGATAAAATGAAATAGCATGAAATACTACTTGTCCTTAATAAAGTTCAGCCACACCATATTTGCTTTGCCCTTTGCCTTATTGGGATTTGCCCTTGCAACCATAGAAGTAGGAAATGGTATTAACTGGTTCACATTGTTGTTGGTATTATTTTGTATGATCTTCGCCCGATCAGCAGCTATGGCTTTCAATCGATATATTGACCGCGACATTGACATCCTCAATCAAAGAACAGCTACGCGGGAAATTCCTGCAGGCGTGATTCAGCCAAAGTCAGCGTTAATATTTGTACTCTTGAATGTTACTTTATTTGTGGCGACCACTTGGTTTATCAATCCATTATGTTTTTATCTTTCACCGGTTGCCTTGCTGGTTATCTTGGGCTATAGTTATACAAAGCGATTTACAGCCTTGTGTCATTTTGTTTTAGGACTAGGATTATCCTTTTCTCCAATAGGGGCCTACCTCGCAGTAACCGGAAGCTTTTCAATAATACCAGTATTATATAGTATTGCTGTTCTGTGCTGGGTGAGTGGTTTTGACATCATCTATGCCATGCAGGATAAATCTTTTGATCAGGAGCAGGGCTTGCATTCTGTACCAACGTTTTTGGGATTAGAAAAATCATTGTTATTGTCGTCCTTCCTGCATGTACTTTGCGCGGGCTTAATTATATATGCGAGTTACTCAATTGACGCAGAGTTTATAGCTTTAGGATGGTTGCATTGGCTGGGAACGCTCTGCTTTGTCGGCTTGTTGGTCTATCAGCATTTATTGGTTAAACCAAATGATTTGAGCAAAGTGGATTTGGCATTCTTTACCACTAATGGTTTTGCTAGTGTATTGTTATGTGTAATGATAATTACAGACTTGTTTTTATGAAAATAAAAGCGTCAGCTGCTAAGTAAGTTCATTTTGTCAAATCATTCATCTAAGAGAAAGGGAGCTTGACTTTGCGTCGTTGCGGTGAAAAATCCTGATTGCGGAACGCCAATGTGCTTCTATCTCCCAATCACTAATTCATCTCCAACCCTAAGGACCTTCCCTTCTCCCCGCCAAATAATATTCAGGCCAAACTTGACATTAGTCTCCACCTTACGATAAGTTGCTAGTGTACGTAAAGGCTCCTTGGATGAAACCAGGGTTCCCTGATTCAAATTTACCATGATACAACGTGAGCAGCGTTTTACACCAAGGAATGAAGCCGTACCCAGTTGAAAATCTTTCCACTGATCTTCCTCAAAAGCTTGCTCCGTTTGAACCACAATATTGGGGCGAAAGCGATCGTAGTCTACCGCATGTTCCAATTTGTTATTCAAATCGTCCAAAGAAGCCGATCCAATTAAAAGGTATGGATAACCATCTGCAAAACTTACAATAGTACCATCTGGAACCAGATCAGAATCAATCAGTCGTTTAGACTGCTCCGGCATATAGACAATTCTACATTGCGTGGAAAGTTGAGAACTAAGCCACATATTTGCTTCATCAAAGCCACAAATTGCACTACATATCGATTCCCAAACTTTAACTTGTACGCTCGACTGTCCTTCTGCCGGCACCATCGGTATGGCTACACCTTGCTGGTCATTGGCGGTGTATAATCGGATCGAGTTATGCTTGATAGCTACTTTTATACTCGCCAAAACCGGATGGCTTCGTTGGCTGATGAATATACCTTCTTTATCGACAATCATCCATCTTCGATCAAACTGGAAGCCCTTTTCCGTTAATTCGGCTTCTGTTACAGCAATACTTCCTAAGGATTTTACCGGGTAAAGAAAAAGATGTGTGACAGTCATTTTATTAAAGTTTTGGCGAACTGGATCCTTTTAAGACTTTTTAGCTCATTTCTTAGTTAAAATAATATTAAAAAAAACATTCATGTAAGCAGAGCAAGTTAAAGAATATATGAATTTGAATACAATGTGTTATTGTCTGTTAAGGTGCAGATTATATATGTATAAAATAAAATTTATAAAGGGAGAAAGCCGTTTGAAAAATCGAGTATACGCAGGGAAAACGGGACTTATTACGATTTTTTCTAATTGGCATGGTTTTCGTCTTGTGGCAAAGGTATACATTCCCACACTATGTAAGCAGATACCAGCCCTCTTTTTTGGAGAGGAAAGGTTTAAAAAAGAAAGCTGAATTCTTCGTTTTTTTATTTGAAACAGTCGAACACAATATTAAAAACGAATAATCTAATCTGACCATTTACTTAGTTTCGACTTTTTGAAAAGGAGGAGCAAGGCAAATGAATAAGAGACACGATTTTCTTATAAAACCAGGTAAGCTGTATGGCGCGGCGTCTCCGCGGTTTTCTACTTTTAACCAATTAGGAAATACAATAACCACACTGAATATATTAATCAACCCTTATAGATAAGGGATAAAAGAGTGAGCTATTGATAGGTCAATGCTCTGTCTTTTATTCCTATTTACCATGAAAGAAAATTTTATGCGAATATTACTTACACTAACGCTTTTACTCTCTCTTAGTTTGAATGGTTTAAATACTTGTCTGGCTGCAGAATCCCTCGAAGCTCCCGCTGAACGAACGGAAGCATTTATAGATAGTACCATCGTAAACGTAGCAGATACTGTTCTGCTAACTGTCTTAGACTGTACACTCAACGCTCCGCTCTGTGTAGATCTTCCCATTGCTGAAATTCCATCTTATCAATTGATTGCAAATGGTGCGCCCTACAACCTGGGTTTTCTACCTTGTGACATTGATACCACTACAGAGTATTATTATAACTTGTTATCAATTAATGGCCCCTATAACTTAGTCTCCTGGAACGTAAATATAACTAACGTTGCCACTAACAATAGTTTTGCAGATCTCAATGAATTAGTAGCCCTTTTGAATATGCTAGACCCTGCGGGGAACTGGGTATACAATCCGCCATTCGAAATTTCGGGTGGTTCAGAAATGAATAGTTATTCAGATATGGTCATTTATCAAGTCGCTGAATTGATACCGATTACTATAGCCGTTCAGGAAAGTTATGAAGCCATGGGAACACAACTGAACTTCCCGGTCGGAGAAACAGAATTTGTCATAATAGAAAGCATCTCTGGTACCTCGGATACATTCAATGTAAATGTTGCCTGTATTCAAAACGATACCGTGAATCTGAGCTTTCTCATTAGTGATTCTAGCGTAGAGTGTTTTGATCTGTCGCAGTTGCCGGGCACCCCCGTCAGCTCCATCAATGTTTGTCCAGCGCTTGCTGGATTTGCCACGAACTCTCTCTTCATTAACGGCGATTCTTGTTTACTGATTACGACCATTTCCGGAGGAACAGATGTGTACTGCGTCGAAGTTTGTGACGATCTAGGTTTTTGTGACACCACTACTTATATTGTAAATGTAAACGTGCCAGGAACACCGGGCACGAACAGTATAGATGTAGATTTATTGTTGGGGAGCATGGGCATAACTTGTATTAATACCGGTGTACTGCTTCCAAATGCAGTCGATACCATTTACAACATATGCCCGGATGCATCCGGGGGAAGTGTGGGCCTTTTTATTGATGAAGATACTTACTGTATTAATTATAATGGTTTCAATGTTGGTCAGGACACTGCCTGTATCGTGATCTGTGATGCGTTTGGAATTTGTGATACCACCTTCATTAATTTCAATGTACAGTCGATAAATTCCAGCTTCTATTACGATACAGTATACTTGAATACAACAACGCTTTTTTGCGACTTTGACCTTTCCGAACTTCCCGGTACACTGACCACTGTTACTAACGGTTGTGCAGGAAATACAGGAGGCTTTATAGACTTTATGCTTAACCCGCTTAACAACTGTGTTTCTTACGAAGGGTTGGCTGTCGGGAAAGACACCGCTTGTATTTACCTGACGGATGATCTGGGAAATCAGGATACTCTTTTGATGGTCGTCTGTGCTTCAGAACCAACTATAGCGATGATCTCAGACACCATTCGATTGGAAACGGTAAGTACTAACTATTGTCCTGACTCTTCACAGTTAGGCGGAGTGGTTTCTGACACGGTATTCTTCTGTGATCCACTTCCTGCTAATCTAACGCTGACGCCAACTGTAGGTGCTGCCTGTTTTGATGTAGCTGGAACGGTGGTGGGAACTGAAGAAATATGTGTTTATATCTGCGATGATTTAGGTTTCTGTGATACGACAATATACCAGATTACGGTAACAGATGATATCGTCCTTGACTTACCAACACTAAATGGAGATTCGGACACCTTGGATCTATCGTTGTCAAATAGTATTGTAATCAATGTCTGCGATAATGATATTATTCCTGGCAATACGATAGATAGTATTACAATAATAAGCCTTGATGACGGAGGGATCGGGCCGACAAATGGGACAGCTGTTGCAAATAACGATTGCACGGTCACCTATACCCCGGATCCGGGTTACTGTGGTTCAAGCGATGCCTATACCTATCAAGTATGTAACAGTACGGGCTGTGCAACCGCTTTCGTAAACGTCTATGTTGAATGTGCGATGGATGAATTAAAAATATTTAATGCTTTTTCACCAAACGGAGACGGAGTGAATGACTTCTGGAAAATCGAGGGGATTGAAGGGTTTCCTGAAAATGTAGTGACCATTTTTAATAGATGGGGGAATGAGATTTTTAAATTAGGAGCGTATAATAATGATGTTGCATGGGGCGGCGATTGGGAAGGAACGGATTTGCCTGACGGAATATATTATTACCTCATCGATTATGGCAATGAAGCCGGTGACCAGGCTTCTGGATGGGTGGTTATTAGTCGTTAATTTTTATACAAAAAAACATTCAGATTACTTTCTAGCATCATTTTTGAAAAATCAACTTGTAACAACACAAAATTAACTTAGATCGCTGCAAGATTTTGGTTAAAGCTAAATGACCAAAGGGAGAGTGATTTAGGTAAAAGCTTGAGTGTGTAGTGAGGTAAATTATTTTTTGTGTCATAATACAATCATACTAAAGACACGGTTTTTGAAGCTTACAAAACCAATACGAAAGAGATTAAACTAAATAACATGAGAAAAATTATTACAATCGCAATTTGCGCATGCTTCATTTCCACAGGCCTATTTGCACAGCAGGATGCCATGTTTACGAAGTATATGTTCAATAGTTTGGTGTACAATCCAGCTTATGCGGGATCTAAAGACCACATGTCTATTGGCGTATTACACCGTACACAATGGTGGGGAGTAGACGGTGCGCCAACTACACAAACAGTTACGGCACATACACCTCTTAGAAATGAAAGAGTTGGTGTAGGTTTTAACGCAACCAATGATGTCATTGGGCCAACCCATACTATTCAGGCAAACTTGAGTTATGCTTACCGTATTCCGGTAGGAGAAAAATCAAAATTAGCAATTGGTATTCAGGGAGGAGTCATCAGCTGGCGAGCAGATTGGAATAAATTAACATTGGACCAACAGGGTGACGCAGCTTATGACGATCCAGAACCAAGTTTTATTCTACCTAATTTTGGTGGTGGTATCTATTTCTACAATGATAAATTCTATATGGGGTTTGGTGTTCCACATTTGCTTGAATATGATTTGAGAAAGAAAGGACTTAATGGTGGGGATATTCAAACAGCCGTTTGGGCAAAACAATACCGACACTACTTCTTCAGTACAGGTATTGCCATTCCAATAAAAGGAGATATGATTATTTTTAAACCTTCTATTCTGATTAAGAATGTTGGTTTGTTCAGTGGTTTGGCGAAGGATGAAATTTACCAAAACTTTGGCTCACCTACAGAATTTGACATAGACTTGTCTTTCCTATTCTACGAAGCCTTATGGGTAGGTGCTTCTTTTCGTTCTGCGATTGAAGCTTTTGATGATTCCAGTTCTTTTGATAGTGTTGACCTTTGGGCTTCTTACTACTTGGCAAATGGTTTCCGAATAGGAGCGGCTTATGATTATACCTTGACAAAATTACAAGGACCTGCACAAGGGTCTTTTGAGGTGATGTTGGGTTACGAGTTTAATTACAAATCAAAACAATTGGTTACACCTCGTTACTTCTAACTTAAATTGTTAACGTTAACTATTAACGTCCCACTAAGGGGGCGTTGGCGGAAAGCTAAAACTGAAGAATTTATAACAAATAGGTCACGAGTCAAGGTTTACTCAAGATTCATGATCATTCAATATTAGAATTTATATCAAATACAATAGTATGGTCGGCCGGAAACCGAACATCGGAAACTGAACATGTTTTATCAATACATAGCGTTCACAATTTGAGGGCACATTCATAAACTTTTCATTCTAAATTAATTCACATGGATTTTAATCCCTCGAGCGACATTCAAAAAACATTACTTATGACTGGTAAGAAAACACTTTTTGCCCTCTTGCTTTGCTGCTTCGCTTTTACAGGTGTTCAGGCACAAAAGCTTAACAAGGCTCAACGGTATATGGATCAGCTCAACTATATCGGAGCGATCGAAATATACAATCAAATTTTGAATAAAAGCGATAATGCTGAAGCGAAAATTAACATCGCTGAATGTTACCGTAAAATCTCTGATTCTGAAAATGCGGAATACTGGTACGGCCAGGTTGTTCGTTTGCCAGAAGCTGAATCTGTTCACCGTCTTTACTACGGACAGACATTACAACGTAATGGTAAATGCGACCTGGCTAAAGAATGGTATGAGAAATACATCAATGAGGTACCTGATGACTTACGTGGTCAGTACTTGGTAGAAGCCTGTGATTATGAGGACGAACTCATGACCAAAAACTCTGGTATCTACGATATTCAACATCTGGAGTTTAACTCTGGTCTTGATGATTTTACGCCGGTCTATTTCAAAGAAGGAATCGTTTTCGCCTCTGAGCGAGACAAAGGTGTTGCAGTAAAAAGAAGGTCCGCCTGGACAGGTAATCCTTTCCTTGAATTGTACTATCTCAAAGCGGAAGAGCAGAAAGGAGAAGAATGTGGCAACTTCGAATATGGTTCTCCAGAGAAATTTGGAGCTAAAGATTTGAATAGTAAATTCCACGATGCCGCAGTAGCTTTTTCTAGCGATGAGCAGGAAATATTCATTACCAGAAACAATATCAAAGATGGTAAAATTGGTAAAGACGATGATGATATAGTAAAACTAAAAATATTTCACGCTGCCAATAAAGGTGGAGACAAATGGGGGGATCTGGAAGGATTGCCTTTCAATAGTGATGAGTACTCCGTAGCTCACCCGGCACTGACAACTGACGGTAATCGTTTGTTCTTTGCTTCCGATATGCCTGGTGGCTTTGGTGGAATGGACTTGTATTTTTCTGAAAAAGAAAACGGAAAGTGGGGACCTCCAATGAACTTAGGTCCAGCGATTAACACCGAAGGAAATGAAATATTCCCTTACTACCATTTTTCCGAAAGATTGTACTTTTCTTCAGATGGACAAATCGGATTAGGTGGTTTGGATTTATATTATATGGATGACCAGGGCGACGGACAGTGGGGTGCTATCCAAAACATGGGTTACCCAATCAATACGATCTCTGATGACTTCGGTTTGGTAATGAATGATAAAGGAACTTGTGGTCACTTATCGTCAGATCGTGAAGGAGGTGCAGGTAGAGATGATATTTATAGCTTCCGAAAAACAGCTTCTCCTGTGCATATTTTGGTTTACGATAAGAATACAAAAGAACCAATCGAAGGTGCTTCCGTTATTAACGATTGTACTGGAAATACTTTGATTACTGGCCCAGATGGTAAAGTAACTATTGATATGAAAATGGGAGAGTGTTGCAATTTTGCAGCAAGCATGGAAGGCTACTTGGAGAACGCCGAAGAAGGATGTACTAAAGACATCAATATAGGTGATCCAGTATTCGTAGAAATTCCATTAGACCAAGAAAACAAATTTGAATTGGAAGGCGTTGTCTTTGATCAAAGTACTGGATACCCTTTACCAGGAGCTGAAGTAACTTTGACTAATGATTGTGAGGATGACGACTATACCGTAGTATCAGATTCTACGGGATACTTTATTTTTCCATTGAAGGAAGACTGTTGTTATACGGTTAAAGGATCAATGGATGGTTGCTTGGCACAATCAATTAAGGATCAGTGTACTCGTGGCTTGGAAGAAGCAACAACACTTCAGGTTGTGATTGACTTGATGCCGGTAAGAGTTGGTTCAAATGGTTTAGTGGATATTACTACTGATCCAACCGATCCAACAAACCCTGACGACGTTACAAATCCATACACAGACGATGGAGATCCATTGGTAGGAGGTAAAGGTACGGAAACCGATGACCCTTATACAAATTCAGGAAACAATACCGGTAGTAATGGAAATCCAAGTTATGGACCAGGGGCAGCTGATCTTCCAGAGGGAGAGCCTATTCCATTCCTAGTACATATCTACTATGATTTCGATCAGTCCTACATCCGTGATGAGGATACACCAGAATTAGAAAGACTATTAGAAATACTAACTGATAATCCAGATTACATTGTAGAGATTGGTTCTCATACTGATTCTCGAGGATCTAGTTCTTATAATAGAAGCTTATCGCAAAGACGTGCAGACTCTGTTGTAAGGTGGTTGACCAAGAATGGCTTATCTCGTGATCGCTTAGTCGCTGTAGGATATGGAGAAACGAAGAATGTGAATAATTGTGCGAACAGAATTCCATGTAGCGAGCAAGAGCACCAGATGAATCGTCGTACCGAGTTTCGAGTCTTAGGAACGGTTGGTGACTATGATATACAGGATATTTCAAGACCACAGAGTAATCCTCGGGTGGATGCCTGTCAAGGTTGTCCGTTCTAGTAGATGTATTGTTAGAATAAAAAAGCGGTGCTTCTCTTTGTTGAGGAGCACCGCTTTTTTAATATAATAACAAATATTGAACGTCCAATATCGAAAAATGAATTAGCCCTTTAGCGCGAGGTCCGACCGCTTGGTAGTTCCATTAGGTGTTCCTAGGAAGTTTAATCATTATCTTTCTTAGGGGGTTTTATTTTGAGATAGTCGAAGAGGAATACCTGTCATTCCGAGCGAGGTAGTACGAATACGTTTGTCCTTTAGCGGAATTTTAGATAGATAAAATTTGGATTTTGGCTCCATTGAAGTTCTCTTTGGTTACCTCGAAAAAAGGAGTATAACAATTATCTTACGAAACGTGGTGTTATGTGAAAACGTTTACTAAACTGGAAAAATTTAGTAAACGTACTAACGTGACAAACGCAAGTGCCCCATTACTTACACTTCCCCTCCGTCCACTTTGTCACCCCCAACACTTGAGCACCACAAGCATTGGAATAGGTCACTCCGTTGCAGCCACAAACGGGCTTATACTCATCTGGACAAGACCTTCTTGAGATCTTAGTTGGGTCGATGCAATCGTCTTTTCCGTTTTGTTTACATTCCCCCTTTTCCCATTTGGTAACACCAGCAATTTGTGCCTGACACATATTCCCATAGCTGTTCCCATCACAACCGCAAACGGGTTCGTAGATCATCGCACAGATAGCGGTAGGATCAATTTTACTTTCGTCAATACAGCCCGTATTTATAGTTTCCCCTTTGCAGGTCCCATCGATCCACTTGGTAACTCCTTCTTTCTCTGCCAGACAGCTGTTCGTATAGGTTTTACCATTACAGCCGCAAACAGGTGCAATGTTCTTTGGACAGCCTTTGTTTGCGTTTATTTTACTTTCATCAATACAACCAACATCCGTCGTAGATTCTTTACACTTCCCGTCAGTCCACTTGATAACGCCGGCCGCCTCTGCTAGGCAGCTGTTATCATAGGTCTGGCCATTACAACCACATACCGGAGCTAAGATTCTTGGGCAACCTTTATTGGGGTTTATCTTCGATTCGTCGATGCAAGTATCTTCCGGACTGGGAGGTTGATTGCAGGTCATGTTAATGGAAAGGAGCGAAAAGAGGAGTAGGGAAAAAGATAATAATTTTGAATTCATGATGCTGTTGTATTTGAAAAGGAATTTCTTCTCAGCAAGTTTACAAAGAAACCTTCAGAATACACAATCTGGGTTTCGCTCAACTTATTTAGAAGGTGGACCAGGCTTCGCTTAGTTCATATCAACTTACGTTTGTGGGAGGCGCCTTATTAGCCTTCGCCAGTCTCGCCCACTGAATACGGCTAAGACCCATTTTTTTAATTATGGCTAATCTATTTTTGCGCACTTTTCCAGGCCAAAAGTAGCAAGGCGAATAATCCAATAATGATGAGGGGAAGCAAATAGCTTTTTTCGTAAAGCGCCTTCGTATTCCCTGTCAATACAATGCCTGCCCAGAAGTGTGGAGAGCAAGAGATGGCATCATTCCCACAACCTTTCAGATAGTCGATTTTGGCGGAAGTCATAGAAACATCTTTTTCCATGCCTGAGGCAAGATTAAGGTAGAAGAGTTCCATTAACCGAACCGTTTTCTGATTCGGTACAGCCCATAGTGGCGTAATGGTGCTGGGTATGTTGCGTTCGCTAAATGAATTGGAAAAAAGTAAAGCGCTATTTGTTTTTGATGAATCTAAAACAGGAGTCTTACAATTGTTTATCACAGCCATATTTGCGTTCATCGTCGGTAGTTCTTCTGTTGGAAGATACTGATCGTGGAAAGCAATAGAAGGACTTTTTTCTGCGGTAGCATGGGTGTTAAAGACGATAATATTGTGTTTGCTTTCGGGCCAAAGGTTTTGGAAATTTGCAGCTATGGCCTCTGCGTTAATCCATTTTTCAGATTGGAATTTCACTTCTAAAAATCGAATGTGCCCCGGAGTTCCTTTTAATGGAATCAGGCCATGTTTTTTGAACACCATTGGCGCAAAAGTAAAAACGGAACGAGTATTTAAAGGAGAGGTATTGAGGTCTTTTTGTAATTGCGAAAAAGAGTGCGCGTAAGTGATTTGCTTATGAAATAACAAATAATCTACAGGATGCTCCGTCGCTTTGTCCAGTGTAGTGACAAATGACTCAAAAGGTAAAAATGACAAAAAACCGTCTGGAATGATTACTAACTTATCCGTACTGATTTTTAAGCCTTTAAAGAGACTTTGGTAAAGGCCATAACTCAATTCTTTAAACAGTGTAATAGCAGCAATGCTTTGTAACGGAAGATGATGCATATTAATCAATTGTAGTAAGTCTTTCTCAAGTAATTCGTCCTTTGGTATCCGTATAAATTGTCGCCCTCCCGGATGAATGGTAAAGAGGTAAAGCTGCTTTTCTCCATAAAAAAAAGAAAGCAAAGTTTGATTCTCTTTTTTTGCAAGTTCTTGTAAATCAGCAACTAGAAGGGTATGTATACTACCTGTTTGATTCCTGAGGTTCGAAAGATTTATAGCATTTTGGATATATAAATTGTTTTGGTTATCCAGCTCCTGGAGTAGGAAACAAGTATTAATACCATTTTCGATAAAGAAATCTAAATGCTGATTTGATTCGTTTTTTAAGAGGGTAGTGGCATCCGAGGATTGTAAATGTTGCAGAAATCGAATCCCTGTAATGTTATTGTTGTATAGCCTTTTTAAACTAGATACGTTTGCATTATTCTCGATTGATTGATACAGGATGGCACCACGTAATTTTAATGTTGATAAAAAAGCAGAAGGATTGTTGCAGTTTTTGAAAGCAGCGAATTTTTCATTTCTGATGCCAGGGCATAGTTGTTCCAATGCCTCGTCATATAATGCCAAAGCCTCTTCGGGCTTTTCCTGGCGAAGAAAATGTTCTCCACGTGCCGCATTAAGTTCTCCGTTTTGCTTACTGTCGTTTTTTGGAAGTAGGGTTTTAGCAGATTTGAAATCTTCATCAGCCTTGCCGAACTGTTTGAGCGCAGAGTAAAGTTCTCCTCTTTTAATTAGCGAATTGATTTTGGAGGTTGTATCTTTTTTATTTGAATTGATGCTTTTATTTAAAGCAGCTATGGCTTTTTCCGGCTCCTTACTTCTAAAGTAAAAATCACTTTCCGCTAGGTAGACTCGATTTAGAAAGTAGAAGTCTTTTTTGAGTGAAAATACCTCAGCTGCATCTTCCAAGGATTGAAGTCCACGAGTTGTGTCTCCACTGTTGAACAAGGCATTGGCGCGCAACAGATAAAAGTGGCCGAGTAGTTTGTTGTAAGGTCGTACTTTTGCTAAAAAACAACGACCTAGCTCGTAGGAAGAAAGAGCATTGTTATAATTCCCATCGAGCGTTTCTAGAAATCCTCTGTAGACATAGGCAAGATAATTTAATTCTTCCTGACCTATCTTGGTTTTTGTAATTCGTAAGTCATTTAGAAATAGGACTAAGGAAGGCGGGAAATCCTTTTGGTTCTCCTCAGAGACTTCTTGTTTTAGTAATTCATTTATCAAAGAGACATAAGTCGACATGCTATCCGGCAGCTGATTGGATGGCCCATTTGCCGAAAGGCTGATTCCCGAAAAAAGGAAGCAGCCAAAAAGTAGCAGACTCTTGAAAATGCGATCTGTTTTTTCTAAATATATCATAGCTGAATCATACAAATATAAATTTTATCCTAGATTATTAAGAATGAGCGAATTAATAATAGGTATAAAATTTAGTTTTTTAAAAACTAAATTTGCCATAGGTCGTAATAAACTTAAACCTTCAGTAATACGCTATTAACATGGACGATAAATTATCTACGAAAGAAAAAGGAAAAGGGTCTAAAAACAAGGAAGAGAAAAAATCTGGCAGCAGCATGGGGCATTGGATTTTCCTCCTTGCTATCCTGCTGCTGATCACCTTTATGGCTTTTAGCTTTGTAAAATATTTTTTCTGGGGAGATGAATTACCGGTAACGATTTCTTTCGTGCAACAAGTGTATACTTATGACAAAACTCTTCCCAAGAG
>JBLHRR010000101.1:0-20464 GCA_047626155.1 Saprospiraceae bacterium | reverse complement strand
CGTCCACCCGCGATCGCTCGGCAAATGCTCCAGCATTTAACCGAGCCCTCCTGTGGCCTCTGGCCACTACCAATACTCAAGCCCCCAAATATCCAATCTCATCATAAAAATCCATCAACTCCACCTCCAGCATCCCTTCTTCTCTCGCATAATTTTGCGCTGATAAATAACAATATGCTTCCCGATTTGATACGATCCCTTCAACCACTGGATTCAAATGAACATAATTTATCTTTTGCCAAATCACCTTTGGCGTAAACAAAGCTATCGGATGGTTATCACTTTTCCAAAATTGATACTTCCGATTCTTTCCTTTATTCTGTTTTGCATTATAAGCAAAACGCCGCAGCAGCCACTCTCGACGGCTTTCTTTATTATTGCCCTCGATCATTTTTATTAATGCCTTTCCGGTGTAACTTTTAAAATCTCGTATGGTATCGCTTAGCTTATGGCCTTCTTTTACTTGTGCGATAAGGTGAATATGATTTGTCATTATCACATAAGCATAAATAACCAAGCCTTTTTCTGCTTGGCAATATTTTAAACTTTCTATGATCAGGTCTTTATATTGTTTTCTCGTAAAAACATCCAACCAATCTACTACTGTCATTGTTAGAAAATTTAATCCGCTTTGATCGAATATTTTGTAACGCATTGGTTTTGTGGTTTTATTGGTTTATAGTTTATGATTTTGTAGTTCTATTGTTTTTGTGGCCAGAGGCCACCGGAGGATTCGGTTAAATACAGGAGCATTTACCGAGCGATCGCGGGCGAACGCGTGAGCGAATGTGGTGGATCGCGGGCTGCTTAATGCTTATTGAGCGTTCGGTATTCTTCATGTTTTCTCATTTTGAATAAAAGTAAGCATAAAGTCCGATAATCTAGCCTTCATTAAGTGCCATAACAAAATGCCTCCGTTTCGTAATCCTACGAAACGGAGGCATTTTAATTCTAAGAATAGTATTCTTTGATCAGCATCCTACCGCAAAAAGAAGCCCACCTGAAACGTAAACAAAAAGTCGCCATCATTATTTTGCGCACCTGTAAAAGTAAGGTTATAACTTTCGACGTACGGCACAATAAAAATCCCGCCTCCATAGGCATAATGCAATCTATCAGAGCTCTCCCCTTCCCGCCAAGTCCGTCCGGTATCAAACAAACCGAAGATGCCGTACTGAAAAGGAACTACTTTTGTAACCACATCTCCAAAATTAAACCGGAGATCTGTATTCAAATAAGCCGCAGTATCCCCTCCAAAACGATTTTTCAAAAAGCCTCTGAAATTACCTTGCTGACCGAGGTATGCTTTGTAATAAAATGGAACATCTCCATAGGAAGAAATCGCGCCACCTCTGAGACCAAGCGTCACCGGAACTCGGACGCCTGTTGTAAAAAAGACGGATAGGTCTGTAGAAAACCGCCCTCCTCTTCCAAAAGATTCATCAGTATTGAAAAAAGTAAAATTGGCTGCTTTAAATTGTAGTCCTTTTGTTGGAAGAGTACCACTATTTCGCATGTCAATATTTAATTTCAACTGTGGCCCAAACAAAGTTGTCTTCCCTAATCCATTCCCTTCATCAATACCGTCATAGGCCGATGGCTCCCCTTCTTCTGCTTCCACTTCTACATCTCTAGCATCCACTACCGCCGTAATCGCGAAAGAAGACTTATTCATAAAAGTTCGAGTTAATCCCAAATTTGCGTTTAAGGAACTCATATCATTTTCGTAAAAATCATCGTCTCTCAAGTCATGGTTAATGACGTTTTCATTGCTGAGGCCATAGAAATTCCGGAAGGATCTATCTACACTGGCTAAGGAAATCCCTACAAGGCCATCCCATTTATGAATGACATGTCGGTACGTCGCATTCAAGCCGAAGTTATAGTTACCTCTCGTGGTCATGGAAGCATTGTAATTGTATTTTTGCGCAAAGTCAGGTTTATCAAATCCTTGCTTAACATAGTTTCCATTTACGCCGAGTATGAATCCGTCATCCGCGTTATAGCCAGCAACCGGGAAAATTTTGAAATAATTATAATTAAAGAAGTTATCACTTTCAAAACTTAGGATTTCGTGGGTATTTTCTTTTTTCGCTTCCTTACCGAGTTTCAGTTCATCTTGTCCGCGCTTGTCATATACCTTTGTCATTTTCTTAAGACCGCGTACTTTGGATTGGTCTTCTACCTGATCTGCGCCCTTGCCTCCCATCACTCTGATCAGGATGCTTTTATTCGCTTCACCTTTAATTAGGAATTGATCTTTCTTACCTAAGCCATGCAAACGAATCTCTTTGGTTTCCTTTCTCTTAATAAGACGGTCGTAAATCTTCTTTCCTTTCTTTCCGCTTTTTTTCAATTTATAAATGGTAGCCTGAACATCTCCATTCTCCAGACGAGTCATTTCAAACAACTCTCTCGAATTGGAGCCCATCAAGTCAATATACTTTGCCAGCTTCTTATAGTAGCGCTTCATCACCTCCGGCAACTTCTTTCTTCTCGCTTGTAGTACCTCTGTTATACGTTCCCGAACAAGTCCCTGAGCTTCGGGCGGCAGATTTGCTATGCCCTCTGCTATCGCTTCATCCGACATGGTGTTTACAAAGTCATTAACGGCCGCCTCCCAATCTGCTGCGTCGTAGGTATTTGCCAGCCAGCGATCCATGGTTTTGTTCTTAAAATTTAGATATTTCAACCCATAGAAATTCTTTCTGAAATTGGTTTTGTCTTTTTGAATATGGAAAACTTCGATCAGCCAGTAAACGCCCTGATAGAGCGAAAGTGCTTTATCCCTATCTTTAGGAAAAGGAGTGTAAGTCGTCTTCTTTCCGTCTTCGTAAGCCAACCACTTGTAATTGTTAAAATGGCGATCCCAATCAGAAACCCAGATGTCAAATATTCGGGCGCGGACAAATTTCTCTACATCTATTTTATTGTCATTATCGTCTATCAACTTCCGGTAAACCTGCATGGTACTTTCCACATCATCGGCACCTTCAAAACCTGCTCTCTTCTTTTTCTTTCCTTTGGGTTTCAACTCCAAGGTTCCGAACATCCCTGCAAACTCCTCTCGAAAAACACCTAATTTTGGAGAATCCGGCATTAAGTACAACTTAGGCATGGAGTGCGGCAGGTCCAAACTATCCATCATCGGCCCAAGAATCGTAGAGCTAAAAGGATGTTGATGAGACGTTTTATCTTGTGTAACATAACCAAAGAGCCCTGGCTTCAAATCCTTATCCATCCTTTTTGTAGGAGTTTTGTTTACAGATCGAAAAGCGAATATCTGACCATCTCCTGATTTGAATTTCAGAGAAACGGTTTGCGCTCCACCACCTTTTGAGTAAGGCGCCAGCCCTCCGTGTACGGTGTCCAAATCCAGATAAGGCATATTGGAAATAGGTTGGGCCCAAGTAGTCCGATAGTGTTTTCCCAAAATGGTATTTTTGAAAAAATTGCCTTTATATTGTTCTCCTGCAATAACGGTTGCGGTAGTTTTCCCTTCGGTTGTGGAAGGTTCTGTCGAAACCTCTCCGATGCAGGGGATATGCATTCTATTGGTCAAAATATTCGTCTTTACATTCCCACAAGGAGAAGAAAACAACTCTTTTACATAAGTAGATTTAATATCTTTTCGGTTAGAAATTTCGTAAGCATTCATAACAACGGAGCCATCGTTTTCAAAAACAAGCTTTGCAAAACCTGCTTTCTTTTGTCTGTAAATCGTTTGCTCTCCTCTTCCTACCGGACGGCCTTCAGCGATAGCGCCACTGTTGATGTGGTAGGTTCCGTCTTCGTACAAAAGCTGCGTATCGTGCTCATGGCCGGAAACAAAAATACAGCCGGGGTACCGTTGTATTAATCCCTGCGCTCTGCTGGAATAATGTTTAAGGTTTTTTTGCGTCAAATCTTTTTTACCACCAACCCCCTGATGGTAAGAGGCGATAAAAGTACCGACAATAGGTGGCCATAAATGTTGCTTTCCCAATTTATAACCAGCATACTGACCATAGGATAAAACCGGATGATGCCCGGCAATAACCACGTTTCTATTTTCAGAATCCCCCATCAGGTCTTCTATTTCAAACCAAAATTCTGTTTCATTCAACAAGCCACAATCGGCATCCTCTTCTTCAGGGCCAATCTCCTCTTCGACAAACCATTGGGTATTCACAGCCACGATTCGCAGCTTATCTCCGATATCAATCACCTCCGGTCCAAGACAACCTCCTTGCGGATAAATGACTTTTCCTTTTCCCAATTTCGATTCGAGGTAACGCTCCAGGGCTTTCACTTTTTTGAGGCCGCGTTTGCCTCCGTTATCCCACTCCCGATCACCGGGTATAAAAACGACTCTTCCTTTTTCTCCAACGATATTTATCAGACGGTCCAGTTTATCGAGGTCGCCCTCTTCTGGTTTTACGCCGAGGCCATTTCGATCTACGAAGTCTCCATTTATCAAAATTGTAAAGTCGTTGTTTTCTTTTTCCAAGACCGCTTGGATAGCGTCCAACTCTGGAGCGGTGGCGGAGAGGTTTTCCAAATTGCTCAGCAGATACAGACTATGGTCTTTGTTTTCTTCCTGAGCAACAAGGTTCGTAGCAATGAGAAAGAAAAGCATCAGGGTCAAATGGGGTAATTTGTTTTTCATGTACAGGTTTTTTATTTTAACTTTTGAATGAGCGGGGAGCTAAAAATCGCACCCAACTCTAATTATACCAAGCTGCTGTTATTTATTACCAAGTCATCAGCAGCCCTAATGTATCACCTCCGCCAAATAGCGAAAAATCAACTTTCTGATTCTTGTCTTTATTTTTCTTTTTATGAAAATGGGGAACGAGATAACCAACCAACCCTCCAGCGATATATCCAGTGATAACATCCGTTGGAAAATGCTTCCCACCTCTTACTCTTAGACAACCGTTAACGACGGGAAGAACAAGAGCTACCGACCAAACGACGGGCTTCCATTTACTCTCCGGGAAATAGTCGCTGTACACTTTTGCACTGAAGAAAGAGAGTGTAGCAACGGTGGAGGTATGCCCCGAATAGAAAGACATTCGGCTGTGCAATCTTGTTTTATCCTCTAAAGCTATATCAGGGTTATAAGCAAAGGGTCGGACTCTTTTTACAGTCAATTTTGTGAGTGAGGTAAAAGCCGCATTTGTCAAAAATGCCTCCAGCCCCATTACGCCCAGTGTTAAATAATCTTTTCGGATTCTCTCGTTTAATAAAAACAAAGAAGGGAGGGCGTAAGAAGTATATTGAACGATATCACTGAGATCCTGAGCTTGTTTGGAATTGTAATTCACTGCTATTCTATCAAAGCTGTTGATGTCATTTTTGTCCAACTGAGCGACTGCTTCCTCGGTTAAAGCATCGGTATTGGCCGCAATGATAATGGCAGACACATCTCCTGCAGCAGAAAGCCCGAGCCAAAGTGCTTCTTTTTTCCAGTTCAGTTCGTAGGGGCTTTGCGCAAATAATCCTCCTATGAGGGATAGATAAAAAGCGGCAAGGGCTATGCTATACTTAATCTTCTCGTTCATTGTATTATGACTTTCATAAAATTTAGGTTTTGACCAAAACCGTTTCTTACAAATGTATGAAAAAAAGAATACTCCTTGCTTTTCTCCTAAGTTCTTATTAGAAAGAAGGCACTATTATCCGCCTTTTGCAAACGGTGCTGCTTGCTCATATGTTAACTCCTGTTCGTGGAAAGCATTTGAGCTATTGTCCTGTTTTCTTCTGGGATTTTTATACTTTTATGGCTTGGTTGCTATTCCTAGGATGAAGAGAAAAATAATGTAACCTACTAAATAGTGTGTTTTTATCACGCAGAGAGCGCAGAGAGCGCAGAGGCTGCAGAGTGAGATGCGAAAAAACGCGGATGGCTCACACAGAGCGAGGTGCGAAAAAACGTACTGGTACGTCAGCTCTGCGGTAAGCCTAAAGAAATAAAAAACAATACTTATGCAAAAGACAAAAGTGGCCATCATTGGCTCTGGAAATATCGGAACGGATTTGATGATTAAGATCATACGGACTTCTACGCTACTGGAAATGTCAGTTTTTGTGGGCATCGATCCGGAGTCTGATGGTTTGGCCAGAGCCCGCCGGATGGATGTCAAGACATGCCATGAAGGAATTGACGGATTGGTCAAGATGCCAGAATGGGAAGACATCAAAATTATTTTCGATGCTACTTCCGCCAAGGCACATCATTATAACAATAGTTTTGTAGAAAGACATCCAGATAAGCGCATCATTGATTTGACGCCGGCAGCTATTGGCCCTTATCTCGTTCCTCCGGTCAACTTTGACGCCAGCCTTGACGCCAAGAACGTAAACATGGTGACTTGTGGTGGGCAAGCAACTATTCCTATGGTGGCGGCGGTTTCCAAAATTGCTAAGGTGCATTATGGGGAGATTGTTGCTTCTATTGCTAGTAAATCTGCCGGACCAGGAACGCGCGCTAACATTGATGAGTTTACAGAAACTACTTCTCAGGCTATTGAAAAGGTTGGCGGTGCGGACAAAGGAAAAGCGATTATTGTACTCAATCCTGCGGAGCCGCCGATGGTTATGCGGGATACGGTTTTTACTTTGAGTGAGCAAGGGGACAGGGATGCGATTCGACAGAGTATTAAGGAAATGGAGCTGGAGGTGCAGAAGTATGTGCCGGGATATTCGCTACACCAGGAGGTACAGTTTGATGACATTCCGGAGGATCAGCCGGTGTTTATTGAGGGGCTTGGTTGGCGACATGGTTTGAAGACAACAATACTTTTACAGGTTCGGGGGGCTGGGCATTATTTGCCGGAGTATGCTGGAAATTTGGATATTATGACTAGTGCGGCGCTTGCTACGGGGGAGCGGATGGTTTCTTAATCTAAATTACAATGGAAATCTAAATGGGGCAACTGTATTAAATTTTATCCAACTGTTTCATCTGGAAAATATGGACTTTTTAAATCTAAATTATAATCTAATGAGCAATAAAACTTATAACTTCGAAGATCGACTTGTTGAGTTTGCGGCTAATATTATTGTTCTTTGTAAAACTTTGCCAAATGATCAGATTGGGAAATACTATTTTGATCAAATGCTGAGGTCTTCGGGGACTGCGGCATTGCATTACGGTGAAGCTCAGGGTACGATTACGGTCAAAGATTTTGTTCATAAGGTGGCCAACTACCGCGAAAGAACTGAAGGAAACTAGAGTGGCTCTAAAAATAATTACTAAAGCTAATAATTGGAGATGATAATCTTAGACTAAATTTGATAAGTGAATCTAACGAGCTGATTTCGATAAGCACAAAAATGATTCTCAATAAAAAGAATACAGATTTAAATAAATAAACAATACAAAGCTTCATAACCCTAGAGAGAAAACACGATAGACGCGCATTTTTATTTTAATTTCCATTTTGATTTAACTTTGATTCATTTCCAATTGGCATTTTACTTTTAAATTAATTCAAAAACTCATGCACAAAATATACATCCAAGACGTAACCCTTCGCGACGGCATGCACGCCATTCGCCACCAATACTCTAAAGAACAAATTCAAAGCATTGCCATTGCCCTTGATGAAGCAAAGGTGGATGCCATTGAAATATCGCATGGAGATGGTTTGATGGGCGGTAGTTTCAATTATGGCTTTGGCGCACATACCGATTGGGAATGGCTCGAAGGTATAAAAGATAGACTGACTCATGCAAAACTAACAACGCTCTTACTTCCTGGCATCGGAACTATTCACGACTTAAAAAAAGCAAGGGACCTCGGAGTAGAATCGGTTCGTATTGCGACGCATTGTACGGAGGCGGATATTTCGCAGCAGCACATCGAAGCGGCGAAAAATATGGGAATGGACGTTGGTGGTTTTTTGATGATGGCACATATGAGTGAGCCAACAAAATTAGCGGAGCAGGCGAAATTAATGGAGTCTTATGGCGCAGATTGTGTCTACGTGACCGACTCTGCTGGTGCTTTGATGATGGACGGTGTTGCTGACCGAATCAAGGCTTTTAAAGATGCATTGGATAATAAAACGGAGGTGGGTATTCATTGTCACCACAACCTCTCGCTTGGGGTGGCCAATACCATCGTGGCGATGCAACATGGTGCCAATAGACTGGATGCTTCTCTGGCCGGGATGGGCGCTGGTGCTGGTAATTGCCCGCTGGAAGTTTTGATTGCGGTGATGAATAAAATGGGGGTGGAAAGCAATTCCGATTTGTTTAAGCTTATGGATGCTGCGGATGATTTGATCAGACCTATTCAGCAACGGCCGGTTCGGGTGGATCGGGAAACGTTGTCGCTGGGTTATGCTGGTGTTTATTCTAGTTTTTTAATTCACTCGGAAAGAGCTGCGGAAAAGTATGGTTTGGAGTCTAGAGAAATTTTGGAAGAGTTGGGTAGGCGAAAAATGGTTGGTGGTCAGGAGGATATGATTATTGATGTGGCTTTGGATATTAAGAATGGGAAGGGGTAGCCGACTTAAAAGTCATTCAAGGAATTTATTAATATGCCATATCCGCTGAAGGCGTGGGAGTAGATATGACATATTTTACATTGTAGAGCTTTCCCTAAAATAATTCGTCCTGCGACTTAAAAATCGTAGGGCGAATTCTATTTTTGAAACAGCTCGATTTGATGCGGAATCTCTAAGCCTCAAATAAATCATCCATCGTCAGATTTTGATCTACAGATTCTTTTTTCCATTTATTGTCTACCATTCCGTAGGTGGTAATAAAGGTGGTAAAGATGTGTTTCTTGGTTTTAGTATTGTGTTGGAAAATCGTCTTTTTTTGCCTGATGTTCTCTGTCGTTTTTTTATCCAGAATAAATTCATTTTGAGAAAATTTGATTTCGCAAAGATGTATCGCCTGATCCATTCGATCAATCAAAAGGTCAATTTGTGTTCCAGGTAAGTCATCAGTTGCTTTGGATACGTAACTGTAGATTTTAGTTAAAACGCCACTGATACCCAATTTGAATTTTATCTGCGCAATATGTTCAAAGCAAACATTCTCGTAAGCATAACCACTCCAACTTTTAAAAGCAGCAGTAGCAAAAAGTTGCTCAAAATCGAGTGACTGACTGTCTTTGTTTGGAGAGATCTGACTAAGATAAAAAAGGCTATAAGTATCAGTCAAACGATAGAGAGCATCTTTCTTTTTTCTTCCAATTCCGAAAAATAATTTTACGAAATCAGATTGTTGTAGTTCTTTCAATGTTTTGGAAAAAGTTCCTCCATTTGGCAAGCCAGTTATTTTTAAGAGCTCCGTTCTTGTCAAGCCTTTCTGTTTAGTGGATAGCGCCTCAACAATAGCCACATGCCGTTCGGGTCTATCGAAAAGCGCAGGGAACAAACGATCAAATTCATTATGTAAAAATCCAGTCTCTTTAAAACACAACGCATTAATATTTTGAACTACAGACAAGTCCTTCCGAATAAAATCGAGATACATCGGAATACCTCCAATAGCCATATACAATAACAGCGTCTGATAACGAGGGTAGCGAATATTTTTAGACTCCAAAAACACCTCTACTTTTTTCAAATCAAAAGGGTGCAAATGCAACAAATTCGTAACCCGATTATGTAATCCTCCCCTATCATTGATCACCTTCTCAATCATCCAGGAAGTCGCAGATCCGCAAATGACGACTACTATATTTTGCTTAGAAGCCCAGCTATTCCAAAAGTAACTGAACCCTGAGATAAAGTCAGATCTTTTACCTGCCATCCAGGGTAGCTCATCAAAAAAGACAACGTACTTTTTCTGAGTATCCAGTTGTTGTAGCTTCTGTGTTAGTAAAAAGAAAGTTTCCAGCCAGTTTCCTGGTTTTTTATCTGCATCAGTTACTAGGCCATAACTTTGCATGCTCACTAGGAAATTTTGCAATTGAGCTTGTTGGTTGTTTTTTTGCAATCCCGTTACTTCCAATACGATGTGCTTTTCATAAGTCTTTCGAACTAAAAAGGTTTTCCCTACCCGCCTTCTGCCAATAAGCGCTACCAGCTCTGGCTTGTTGGATTCTAGGGCAGCCATAAGCTGCCCTTTTTCATTTTCCCTCCCTATCAATTCTTGTAATTGCATCATCTTTTAGCGTTTTTAATAGCGTGAACCAGCTTAATCTACTACTTTTTTAGCAGATTAAGCTGATTTCAGTATATTCAATCAGCTTAATCTGCTTTTTTTTAGCACTTTCAGCTGGTTTCAATACTTTTAATAGGAGCTTCTGATCTAGTAGGCTTGTCCTTAAGACAATGTAAGACGGGTGGTATGCGCCTTTTATGCCTTCGCTTGGATATGGCAAATCCCCAAAAACTTGTCATCGCTTTAGCTCTATTGGTAGGTCTTTTCCAAACAAAGCTGTATTTAATAGAGTTATCTGTTCATTCCCAAAAAAGACCAATTCCACAGCAAGTTATAACAATTCAAAATCATCTAATTAGCAAATTAGCAAAGTACGATACTAAATAACTAAACAATGATCAAGCAACTTTTTACATTCCTTTTATTCGCAGCTATTTGGGTGAACCCTTTACAAGCACAAATCGATGGCGACAATATTTTTGGCAGCGAACAAATAATAACAATAGACTTAGATTTTTCTCAGACTGGTTTCTGGGACAGCCTCGTATTGAATTACGATTCTGAAACTTATATGAAGGCGGATTTGACCCTTACCGATGCTTCTGGAGTCTCTACCTTTACGGACATCGGCATCCGGCTAAAAGGAAATTCGAGCTACGGTCATCCGGGGAATAAGAAGTCTTTTAAAATTGATTTTAATAAGTACGTAACCGGACAGAATTATGATGGCTTAAAAAAACTGAACTTCAGTAACGCCTTCAAAGATCCTTCGCTGATGCGGGAGAAATTGTTTTTTGATGTTTGTCGAGAAGCGAATGTTCTGGCTCCGAGAGCTAGCTTTGCTAACGTATATTTCAATGGAACGCTCTGGGGTTTTTATACGGTAGTTGAACAAATAGATGATCAATTTTTGGATTGGGCTATTTTGGATGATGATGGAAATCTGTTTAAAGCGGGTGCCAACTTCGGAGGCGGACCCGGCGGCAGCGGTAATGCTGCCGATTTGAAATACTACGGTGACGACCAAGCTGATTATGAGGAACGTTATGAGCTAAAGACAAATGAGGATGACAACAATTGGTCTGACCTAATTGCCTTGACTGATTTTATTGACAACTCTTCCGCTGCCGATTTTGAAAGTGGATTAGCGGATCAGATTGAGTTGGAGGAATATCTTCGTTCTGCAGCGCTGGATAATTTGTTTAGTAATTTGGATAGCTATACCGAATCGGCGCGTAACTATTACATTTATCACAATCTAACTACATCTAAATGGGAATGGATCAAATGGGACGGAAATGAAGCTTTTGGTTCTTATGCTCCCGGTCTTGGCGATGTGACCACATTGGCGTTGGATTTCCATGGCGATGATCGTCCACTTTTAGAAAACATCTTTGACAGCCCACAGCTTTACGGCCAGTATCAAACTCAGCTATGTGATTTGACGGAGCAGTTTTTCAATACCGATTATATGAATCCTAAGATTGATGCCATGAAGACTTTGATCCAAAGTTCCGTTTATGCGGATGGCAATAAGATGTATACTGACGCCAATTTTGATGACAATATAGAGAATGATATTTCTACAGGTGGCGGGCCAGGGGGTGGTAATATTTACGGCTTAAAATCTTTCGTTCAAGAAAGAAGTGATTTTGTGGCTAACCAATTAGATTGTACAACGGCTGTAGATTTGGTCGATGCCGGAACGACTTCCTCTTTCCCGAATCCATTTAATTCGACGGTTCTTGTGAATTGGGAGAAGGAGCAATTTAACTCGCTTAAGGTTTACAATTCACTGGGCGCAGAGGTTTATCAAGCCACAGTAAAGAATACGAACAGTATTGAATTGGATTTGTCATTCCTGAACAGTGGTACTTACTTTCTTCGATTGTTTTCGGAAGATCGTGCGATTGCGAGTAGTGGTGTGATTGGTTTAGTGAAGATTTAGGAAATTAAGCTTTCGGAAACCCGCGAGAAACCCTTCAGCGCCGCGAGGTTTCTGAAAGCCTCCCGAGCTTTAAACGAGGATGGCTTTCAGAACTTTTGCGGCGCTCTTTTCCTAGTCGCGAAGTTCCGAAAACCTTATATCTCCTCCCGCTCATATTCCACCCAAGTTCCCATTTTCTTTTGAATCACTTTAAAGTGATGTCTGTCCGCTTCCGTTACAAAAGAGATGGCCTCTCCGGATGCACCAGCACGTCCCGTTCTTCCAATCCGATGGATATAATCTTTGGGAGATCGAGGCAATTCATAATTAATAACATATGGTAAAACCTCAATATCAATACCTCGTGACAATAAATCCGTGGCGACTAAAACGCGTAAACCCCCTGATTTGAAACGTGCCAAATTTTGCTTTCTGGCCCCTTGACTTTTTTTACTATGAATTGATTCCGCATCAATGTCATTCTTTCGCAGTTTGTTAGCCACTTGGTCCGCTTTGTAAACGGAGGAGGTAAAAACCAAAACCTGCTGCCAGTCATTTTCTTTAATTAACGTTCTTAGCAATGGGCCTTTCCGATCGTCTTCCACTAGAAAAGCTCGTTGATTTATCAAAACTTCTTCTTCCTCTTTTTCTTCTATTTTTATAACTGCAGGATCTTGTAACAATACATCTGTAATCCCAGAAAGATCTGGACTTAGCGTTGCCGAGAACAAAAGATTCTGTCTTTTCGCTGGTAGCTTTTCAAAGATTCTGCGCATCTCGTCTTTGAAACCGAGGTTCAACATTTTATCGGCCTCGTCCAAAACAACTGTGTCCACGCTTCCAAGTTGAAGGGCATTAGAGTCTACCAAATCCAATAAACGGCCTGGTGTTGCGACCAATATGTGTACCCCTCGCATCGCCTTCATCTGAGGATTGATAGAGACCCCTCCATAAACAGATAACGTTTTAACAGGCTCTGGCAATTTTTCTGCAAACAATACAAATACATCACTGACCTGGATCGCCAATTCTCTGGTTGGAACCAGAACTAGGACTTTTACCTGTCGGTTTTTCAAGGCAGTTTTTCCTATCAAATTTGTCAAAACCGGTAGGACATAACTAGCTGTTTTTCCCGATCCTGTTTTTGCAATAGCAAGGACATCCCTCCCTTCCAAGACCAATGGAATGGCTTCGGATTGAATGGGGTAAGGCTCGTTAAAACCTTGTGCATGCAATATTTTCTGGATGGATTTAGGAAGACGTTGGAATGGCATAGAATATCTGGTAGTATTAGTAGAGTTTATGTCTGAATGGAGTCTTTGGTAAAGGTACAAAACCGATGAGGTAGATTAGGTAGATGAGGACAGATAAGTTAGCTTGACCTCTGAAAAAAAGTTGATCCGTCTTTTTTCTTCGAAGTATTGTTGTTAATTTTAAACTTTAAATATAAATGCGCTAATATGAAAACCAATGTCCCTATCCAATCCGGTGAAATAATCGAAGCCAGACAAGCCTTATTTTTTATTGCTGTCGTGTTGTTAGTATTTTCTATTTACCCATTGGTCACTAATGACTTTGGAATAGGAACAATTATAAACTTAGTTTTTGCCACCTCTTCCCTCATTCTTGGGTTTTGGAGTAAAACAAATCCAGTATCCGCATTTTTCGCTGGCTTAGTCATTTCCATTCTATTTATGTTACTTAACGGACTGATCCTAAATATTCTTGGAGTAGCGATGGTTGGAGCCTTTAGTTTAGCTTTTTACAGAGGGTGGAAACAAGCTAAACTTCAACAACAGAATTACATCCAAGATAGCCGGGAAGATATTTTGGATGAGGGGATTTAGCTTAAACGTATTTTACTCATAATCAAAAGTCCCATCCGTTAGCGAAAGCATGAAATTCACTAAGTCTGTTTGTTCCTCAGCCGTAAAGTTCATCGGCTTAATCATCAAGGTGTCTATGTTAATTGGATTGGATACAAATTGATAGGGATCGCTATAAAATTCGACTACTTCTTCTAATGTTGCAAAACGACCATCGTGCATGTAAGGAGCAGTCAATGCTACATTTCGTAAACTAGGGACTTTGAATTTCCCTAAGTCCGTTGAATCTTTTGTAATTTCAAAACGGCCGCTGTCTTTCCATTCTTGTCCATCATACAATCCAACGTTTTTAAACTCATCGCCAGTAAAAAATGGCCCAAAATGACAATCGAAACATTTGCCATCTTCCAGAAATATCGTTCTACCTCTTAGTTGGGAATCTGTCAGTGCATCTTCATCAATATCAAGCACCCATAAATCATGCGGTGCAGAACCATTACTTTCCAAGGTTCTTTGAAAAGTAGCAAGTCCATCTAGGATATTTGCTGAATCAGGTTTTGAGGAGTAGATTTTTAAAAATAATTGCTGGTATTCTTTGTTCCCTTGCACTCGTTTTACCGCTTCACTAAAACCCAAATGCATTTCCAAAGGATTCTCTATTGGTCCTATGGCTTGCTCTTCCAAGCTAGCAGAGCGACCATCGTAAAAAAGAAGTGGCGTATAAGCAAGATTCATTACAGAAGGGGTGTTCCTAAACCCGAGGCTATCCCCTACTCCTTTTGAAAACACTACAGTATCTGCAAATGCAAATTCAGGTTTATGGCAACTCGAACAGGAAATGGTAGAGTCTAAGGACAGGATTTTATCGAAAAACAATCTCTCTCCTAACGCTGCTTTGGTGAGTATAGGTTGTTCATTTAGCGCTGCTTCTTGATCAAAGGAACTTAGGTAAGTGAAGAAAAGCAGTAAGAACAATGCGAGTGGTCTCATCTTAAGTCAGGCTTATTTTATTATTAAGGACCGCTAAGATACTGATGTTAGAAGCAACGAGCAAGAATACAAAGTTTTTCAAATGTTAAAACCCTCATTATCAACATCTATGATGAGTATAAAGCGATCCTCACCATTGGGCAGGACAAACAAAACTTACTTATTGTGCCATTTACCATAAGTTCTGTATCTTTATAGATAATAAAATAATTCTTATTACATTTTTCATCTATTAAATCCATTTAAATCCAAATAATTATGAAAACCATTTTACTTTCTCTTTTCGCCTCTCTTTCCTTTTTCACTTTGTCCAGTCAAACTATCCCTGTAGATTTTGAGGATAATGGAAACGGTGCCGATTGGGTTTGGACTGTCTTTGAAAACGACACCAATCCTGCCCTCGAAATTATTGAAAACCCAGACCCTTCAGGATTTAACAATTCTTCTACAGTAGCTAAATTCACAGCCCTACAGGCTGGTGAGCCCTATGTTGGATGTGAAACCTCACATGGTGCTGGGATTGGTTCTTTCACAATCGATGCATCAAATGCAATCATTCGGATTTCCGTTTGGAAATCAGTAATCAGCGATGTAGGTATCAAACTTGTTCGGAACGATGACTGGTCATTGGAAGAAATTAAAATGGCCAATACCGTGGTCGATGAATGGGAACAACTGACTTTCGACTTTTCGGCTCACATCGGAAACACCTATGATCAGTTGGTTATATTTCCTGACTTTGCAGCTCGTACATCAGACAATGTGATTTACTTTGATGATGTATATGGCGAGGTGGCAATCCAGACTGCTGTTGATAATTTAAATAACAATCAACTTACGGTGTACCCTAACCCTGCCCAAGAAAAACTCATGATTCGATCTGATGAGCAGATAGATGAAATTGAGATTTATACGCTAGCAGGTAAATTAGTTGACCACAAAAAAAATGTTGGAACCGAATCGGATATAAATGTCAATCAGCTGAGCGAGGGGATGTACCTCCTAAAGGCCACAATAAATGGGCAAACTATTGTTGACAAATTCATTAAGGAGTAACATCTTTTAAAAATTAGTGCTTTTCCAATATAACAAATGCCATGAAGCGAACTCAATGTTTGCTTGATGGCATTTGTTATTGAGAGCGTTTACAAACGCTATTTCAATCGATAATACTTTAGTTATCCCCCCCCTTCCACAATCCAATTCTGTATAGTCGCAATCTGGCAATCCGTCATCTTATTCCCCAAAGGCGGCACAATATCAAAACCCACATCCTGTTTGATACTACCCAATAATTCAGTAATGCTAATTCTGCTTCCATCTTTTCAGCTTTTAGGGTTCTAAGCCATTTCCATTGTTCATAAATCCATAAGACAAAAAGAAAAGGAATAGGAAATATCAATAAAAGAAATGCGGCCCCTTTTTCCTCTTGCAGATAGGTTTCCAAGTCTACAGAAAATAATCGGACATATAAAAAATAACCGACGGCCACCATATAAATACCCAGGATGTACTTTCCATATTTCTCGAAAAAACTTGTGAAAGCCAAATAGGCTAAACACAACCAAAATGCCACCACTAAGGGAATGGTAACGGGACTATCCGGAATTCCAAAAGTGACGTCAATGATAATAATGACAATCGAAGACAAAAACAAGCCGCCTACTTTCAATGCTGTTTTCTTTTTTAATAAGGGGACTCTGTAAACGATAAAAGATATAATCAGCCACCAGACAACGAAAAACAAAATGTTCGCAAGCATCTGCTCAGGATCAAAACGTAAAAAGCCAATCCATTCTAGGGAAAACCCAAGTACAATCGTAATGATCAGGCCTATTAATAAGGGTTTATATTTTTCTACTATTGAAATCATAGTTCAAAAATACAGCGATTTTAGGGAGCACACAATTAGTTTGACAAACAAAAGGTGAAAGCACATCAACGGGATCATTTTTTAGTCGAACAAGGTTTGACATTTTTTTCCTAGTGTATGATTCAAAAATGGAACGGTAGGTCATTGTTATTAGGTGGAGTTGGGAAAGGTGGGTAGTTTTGATTTTGTAATTAGGGATGAGGGTTACCCCCTGCCCCTAAAGAGGAGCTGCATCTCGGTGGACTTAAAAGGGAGTACATCTCAGTAAATTTTGGGCGCGCGTTTGGTCTCCCCTTTAGGGGCCGGGGGTCGCGTTCGGAACCCCCTCCCCCTAAAGGGAAGTTACATCTCGGTAAAAAAGAAACTTGTTTTTAAATCAGATCTCCTCTAGTTCTAACTAAAAAAAAATGCACAATGAATATACTCAAAATAAAAAACCTATCGAAGACTTATCCAAATGGGGTAAACATCATCTTACCAAATGTTTTTATTTGTACTTCTATTGTTTTCTCAGTAAGTGCCTTGACTAAAAACAATATTGCAACTTACATTAGTGCTGTTTCTATTTATGCACTTTATATGATTTGTTCTATCTTTTTCAACTCTCCCCTATTAGCTAATTCCGTCCCGCCATCTGCTGAGAACATGGCTTTGGCAGCCTTAGCTGATCCTTTCGGGCTCTCTGCTTTTTTTGAACAAACACAATACTGGACAGTCTTTGAGAAGAACACGAAGGCTATTTCCCTTTCTGGCTATTTCATGTGGAATCGGTTCCTTTGGATTTCTGTATCCTCGCTTATTTTAGCTTTCACTTATCGTTTATTTTCGTTTAGAACAGTTCATCAGAAAACAAAAGAAACAAAAGAAACAAAAGAAACAAAAGAAACAAAAGAAATTAACAATAAAAATAGTCCGGTAAAAGCTTACCAGCCAAGCAAACCATTAGCCATTGATAATAAAGCACAAGGACATTCTTTTTTATCTTTATTAAAAATAAATTTATCAAACGTATTCACCAGCCTACCCTTCTTAGCTTTGATGCTCATTTGGATTGTCATTGTTTTTATAGAAATTTACACCCGAATAAATCATGGAGGGAATTACAACGACAGCCAATACCCGACTACAGATTTAATGGTCTGGTTAATTGAAGAACCACTAATACTTATCAGCTTAGCTTTAATTGTTTTTTATAGTGGTGAAATCATCTGGAGAGAACGGAACCTAAATTTCAATAGTTTTATTGATTCAACTCCCGTTTCTAATATTGTTTTATTTTTGGCAAAGCTAAGTACCTTACTACTGCTACCTGCAATATTCATCTTAACAGGAATCGCAATTGCCATCGGATTTCAAATTTCAAAAGGATATTATCAATTCGAAGTTTGGCAATACTTATCTATGTTTTATTTCGCTGGAGCACAATTGTTTTTCATAAGTCTTCTCGCCTTTTTCATCCAAAGCCTTTGCAATAATAAATACCTGGGCATGATGATCACCGGACTTATCGTCTTATTATTAGGATCGAATTTATCTGGGTTTATAGGTGTCTATCATCCATTACTTAAAATCGGAAGTTTTCCTCCTATCGATTACAGCAACATGAATGGCTATGGTTATTCTACTATTCGCTTTCATCAAATTGCGAGCTATTGGATTTCCGTTGGCATTATCCTGAGCTTATTGTCTTTTAAATTATGGCGAAGAGGTAACACCCATCAATTCTCTTTTAGATTAAAACAATTGTTTTCGAATTGGAAAAAATGGCAACAACTTAGTTTAGTTGTTTTCAGTCTACTGTTTGTCATCTCAGGTTCTGCGATATTTTATAATACAAATATCATTCAGGATTATCAAACTCGTACAGATCGATTAGATTTCAGTGAGGCCTATGAACGGAAGTTTAAAAAATACGAATCGCTTGGCCGTTTATTCCCAGTAGATATAAAATCGGAAGTTGACCTCTTCCCCGATCAAAACAGATATACGCTTAAGGCCAATTATTTATTAGAAAATAAAAACGATACAGCTGTCAATCAGGTTTTCATTACGGCTAAGGAATCTGTGGAAAATATACAGCTCGAAAATGCGACACTTATCGAACATGATACTTTTTTCGAAACCTATTTATTTCAATTAAATAACCCGCTATTACCAAAAGAACGATTAAAATATGCCTTCGAAATAGTTCATCAACAAAAAGGATATGAGACCCCAAGGACTTTGGTTAACAATGGTTCCTACATCCTTCATACGGACTTGGGCCCGTCTTTGATTTATCGCAACAGTAAGGAAATCCACGACAACCATGAAAGAAAAAAGCGAGGTCTTCCAAAACGGGAAGAGGAGACGATTAACGAAGATCACCTTCACCTTGAAGAAGCTAAAATTGGAAAGCTCCCTTTTGAGACCATCGTTTCTACTCAAGCTGATCAAACAGCGATAGCGCCTGGAAACCTAATCAAACAATGGACGGAGAATGGTCGAGATTTTTATCATTACAAAACCGGTATTCCAGTTACACCGTTACTCGGTTATTTCTCTGCGAGATACCAAACTAAAAAAGTAAACCACCATGGTGTTTCCATTGAACAATACTACCACCCTGGTCATGAGTACAACATTGAAGTCATTGAAAAAAGTGCAAAATATGCTTTGGATTATTGTATTGAAAATTTTGGTCCTTATCCATTTGATCATTTGAGAATTGCGGAAATCCCAGGGCATTGGAATTTCGGAGGACAAGCCATGCCTGGAACCATCAGCATGGTGGAAGACCGAATGTACCTGATCGACAATCGAGATCCAGCAGGTTTTAATCTGGTTGCCAAACGCACCATCCATGAAGTGGCGCATCAGTGGTGGGGTGGAATCTTGTTGACTAAACAAACAGAGGGAGCTAGTTTCTTTATGGAGGGTTTTGCAAAATACACCGAAGCGGTTGTCATGGAAAAGCATTATGGGAAAGGAGCCATTTGGCAACTGAGTGAGACTTCGAATAGAAGATATTTTAAAAGTCGAACTTTCGAAAAAGGCAAGGAACCCCCTATCTATTTTTCCTTTGGTCAAGATTATTTATCCTATGGAAAAAGCTATGTGGTCATGCTTGCGATGAAGAAGCTGATTGGTGAAGAGAACGTAAATTTGGCTATTCGAACTTTGACGGATAAACACAGGGATGAGGTCGAACCAACTTTAACCACTCTTGAATTACTGGATGAGTTTTACAAACAAAGTCCTGAGGAGTACCATTCACTTATTGACGACTGGTTTAAAAAGGTGATTACTTATGATCTAAAAATAGAAGAGACTGATTATACAAAATTGAACAATGGTAAATTTGAAATCACCATCGACATCAGCGCAAAACGCTTTGAGCAAAACGATCAGGGAGCAGCAATAGCAATTGGTATTGATGAACCTATACAAATTGGTTTATTTAAAAAGCATCCAAAAACGATTAGTCAAAATGATTCTATTTTATATTTAAAAGCGCATCAAATTAATAAGGAAAAAATGCAGTTTAAAATCATTGTTGATGAAGTGCCTGAGTATATTTCTATTGATCCTTTTGGCACTCGGTTGGATTCGGATCGGGTGGATAATTTGGTGGGGTTGAATAGTAAGTAATAGATTTTATGCTGAAATATTTTGTATAGAAATCAAATAGATAATTTTTGTCAGAACGAAGCTCTTTTATGAGTTCGTAGCCTTAGCTACGGGCGAACATTAAAGAGC
>JBLHRR010000100.1:0-20568 GCA_047626155.1 Saprospiraceae bacterium | reverse complement strand
GCCAATGTACTTCATACTCGAAGTATCTTCTTCTGGTTCTAAAGTAATTTCTTCTACAGGAAGGTTTGGAGGAAATTTATTTTTCCCAGGATGATTAGGTCGTGGTTTCTTTTTCTTTTTCTTTTTCACAACCGTAGTAGTTACGGTTTGTTCCTCCTCTGGCTCTTTTTGATGACTTTCTTCTTCGGGTAAAAGACTAAGTTGTTGTGGGTCTTTGAAGTGTTTATGCTTTTCAGACTTACGACCGAAAATCATTTTTTCCAGTTGCTCCAACCTAAACTTCAGCGATGCATAGTCCGCTAATAAGTCTTCGTATTCTTTTTTATTTACCCGTATTTCCACCTTATAAAGGTACAAAATAACACGCAAAAATCAACTCGCTTCCTGATATCTTTTCCTAATTCTTACACTTTTTAATTGCACGCCTTCTAATAAAAAAACAACGTCTCTCCATGATAATTCCATCGTCTCTTTTCCTTCAATAATTATTGGCATTTCAAAAGTTCCCTGCTCTAACCGTTTATGATAAACCGCAAAACCCGTCACATCCCACATCAATAACTTTACGTGGTTTTTTCGCTTATTCATAAACAGAAAAATATCACGACTCATCAAAGGGTGATTAAATTCATTATTCACAATGGCCGATAATCCATTAAATGATTTTCGCATATCCGTAATCCCGCGATACAAAAAATATCTTTGTTTTGAACTGAAACTCAACATTAGGCTAAGGCTTTTATTAATGGGATTAAGGACTCTAGGTTTTGACTCCCCCGCAGATTTAGTTCTACTCTTCCTATTCGAAGACTTATTTCACCGTCAACAACCGGAGTTCCTAAAGGCTGTAATGATATGAAACCGCTCTCTTTTTCAGGGCCTTCCTCTGATGAAGATTTATATTTCCTTAGCCAATAGGAAAAGGTTCCTTTTTTTATACCTTCTTCTTGGCAAAACGAGTGTTGTGGTATACCTTTAGACAAATATTTTTCAATCAAGGAATATCAATGTTCTTGGTTGTCTTGGCGAGTTGTTCTTTTCATAGCGCAAAGTTGAAAAGAAAAAATTGCTTAGGCAAGAGTGGGGTTGGTAGGACGCTTACATACCTTTAGCTCAAGTCCACAAATCAAACCGCCAAAAAAAATACAAAACAAAAAACCAATCAAAATGACCATCCGCCTCCTCACCCTTCTCCTCCTCACAATCCTCCTCTCCAACCCCCTCATCGCTCAAAATGACAACCCAACCCACCAAGTCCTACTCCTAGGAAACATCTGCGACGCCGCCTCCGACCAGGAATTCCTAAACCAAATCGAAACAACCCTACAAAAAATAGAAACCCCATTCACCCTTCTACTAAACGGAGACTTAACCAAAGATCCTTTAAGCTCCGAAGAAGGAAAAAACCAACTGCAGCAATTAGAATCGGTAATTCAAATGGTCGAGGGCATCCCCAACGGAAAAGTAATCCTCTATGCAGGTGACCGAGACTGGAAGGACAGTAATCATGGTGGTCAAAAGCAATTTAATAAACTGGAAAAAAAGATTAAAAAATTCATTAAGAAAGGGAAATATAAAAAGGCGATATGGGCAGATGATGAAGGATGTCCTGGTCCCGAAACATTTGAATTAGATGAATCCTTGCTTTTGATCGTTGCTAATTCTCAATGGTTCAATCATCCTTTTGACAAGCCCCGCGCCGAGGATGGCATTTGTAAAATCATTACGGAGGAAGATTTTGCAGAAGAGCTAGAAAGTGAAGTCAAGGAGAATTTGAATAAAAATATAATTATAGCCGGGCATCACCCTTTTGAGTCCTTGGGGAATTACGGCGGATTCTTTTCGGTTAAAGATCATTTTTCTCCTTTCCCGATTGCCGGAAGTTTTCGGACGGCCTATCGTAAAAATATCGGAACGGTTAGAGATATTTCCAATCATCACTTACACGAATACCGGGAAGTCATGCGGAATATTTCTTATTTCTATGACAACCTAATCTTCGTTTCAGGGCACGAACAGAATCAACAAATTATTCAAGACGGAAAAAATTACCTGATTAATAGTGGTGCGCCCATTTCTGGGAAATATGCGGCACAACGTTATGACGCTTTAATGAGTAGTCGAAAAGTGGGGATCATTCTTTTAAAATATTTTGATTCTGGAAAAGTGGTTTCCGAGTTATTACAAAGACAAAAAACAGATTTTGCAAAAGCAGAAGAACAGCTATTGTTTAATTCTGTTTGTGAAGAAGACCCCAATTCGGATGTAGCCATTCCTCTCAATTACAGCCATATTCCTTGTTTTGACAAAGAAGTTAAAGCCGAGAAAATGCAACAGAAATATGGTAACGTAAATAGATTGGCAGATATGAAATATAAGGCAGGGCCCTGGAAAAGAGCTTGGCTCGGTAGACATTATCGAACGACCTGGACGCAAACAATAAACGTTCCTACGCTGGATTTAGATACTACTTTTGGGGGCTTAAATATTTATAAAAAAGGGGGAGGGCGACAAACGACTTCCTTGAAATTCAAAGCCATGGACGGTACACACTACACTTTTCGTTCGGTGAATAAAGATCCCTCCAAGGCATTTAATTACAAATTACGACCGACTTTTATCACCGCTTATTTTCGGGATCAAATTTCCTCACAACACCCGTATGGGGCAATGGCCGTGGCATCGCTACTGGATGAAATTGGAATTTTGCACGCCACTCCTAAACTGTATGTTTTGCCAGATGACCCAAGGTTGGGGGGCTTTCAAAGAGACTATGGTAATTTGCTAGGAATGCTGGAGGAGCATCCATCTAAGCCGAATAATGCGGGCGAAGTTTTTGGAGGTGGGGACGATATTTATCAAAGTAATAAGTTGTTTAAAGAATTATTTGAGAGCCGAAGAAATCACCTGAATGAAAAAGAATTTATCAAAGCGAGGACTTTTGATATTTTGATTGGCGACTGGAGCAAGCATGAGGATAATTGGAAATGGGCCGTTTATAAAGAGGAGGATGGGAAGTACTTTCGGCCAATCCCCCGAGACCGAGATCATGCTTTTCCACTGCATGGTGGAGTCCTTCCCTGGATGGCCAGTCGCGAGTGGGCAGGTAAGGTGCTGGAAACTTTTGAGCATAAAATTAAAGGCCTGAGGTCTGTGATGTATCAGGCGATTCACCTCGATCGCTTTCTTGCGACGAGCGCCACTCGGGAAGATTGGATTGCCGTCGCAAAGGAAATTCAAGTAGAAATTTCGGAAGCGGAAATAGATGCCGCCGTCGAAAAAATGCCTGCTGAAACTTATGAAGAAGCGGGGAAAGCAATTGCATCGAAACTTAAATCTCGTTTAAAAGACTTGGATAAATACGCGGAGGAGTATTATGAAATGCTAAACAAATATGTAGATGTGGTGGGCTCGGATGAAGAAGAATATTTTGAGATAAGTCATCAAGAGAATGGCCGCATCACCATTAAAATGTTTGATACCCATAAAAACAAAAAAGGGGATCGGCTTTTTTATGAACGTACTTTTATTCCAAAAGAAACGAAGGAGATCAGAATTTTCGGATTAGGCGATGATGATATTTTTGACATAATGGGGGAGGGGAAGTCTTCCATTAAAGTGAGGTTGATCGGTGGTTCTGGTGACGATTCGTTTTTAGACAACAATTTGGCTACAAAAAGGAAAACGCTTATTTATGACAAAGGAAACGAAACCAATTATGATTTAACAAACGGTAGTAAAATTGTCAATCACTGGAACAAAGACGTCTACGAATATGACCGAACCAGTTTCGACTATCATGATTACTTTCCGATACTTGGAATTTCCTATAACAATTTCAATGGCTTAAGTTTAAAGTTAGGCGCTACGATTACTCGACAGAAATTTGGAAAAAAAGGCTACGCGAGCGAACATGCTATTTATGGCAGCGCCTCTACCGAAGGCAATAAACGATTGAATTATAGCGGTCGATTCCACCACGCTTTAAAGCGCTGGGATGTACCTTTTGAATTGGATTATTCCAGTCCTGAATTTCGAAATAACTTTTATGGCCTTGGAAATGATACGCCCATTGATCAGGGCCTGGAGGACGATAACTTTTACAAATTCTTTCATAAAACGTATCACATCAAAACAGGCGTCAGTAGAACCTTTTGGCAAAAAAGTAATTTTGAATTGCTAACAGGTTTTGCGCATAGTGACTTTAAGGAATTGGACAATTCTATTTTGAAAGGGGACACCAGTCTGTTTGGTGCAAATGTAGGGCTCAGCGAAATCCCTGTGGAGGCCAAACTAACAATAAACTTACTAGATAAAGACGGCTTTCCTTATGATGGCCTATTGTGGACTTCCAGTTATAAATTGGGAACCATAATCGAAGGAACGCCTGAAACGGAAACCTATGGTATAGCAAGGAGTACCTTAGCTTATTTTATTTCTACTAAAAATAACGATCCTATAACATTGGGTTTACGTGCCGGCGCAGCTGTTACTCATGGTAAAACGCCTTTTTACCATTTACCGAATTTGGGTAGTGAAACGGGGCTGCGTGGTTTTACCGGCGAGCGTTTTACGGGCGAATCAAGTTTGTTTTTTAATTCAGAATTACGTTGGCAATTGTTTAAAAAGAACACGCGGGTTGTCCCTGTTAAATTTGGCTTGAAAGCATTTTTTGACCTGGGGAAGGTGAATATTTTAAATGAAGATGCGAACTCTTCCAATTGGCATTATGGTTACGGAGGTGGTATATTTTTAGTGCCTTTTGATGAGCTGCTGAGTATTTCGTTGTTGGTTGGTTTTTCGGAAGAGGAGTCTTTTTTTCCGGTGCTTAGTTTGGGGCGGGCGTTTTAATTGCTTTTTAATTAACCACAAAGGGTACGAAGAACACAAAATTTTTACAAAGTATTAAAAAATGCTAAGGAGTTTAATCTATTAAGTTTTGTGAAAACTTGTGCCTGTTGTGCCCCTTTGTAGTTCCCATAAATTTATGCCGTAAGACAGAAGCTAACATTACTTATTCCACATCCCTTATTTGTAATTATTTTAAACACCTAGAAAAATGAAAAAATATTTCACCATAATTCTACTAACCTTATTTAGTTTAAATTCCTATTGTCAAATTGGAGGCAATCAGCTTTATCAAAATAATAGTGGCAATAACAATCATGCATTTAGAGCTGTTAAGAAAAGCAATATTATTTCAACAGCTTCAACATTAACTATAAGTGCAAGTGTTCTGTTGAATAAAAAAGCAGATTATTATTTAGTAACCATAGGGGTTAAAGAAGAAGCAAAGACAGTTGTTGAATGCGGACAAAATCTAAACAATAGAATAAAAGATTTTGTGTCTGACTTAATGAAAGTTGGTATTAGGAAAGAGGGTATTTACGAAGATTTTGTTTCTCAAACCAAAATTTATGACCATAAAGTTGACGGAAATAAAATAATAGAATACTTCGAAGGATTTGAAATAAGAAAGAACCTTATAATAAAAGTAAAGGATTTAGATTTGATAGACAAGGTGACAGAATTAGCCTCTAAACAAGAAATTTATGATATCGTCAAAGTAGACTATTTTAATGATGACGTCGAAGAAATATATAACCAATTGTTTGATGAAGTAATTAAAATTATTGAAAAGAAAAAATTGAAATTTTCTAAGCATAGTTCGGTACCTATTTCTAACAAATACAGAATTATTAGAGATGATTTTAGCGTATATAATCCAAAGGATTTGTATAAACAATACAATGAAGCATTTGAGACTTCAGTAGTGAATACCCAGTATTCAAGTAACTACATTAAAAAAGAAGTAAGAAAAGATAGAACGTTTTATTATGAAGGCGTACAAAATAGTTTGGGGCTGGATAAAGTAATTGATGAAATATCTCCTGTAGTTGGAATTCAATATACTTTAGGGTTAAGCATAACTTATGAATTGTAAAGATAAATATCTTGAAGAAAGCACCTTGTTATATTTCTTGACCATTTAGTTGAAAAATTGTTGTTTTATCGGTTACTCCGAATAGAAAATATTGAATTATGAAAACTACAATTAGAGTCTACCCTTTACTCGCCATTTCTACCCTTTCAATATCCCTTCAAACTCAGGGCTGGCAACAATTAAGGAGGCTCGGTAAATGAAAACGGCCAGAAGGCTGTGGAACTGGGCAACGGAGACTTCTGGGCTTTTACATTCTCTAATGATATCCCAAATCTTTTACTGAAAATAAATTCATCTGGAGCGCTCTTATCTTATGATACATTAATTGGTAAGACAATCACGGATATGAAAAAACTCCAAAATGGAGATGTCATGATCTACGGCACAAAAACAGATGAAGAATTTGACCGACCTTTCTTGATCTATCCACTATAAATGACGGAGTACTGGATATTATGATGGAAAGTTGTAATTTGGTGGAGAGATAAGCGATATATAAGTGGTCGTTGAAATCATTGAACTTCCGCTGTTATGTATGCCTGTATCTGTAAGTGATGCAGCCCCTTTTGTTGCATCAGGCTCTGTAGCTCCAGTCTGGGATGTGCTGACTGACGAAGTCAAAGATTCTACAGATTTTTGGCTTATTACCTATCCTTCACATGTTCCTGAACAACCCGCTTTCGATGATCTAGGTTTCATTACCGGTGGCATGGGAGGAGATAGTAAAGGTGGTCCAGTATTCATCGCTGATGATAAGTGGATCGTCCGAAAACCTGCCCATCTTGGAGCAGGCACTTATAGCGATATTGAGCGCAGGATGTATCTCCCACAATGGTATCAGCACGAGTTCTTCCATCACCTTTTTGGACTTTATCCTGAATACCAATTGGAAGTCAATGGCCACGACTGGTTCAATCAAGATTTTTGGCCAGCTGATTTTGAAGGACAATTTGAAACAGATTTTTATGCGGAAGCATTGCACAAAAGACTACAAACCGACTGCATTCCTTTAGCGACTAAATTGATAACTAGAGTAGATGATCTAGCTATAGAAGCATTAAGCAAATTGTCCATTGATGAATTGATTGGAGCATACTCTTTAAATGATATTCAAAACGACTGGCACGAAGGAGAAATACTCGAACAAGGGGGGCAGTACTTTTGGCGGAATGCCGCAGGTGTCCAATGGGAAGTTTTTCCAAATCTGGCTACTGGCCGACTAGACACGGGGGCGGATTGCCCTTACCCTGGTCAGGATTTTTTCTTAGAATTGTATCAAACAATAGCCGGTGATTACCTCCCTGGCGTTGTCGCTTTAAAATTTCAAGGAGACGAATACCGTAAGCGTTTTAATCTACTTCGCGAAACGGTGGCCTTCGAAATCGCAGAAGGGGAGTACACCAGAGTGCCTTATCAATCAACGCTTCACGTAGGTACGATTACTAAAGAAGCCGGTGAACTCTCTTGGGAAAATGAAGCAGGGGATACTTGGTTACTTAGCCCAAATTCCGCGGATGAATCATTCACCTTGGGTGCGGACAGCCCAACACCAGGTGAAGAGTTTCAATTGATTTTTAACGAGGACGATTGTGAGCTTTCGGTATTGGGATTTAAATATCTTGGCTATTATTATTGGAGAGAAAAAAGAGATCTCTTGAATGGTTCTCCCATTTTAATCAACCCAATAGCGGACTTGCAATTAGACGAAAACTTTGATCCTCAGAGCATAGATTTATCCAATGTATTCTCTGACCCTGAAGGTGATTTGATCCTGCACTTTGCAACGAGTGAGCTCTCACTTTTAATGGAAGCAACTGCTGAAGATGAACAACTGACTTTGACCGGTGGCGAAACAGCAGTCGTATCAATTTATGTAACGGGCATTGAGTCGGGCTGGTCAAGAACCAACGTACTTTTTACCCCGCGTTTTGTACCGCCTAGCCTAAACCTTCAAAAACCGCCCTTTCAAAAACTGATAAGCAAACCGCCCAATCTTCAAACGCTCTCCATCTTTCAAGGCCTTTAATTGCGCCATAGAAATATCTTCGTCTTTGGTGTGAACGGAGCCCCCAGTCTGGTAGGCAATTTCCAAATACTGTTCGTTAATGCCATGGCTGGAAGCGGTTAACAATACTCTTACGGGGGTATTTAATTCGCTGAGTTTATGCAGGTCACTGACGTCGCTATAATTGTCAGCAATGAAAAGCAATTCGTCCTCCGGCCTTTTATCTGTGGCTCCAATAATCAATGCTTCCACTACATTTTCCAGACGACTGCCACTGCAACTGAAGTTGACGATTTTATCAATAGTATTGCAAAACCCTTCGACATCGTTTTTAGTCACCTCATAAATACCTCGTCGATGTTGATCGGTTAGGCTTTTCTTATCGTTGTTTTTAAAGCCATTAAAAAGCCAATAGGAGTTATTGTTTTTTTCTGATTCTTCGAAATAATTCCAGACCAATAATTCATCGATGTACTGGTACATGCTGCAATCGATGTTGGCGATGATCCTCTTTTGTTTCCATTGATCTTTATTCCGATACAGCATAGCTTTTATCTCCTGTTTGTTTTCTGTGAAATAATTGGCATTTGCTGCAATGGCTTTCTGGTCTCTACCTACTGCTTTTAGAATATTGGTTTCTATTTTCTTTACATCTTTTTTTGCATAATAATGCTGGAGGTAAAAATTATAACCATCCATTTCTGCAATTCGGGTGGAGTCGCTTTGCCGTCGTACCCGCTGAAGAGAATCGCGCCGAAATAATAACAATGCTCTTTCATTCTCTCGTTTTATAAATTCAACTTTACTAATGGTGTTTAGTTCAAAACGACTGGTACGGGAAGAAGGCCGGGCCTCATAGACCTTTCGGGCAATGTCTCTGAATGCGTAGGAATGAATGCGGTAAGCATCTCCTTTCGGCAGCATCAGTGTGGCTTTCCCCTGAGAGTTGGTTACGGCGAGATACACTTTATTTGTCTTTTCACTTACGTAAAATAATTCCTCTTTTTGTAAAGGTTTATTTTTTAGATCTGATATTTTTATGTTGACCAAAACCCTTGTTTTTGTCGGCATTTGTCCTTGAGCAAGGTATTGATAAATGGTATCGTTTTTTTCCACTTCTTTAATTCGAGTAGACATATAAACGATCTTGAAAGTTTTATAAAAATTCTTTTCGTTGGGAATGGTAAATTTTCGGTAATCAATTTCCAGATCTACATTGGTCGTGTATTTACGGTTTTTTGGGAGTAGAAAAAATGCTTCCCCTTTTTCATCTGACTCGCCATACCAATACTGATCTGATTTTTTATCATGAACCCAAATGGCCATATTGGACAACGCATTTTTTCGAAAATCCATAACCTTCAGTCGAATCAGAGCTTCGTTCTTTGTGGCCTTGACTTTATCCGCTCGGTGATAATTCTGAATAATGGTATCGGGAAGGATGCCTTTGGAATTGGTTTGACCGGAAAGGCTGTAATTGGTAAAAACAGAAAAGCAGAGAAAGAGCACGAGTAGTTTTTTCATGGATATGGTTTTATATGATGGACTCAATAGGGCATTGTATAACAGAAATAGTCAGGTCCTTATTACTTTACATTTGCTCATTATTTTACTTAAGTAATAACAAAAAATCAAATCCCGGTTTGGAAAGGATTATGTAAATCAAAATGACCAAAGGGAGAGTGATTTATATAATCCTTTCCACCAAAGAAATCGGTAAATTATTTTTTGTGTAATACTGAAAACACATTTCCCAATTAGCGAAAGATGTTTTTAGAGGGGAAAGTCAAAGTCACGAGCATCGCCAATCAGTTAGAAAGTTGGAGGAGTAAGTATTGTAGAATAAGTAATTTGGTATCTTTAGGGACTAAGTTTTGAGCTTAGACGAGTCTGGAAAAACGGTGAATCTTTCACCTGTTTTTCATTTAGAAGTTCTTGATCTAAACGTCGTTTGTATCATTTTTAGAAATTCTTTCACTATCTCTTTATTAGCTACTCCATGATCTTCTTCTTAGATAGCATAACTCGTTTCTCCAGGTAAATATTATTTGGAAACCTTCTATTTTAAACTTTCCGTTTTAAACTTTCTGAGCACTTTGTTCTCCGCTTTTCGCGCTTCTTTGGTTTTGTGATAACTTTTCACGTTTTTGTGTAAAGCTATAATGATTGACTACATGTCGGGAATGGTGTTGATAACTTGACCTTGTCAAAAGCACGGGCGAAAACTTGCAACGACTTATTAGTCAAAATGGGAATCGGCCGCCATTTCCGTTTCTTCTCAGGCATGGTCTGTTTTAATTTAGAATAATCACTATTGGTTAAGTAATGGAAAGAAAGTACGAAAAAGTGAGGAGAGTTTTATAATTTTATGGGATGGCTTTTAGGCTGGGTAAATAGGGGAGGAGTTGCGATGTAGGAGCTTTGTTTTAGAAAAATATTTTTTCAAAAAAAATTAGAGCAATTCCATTTTTCAAAATTCACGAGAAATAAGGTAACTCTTTCTATAATTTACAGATGCGTTATTTCATACATTTAGGATACGATGGTAGCAACTACCGGGGGTGGCAGAGACAAACGAATACTCGACGAAAGACGGTTCAGGGAGTTATAGAGCAAACACTCTTTAAACTTTTTAAGAAAGAAGTGATCGTTTACGGTTGTGGGCGGACCGATGCTGGTGTTCACGCTAGTCAATACGCCCTTCATATCAACCTGGAGGAAGCTCCCGTATTCGATTTGAAATTCCGACTGAATAAAAACTTACCCGATGGTATCGCCGTTTTTGAAATCATCGAAGTCGACGAAGATCGACATGCTCGGTATCATGCAGTGGCCCGCACCTACGACTATTTTATTCATTGGGAAAAAGACCCGGTACTCTTTCGCCACAGTTCCTTCTATGAGCATTTGGAATTAGACTTTGATCTGATGAGGAAAGCTGCGGCACTTATTCTTAGAACGAAAGACTTTAGACCGCTGTGCAAGCAACCAGATTTGTACCCTAATACTTTGTGTCAGGTAACGAAATCTGAATTGTTCGTTAATGAGGAGCAGGGGCGATTGCGATTCAGTATCACGAGCAATCGTTTTCTCCGAGGAATGGTTAGGTATTGCGTTTTCTTTTTGTTGGAAGTAGGGACTGGTAAAATAACGTTGGATGAGTTTGAGCAAATTCTGAATCAAGAAAAGATTTCGTTGGAGAAGCGGCCTGCCCATCCAAATGGCCTTTTTCTTAGCAGAGTTGAATATCCATTTTTGGAATTGAAGGACGAACATCATTTGATCAGGATGCTGAGGGTTGGGTTGGAGTAGTTGTAACCTGGCGCTATTATAAAATGGATGATTTTAAACTAAGGCCAATTACACATCACGAATGATATAACAAATAAGTATTCAAAACGGATAGAACTTAGTTTATAATGCACTTAGGTACTTATTCCAAGTTTCAGGAGAACTATGCATTAAATGGAAATTCGTATCAAGACGTTTATATAAACGAAATAGATATTTATGATGATTATGAAATCTACTTCAATAGCACTGTTGGTATATTTAGATTTACTAGTGAGGATGGAGAAATCGATTTGACTTTTGATAGGGTTGAGTTCGATTAGAAATAACAATTTAAATGCAACCTACTAGAATCGGAATTCCACTCGTTGTAATAGGTTTCTTTGTGCTTTGTGCTGTATATTATTTATGGATATTGATAATTCTGGCTTAGAATAATGTTTAGGAGAACCCATTTCAACCATCACAATTATGAAAATATACTTCGTTTTAACCAGCTTTCTCTTTCTTCTATTTTCATGCAATAACAATCACGAACCCGTAGAAAAAGAACTCACGCTCACAGGTATTTCAACCACCTACGTTAACAGCAGCATACGTGCACTTGAGGTCATCGATGACCACAACATTTGGTTTGCAGGTTCAAAAGGTAAATTCGGATTTAGTAAAGACGCTGGAATCACTTGGACTGTTGACAGTATAAAAACGGACACCATAGTTCCTCATTTCAGAGCGATCGCTCATCATGATGACGCGATTTTTCTTTTGAGTATTGAATCACCAGCGCTGCTGTATAGAACGGAGGATGAAGGCAAAAACTGGGAGATCGTTTATCGGGAAGAACATCCCGCCGCCTTTTATGATGCCATGACTTTTTGGGACAATAAAGAAGGCATTGCAATGGGCGATCCTACCGATGGTTGTTTGTCTATTATCATCACCCGAGATGGTGGCAACTCCTGGACAAAACTGCTTTGCGATTTGCTACCTCCCTCTGCCGAGGGGGAAGCAGCCTTTGCAGCGAGCAACTCCAACATCGCGGTGCAGGGACAACATGCATGGATTGCTACTGGGGGTAAAAAATCTCGGATATTTCATACCGCTGATCGTGGAAGAACTTGGGAGGTATTTGACACGCCTATCATTCAAGATGCTCAAATGACTGGTGTCTTTTCCCTAGATTTCAAAGACGAAAACAACGGAATTATTTTTGGAGGCGATTGGGAGAAAATGGAACTCAATACCAAAAATAAAGCGATCACCAAAGATGGCGGTAAAACCTGGCAGTTGGTAGATGGTGGCGATACGCCCGGCTATCGCTCCTGCGTTCGCTACTTTCCAGATAGTAAGAATAATGCGATAATGGCCGTCGGAATCCCAGGTGTTTCTTACTCTCCAGATGGAGGGCAGCATTGGAGAACTTTTAGCGATGAACCTTTTTATACCCTTCGCTTTGGCAGCAAAAAGAATGTCGCTTTTGTTGCGGGTAGTGAAAAAATTGGCCGTATTGAATTCGCTCCTGTCGGAATAAACTCTAATGCTAAGTAGAAAAAGCAATCTTTTTTTTTGATAAAAATGTTTCGCTTCAGCTTGATATATGGGAAGACCTTTCTGCAAGGATGTTAACGGCACCTACTAATTTTGCCGTCGGAGTTCAAGCTTTTTAACAGGCTATGAATTGCTACTTGATGTATAAAAACAAATAAAATACTCGAATATGAAACGAGCCTTATCGAAACGACTAAAGAGGGTTGGTGGTATTCTACAAAAATCCCTAGAGACAGAATAGCGACAGCTTTCTTATGTAATCCTTATTAGATCAGGCGCCTCATACTGCTCAAAGAGTCCGGGAGATTGAGGCGATGTTACTAGCTCCTCCGCCTCGTTTTGTGGCTGCGGATAGTAGTATCCTGGAAGAAACGTATGGGGAAGGATGGGCTGCTGTTTGGAAGGGTAGGGTTTGGGTGGAAGGTGGATAAAAGGTTTTTACATTTGGTGGTTTTTTTTAATTTGATTACCTTGGACGGTTGTGGTTAGTTTTGATTTTGTAGATGTATTGTTGGAGGAACTAAAAAAGAGGGCTGGTATTATTGAAATTCTTTTTTGAAAATTAGAAATGGTTGTGGAGGAGGGTGGTCGTGGGTCGGCTTCGCCTGAAGACAGGTTCCATCAAATGTATGTGTCCCTTTTGGCATTGGTATGTGGTAGATGACATTCTTTAGTCTTGTGTACCATTCAGTGAAGAGTAATACTGCGTAAAATCAATTAAAATTATCGTAACTGATTGGAAAACCAAATTGGATTCACTAAGATAAGAGTAGGACGGTGTCCAATCGAGGAGGTAGCTTTCCAACAAAGCGTTGACGGATGTACCTCCCCCATGGCGTAACATATTTTTTACGTACACTTTATAATAATGGAGTCAAAATAATTAAATAGAAGTTAAGGAAAGCTAAGTGCAATAATGATTGCAAAATGAAATTTGAATTTAAGCAGATAAAAAACAATAAATAAATACACGATATTTATTTATTGTTTTAATAATTCAACCAAAACCAAAACCAAATGCAAAATCAAAACACCCCCACTCCCCCTAAACAAAGACTAGCTATTTTTTTAGATGGAACATGGAATACCCAAGATGACAGTACGAATATACTCAATGCACATGCCCTTACATTTGAAGGCAAGACAGATGATGGGTTCATTCAAAAACGATATTATGATAGAGGTGTAGGGACTGGGGTATTTGATAGTGTGCTGGGTGGAGGATTTGGAATAGGCTTGGAAGTAAATGTACGGGAGGCCTATAATTGGCTGGTGGATCATTATAATGTAGGTGATCAAATATATATTTTTGGATTTAGCCGTGGCGCATATTCTGCGCGTTCCTTGGTTGGTTTTATTTCTACTTGTGGATTGATAAAAAGAGGTGCTCCACTTACTAATAGTCAACTTTGGGATGGATATGTTAAACTAAGTCGAGCGAGAGGTGGAGAAAAAAACCTTCTGGGAAAAATTACTTCTACTATTAAGCCTCCTTTTAGAAGACTCAAAAAAATACCTAAGAATGGTGGAGCAAACGTTACAGAAAAGCTACTTAAAGAATGGTCTCATGAAGAGGTCAAAATTACTTATTTAGGAATCTTTGATACCGTTGGGGCTATGGGAATAGAAGCGCTAGGCATCCAAGGACTACGCAGCCGAAGTGGTTTAAACCACAATCAATATCCTACCAAAAAGATCAGCAAATGTAGACATGCTTTAGCGATTGATGAAAATCGATCTAGCTTTAGACTTACTCCATTTTTACATTACATTCCCAATCCTGATGAAAAAAAGGAAGTAGAAAAGAAAGGATATCATAATATCATTTCCCAAAAATGGTTTATTGGAGCACACTCAAATATAGGAGGTGGATATAATGATAACTTGTTAGCCTACTTTCCGCTCAAATGGATCTTAGATGGAGCTAAACAAGCGACACCAGATGGAAAAGGACTCCAAATGAGAGATTTAGATGCTTCTAGTTTGTCTGCTGAGATTAGTCAGGTTAATGATTCCTATAAGGATTTCTCAGGAATGATTTGGCCTCATATAATTCGAGAAAAACGACACTATAGAGCGATTAATCAATCAGATATTGTGTTTGCAGGGATTTATGGAAAAAGAGATATGAAAACTGGAAAATCGAAAATGGAGGAAGTGGGGTTTGCATTAAGTCCAATTAATGAAGAAATTGATCAGTCCGTTTTAGATTTAATAGAAGCTGCTAATGATGAAAATTATGTCCCTCCGAATTTAAAAAATTATGCGAATCGGATAGTTGTTGAAGGAAATTCGGATGAAAGAAATAGAGAAAAAGAAAAGATTAATAAAAAGATAAAAGCACTATTTGCCGATCGAATTTCAAACGAAAAATGGTTAGGAGAGTCTCCTGTGGCAAGAATAATTTTAGTTTTTTGGTCTACTCTAGCTGCTATTGGAATCACTTTTTTTATAGTTGGTTTATTAATAAAAATCCCGTTTTTTAATTGGGAAAGTATTGCTTTAATTGCTTTGGTATTTACAATTGCTGATTATAGCGAATTTCATCTTAATTTAAAAACGGCACTATATCCTTCTGATATCATTTCGAAAGTTACACTTAATGTACTTCTGTGGATTAGGTTAGCAGGGGTTGTGCTTTTCTTTTTAGGTACCCTTGCTTTTACGTTTCAATGCATCAATTGGGGATGCTCCTCAGAAATGACCATGGGAAGAATTATAGATTTAGTACAAGAAAAAAAATGGTATCTAATTCCATTCTTCCCAATGATCGCAGTTTTGGTTTTGGATTTATGGTGTAATGGATTAGAAAAGAAAGGAGATGTAATTAATTTAAAAGCAGTCTTTAAAAATATCGGAGCAACTATTCTCTCTCCTATTGTATTCTTAAGTTTCGGATTTATAATTACTTTTTTCTCAGGGTTCTTAACTGGTTTTTCATCAGGAGCAATTACGGAAGCAATTACTGAAGTAGTTTTCCAAGAACTTACTTCCACAGAACAAGCAGGACTGTTTTTAATTGTAGTATTTCTTTTGTTGATATTAAATTACATCATTATTTGGGTTGGGAAACCTACTCGAAGAGCCCGATTGGATTTTGCAATATTAGGTCTTCAATCTGCTTACACTCCTAGTAAGGTTAAAGAATTATTTGATGTAATGAGATATAATATCTCTCAACTATGGGTTGCTGACACAAAGGAGGAACGAAAATCTATTGCTTGGGGAAATGCAAAAGAAATAGTTCGAGAATCCCTCTGGCGAGATATCTTAGGATTTATTCCAGTCTACACCTTTATTTTTGGAACAATTCTGTGGCTGGCTTCAACTTATGGACAACATGAAAATTGGACATGGTTGAGGGATACAAAAACAATAGAGATTCCTATTTGGATTTGGATTATTTTTATAACGGCAATAGCTGATTGTTTTGAAAATACGATTCACCTTAGGCATGTTAAAAACTATTTATTAGGCGGAAGCTCATTTTTTTTAGTAGCTATAGGGACCATATTTACAATTATAAAATTTATAGGATTCTTCTCTGCTCTAATTCTATCCGTTGCTATATTTGTAAATTTATCCTATGATGTTTTAATAGATGAACCAGGTGGCTGGAGATGGTTCATTGCAGTGTTTATTACTTTGTTTAATGTATTCATACCGTTAAGATTATTAATTAAATTTGTTCGAAATAAATTCCCCAAAAAATAATTTTCTAATTTGCTAGGGTGCTGAATTAAATTTAGATTTAAAATGGAGAGGTGAAGAATGGTATGAGTATACGGTAGGGGAATTACGAAAGATTAAAATTAGAGTGCGTGACAAACCTCCGGAACCCTTTTAAGGTTAATAGCCAAATGCAGGGAATCATCCTATGGCATACAGGTTCATCACACACTCACTTCATTTGGTTTCTTGATTTCTTGAATACAAGATAGTGCATGATTTTTTTATTGGAAACGGTATTTATACCTGTTTTTTAGATCAGGTAGAAATACCTGTTTTTGTAGAGCGGCTTACCCTAGGTTTAAGCTCTTTGTTTTGATTGCAAGGATTTTGACTGATGTGGTATGGGGATTTTGATGGCTGGTTACAATAATTGTTTTGGGAATTAAATTTGCTTTTGAATTAGGAGGGCTAGGTAATATCATATTCCACTGTGAATGCATTTCTCTGGGTTTCTTTGGATTGGCTTGGTTAGTAAAAGGAAAAACATTCAAGCGCTTTGGATTCTAATAAACGGAGCTTGAGAGGCTTCAATTATTTCCCCTTCCTAAATTAATTACTGTACACTATTCAAAAACAAGCTTCTTTCTCACCGATATGCCTGCGGGTGGAGGCTCCTCTTTAGTGGTTTGGGGTTGTGCTGGCAAAAAGTGTATAGTAACTTCATCCCTTATTTATTTAAAAATAAAATGCCCTGATCAATTTAAGGTCAGGGCATTTACGTATATTTATTTTGGGGTTATGCCATTACTTTCGATCAATTGTTTATTTACCAATGGCAATTCAATAAAAAACGGGAGCTCCGTCAACATCCTTATTACATCAAGTTTAATTACATTTGGTTCCGACCCAAGCTTGTATTTGCTAAAAATTATAAAGTAAAGATGGGTCAGAATCTAGCCATCCGTAAGCGCAGAATTGCCTAAAGTCGAATACAGGTAGTTCAACTGTAATGAGCAGGTATTTCTACCTGTTTTGGAGATAAGAACATTGCTATGATTTAAAAAGGGGAGATTATTAAGTATATTGGAAAAAATGTATTGAATAACCGTTAAAATCAAGAATCATGAAATCAAGAATCATTTTTAGTTCTGCACTTATTATTTTACTTGCATTATTTGGAGCTTGTGATAAAGGGTCTAATGTTAAAGCTGTAACAGCTGTTACAGACGGAGGAATTACTCAAGAGATTCAACTTCTTTGTAACGAACCTAGGGATAGTACGGGATCTTATGAGATTGATGCGGTTTGTGCAGAAATATCTATTCTTGCTTATGATCAGTATATAAAAACGGTGAAGGCAATTCTTGATTCGGTTAACTCTGGAGGCAATGAAGAAAAACTGATTCGTGGTGCTAAGGTAGGTCGAGAAGAAATCCAACAGCTTGCGGACCTATTAGAAGCTGACTCTACTGCGGTACCGTATATTATGTTGGCCTTTAAGGAGGATTCTTTGGGCGTATATACAGATATGATTTTCACTATACAATCAGGTGACGGTTCCAATGATGGAGATTATAAGTATTTCGATTTTACGCAGCCCTGTCCGACTTACTGTCCTAAAAAATATTCAAAACTATCTCAGTAACAACGAAAAATTAAATCCCGATTTGGAAACGATTATGTAAATCAAAACGACCACAGGGAGAGTGATTTATATAATCGTTTCCACCAAAGAAATCGGGAAATTATTTTTTGTGTAATACTAAATAGAGTTTATTCCAAAATAATTTGTATGTCCTCAAATGATATTTTTTTAACGAAGGACAGTGCAAAAGCTACAAGTATAAATAGGAAAGTTATTATTTACTGACTCCTTAATTTGAAACTTAGCCAATGGATTCCTCTAAAATATTAGATATTATATTTTTTAACACGGGAGACTTTGCAGTGCTTTGCCTTAGCGTCACAGTCTCCCTTTGTTTGTTTAATTTTAAAAAAATAAGCACTCCCTTTCGAAGATTATGCTATTTCTTAATTTGGAATTTGTTTATTGAAATCTTTGCGCGTGTTTTTTCTTATTCGGGAATGAATAACTTACCCTTGCTACATTTATATACTTTAGGAGAGTTTGTTTTATTCTCCTGGTTTTATAAAAGCTTACTCAAAACAAACGAGTTATTTCAAAAAAGATATTGGGTTTTTGTTTTTGTTTTTTCCGTATTAATCGTTCTTAATTCTATATTTCTCCAAAATATTTATGGGTTCAATACCTTTGCTAAAACGGTAGTGCAAGTCATTATCATTAGTTATGCTGTACTGTATTTTTATAACTTAACTGAAAATCAATCCATTTCCCCTTCGATTGAAAAAGTCCTTCGTCTTATCAATTCAGCAATCATTGTTTATTATTCAGGAAGTTTATTTATATTTATGTGCGGTCAGGTTTCTTTTGGTAAATCGGACTTGTATCAAATGTTTTGGGCTTTTAACGCTGTTTTGAATCTTATCTTTCAATTGTTGGTTTTATGGGGAATATGGAAAATAATCTACAAGAAAACACCTTTGTCTTCCTGATGGTCATTGGCATCTTAATCATGCTTGCCCTTGCGCTTGCGTTTGTTATCTTCTTCAATTTTTCTCAAAAGAAGATTTTGACCGAGCAAATGCGAAATCAAAAACTAGCCTACGAGCATCAGGAAGAATTATTGCACAGTACCATCCTGACCCAAGAGGAAGAAAGAAAACGCATCGCTAGAGAACTACATGATGATATCGGGTCAAAGCTAAATGTCATTTTACTAAATATACATCGACTCAAGAAGTTCAGTAACGAAAATAAAGAAATGGAGGCGATTGCCAGTGAAATAAATTCGGTGATACACACAACGATAGAGACCACCCGACGTATTTCGCATGACTTGCTACCACCTACACTGGAGGAATTCGGATTGGTGGAAGCTATTAAGGAATTAAGGGATACTTTTCATCAGACGGGTAGCATCTCCATTGACTTTGATCTGATGGAAAATGAGAAACAGATTGAGGATAAATTAATCGAGCTAAATATTTTTAGAGTACTTCAGGAGTTGATCAACAATTCGATTAGGCATGGAAAAGCGAAAGAAATAAAGATAGGGTTGTGGCTGAAATCAACCGCTATTAAGTTGGAATATTTAGACGATGGCGAAGGGTTTGATCTGAATAATCTTGAAATTAAAAGAGGTCTTGGAATGAAAAATATAGAGAGCAGACTGAACATGATCCAGGCGACTTTTAAATATGACTCTGCTCCTGGGAAAGGTATGAAGATGTTTATAGAAGTTTAATAAACTGGCTCCTCGCCATATGTAGTAGGTAGGTAGTGGTAGATAATGGTTCCCCTCCCTTCGCGTTAATTTACGTTTGTGGAAACCCTCATCCATCCTTACTAAGAACCAATAAACTATTTAATATGGAAATCATCACAATAGCTATCGCAGACGACGAATCCCTCTTTCGAAAAGGTATGAAGCTGATATTAAATAGCTATGAGGATTTGGAAATTATTCTGGAAGCAGAAGATGGAGAGGATTTAATCCAAAAACTTAGAGCCGCCGATAACTTCCCGAAAATATTATTGCTCGATCTGAAAATGCCAAAAATGAATGGTATTGAAGCTGCTAAAATAATTCGGGAGGAATTTCCCGAATTAAAAATCATTGTGCTATCTACCCATTTTAGCCGAGCTTTTATTATTAATATGATCGAATTAGGGGCAGCCTCTTATTTGCCGAAAAACTCAGAACCGGAGGAAGTGGTAGAGACCATCCGGGCAATTAGTTTAAAAGGCTTTCATTATAGTATTCAGGTATTGAGAATCATTCGAGAAAATATGGTCTCCAAAAATAAACCCAAAGCTCTTTTTCCATTTGAACTGACAACCAGAGAAAAAGAAATCCTTAAGCTAATCTGCGAACAATATACTACGCCTGAAATTGGCAAAAAACTATTCATCAGTCCTCGAACCGTAGATGGACATCGCAATAATCTATTATCGAAATTGAATTGTAAAAATGTTGCAGGACTGGTTGTTTTTGCTTTGCAGAATCAGGTGGTGGATATTTCGGGG
>JBLHRR010000099.1:0-20629 GCA_047626155.1 Saprospiraceae bacterium | reverse complement strand
GGAGATAAATTGAAAGTTCGTATTGAACTGAGAGTAGATCGTACGATGGAATATGTCCATATGAAGGATATGCGTGCTTCTGGGTTTGAGCCGATCAATGTATTAAGTACTTACAAATGGCAAGATGGCTTGGGGTATTACGAAAGTACTAAAGACGCTTCGACAAATTTCTTCTTTTCTTATTTACCGAAAGGAACTTATGTATTTGAGTATCCGCTAAGGGTAAATCATAAAGGCGATTTTTCTAATGGAATTACGACAATACAGAGTATGTATGCGCCGGAGTTTACGAGTCATTCGGAAGGGGTGCGGGTGAAGGTGGATTAGAGGGGTTCAACCTTCTCAACTGTAATTCTTTTGTTTTGTGAACCGAACGCGATTTTTAAACACATAGGCACATAGGGCATATTAGTCCTATGTGCCTATGTGTTTAAAATACGTTAGAATAGCCACTTCTTCTTAAAATTTAAACTAGAAAAGATCAGAAGAGATCAATCAACTTTCCCCTTAGCCCTCTTCCTTGTCCAACGTCTCAATTCCCGCTTACTCATCTCCCTAATAATCGTCTCTTCCGGATGAACCACTTCGTAAAAGTGTGAACAGCAGGTAGAAGTCGCTCCCTGAAAATGAATTGGCATCATCACGAGTTTGACATTGGAAGGACCGATCTTATCCGTCACAATTCTATCCTCATAACAAAAGATCCGTAAGCTAAAAAAAGTATCCCCCGATAATGATTTTCGAACTAAGGCAATAGGCTCGCCGGCTTCAACTAGCTGCCCAATCTCAACTAACATAGAATCCTTTTGAATGCCATCATAGCGGGCATAAGAGCCATCGGCATGTTGAATGTCAAGATAGTAACCGAGGCCAGAATCATGTAAAGTTGAATCAGTCTGATAGTTTTTAACTTTACTAACAATCCCTCTACGGGCTGCAGTAATTTCTTCACCGCTTTGTGCGAAAAAGCCATTGATATATAAAATGGTATCCTTTTTCATAAGTCTCCCCGAGGAAATAGGGCAGTGATAAAAGGAAAGTAAGGAATCGGAGCAGACTAATTTGGCGATATTTCCTTCTTTTATTGGAACGAGGTAGGGGAAGTTTTTTTCCAGTTTATACTTTAAACAGCCACGTCTGTAGGTTAGTGCTATTTTGAAATACCCTTGGTCGTCGATTTCTTTTTGTCTGAGTCGCATGATCAAATGCCGCCCTGGCTCAATGGTCCTTCGCAGCGGATATGGAACACTTGGTTTTAGCCCTGATAATTCGTCGAAATCCAATTCAACGGTATAGATATCTGGAGCGGTGTTTTCGCAATAGATGTCATAGGTCAATGTTTTTTCATTGAAAAAATGAATGACGCCGATAGGAGGTTCACCCGCCTGTGCGTTGAGGGACAGGCTGAGGTTGAAGAATGCGAGTACTATTAAAATATGTTTTGCCAACATGGTATTCAATGATTTATGCTGGTGTCTCGGGAGTGCGTGTGTGTAATTCTATTGTTTCTTATGAACGCGTGATTATTTACTCTGTGTATCCAACGTAGGTAGCTTAATTCGCATCTTCTTCATCGTTTCCAAAACTGTCTTTGCGATAAAGTAATTTCGATACCATCTGGAATCTACCGGCGCAATTACCCACGGAATAGTACTGTTATTGATTGCGTACTCGTAACACTTTCGGTACTTCGACCAAAGCTTTCTTTCTTCCCAGTCGCCCTCATTGTGCTTCCAGTTCTTATCAGGATCGTCAATACGATCCTGTAGTTTCTCCAACTGTCTTTCCGGAGAGAGGTGCATATAGAATTTTAAAATGGTTGTGCCATTGTCCTGAGCTAATAATTGCTCAAAAGCATTGATGCTGTCCATTCGCTGTTTGGCTTTTTTGTTGGTGATCCAACCGTGAACCCATTGAATGAGGATGTCTTCATAATGAGAACGGTTGAATATCTTTATCATTCCTTTCGCAGGAGCTTCTTTGTGAATGCGCCAAAGAAAATCGTGTGCGAATTCTAAATCCGTCGGCTTTTTGTAAGCCACAGCATGCACACCTGTGGGACTACAACGTTCGAAAACTGCAGCGGTGGAACCATCCTTACCACTAGAATCCATCCCTTGAAAAACGACAAGCAAACTGTGCTTTTTTTCGGCATACATTTTTTCCTGAAGTTTAGCTATTTCTTTGACGATGTCCTTTGTTTTATCTTCTATGTCATCTTTGTCCAGTCCTTTTGGCGGCTTCGTTGAAATTTTCGTTAGTTTTATCATAATTAGTTCTGATGATTTTGTGCTGTAGTCTGTTATATAACGTTAGTAAAAAAAAGTTATAGGTTATGTGGTTTAAAGCTTATGTGATTTTAACGCCTATTTAGTTAAACTGCTTGCGAAACCATTCTTCTGCTTTCTGAATGTCGGCTTTTGTATCAACAGCAATGCTTTCTGTATTTGTTATGGAAATTCCAATGGTATAACCATTTTCAAGCCACCTTAGTTGTTCCAACGATTCAGCTAATTCCAACGGAGAAGGAGCAAGCTTTGTTATTTCCAAAAGGGTGTTTCGATAATAACCGTACAAGCCAATGTGTTTGTAATACTTTTGTTCGTTATTCCAATTGGTATTGTTAGTGTCGCGATGATAGGGTAGTGGCGCCCGACTAAAATAAAGCACTTTGAATTTTTCATCAAACAGAACCTTTACAATATTAGGGTTTAGCCAGTCTTCCATTTTGTCAATTCGCTTAGCTAAAGAAGCAATTCCTTTTCCTTGACTGAGCAATTGATCAATTAAGAGATCAATTTGTTCCTGAGCAATAAAGGGCTCATCCCCTTGTATGTTTATTACGAGGTCAACATCGGTTTTGGACTGCACAATTTCGGCACAGCGTTCCGTTCCATTCTGATGGTTGCTCTTTGTCATTTGCACCTTGCCGCCAAAAGATTTCACGAATTCATAAATGCGTTCATCATCAGTTGCAACGATGACTTCATCTAAACGTTTTACTTTTTGAGCTTGTTCATATACCCGCTGAATCATAGGAATGCCGGAGATCAATGCCAAGGGTTTTCCTGGAAGTCTCGTGGATTGATAGCGTGCAGGTATGACAGCGATTATTTTCATAAACTAAAGGGAACTACTCGGTGGTTTGCTACTAGTTGCCAATTACTAAAAGCTAGATTCTAACAAAGGTTGTTACTTCACTACGAGATTAAGAAAGAATCTTGGGACTTCAAAGTAATTCCTTACATTTGCCTCGCAATATTGCAAAAAGGTTCTAAAATGTAAACATGACTATAGAACAACTAAAACGGCTCCAAACTCGTGTCAAAGCGATGAGGAGCTATCTTTGACATTGCTAGACGAGAAGAACAAATAGCAGATAAAAAAATGAAATCCATGGATCCTGAATTCTGGACCAATCCTCAGGAGGCGCAGGAATTGATGAAATCCCTTAAAGCAGATGAGCGTTGGGTCGATAATTTCAGTGAAATGAAAATGGCCATGGAAGACCTCGAAGTACTTTTTGAATTCTGGAAGGAAGAAGAAGCAACTGAAGAAGAGGTTACTACTAAATATAAAGAGACAATTGGCATTCTGGAAGACGTGGAATTTAGGTCTACCTTAAATCAGAAAGAGGACGAACTCAATTGTATTCTTGAAATAAATGCAGGAGCAGGCGGAACGGAATCTAATGACTGGGCTGAGATGCTTTTGCGAATGTATACCATGTTTTGTGATAAGTTTGGTTTTAAATGGGCCCAGCTCAACCGGGTGGAGGGTGATGTAGCTGGTATCAAATCGGCGGAAATTGAAATCATTGGCGACTTCTCCTACGGTCATTTGAAAGGTGAAAATGGAGTGCATCGTTTGGTGCGGATCAGTCCTTTTAATGCACAGGGAAAACGACAAACTTCTTTTGCTTCCGTTTTTGTACATCCAATGGTGGATGATACCATTGAAATTGAAATCAATCCGGCAGATTTAGAGATGGACACCTTCCGAGCATCAGGTGCAGGTGGACAGCATGTAAACAAAACAGAATCGGCTGTTCGATTGAGGCACTTACCGACTGGAATTACCGCAGAGTGTCAGCAAGAACGTTCGCAGCATTTAAACAGGGATAAGGCGATGACCATGTTGAAATCGCGGCTGTATGATATTGAGTTGAAAAAGCAATTGGCAGAGCGGGATAAGGTCGAAGCAGGGAAATCAAAAATCGAATGGGGCGCTCAGATACGTTCCTATGTTTTGGATGATCGGCGAGTAAAGGACCATCGTTCCAATCATCAAACTAACAATACAGATGCAGTATTGAATGGAGATATTTATCCCTTCCTTAAGGCATTTTTAATGATGGGGTCAGTGGAAGGGACTGAGGACGAGTAAGTCAATTTCTTTTAAAATATGTAGGTTAGATTTTATTCCAAAATAGTTTGTATGTCCTCAAATGCTAATTCTCGCCAGCACTTCAGCTTTTTGTTCGCCCGTAGCTAAGGCTACGAACTCAAAAAAGAGCTTCGTTCGGACAAGAATTATCTATTTGATTTCTATACAAAATATTTCAGCATAAAACCTATTGCAATGTGGTCAATTACTTTCTTTGATGAAAAATAGTAAAGATTTTGCTAAGAACAGAACTTAGTTTACATTTGAAGATTGATAAAACCTATTAAAGTTATCGTATGAAAAATCTACTATCCATTCTTGTTTTATTCCTATTTGTCTCTTGTCAAAATTCAAGTAGTCCTTCAGGGCAAGCGATAGTTTCGGAAGCAGGTTACAGTAATGTAACAAATGAGGAATTTAAGAAACTAACGACCAAGTCAAACACCATTATTCTGGATGTACGAACACCAAAAGAAACTTCACGAGGAGTTATTCCCGGTGCAATTAAACTGGATTACAAAGACAAGGGTTTTGCCAGCGGTCTAGATGAATTGGATAAGAGCAAGGCCTATCTGGTTTATTGTCATGCAGGTGGTCGAAGTGCTAATGCTTGTAAGATGATGAAAGAAAAGGGATTTAGTAAATTGTATAATTTAGATGGTGGCTATGTGGGTTGGGACTAGAGAATTTCCTACTTTTGGCTATGAAAAATATAATACTACTCACTCTTATATTCCTCCAAGTTGCTTGTACTCCTAAACCAGGCAATATATCCAGCAAGCAGATTCGCATTGCATCTTACAATGTTGCGCTGTTCCGAAAGGCAGAAGATGGGTTAGCTAGAGATTTGGCTTCTGGAAATGACCAGCAGATTAAGAATGTAGCTGCGGTTATTCAGAAAACAAACCCTGATGTAATTGCATTGTTGGAATTCGACTATGATCCTTCTGGGAAAATGTTGGATGCTTTTCAGCAAAATTATTTAGCTAAAGGTCAAAGCAATCAAAAACCGATAAGCTATCCATATCGCCTCCAAATCCCTTCAAATACAGGTGTTCTTTCTAGCACAGATTACAACAAGGATGGTAAAGTAGAACTGCCAAACGACGCTTATGGTTTTGGTAAATACGAGGGTCAATATGCTTTTGCCATCTTATCTAAATACCCGATAGACGAAGAAGCCCTTCGAACTTACCAGCAATTCTTATGGAAAGATATGCCGGATGCAAAAGTTCCTCTAAATGAAGACGGGAGTCCTTATTATTCCAAAGAGACCTGGGAGGAGTTTCGACTTTCCTCTAAAAACCACATAAGCATACCGGTAAAAATTAACAATGACCTTACGATTCATCACCTCGTAGCTCATCCAACGCCTCCTGTTTTTGATGGCCCGGAAGACCGCAATGGCAAAAGGAACTTTGATGAGATCAGATTACTAAAGGACTATATCGAAAATGCAGATTACCTAAAAGACGATAAAGGGCAAAAGGGTGGCTTATCTAAAGGAGAACATTTTGTCATATTAGGCGATTTAAATGCTGATCCATTAGATGGAGATTCTTACAATGGAGCGATTAATCAATTGTTGAATTCACCAGCTATAAACCAGGAAATTTCAAACGGAAAAATGATTCCTTTTAGCCAGGGTGGTGAAATTTATAACAAAAAGGCTACAGATAAGGGCGATCCAGGGAATGACACAGCTTTCTTTGGTGCGCGTATTGACTATGTCTTACCTTCTAAGAGTTTAAAGATTAATGGCTCAGGTGTTTTTTGGCCAGCGGAGGGGGAGGAGCTGCATGAAATTGTTAAGGATAAAGGGGCTTCGGATCATTTGTTGGTTTGGGTGGATTTACTAATTGAAAATTAATAGGACGTACCATTTAGGGTGGTAACCGCAAAGGCGCAACGAAAGCGCCACGTTTTTCTACGAATTGAGTGAACCTAAGGATATGGCATATCAAACTCAAAGATCGCATGGAAATATGTCATATCAGAGGGGAACAATTCGCTATACATTCGGTGCGTTACTTTTTCATCCAATCCGAAAATCAATAAATTACCAATACCCTGAACTGCATGAGTAGAGTGACCATTTAACAAATTAACCAATCCATCAAATCAAAGCTTCCCTTCCGCCACACAAGTCAACCCAAATGTTTTGTTGAATTTCCTGAAATTCATCTCGAAACTATTGTAAGCGCGCATGACGAAGTTTAGCAGAGCAGGTAAAGGAGCCATATCTGATGATTCAGGAGCCTCCATGTTTTCTTCATTTTTCTTCAATTTTCTTACAAGCCATACCAATGGGAAAATAGAAGCGAAAATATAATACTGTTGAGTGATTTTGCAGTTGTGATGAGACATTAGCTTCTTAACCATAGGAATGGTATATCGTCTGTAGTGGCCCAAGTAAACATCATGGGTAGACCAAACGGACATGAAGGCAGGAACGGTAATGAAGTACCAAGCATTTGAACCTACTCGTTTTTTTATGTCTTCAATGATGGCGTAATCATTTTCAATGTGTTCCAGAACATCCATCATAATCACGATGCAATTGTCTACACCTTGAGGAATATAATGTAGTTTTTTGACCGGCGCATTTTTAGTTTCTTCTAACTCTTCTTCAGAATAACCGATGTCAATCAACAACACATCTTCTATGTGTTCCGGGAAAGCCTCAAAGAGTTCATAGGCAAAAAAACCAGAACCAGATCCGAAATCTATAACAGTAATTTTACGTCCAGCTTCCTTAGCTACTTTTTTGAAGTAGCTGAACAAAGGCACTTTCTTTGATTGATAATACCAATGTGTTTTTTGATCGACGCCGCTTTCTAATTCTTTTAAATCCATTGTTGTATTTTGATTGATATTCTTTTAAAGAGATAAACTAAGTATTACACCAAACATAATTTCCCGATTTTTTTCGTGGAAACAATTATGTAAACCACTCTTCCTGTGGTCGTTTTGATTTACATAATCGTTTCCAAATCGGGATTTAATTTTTCGTTGTTACTAACTGGCTCAGGAATCATTTATACTATTTCAAAGAAGCCTCATAGACCTTGTTCAAATCCTGAGCAGGTTTAAAGTCTGGGTCTAAATTTAAGGCTTGTTTTACGAACTTGAAAGAACCCTGATAATCTTTTGAGAAATAAGCCTTTTTTGCTTTGAAGTAAAGTCCCAACATGGTTTTTCCGGTTGAGTTGGCTGCGTTAATACCCATGTCATATGCTTGTGGAATATTGCCTCCAGTTTTATCGTATAATTCAACGGCTGCTACTACTTTTGCTGCATTACCTTCTTGCCCATAAATGGACGCAAGGTAATAATGCGCCGCTGAGTTTTTATAATTTAGGTCAACCGTTTTTTCGAAAGAGGCCTTGGCATTTGCATTGTCCCCACTATTGAGGTAATATATGCCGTAATAGAAATGAGTGGTATTGTAAGTTTCCGAAAGGGGCAAGACATTGTCTAGTGCTTTTTTCATCTTTGGAAAGTCCTTAGTGGCCTGATAGCAGCGAATGAGCCCCATCCAGGCTGCTTCGTTTTTAGGTCGAGCAGCAGCTTCCAAATTGTATAGCCGTATTGCTTCAGAAAAGTTCTTAGCTTTTTCAGCGTCAGCCGCTTCCTTTTCATATTGCGCCATTCGTTTTGAAATGGCACCAATTAGAACACCGTCAATCGATTCCTGATAAACGACATCGGCAGGAGGGAAGGCCCCACTTTCCAAATGGCCATTATTTACAAAACGTGGAATGAACATATAATAATCAGCTGGTTGTTTTTGACGGTCATAATAGCGGGCGTAAACTACCTTTACATTTGGCGCTAAAGTAGACATGTAGTGTTTCACCTGATCATAGCAGTTGGTGGCTACTAAAACTTTATCTCCATTTTTGATGCGCTCATCATTTTTTACGAGCCAACTACTCAGCTGTTTGGTGGAGTTCATCCAATAATCCATTTCATAATTGAGAAAAGCATTTTTGGAGCCTCCTGACAATTCATTGAAATAAGAATATTGATAAGGATGATTCTTTACCATCCACATGGCAGGCAATGCACATAACAAGGCGACTACAGCTGCAACTCCCCAACGAACTGCAGCTGTGTTTTTAAATTTGCTTAGTTCGTGCCAACCATAAGCCGCTAAAATTACGAGCATTGGATAGACAAAAAGGAAGTGTCGCATTCCGTCGTATAAACTGGAATGTTTCAGAATCGCATAGGCAACTGGGAATATACCAGCAAATGCAAGTAGTAATAATAGGATTGTCTTTTTTTCTTTGAATTGAGTTGCCAAAAATATCAAAAACAAAACGGCTCCTAACAATATAAATACAGGGGAGGCAATGAGCATCCATTTCGGAATGTAATACCAAGGTAATTCATCAGACCATAAATGTTGTCCTTCAAAAAGCATACGGATGCTAGTGGAGAAGTTAGACATTTCGCTGAGTGCTTCTAATGGATTCGTCAAAGGGGCCTTTGCACCCCAGGGCCAAAACGCCAAACCACCAAAATACCCACCTACTGCTACGATTAGACCCTTTATGAAAATTTTTCCAAGATGTTTAAAATCAGTCAATTTTGCTCTCAAGTCATTTCTATACAAATAAGAAATTCCAGTAAAAAGCCCGAGATAAGCAATCAATAAGATACCTCCCACACGTACATTGATGGCCGCAGAGACTCCAATGATCAACATGACAATCGTCTTCGTTCCAGGCCTCGGCAATTGTTTAACGAAGCGAATAACATATAACAACGTAAATACAAAAGCTGCAGCAAAAGGAATATCTTTAGGGTTGTTCATCGAATGCCCAAAGATTCTCGGAGATAAGGCCATAAATAACAGCGCCAAAAAGGCGACCGTCCAACTGCCGGTAACTTCTTTTGCTAGAAAGCCTGTGAAAATCATAAGAATAAAACCAAACAAGGCATTTACCATATGTCGGACATCGTATTCATCCATATCACCGCCTAAATATTCATTGACCCATGCTGCGGTATAATCGAACAATCCACCATAGTAGTAAAGGTTAGGCTTCATGGTCATGGCGTTCTCGCCTTTGAATTTTCCATCAGGAGCTATATACTTCCCATCAGTTTTGTAGTGTTCTAACACAAACTCTCCATAGGTTTTCTGAGCCAATTCATCACCAGATATGGCATAGTCCGTACTTAGGTATGGCATTAGGAATAACAATAGAACTGCAAGCGTTAAAAACAGGAAACGAAAAATGGGTGCTTCGCCAGTAGTTCCTTTCCAGTTGCGGAGTGGTTCTGTAACGAAGTATTCAAAGTTGATGCGAAAGGCGATCTTTATGGTTTCCCAAAACATTTTGAGGCTATCACTTACCAAAGCAATTTTCGAATCATCCTGATGTGTCCAATTGACGGGCATAGACTTGATTCCGAGTCCGGATAATTTTGCTCGGTAAAGTAATTCCACATCATGAGCCCAACCATTGGTTTTTAATTTTCCAAATAATGACTTAGCCGCTTCAGCTGGATAGAGTTTGAAGCCACATTGGGTATCAGGTAAGTTTATATTGGTAAATAACTGAATGATGAAATTGAAAATCAGACCTGCAAAACGACGTAAAGGTTGTCCTTTGACTTTCGAGTTTTCGTGTTCTCTGGAACCAATTAAAACCTGATCCTTAGGAAATGTTTTGGCTGGGAAAGATTTCAACCAAGTTTTCAAAGTGATAGGGTTTGTTGCCATGTCTGCATCCAGGGTTAGCACATAATCGCCTGTTGCTTTTTCGACACCTGCTTTGAGTGCAGCACCTTTTCCAGAATTTTGGGTCAAAGAAACGAGAACGGTGTTTTTAGCATCCGTAAGATATTTTTCAATTTGTTTAGCGGTATCATCAGTACTACCATCGTCCACCAAAATAACCTCAAAGCTGCCATTCCATTTTTGGTTAAACGTCTTTAAGGTGGAGAAAAGGTTCGCAATTCTTTTGCTTTCGTTATAGCAAGGAATAACTAATGATAATCGTTCTTTGAAAGGAGTACTTGTTGAGGTACTACTGGCAGTCGATTTTTGTTTCTTTTTACTCATTGAGTAGGTGATTTTGCGGTCTAAATAGAGGCTTTAGCGCAACAGTGTGTAAGGCTGCGAAAACCAAAGGGCAAATATTGCAAAAAATATCTGGAATACCGTTTTTGGAGTGGCTGTTTTAGGTAGTGGTAACCTCAGAGTGAGGAACGGATCAAATAAATCAAAATCAAAATGTGAATTAAAGTCAAAAGGTAATAGGATGACTTCCGAGATCGGGGGTTTTGATTTCGATTTTAACCAGCCCGACTGCATCGACGGGCGAGTTGAAATTTAGATTAACGGAACAACCCATATTCTCCTTTATCGATCTATAGAATAGTCTCTGCTTTCTTCCTTTCCGCTCGCTCCCAAAGAACGCTCTGTTTGCCTTTTATGATTCGGAAAAAGCCTCGATAGACGGCATAATTCATCACGCAGAAATAATATGGAACAAAGAAGGCCTTGAATTTTATAGCCTTCCTTTCCAACAAGTAACCTATGGCAGCCATCGCATAAAAAAGAATTTGTAAGGCCATAACTATCTGGAAAAAGAAATCGCCCTGAAAAGCAAGGGTGATGTTGGTAATCAAAATTATTAGAAGGGCAAGAGGAGCTAAAGTCCAGCGAAGAACCCGATGAGAAATATATTGGAAACTTAGGGTTCCGTATTTAAAGAAATTGAGCAAAGGTGTAAGGCGGGAGATCGCCTGGAGACCACCAGCCGCAATTCTGATTTTACGTTTCAGTTCCTCTTTTACAGAGGCAGAAGAGTTTTCAGCAGCATAGGCAGTAGGTTCGTAAACAACCTGATATCCTTTTTGGGCAATTCGAAGGGTCATGTAAAAATCCTCGATGATGGTATCTGGAGAAACGGCTTCAAAAAGTTCTGTTCGGAGGCTAAATAGCTCACCAGCGGCACCAACCACTGAATGGAGCTCTGAATCCCAGCGTTTTAAAGTAGATTCATACTTCCAATAAATTCCTTCACCTGCTGCATTAGCGGCATCTTCCTTCTCCATCAAAATTCTTTTTTCACCAGCTACGGCTCCAACTTTTGGATCCTGATAATGCCTTACAATATTTTTGATTGCCATTGGATTTACGAAAGTGTTGGCATCGGTGAAAATAACAATTGGACTATCAACAAAATGCATAATTCGTTCTACAGCTGCAATCTTCCCCTTTCTGGCAGATTCGTGATAGACTTCATATCGAGCTTCCTTGGGCCAATTGTAGTTTCTAATCACATCCGGAGTATCATCATCAGAACCATCTGTGACCCAGAGGTATTTGATTTTATCTTTGGGATAGTCGAAATCGAGACCATTCTTTATTTTTTCAACCATGTATTCTCGCTCATTGAAGGCAGCTACAACGAAAGTGACTTCAGGTAATTCAGCATCAGGCAAAATGGTGGGATTGGGTTTCTTTCCGTTGATCAAGCGATTGATCTGGATGATAAAAAACAAAACAATTCCGTAACCCAAATAGGTATAGAAGACTAGAAAAAGACAGATAAAGAATAGCCATTGGACGATTAACATAGTCAGATTTTGAATACTTTAATATTACAATACTTGCAAAAGATATGCAAGGAATAGTAAGTTAATATGTTGAAATTCAGCATAATAAGCAGGTTGGATCATAATATATTTAAAATACCCTAATCATGTAATAGGTTAGAAGTCCCAAAATAACGATATTTGTGTTGTTAGTGATCCAAAAGTAAAGTTTTCCCTTCAGTATAGTATTGAACCAAAAGTAGAGCTTTCCCTTCGGTATAGTATCAAACTTTTAGAATATTTTCGTGAAAAAAATATCCCTCTTCAAAGATCAAGTGAAGTTTTAAGGTAGAGTTTTTTATTTTGTAACTTTTGCAACCCTAAACGAAGGGCTTTATGTTAATTTGTAATTAACACGTTTTAGCAAAACAGTTGATAATGTGTATGATAAAGTTCTAGGCGGAAAGCTATTGTTATATTATAATACAAGTTTTTAAAAACTTTTAGTGGGCTTTCAATTCTCTCTTTTATTAGAACGACACACGTTTCTAGTTACTCTACTAAGGTTTAAACTTTAACTTTATTTAATCTGCAGTTAATAATACATTGTTATTATTGACACTAGACGCACCACTTTCAGACATTTCAGATTTTCTGTTAATGCTTGAAGGGATTTGTTTATTATTTTTTTAATAAAAACAATGGAAGATATGGATAACAAAAAGAGTATTCTGGTAATTGATGATCAGGAGAGTATGAGGGTATTGATGGCTAATTTTTTAAAAGGAGAATATAAGGTAATCACCAAATCAGATGGACTTAAAGGGTTATGCTGGTTAAGAGAGGGAAATATCCCGCAATTAATCCTTCTGGACATGTCCTTACCAAACTTAAGTGGATTAGAATTTTTAACTAACATAAGAAGTAGTGGTTTTTTCGGCCAAATTCCAGTAATTATCATATCTGGAAATGAAAGCTTAGACTTTCAGGGAAAATGTTTCGGCCTTGGTATTTCCCATTACTTAACCAAACCTTTTAACCCTCTAAAATTACGAGATAAAATAAAAACAACCCTGAGCCAGCAGCAGCAACCATTGGCATAACCAGAATCAGTTTCAGACCGCTTACGACACAAAATAACAGCCTGTTTAACCGGGCACTTACAACGATCTTACAATTTTTTGTAACACATTTACCCCTACAATTAAAAGTAAATAGTAAACGATTAGACCAGATTATAATTATGAAACGAATCTCTACACAAACGCTACAAGGCGTACAGGATGTCCTTGTATTGGGTTTTGATAGCCATTCTTACATCTTGCTTAACGAGCAGGAAGGAGTAGGCTATTATGACTTTAAGACGTACAGCAATTCGTTTTTAGCCTATACCCATCTAGAAGGTACATTTGTTCAAAAACCTGTTGCGATTATCTGCAATTACGAATTTCTACGCGAAGAAAACTTCCGTTTTTTACATTCTTTAACTGCACACGAATCCCACAAAAACATCCCGTTTATCGTTATCTCTTCTGATGGTTTGGATATCCCCGTCGAGCAAGCACTCAAAATGGGAATTGATGACTGTTACACAGAGCCTGTTAACTGGAGGAACTTAAAAAAGAGAGTTGTTTTCCTTCAACAGTACAAAGAGGAATTACTAAAGCCTACTGACAATCCGGTTGACAATACCTATCATTATAAGACCACTTTTGGGAAAAGAGTTTTTGATTGTGTTGTCGCTTTGACAATTATGCTTGTCTTTAGTCCAATATTATTATTTATTATTTTGGCTATTAAGGTTACTAGTGATGGACCTGTCATTTATCGGTCAAAAAGAATTGGTCAAGGCTATAACGCCTTTTATTTTTTCAAATTCCGTTCAATGTGCATTGACGCAGATGATAAAAGAAAGGAACTAAGCTATATGAGTGCTCAGGCAGGAGCTTTTTTGAAAATTAAGAATGATCCTCGTGTAACCAAAATCGGTTGGTTGATTCGTAAAACAAGTTTGGATGAATTGCCGCAGTTGTTAAACGTATTGCGAGGTGAGATGTCCATTATCGGAAATCGTCCTTTGCCGTTAACTGAGGCGGAGATGATCACAAAGGATGTATGGGCTGCTCGATTTTTAGCCCCTGCCGGTATCACTGGTTTATGGCAAACGGCACCTGGAGGAAAAGAAAACATGAGACAGGAGGAGCGGATCGGTTTGGATATCGAATATGCAACTAGACTTTCCGCTATAATGGACGCAAAAATTCTATTGCGTACTATTCCTGCAATGATTCAGAAAGGAGAATAAGACATAATAGAGATTCTTTGAGGAACCACGCCATCTATCTAAGAAGGATTTAAAATTGAAAGAATTTAGAGTGTCGAAAGAATAGCTATATTTAACCAGCTAATCTTTCGACACTCTTTTTTTTCAGCTGAGCAGAGATTAGCGCAACAAGCATACTACAAAATCGTACTAGAGAGCATGTCCCAAAGAAGTACATCGGTATCTATTATCACCATCAATTACAACCAATTGGAGGTGACTTGCGAGATGCTGGATTCTATTCGTCGTTTGGAACTTCAACCACAGGAAATCATCGTGATTGATAATGCTTCTTCGAAATCTCCTAAACAATACCTTGAGGCCAATTATCCTGAAGTTACTTTCATACAAAGTGATACTAATCTTGGTTTTTCAGGAGGGAACAACTTGGGTATTGCAAAGGCGAAAGGTGAATATTTGTATCTGGTGAATAATGATACCGAGTTATTGGAAGAAAGTATAACACCTTTACTTCAGTTATTTGAGGAAAACGCTAAACTGGGCATTGTCTCTCCGCTTATTTGCTACCATCCCGATCAGCATGACAATAAAAGTGATTTGATTCAATATGCTGGAACGACGGAGGTAAACCCTTACACTGCACGAAATTCAACCATCGGATCTCAATTGCTTGATGAAGGTCAATTTACAAAGGCTGTCCCAACCGCTTATGCGCACGGTGCTGCGATGATGATACCTAGAAAGGTAGTGGATGAGGTGGGAAATATGCCGGAACAGTTTTTTCTATATTATGAAGAATTGGATTGGTGTGAGCAAATCAGAAGAGCTGGTTATGAAATATTTGTAGAGCCACGGGCACGAATTTATCATAAAGAATCGGTGTCCGTTGGGCAAATGAGTACTTTGAAAACCTTCTATTTGAATCGCAATCGCATCTTTTTCATGCGACGAAATAAGAATGGGATTAAGTTCATCTTTTTCAGTTTGTTTTTGATCTTCTTCACCATTCCAAAAAACGCTGCATTCTATTTAGTCAAGGGACAATTTGACCACCTCCAGGCCTTTTTATCTGCCATTTGGTGGAATATATTACAAAAGAAAGTATGACAATTTTAGTTTCAATATATATCATTATTGCTTCCATATTAATTTTATTTTTGGTGTTGCCATTTGGAACTGTATTTCTATCGCTTTTCGTAAAAGAAAAGATTCTTAGAAGAAAAGATGGCGATAATGACTTCCAACAATATGATTACGGATGTATTATTACGGCCTATAAAAATGCTGAAATTGCGAAACCGCTTATTCATTCCTTGTTAAAACAACCGTATCAAAATTTACATATCTACTTGGTCGCGGATGAATGTGATATTTCGGAATTTGATTTATCGGATGAAAAGTTGACGGTATTTCGGCCAGATCCATCACTTCGACTAAAAGCAAAGTCCATTATTCATGCCATGGAAAACTATGTTCGTCCTCACGAATATACGGTGGTGTTTGATGCGGACAACTTAGCTCATCCTGATTTCTTATTGGAAATAAATCAATACGCTAACAATGGTTACCGTTCCATTCAGGGACAGCGGACTGCAAAGAACTTAGATACTCCTTATGCTTGCGCAGATGCTACAGGGGAGTTTTATAAAAACTATATAGATCGTTATGCGCCCTATCTCATTGGTTCATCGGCAGTTATCTCCGGTTCAGGTATGGCTGTTGAAACGAATTTGTATTGGGAATATCTTAGAAGTCCGGAAATTGAACAGGGCAAAAAAAAATGGAAGAAGATGTTGCAGGAGGATAAAATTCTGCAAAATTTCCTTTTGTCAAAGAATGAACGAATAGGTTATGCCTGGGATGCGATTGTCTATGATGAGAAAGTGGTGTCTGGCGAGCAAGTCGAAACGCAGCGGGGGAGATGGCTGTATTCTTACTTTCAGAATTTACCGAATTCCTCCGGGCATATTGTAAAAGGATTGTTTAGCTTTAGCTGGAACAGATTCTTCTTTGGGTTGGTGACTATTAATTTGCCATTGTTTATTTTGCTTTTTCTTTCTGGAGCCATGATGACTTTGGGCTTGTTACTTTCCATTAAGACGGCCTTGGCTTTATTTGTGGCTATTGTAATTTTCTGTCTTACAATTATATGGACACTTTATCTTTCAAAAGTACCTAAAGCTATTTGGACGACTTTGTGGGGTTTGCCTATGTTCGTCGTAAAACAAGTAACTGCGCTTTTCAAAATGGGTAATCCAAATAAGAATTTCAAAGAGTCTAAACATACTCGTAGCTATTCTATTGATGAAGTCTTAAAGAATGAAAAGGAGAATTAAGTCAAAGAGATTTCTATTTAGAAAACGACAAACCAATCATGAAAAATAAAATACTCCCAATTTCTATTTTTATAAACATTGTTTTAGTAATAGCCTTCCTGATGCTGATTGCTAAAATTGGAGGTTGGAATCATTTTTTTTATAAAATCCAAAACAGAGGATTGGCGGGTACCTATCAACATCGTTCAGAACTACTGAATAAACTTCGGGTGACTTCAGATGACATTGTATTTCTTGGAAATAGTATCACGCAATATTGCGAATGGTCTGAATTGCTTCAGGATTCTAATGTCAAAAACAGAGGTATAGCCGGAGATGGAGTAGATGGTGTTTTAAAAAGAATTCAGCCAATTTTGGATGGAAAACCAAAAGCCATTTATTTGATGATTGGAGTCAATGATCTTTTTTTTCATGAGGAAGACTATATTATTGAGCGATACGAAAAGATCTTACAACAATGTGCTTCCATGTCGTTAAGTACCAAAGTCATTGTCCAGTCTGTGCTTCCAGTGAATGGAGATATTAAAAGCATAACTATTTCCAATGAATCTATAGTTTCGCTTAATAAGAAGATAAAAGAACTTAGTTTACGATTTGGCCTGGATTACCTTGATTTGCATTCTAAGTTTATAAATGCGGAAGGTAAACTAAAGGCTGATTTTTCCGTAGATGGTATACATATAAATGGCGCGGGATATCGCTTGTGGAAGAAGTTGTTAATTGGATTTCCCACTTAGTGTATTTGCACACACAGAGGGCGCAGAGGCCGCAGAGCGAACGTGTAAGGAGTAGAGAGGAAGTATAATTTGTTATTACAATACTTAAAGAATAGTTTAACTTAATGATTTTTAATAGTCTTCCTTTTTTTGTTTTTATTGGTATTTTCTTACCGCTTTACTTTCTGCTCAAAGGAAAAGCAAGACTATTGTTATGTCTGATCGGCTCTTACTTCTTTTATGGATGGTGGGATTGGCGCTTCCTAAGTTTAATTGTATTTTCTACATTGATAGATTATGCAGTTGGATTGAAATTAAATAAAACAGAAGAGCAAAGTAAGCGATATCGACTTTTGCTTTCGAGTATGATAGTCAACTTAGGCTTCTTAGCCTTTTTCAAATACTTCAATTTTTTCATAGGCTCCTTTGCAGGCCTTTTGGAATCTGTTGGGATGAACGCCAATATTCATTCACTTAACATTATACTTCCTGTTGGAATTTCCTTTTATACTTTCCAGTCGATGAGTTATACGATTGATGTGTACAAAAAGAAAATAGCGGTGGAAAAAGACTTTATCCGTTTTGCAACGTTCATTTCCTTTTTTCCGCAGTTGGTGGCCGGACCAATTGTACGAGCTTCCGATTTTTTACCTCAGTTCCAAAAGGATCGAGAGTTTGATTGGGATCGGATCATCGCCGGGACAAGTCAAATACTATGGGGCTTTTTCAAGAAGGTTGCTGTAGCTGATTCTCTGGCGCCTTTTGTAGATCAATGTTTTGATGCACCTGGGGGCTTTTCTTCCATCCATTTATTGATTGGCGTAGTCTTTTATTCCTTCCAAATTTATTGTGACTTCTCTGGTTACTCTGATATTGCGATCGGTTTAGCGAGGATACTGGGCTTTGATTTTCCACAAAATTTCAGAACGCCTTATTTTTCTAAAAACTTTAGTGAATTCTGGAAACGTTGGCATATATCTTTGTCAAGTTGGTTGCAGGATTATCTGTATATTCCATTAGGAGGGAACCGGTCCGGGAGTTTTGGTTCTTGGTTTTTTACTATTATATCGCTAATGGTTTCTATTTTTATAACGGGTTGGTGGTGGTTAATCGGATTGTATATTTCAGTTTCAATTGCCACTTATTTTTGGTTGCAAAAATCCGATAAGAATAAGATCTCGATGTATACGTATATGAACCTCATCATCACGATGTTGTTAGGAGGGTTATGGCACGGAGCCAGTTGGGCTTTTGTGGTTTGGGGATTGCTTCATGGTTTTTATTTGGTGGTGCAGCGGCTTGTTGGGCCTTTTTGGAATAAACTTTTAAATGCTATTCGAGTGCCGAATTTTGTACAAAATGGTATTGCCATCGGAATGGTATATGCCGCAACTTGCTTCGCTTGGATCTACTTCCGTGCTCCGGACTTTGATATAGCGAATCAGGTTATCGCCAGAATTGCTTCTTTGGAAGGTTTTAATTTTAGTAGTATTATAAATAAATTTTGGGTTCTGAAAGGTATAATATTAATTGGCATTTTGGTAACGGTGGAGTTGGTAGATTTGTATAAACCACTGTATAAAGAAGCGCTAGATCGGCCTGTGTTTCGGGTGGTTTCGTTTGCTTGTGTTTTCTGGTTGATTGCTTTCTTCGGGAGTTTTGGAGCGAACTCGTTTATTTATTTTCAGTTTTAGGAGGTTTGCGTTCCGCCATTTTTTTTACCGAAACGGCACAAAATAGCGCAACGTTAATCTGCGAAGTATTACACTAAAAATAATTTCCCGATTTTTTTTCGTGGAAACAATTATATAAGCCACCCTTCCATTGGTCGTTTTTATTTACATAATTATTTCCAAATCGGGAAGTTAATTTTTCGTTGTTACTAACGAATTATTAAATCACAATAAAAAAGAATTGAAAAAATCACTTTGGATACTTGCAACAATTGCGCTCTTCTTCGCTGGAGACAGAGCTGCGGGACTATTGTTAAAAAAAGCAATAGATTCCAGCCAGTTTCGTTATTCTCGGATGTATGCTGGAGCAGCACAGAGTGATATACTGTTGGTCGGGAACTCCAGAGGCCTGACTTTTTATCAGCCATATATTGAGAAAATAACCGGAAAAAAGACATTCAATCTCAGCTACAATGGAATGCCGATTGATCTAGCGGCGGAATTGATCAAAGACTACTTAGCGCAATACAAAAGCCCCAAGACAATGATCCTGGACATCACCATGTGTGATCGTTTTAATGCGCAGATGATTAGCGGATTTAATTTATACACGCCCTATTCTAAAAATATAAGTGAACTCATTCATAAAAATGATGACAGTGCTTTTTACGCGGGGCAGCTAAGTCATTTGTACAGATATAATTCAGAAATATTTCAACGCTCTTTGTTTTACCTCAATAAGTCAGATGAAGATTGGTTGTTGGATCGGGAAATCAATGAATTCATGATGGCTAATGTTCAACAGGAAGAACCTTATAAGATTGGGTATACTTCGGAATTGATTGATCACCTTAAAGCGATAGTAGAACTTGCAGAATCAAAGGGAGTAAAAGTACATTTGGTCATTAATCCTTATTTCCCAGCCTTTGGAAAACAGGTGGAGAATTTGAAAGATTTAAAACAAGCTGTTGAAGTAGCTACTGCTTTGGTGGTTCGTGATTATTCTTTGGCTGTGCAGGAAGAGAAAGGTTTTGCTGATTATCAACATCTGAATAAGTTTGGGGCTCAGTTGTATTTGGATCAGTTGAAGAAGGATGGGTTGTTGGATTGAGGTGTCCGTTTTGTACATGGAGTTGCTACTCCATGCTGATTTGGGTATGACTCCTCCAGAGTCATTCGCGCTACAAACATAATAGGGGGGCGGCTAATGTTTTTTTATAAAATAGGTTTTAATTCATCAACATGAAATAGTCATGCCTTCTTAGCTTATCATCGGTGCTCCACCATTGAACCGTTTTTACTTCCGGCATTTTTCTTCCTTTTTTACGCAAAGCCTCTTTGAAAAATAACAATACTTCTTCGTTTACTATTAATAGAGACGGCTTTTCTGATAGAAAGCGTTCCAGTGCCTCCTCCTTGTATATCGCTTCGTAGTTTTTGAAATACTGTCCGATATAAAATGCCAGGCTGACTTTTGTTTGCTTATTACCTAAGGAGACCAAGCCAACAGAAATAGTGGAGTTGCTTATTCCTTTTTCAAGGACCATCTCATTAGCCGTAATTGCAACTTGATTTAAAGACTTCATGGGACTTCGTTCTACAACAGGAGCCAGGCAGCTGATGGTCAAAAACAAAAGTAGCCCGCCAGTCATTGCTAAACTGTAAACGAATGCT
>JBLHRR010000098.1:0-20713 GCA_047626155.1 Saprospiraceae bacterium | reverse complement strand
AATTTGTAACTCTTTAAAAATCAACCCAACACCCTTAGCGTATTTTTCAATTCCGTATCGTTTTTCCAAAAGGTTCTCCTCATCAGCCAATTGAATGGTTGTAACCTCCTCAAAAGCAAAATCACCACCTGTTTCTGGCTGTCCTTGATCTATAACTTCTGTATTATTATCCCAGCTTTTAAAGATGGCTACTCGATCCCCGGCTACAGGATATTCCACCGTTACATCTAAATACGCTACCCCATTCCAAATATCTCCATCATCAACAGGGAAGACCATTTTGATGAATCGTAAGTTATCCTCAAATCGCTCTGCCTGCGTTTCTGTACGAACAGCTGACCATACATTTTTCAATTCCCAATCGACAGCTACATTCGGCCGTTCAAAACGCTCTACCTTATGAGACAAACGTCCCAACTCATCCTGAAAGGTATCAACCACTACTTCCCGAATATAGGTCATACTTGTTAAAATTTCAACGCTATTTTCCTGCGGATCATAAATCGTAGAGTCTACGCGGTAGATCAATTCAGAACCAATTTCCAAGGGGAAATATTCATATCCGAAATCAATATTGGGTTCTTCAATGGTTTGCTTGTCTTTACAGGAAACAAGAGACAGAAGAGCGATGACAATAAAAGTTAGATAACGCATAGGTGATTTTTTATCAGAAAGTAGCAAAGAATCAATAACCTTCGGCTATGTACTATTTTGGGATAACCCAAAGGGAATAATCCGACAAAATAAGCGGATTTCTTAGTTTATAATTACAAACCTCAAACCACAAATAACAGAAATATTGCATGGGTTAAACCCTCCCTCTAAACGTAAATCATACCGCCACCAATTACGTCATCTCCTTCATAGAAAACAGCAGACTGACCGGGTGCAACTCCTTTTACATTCGCCATGAAATCAACGTAAACATGCTCGCCCTGCATAGACAATTTGCTTAAAGTACCTGGATCATTATATCGGATCATCGTGACGGATTCCATATCATCAGTTATCTCCGGATATTTCTGCATATTTAGCTGTCCGACTTTCATTCCATTTCGCAACAATTCATCTACTTCTCCAAGTACAACAGTATTTGTATCTGGCTGAATTTTAGTTACATACATTGGTACTCCAAAAGCAAGACCTAAGCCCTTTCTTTGTCCAATGGTATAGAAAGGATAGCCATCATGTTTTCCTAAGATTTCACCCTTTGAATTCACAAAAGAGCCACCAGCTACTTTCTCTTCTAAACCCTCTACTCTACGTTTCAAAAACCCTCGATAATCATTATCCGGCACAAAGCAAATTTCGTAGCTCTCTCCTTTTTTAGACAAATCCGTGTAACCCCAATCAAAAGCCATCTGCCGAACTTCCGGCTTCGTATATGGCCCTAACGGAAAACGACTTCTATCCATACATTCTTGGCTCAAGCCCCAAAGCACATATGACTGATCCTTGTGGGTATCCTTACTTTTTGTAATAAATTTTCGACCATTGGATTCCTTGATCTTAGCATAATGCCCAGTCGCAATGAATTCGCAATCCAGCATATCTGCTCTCTTTAAAAGCGAATTCCATTTTATATGTGTGTTACATAATACACAGGGGTTTGGAGTTCGCCCCGCTATGTATTCATCCACAAAATTGTCAATCACATAATCGCCAAATTCCTCTCGGATATCTACGATAGAATGATGGAAGCCCATATCCACGGCCACTTGTCTAGCGTCGTTTATAGAATCCAGGCTACAACAACCTGTTTCTTTTTTGCTTCCTCCCGAGTTGGCATAATCCCAGGTTTTCATTGTCATTCCAATGACTTCGTAGCCTTGCTCGTGCAGCATCATAGCAGTTACGGTACTATCAATACCGCCACTCATAGCTACTAATACTTTTCCATGTTTACTCATTTTTTTAATTTTCACTAAGAGGTTCAAAGCCTCCCGTGTAGGTTAAAACACATAAGAAAGAAGCAGAAGATTTGTTCTTTCTCTAAATTCCTGCAAAAATACAAAAAAAGAACGCTTAAGGTTCATTATAATTCTGCCTGATTGTAATTGTAGCTGTTTGAACAATACCTTGTTACTCCAAACAGAAAGTCCAAAAGCGATCACTTTGTTTCGGCTTTCGCAAAATTCACTAAAAAACCCTACATTTGGTCGAATTATAAAGCGTTAAAAACGTCTTTGACTCGTTTATGTGTACAGTGTCCTTGGACAATCACGGCATCTGTCAAAAATTCACTAAAAAAACTGATATGAGATACTTAACAACATTCACCTTTTTGGTCTGCTTATTTGCCTTTAACACCACTTCTGCCCAAAGCGAGGAATATGGAGTCGCCTCCTATTATGACGATTCTTTTCAGGATAGCAAAACGGCTAGTGGGGAACCCTATGACAAAGCCAAATACACTGGCGCACACAAAAAGCTCCCCTTTGGAACCATCGTAAAAATAACTCGACTAGACACCAAGGCATCCGTAAAAATAAGAATCAATGACCGCGGGCCGTACATTAAAGGCCGCATTATAGAATTATCAAAAAAAGCGGCTACGCAAATTGATTTAATCAACGCAGGTGTTGCCAAGGTTAAGATTGAAGTCCTTGGCTCTGGAACCGTCCCTGACGAATTTGCAAACATAGAAAACCCTTCCCCTGCTCGTACCGTCATTACAGAAGCGCCAAGACCTTCTGCTTCAACAAGAAATAATGACAAGCTGACCACTTCAGTTAAAACCAATAAAAGACCAACAGCTAAAACAGTAGCTCCTGCAGAAAAGCCAGCTCCAAAAGCAACCCCTCCTCCACCGAAGAAAGAAACGGTAAAACCTGCAGCGAAACCGATTGCTCCTAAAGAGCCCGCAAGCCGGATGAGAAGTGGTGATTTCAGTATGTACGATTTATACAAAGTACAATTGCTTCGCCCGGAACGTACTGGCTTTGGTGTACAAGTCGCTTCTTTAACAAATTACGCTAACGTCATGAAACAAGTGGCTGAACTTCAGGAGAAGTGGTTCAAGAATATTTTAATTTCTGTAGAAAAAGGAAAAAAGGGTCAACCTGTTTATAAAATACTACTAGGCCCTTTCCCAGATAGAGCTACCGCTAAAAGTTATGAAAAGGATTTAAAACGTAAGAAAAAAATTGATGGCTTCATCGTGGCTTTGGATAGTATTAAGTACTAAGCAAAGGAATCAATATTAAAATCAAAACCTTCTATCGCAATTCCCTCGTCTCAGATTTTTGGTTTTAATTTTTATTGAAATTTTGATTAATAACTTTTTCTTCAACATCTGCCAAAACAGGACTTAACAGCCCTACTACCCCGATGAGTCTAATCTATCTACACCATTAAAAATAATCTAGTAAATGTCCAACCCTCATCTTGATCCCTCTAATGAAAATCAGGAACCACAAGATCAGCAGTTTGAACGTGCCCTACGACCAAAAGATCTGGCGGCATTCAGTGGACAACCTAAAATTGTAGAAAACTTAAAGGTCTTCATTGGTGCGGCAAAACTTAGAGGTGAAGCGCTGGATCATGTATTATTACACGGCCCTCCCGGATTAGGGAAAACGACTTTATCTCATATCATTTCTAATGAGTTGGAAGCCAGTCTTAAATTAACTTCTGGCCCTGTACTGGAAAAACCGGGTGACCTTGCCGGCCTCCTCACCAATCTCGATGAAGGAGATGTCCTTTTTATTGATGAGATTCATAGACTCAATACCGTGGTGGAGGAATACCTCTACTCTGCAATGGAAGACTATCGTATTGACATTATGATAGACAGTGGCCCAAATGCTCGGAGCATTCAAATTTCGCTAGAACCTTTCACCTTGATAGGTGCGACTACCAGAATGGGCCTACTCACCGCCCCTATGCGTGCTCGTTTTGGCATTACCTGCCACTTGGATTATTACGATATTAAAGTACTTGAAAAAATTGTAAAACGCTCCGCTGGTATTCTCGAAGTTCCAATTGATGATGATGGTGCTTTGGAAATTGCTCGCAGAAGTCGAGGTACCCCTAGAATTGCAAATGCATTGTTACGAAGAATTCGGGATTTTGCCCAAATGAAAGGAGATGGAAGTATTGACCTAGCCATTGCCAAATACGGCCTCCAGGCACTTAGCGTAGACAGCAGTGGTTTGGACGAAATGGACAATAAAATTCTGAATACCATCATTCACAAATTCAAAGGCGGCCCGGTTGGTTTGACTACCATTGCTACTGCCGTGGGTGAAGAGGCTGGAACCATTGAGGAGGTTCATGAACCTTTCTTGATTATGGAAGGCTATATTCAACGGACGCCGAGGGGACGTGAGGTTACGCCTAAGGCTTATCAGCATTTGGGAGTGGTGCCGCCTTCTGAGACAGGGAAATTGTTCTAAACCCATAACTATTTTTTCTCCCTTATAATATAACAAATCCCCATACGATCTTCAATCGATGGGGATTTGTTATATCCTAAAGTACTAACCACTATTTTACCGATGCAACTCCAAGAACCCCTGGAACACACGCCCCGCATCATCATTCAACTTTAAAAGGTAATAATAAGTACCATCCGGCAACTCTTTGTTATTATTGTAGGTTCCGGCCCATTTGTTTTGATAGGAACGGGTATTATAGACTTCATTCCCCCAACGATTCAAGATGGTTAACTCATTGTCTGGGAAGTCAAGGATCCCTGCGATGTGGAAGAAATCGTTTTGGTTATCTCCGTTTGGAGAGACGGCAGTGAATATAACAATATCTACACATTCTATATATACCTTAACTAGTGCCGTATCACAACCATTGACATTACAAACTTCGTAAACGAAATAATCCCACCTTTCACAGTATTCATCTCCGGGATTATAGGTGACGGAACAGTCGAGATTAACAGTGGCCGTACCATAGGAAGGTTGTTCGAGTATAACTAAGCTATCCTTTCCACCCCAGAGTGTATCGTTTGCTATTACATCGAGAACTATCGGGGTTCCAATAAATGTGGTATCGCAATCAAAGGTGGCAAAAGGACCTCCATCAAAAACTTCAACAAAGATACAGAAGAAGGTGGTATCGCATATGCCAAATTCATCACAAACAACGATACAGGCGGTGTCCTGCCCTGTGAATATTCCAGTGAAATTCACGCAATAATTGATTGGGTCAAGGTAAAAATCAACATCACCGAAAGAAGCATCTGAACAAACACTTTCTATAGAAACTGGATTGCCTGCAAGCTCTGATAAATCTAAACAGAAGGTATCCGTATGGAAGACATAGACCGTATCACAAAGCACGGTTGAAGTTATACCACAGTCTTGTGTCGTAATATAATAAGTGAAGGTATCACATATTCCCATAGCATCGCAGAGCTGTATGCAAGCTGTATCCGGTCCCGGACTAATCCCCTTATATCTAACACAGTAATTATCAAGATCTATTTCGAATAGAACCGATTCCCCTGAAGGCTCCAGACAGAGGTTGATCATACTGACAATATTACCTGTAACCTGAACGGTACTCGTATCTATGCAGTGTGTTATATTCGTATTAATACAGTCGCCTCCATACACTGCATCATAAGGAGGAACAACATCTATAATGACAATTACCGTATCACATATTCCCAATACATCGCAAGCTACAATACAAGCAATGTCTTGTCCTATTTCATCACCTATTATTTCAATACAATTGGTTCCCGGAATTACCGTAACCGTGGCATTGTCTCCTTGTTCACAGAAGTTGTAAATCGTATCCAAGGCCCCAACCAGATCATCAAAATCAATACAAAGAGTATCTGTCGTTTCAACAATTACTTGTGTGTAAATCGTATCTAGTGTGGAACAAAGCGCAGTTACGAAAAGCGTATCTGTACAATTATTAATCGTGTCTCCGATAATGATTTCGTGCGTTCCTTCATCTAGCACAATTCCAAAACCACTTGGCTCTGCGAGGAAGCTAACACCCAAGAATGAAGTCAATGGTGGGTTATTGATCAAGGCGATAATTTCCATTGAACCATAGTTGCTGCCATTTGCACCACCAGAAATAATTTGTCCGACAGAAGCAAAACCCCAACCTCCAAGTGGATCCCAAATATTCATGGAATCTACCAGTGCGTTTACATCTGGGAACTCGCCACTAAAAATTGTTCCGTCCACTGACCAAGAGATCAAATCATATGGCCCTTGAGCACCTTGCCCAAATAAATCCACATAGTTATAAGCATGGATGGTATCGAAAGCGCATCCTTCGAATCCACCGGTATAAGGCAATCCATTATCTGTAATAATGAGTAAGCTAATATCCTGAATTGGTAAGCCTAAACAAAGTACCAATTCACCACCACATACTTCCATTTGCAACCAAGCAGAATCTTGTCCATTGAAAAGATTACATGGATCTATACACGCTAGAACAAAGACTTCTGTTTCTTGAATCGTACAGCCATTGGCATCTGTAACAAGTAAGTCATAATTACCTATTGTTAGGTTTGTAAGATCTTTTGAGTCAGAAGTACTCGGCGAAATGTGTGCCCAGTCATAGTTGAATGCTGGAGTACCGCCAACAACCGTAGTTGTTATAGAACCGTTGCCACCACAATCTTCTGTGACTACGAAAAGTAATTCCATAGGCTCTGGATCGTGCAATTCGAAACAGGCAGAAGCAGCAATGCAGCCGTTGGCATCATTGATTTGTAAACAATAACTACCTGCGGGTAATGATCCATTTTCAAAAATTTGTAACCCACTTGTTATAATAGTATCAGCTGGCCCTACAAACGTTCCATCATAAACTACATCAAACAAAATAGATCCATTGTTTTCCTCAAAGCAAGCACTGGCAATCGTATCAATTATACTGACAGTTGTACTTCCGATATTATCAATTAATGTAAATACATATTCTATCGTACATCCCGTAGCTACATTATTATCTTCAATAGTAACCACGTAAGTTCCGGCAGCTAAATTTGTCTGTGTACTATCCGTGGAAGGCACCGCGGGATCATTCCAATAGAAAGTATAAGAACCGCTTCCTCCTAATGGATGAACTGTAATCGTTCCATTGGCAATACCACAATCCGGAGCAGTAACTACTTCCGTAGTCGCATACATTGGATTATTTTCTTCAATCAAAACCTCAATAACATTAAGACATCCTGGATTGACCGGGTCTTCAATAGTTACGGTATAAGTTCCAGCAGCAAGATCGTTTCTGACATTTGTAACGGGGTTGCCAGCGGTTGGCCAAGTGTAGTCAAAATTGGCAGGAGTCAGAACCGCAACACCATCACCAGCCTGACAAATGGCGGGCAATGTTTGATAAGTCGCCTCAGGACCTCCTTCTGTTGTGATGAGTACATTAACTTCCATTTCGCAATTTGCAACTTGATTGCTACTCACCAACACGGTATAAAGACCAGCGGGTAAATCGGTTTGTGTATTTCCAGTTAAACCACCAGGACTCCAAGTGAAGGAATAATTTGTCTCCTCTTCAAACAAACCGATGATGGCCATTCCATCATTCTCGCCACAATCAGCTTCCATTATAATAACAGAATTCAAAGTAGGTTGAATACACTCTGTACAAGGACTAGCAACGACATCGTCTTCTAAAGTACAGTTGTTCGCATCTGTAACTGTTATAAAGTAATCCGTTCCAGCCATCAAATCTATTCTATCTTCTGGGTCAATTCCAGGATTTGGCGTGATGTCTAGCCAATCAAAGTTATAAGGTGCGCTACCCCCTGATGCTGTTACATCTACTGTTACAGGTACTTCACAAGCAGGTGACATTACATATAACAAACTGATTGGATCTGGTTCTTCTATAGTGAAACAACCTCCACCAGCTACACAACCATTGCCATCATTGATGACGATGCAGTAAGCACCTGGAGGTAAATTTCCATTGGTGAATTCGGTAAAACCATTTGTAAACGTAATATCAGCTGGAGCTGTAAAACCGCCATCATAAGTTACATTATAATTGATACTCCCATCTGTTGCGCCTCGACAAGTCACGTCCATAGTATCAGAAATGACAACCAAGCCAGGAGGGACATTATCAATCAAAACGAAGATAAAGGGCAGTTCACACCCATCTGCGCCATTCTCTGAAATGGTCACATTATAAACACCCGCGGTTAAGCCGGTACGTGTGCCTGTTGTTAAATTCGTACCATCTTGCCAAGTGAAATTGTACGATCCAGAACCTCCGTTTACTACAATATTCACTTCTCCGTTGGCCACGCCACAGTCTGGAGCCGTTACGGTATTCATTGTCGCTTCCAACGGATTTTCTTCACCAATTAACACTGCTATTACATTTTGACAAGCTGGATTCGCAGGATCCGTAATCGTTGCGAAATGAGTACCGGTTGGTAAATCACAACGATTATTAGCTATAGTGCCATCTGCCCAAGTATAAGTAAAAGTAGCAGGCATCAACGTAGCACACCCATCACTTGCCATACAGGTAGCTGGAGTTGTAACTGCCGTTGCTATTGGACCATCGGCGTTGATGATCGCCACGTAGGCAGTGGTGTTACATCCTGGGGTGATCGTATTTGCTATATCTACGGTGTAACCTCCGAATGACAAACCTGTTTGTGTATCGCCATTTAAGTTACCCGGTGTCCAGCTGAAAGTATACAAACTCTCATCCTCATTCAGATGTATGATCGCTGAGCCATCATTATTACCACAAGTTGCTCCTACCACCGCAATAGTTACAATTTCTGGCGACTGACAAGGACATGGCAAAATCAGAAAGGATTCTGTAACCGAACAACCATCGAGGTCTCCAAAAATGACCACATCGAAAAATGTAGTATCAGTATTGTAAATGGCATTAAAGTTCAACGTATTCCCTGCAGCTACATCATTAGCAAAGTTTCCTGAAATGGTGTAGCTCTGAATATTTTGATTTATTTGTAAAGAAATTGGGAAGGTTGTTCCATTACAATTTGATAAGTCGGTAACCGGATTCACTAGAATTGGTGAAGGATCCACACCTACAGTTAAATAAGCAGTATCTCTACAACCTTGTGCATTTTGAACGGCCAATCCATAGGTCGTCGTATTGGTTGCCGATATTGAAATAGTTGGTCCGGATCCTATGGAAGTAAGCCCAACAAACCATTCTAAAGCTACACCAGTACCACCAGTTAAAACAATGGTATCACCTTGACAATACTGTGTTGCATTTGCAGTAATGCTGGCCATAGCAGTTCCTGCATTTATATCAATTACAATTGAGTCAATAGCGGTACAACCCGTTACATTATCTGTTCCTGAAACGATGTAAGTCGTTGTTGTCGTTGGAGCAACATCTACCGACGGCGTATTTCCTATGTTTAAGCCAGTACTGGAATTAGTCCAGATATAAGTTGTCGCACCGTTAGCAGTAAGGGTGACAACTTCTCCAGCGCAAGGTGTTGGATTGGAGGAAGCCACATCTATGAAATCTTGCAGTACGTTTAAGTCTGTGAAGTTTCCAATATTACTAGAGGTCACGGTTTCTACATCGCAATTGGTTCCGAGGTCATCACAGAAAACAGGAATTCGTGCAAGCGTAAATAACTCTACAGGTATGATCGTAGTATCACAAGAATAATCCGGTGAGGTTAGTTCAAAACTAAAGCTAGCTGTATCTCCTTGTAAGAGTCCTGTTGGTAAACACCATACGATATATTGGAAACCAGAAACGGTATCTAATTCAGGTGCTTCTATCGTCCAAGTGTTTGGAGTGATTGCAATCGTAGAAGGATCGGTATAATTAATTTCTAAAGGCAAACGTAAGGTTACTTTATCTACAGTATCTGTAGGCGCGGTTTCCGTATTTATTACAGAGATTGTAATATCCGAAGACTCTCCCGGTAGCAATGTAGAATTATTGTCGAAAAAGACATCAAATAATTTTGGTGGAATGATGGCGGTACCTGCTAATTGAATTGGAAGACTCTCCCCTGTTTCAAAGTTGGTAGAATCACCACAGCCCATTAGTCCTTGGAAGTTGTAATACGACAATGATCCGCTGATGAAATTACAATCTGTAATAAATTTATATCGAATGACCAACTCATTGGAATCCGTTGGATTAGTGGCATTGAAGCCAGGGAACCCTTCTACATCCAAGTAAGAATTCAAATCTGAAAAACCACCAAACTGATAAATGTCTCCTTGCAAATTTGTTCCAATATAAACCGGATCAGTTGCCACAGGTAGGAAAGCCGCTCCTGAAGGATAAGCGAATGAAATACCGCCAGTAGCTAAAGTAGCTCCGAGTGGAGGTAATATAATCTGAGATACCAAATCATAAACACGCCCCTGATCTGTATTTCTCAAAAGAACATCAATGGTTATCGTATCACAAATATTTGGATTGTTATCTTGTGCAATGATGTTTGCATCCAACAATGGGTCAAGGTTCGTTACCGAGTGCTGTAAAGTCAAATCATTACAAGGTGGGTAATCCTCGGGGTTCCAAAACGGGTCTGAGTAAGGCGCGCAATTCCAACCTACGCTGGTATGGAAATTAGTAGTTCCACAATTATTAACCAATGCTTTTATTCTAACGATATTACAGATTTCACTTAAAGTAGCACTACCATCCGCCTTATCCAAACCTGGTGCAATACCGAAATAATTACCCGTGCCATAAGGGACAACGGTTAAACTAATTTCATTGGCCGGGTCTGAAATCTCTTCCATAGAAACCACTTGTATCGTATTGGTACTATCCTCTAGCGCAACCCAAGTTACGCCGGCATCTGCAGAGAAAGAAGAGTTACAGTATTGAACGATCCAAACCGCAGTATCTCCAACTAATGAAACGTTAGGATTGCTGTTAGATACAAAATTAAAGGTCGGTGGATCCGTATAGGCCAAGTCATTTATTACAGAATCTTTTTGTGCTGTAGAGCAAGATCCGTCGCCGATGACAGAAGCATAATATCTATCGTTAAAGAAAATTCTTGAATCAAGTTGATAATTTGGCGTTCCGTTTTCACTACTCGTTTCTGATTGACAATTTGGAATTACCACTATTCTAAAATTGAAAGAGTATGGCAGTACCGTGTTAAGTGATGGTACATCTAATAAGGTATCAAAACGAGCAACATAATGTCCACTGGGTGTTGTTTCAAAACCGGCTACTGGGAAAAAGGCATTACCGAAAACAGGATGATCAGGAATAGAAACTTCTGGTTGAAATAGGTCAAAACCTGTCAGGATATTTGGATCAAAATCAAAAGAAATAGAATCAATTTTGACCGCTTGACGAACTTCCGTTCCAAACCAATCTGCAAAACCATTGTTAATCGTCACCAATTGGTAATTCAAAAATGTTTGCGCACAGCCTTTCGGATGATTGTTACTGGTTGGAAAATTAAATACCGTTAGGTTTTTTGCAATCGTAAGAATGTCTCCAAAATTATCACAAGTATAGTCAACGTCGTCTATAGTAGCAAAACCTTCCGCTCGCAAATCAGGAACTGTTCTAAACTGTACCGGATACGGACCGTCTGGATTCACGGTGAAATTACCAATGTATTCAATCGTATCTCCGGATGTCAGCGTGAGTCCTCCGCCTCCCAAGTTTATGAGACATTCATTTAAATCGAAGGTTAGAATTTTTAAGGTATCAATGTATTCAATACTCATGGTACTCGTATCAAAAGTGCAGGTATATTCCGTTCCTCCTGTTACGATTCGCAAGTTTCCATAATCGAATAAGAAGGTTTCTGTACTATCGTAGGTTTCGTCAATATTACTGTATGTAATGACCATTCCTATTGAATCTGTGATTGGTGTTTCTCCAACGACGTTCAAAATTTTCATTTCAATACTATCACAAGAAATAGCAACTTTAGTATTTGCTGAATCAGAGTGAAATTTTGTAGTGTACTTGTTATCGGTATAACCAATTGTTGTTCTATTCACTTCAAAGCTAGTGGTTCGAATTCCCGGATCACAAATGACCGGTGGACAAGGTGGGTCTGTTGAGTGCAAATAAGGGCCCGTCAATTCACTACAATACCAGATATGTTTACAATCACAACCAGGACAGTAATGGGCAAATTCCATTGGAAAAACCGTTGGCCCTAATGTTGCCGAACAATCGGACTGAAAAGCCATAATTACTTCATAGTCACCATTAGTGAAGGGTGAGGCCGAAGCATCAAATATCAATGTCAATGTATCATTGCTCATGCTCGACCCAGATAGAGAATAGAAAGTCCCTCCGTTTCTAATGATTTGTGTTTCAGAAGTTATAGGGTTCACTCCGCTAGGTAATACAACGGTCACCATAAACTGCTCATTACCTCCACAGTTCTTTTCAAAGAATCTGACAGAACGAGTTTCTGTATGTGTAATATAAAAGGTATCCAACAATGCAAAGGCATCTGCGGTTGTGAAATTCTCCTCTGTAGAACGAGTGTTAGAAGGTCTAAGATAATTATTATCCTGACTGGTGACTCTAACCGTACAAGCATCGTCGTAACTTACTCTAGCGGAAAAACTGGTTCGGAAATCATTACGGCAAGTTTCATCATCGCCCAACTCTTGCGCAGTGGAACAATCAAAGTCATAGTAAGCGGTAATTTCTATGGAATCGCCTAGCAGCAAATCATCAAAGAAACCATCACCATCATAATCGGATAAACCGCCTGGGCCATCTGGGTCTGTCATAAATTGTGCGTTACCATCTAAAGTAACCAATGCTGTTGGACTTGCCAAAGTTACTCCAGCAAAGACAACAGTGGAAATTTCGAAACCTCCATCTAAGGCTTCAAACATATTGCCCAAGCCAATACCCGCTTCAATATTTAGCATGGTTGCAAAACCTGGATCTATTTCGACTCCGTCATTTACAATCGTAATCGTAGAATTACCGGTTTGGCAATAGCCTGCATATTGATCTGGCAAAGAAGCGTTGGCATCCAACAGGGTTATAATATTCGCAGCTCCCTGGCCTACTTCGATAAAGTCCGTAACTGAAGTGGTTTGACAATAAACACCTCCACAACCCCAGGACATATCGTGAATAGAAGCTCTTGAACCTGAGCAAGAAACCATACAAATATTCTCTACGATGGTCGCTGTTTCATCCGGATCGAAGAACTGGTTTCCATTTCCAGCACCTCCACCTAATGTATTTGGAATAAAGAAAGCAGAATCTAAAACACCTTGAATTAATGTATCTACTCCTACCAAGGTTTTTGTTAAGGTTAAAGGTAAGCCGTTGACTGTAACAGACTGCACCCATATTCCAGCACCCTGCGTATTTTCATAAATCATAGTATCTATAAACCCATCCAAACCACTACTTGTCAACTCTATTTCTCTGGTAAAACAATCCCCTACTTTCCCTTTACCAAAAACATTATTCATGCTAGCCGTGAAATTCGGAACAGCGAAAGCATCTCGATATTCTGAATTAGCATCTGATTCATTCAACCCAAGGGAAGGGCCCAAGTCGTAGGTAAATTCCCAGGTATCAAAAACGGAAGCGGCATTATTAGCATTGATCGTATCGATGTATTCACAATTCGCTTTGACAGAGAAAGCGATGATAATTTCTTCCAAACCGCCAGGTTGCATACTTGGCAAATTGGTAAAAACCGGATTACTCGGATCGGAAAGGTTGGGTGGATTTACACCCGGAGTGGAATTCGTAGCATCGAAGCTCACAAACTGAACGCCCTCGAAGAGGTGAGCGACTGCGGTTATTGAAGTTCTCGAATCGGTGGAAGTACCATCCAATGTAATGCTCACTACTTCAGTGTCTTCATCCCCACAAATATTGAGGAAATCTGGTACTCCAGCACCGTTTTGAAAACTGACGTCAAGATTGTTTTGAGCAGAAAGGTTGGTTAGGCAAATGCCAAAAAAAAGCAGAGAGAAACTAAAAAGCGTGTTCACCTTTGTCATACTAGGTCATGTTTGTTATTCGTAGTTCATTTTTCAAACCGTGGAAACCAGGGATTGGCCTCGTCTTAAGTAATTGCATATCAAATAGTTATAACTTGGAAAAGTTAAACATCTGACAAGAGTGTTTCTCAACAAAAAATGGTCGAAAATCGTACCAATTAAGGGTAATTTTGACGGCATTCTTTGGGATATTACGTAGGAATTCCGGTGATGTTACCATCCTTACTTTCTTTTGATATCTGTAAAATCAAAAAGCCGATGCCCGGCTTTACACCAGACATCGGTCATATCATTTGAGTTCGCTAAATGTACCTTTAATTTGATCTTCTAAAACAAATAAAGTCTATTATTGAACTGCCTGTACTCTATTTACGAAAAGGTTGGCGGTTTCAGCACCGGTGAGCTGTATTTCATACGTTTCACCATCCTCCATCTTATGGAATTTTTCTTTCTTATTCAATCCTTCTACCGCTGCGTTGTAACTTTCACTACTGGATACTGTTTTCAGGATTCCGCCTTTGTAGCCGAAGAAGTAGAAATCGCCTCCTGGAGATACAAAGTAGAGATAGAAACGGTCATTCTGATTACTTGAGGTGATGTACTCCACGTAGCCTTCTACTCTCTTGTTGTAAGCCGTTCCTAGGATGGAAGCCAAACCTATCTTACTTCCTTTGGTTACAAAGGAGCGATATTCTTGTGACCATTTAAGATCCAAATTACTAAGTAGGAAACTGTAGGTATTGTATTTAGGAGCAATGTGCAATCCTCCACCTGATTTCAATTCTGCTATACTACTTGCCAAGGCTTTAGAGTCTGGAATCAAATTCCCAAGCGCTGCTTCATATACATCGTATGGCTTGTAAACCACAGAACTTGCATCGAAGCTGGTTGCGTTCAAATCTGCTTTAATGATGTTCAATAAATCTTCGGGGATGGTCATGTTTACACCGGATACAACCTTTACAGAAGTAGCCACCGTCATATCGACACTAGTCGTTATTTTTCCAGCGGAAGTAACAGACATCACATCCAGTTTTGGTCCAAGTGTTATTGGTCCAGTCATGGTGATTGCTCCTGTAGCATCATTCAATTCTAACAATGCTCCTTGTTTTACTCCAGATACTACTTTTAAAGAATCTCCAAAAGCAAAAACATCTCTTCGTTTATCGTATTTAAACAATCCTTTTGCTTCAAAAATTGGTGGGTCTTTTCTGTATCTTAAGGCGCTCATTACCTTAGGGTAAATCTTGCCGTCTTCTTTGCTAATAAACAGTCCCGTTCTCACCGGTAAGCCGTTTTCATCTTTAGGTACATCGTAAGAGATAGCCAGGTCATTTTTGTCTCCTTTACTATTAACAGTAAACCAATTTTTTGTTGTAAGACTCTTACTATACAGTTGTGCAAAACCCTTGAAGTGCAAATTAGCTTCTTTAGATTCTAGTATAATTTTTCCTTCAAAACGCGTTTTGTGGTCTATAAAAAATTCGTCTCCTTTTGCTACTGATCCTTGTGCCTTTGTCATGATTTCTTTCACCTCTTTCTTCCCTTTACCGAAACGCTTTCCCTGGATATTATTGAAGTAAACTTCTTGTTGCTTCGATCCAATTGGGTATTGATAATAAGCCGAAGCTTGGTAATCTTTCTTACCATTAATGTCTACGGTAGCTCTTTCGAAAATATGGTATTTATTTTCTCTGTTAGCTACAATCCTTGCATTTTCTAAAGTAGAAACCTGACCACCCGGCTGGATATCTACCTTCCCATCAGAAGGATAAACAAAGGCATCTGCTACTTCAAGTACATCTACCCCCTCGACATTTAAAGCGTTGGTTTTCAGGTCATAAAATGCAGATTCACCTTCAAAACTTAGTGAATCTCTTCCTGGGTCAAGGCTTAAGAAATATCCTTTCTTACCTGGTTCAGAAACGAAATTTATATTTTCATTTTTAATATCCCAATCGTATTCATTCAGAGAAGTTCGGTATTGATTGTATGGTAAGACTGTTGTTACAGTATCTACGTTTGCCTTTACGTGTCCTGTTGATTTATCAAAATCAAAAGCTGCATTTACGTTCTCTGTTCTTAGTGCTAAATGATCAACACCCGATGCATTGATACTCATATCTGCGGAATCAGATTGCACAGAATTAGCTCCGAAAGAATAAAGACTGGAATTCATTCCACCCAAATCCCATTTGAATTCTCCACGTCCTTTTACACCATCAGGAGTCAGGATCAATAAATCAAAAACCGTGTGTGTTCCGTTTTCAAATAATTGGAAAGGCTCCTTCTCCGCTTTCACAAACATGCTGTCCAAATAAGGTCTCCAGTCGATCGCAACATCAAGGCCTTTTATCTTAGGAACCCCATCTCCACGGTCTTCCATTAGTTCGAAAGACTCTGCTGCCGTTATCATTTGTTCTGGCTTAAAAGTGATGTCTTCCGACTCAATCGAAGCCCATAAATAATCCACATGTCCTTTACCTAAAATCCCTTTATTACTCACGTTTATTTTTCCTTTGTAGTATCCTTTTCCTTGGTACAAATCGTGACCTTCTGTTGGAGAATCTGCTGTAAATCCGAGTGATTCATCTTCTTGTAAAACTAATGTTTCTTTGAAGTCAGGGAAGACGAATCCCGTCACCATTGTTCCATCAAAATGCACGTCTTCTTCTGTAAAATCATCCAGGTGATTGAAGCTGAAAGGATCTAATTTGAAGTGGAAGGAATCACGGGAATAAACCCCTCCTTGTGTTTCAGCCGCATCATAATATACGTAGGAGTTTCCTTTAGATTGGAAAGAAGGGAACGTACGAATATCTTCTCTTCCTGATTTATTGGCTGGCGCATCAATCAATAAGATACCCTGAGCATGTTCGATAGTAGAAGCAATAGACCAGGCTTCTCTTTGTCCATCTTTGCCAACTACATCTGTTGGAACAAAAAGGTCGAAGTAACGAATGGAGTCCATTTCAATTTGGAATTTTTCATAATCGAAGTGATAATCTTTACCTTCGAAAGTACCGAAACCGGCGTATAAATTACCGTCTATGTCTAGGTTACGGTTTTGCTTTAGGATAATCTGAGATTCCGTTGGCACCGCAGCTACTTTTTGTTTGCTGGAAAATTCGATCACTTTCACACCGTTAGCTAGAATGTTTTTAGATTCCAAATCAAAAACCGCATTGGTTTTTTCTGCATCAGACACGATCTTTAGAATATCATAATCTACCTTATCCATAGCGGCATCTGCGTAGTGAAATGCTTTTTCTCTGATTTCAATCATCTTCGTATTCTTATCATAGCTGATGTAGCCTTTTGATACCATATCCCATAACAATCTCTCTACGTTTTCAACGCCAAAGTTGGAATTCATTGCTTTTGCAAAGGTTTCAGCGTGTATGAAGGTTGTTCCTTCTTTCTTGTTTAGAAATTTCAAAGTAGCAATTGGGTTTACGTCCGACACGTTTTGTAACTTTCTATAATCTTGAACATCAAAGTATCCCAATGATTCGAAGGTAACTTTGGAGTTACTAAAACCCAATTTTATTTTTTTCTCGTTGAAAAACAGCTCTCCTGTTTTGATATTCCAGTCAACCTTCTCTGTGTCAATATTGAAATTATGGTAAGAAGAGTAAAAAGGGAATCGGTCACTTCCGCGATCACCACGTGTCAACAATAGTTTAGCATCCTTGATGTTAAAGTTCATATTTACTGACGGATGATAAATGGAATCTCCTTCCACTAACATTACAGTTGCAACCTGTTCCCCTGTAATTTTTTCTCCTTTGTGAATGATAAACAATTCAGCAGCAGCAGTGAAGGCATCAGCAGCACCTTGCCCCTTTACAGTTACTTGTGCTTTCTGATTGGCATCTCCAAATCCGTATACTTTTGTTCCTTGTAATTTAAAACCGCCTTGGTAAGAAACGCCTTCTCCGAGTGCCTCTATTTTTAATATTTTTTCATTTGATTCAAATCTAGGGTAAGATGCTTCCGTAGCTTTGTTTTCCACTAATACTTTATCCTGGAAAGTTCCAACAACTCCCTTACCTCTAAAGAATTCATCGTGAAATAGGGTTGCGTTCTTCACCGTGTAAATTCCTTTTTTGACATCTAATTCAAATTCAGAAAATTCACATCTTACTTTTCCTAAGCCAAATCGTCCCCAGTTTGCTTCTCCACCTTTTCCGACCCATTTATTTTGGACTGGATAAAAAGTACCGGAACATTCGTCAATTTTAATTCTGTTTTTCTTACGCATACAAACCAAATCTACTTCTTCAAATTCGACATAAGGACCATTCTTATCATACTTGATCACCACATCTTCAGTGAAAGCTCTCCAAGATTGACCTGAGCTTGTTTCATATAACACATTGTCTTTGAAGAAGTTATCAGAGAATTCTAAAAATATTTTGAACGGCTTGAACTTACGACTTTCCGTATTATTCAAAATTTCTCCGATGGTTTCATGCCAGTCGACAAAGCGAAGAAAAACACATTTATTTGATTTAATGTTGGTCACCGAACGAAAGTAACTTCCGAAATATGGATTTGCTTTTAGCTTGTATTCCAGCATCGTATTGGAAGTCTTGATTATCAATTCCATTTCCTGATTGACATAAGTTCCCTTTTTCACCTCCTCTGCGAAGCCATCAAAAACTTCGATCAGTTCTTCATTTTTGGAGGCAGCCATAAAGTCTTTTAGTTCCTTCATAAAGGCATCTGAGTTGGCGGGAAAACGATAATCTTCTTTGAATTTTTCTGACGAAAAACCGAAGGTAACACTCAAGAAGAGTACAAGTAGTGAAAGTGTAAATTGCTTAGTCATAAGAGGAATTTTTTGTTTCGTAAAAATTGTAAATGGTACAGGCAGTCTCCTGAGTTTGCACTCGGGGACAGGTTCGGTTGGTGAGATGTGTACAACGGTGATTGCGCAGAGACGATTACGTAACATTAATTTCACGTACTTTACTCTTAAGCAAGACTCATGTTATTCTGTTCCATATAACTCACGAGGGAGCTACAGTAACAAAAGCCACATGGGTGTTTTAAAATCGGTAGGTAAAGGGTGATCTGAATTATAAAAACTACGACAAAAACCTGTAGTTAATTTTGTAGATCTAATCGGTAAGTTGGAATAGGTGTTTGGAAGTTCATCCAGCTGCGCTATAGTCAGCTATTCATTCGTGCTTGTAAGGTAAAGTCTTTCGCGTAGTCGCTTTTCCTTAGGCTAGCTCCAGCACTATCTGGCTAGCTAGACAGGTCCGAGAGCTTCCGCCCGCTGCGATACCAATTACTTTGGCTATTTCAAATCCGCTGGAATTACGAGTGGCTTTAGTAAATCCATATAATCGTGGAGTCCGTTTGGAAATTTTTTACTTTTGCCATTTTTCAAATACTTAGTAAAAGGTAGAATGGCTTTGTAAGTGGCCATTGGCGTTTTACCATAATTGAAGCGTTCGTAAACAGGTTGTTTTGTATTATAATTTGCAACCCAAATGTCGAGATCAGCCTGTATGGCTGCTATACTGTTGTAGGTTTTAGTCCGGAAGGTTTCCGAATAAAATTCGTTATTGATTCGTTGTAAAAAATCGCGTAATGGTTTGAGCAGGTGGCTCTTTTTAGGAAGAGACGAGAGCGTCATACCTTGCTCATTGGTAAATTTCCGATACTTGTGATTCATGGTTTTACCATAAAAACAGTCTTCCTTTGTTGTAGCAACTCTGTGAATTCGCAAATCTTCTCTGGAGAAAAATGGTATCATCTTCTTTTCTATGGATTTGACAGCACAGTCCGTAGAATTATTGTTACATAGATAAACAAAGGCTAATTGACTGTAAGCATCCACTAAAACATATTGATACAAAGTCCCTAAGGTTTGATTGCTGACCACTGCTTCTACAGAATGAATGACAAGGTGTCCAGGAAAAAAAGTATCCATTGGGTTTTCATCCTGGAATTGAGTCTGCCCTTGTTGAAGTGCTTTCACTTGCCAGGCATCCGGATGGTATCCATCCTGTAACATTTTTGTACCCAGAGCTTTCAGCCTTTTTTTGAAATTCTCCAGATTGTATCTCTGCCATACGGAGCGGACCCCAGCAGGAGAAACGGAAACACCTTGTTTTTTTAATTCCTCTGCCGCTTTCGATTGCCCGTAAAAGGGTTGTTGAAAAGCCAAGCCCAGTATGGCGGTTTCCACTGATTCATCTACTCTATTTTTTAAGTTTGGCTTTTTTCGACTCTTTTCCTGAAGTGCTAAAACCCCTCCTTTGTCATACAATTCTTTCAATCGGTAATAGCTATCTCGACTATATCCCATTAACTCACATGCCTTGGAAACATTTCCCAACTCCTGCACTAACTTTAGCAGGCCTAGCTTTGATTTGAGTATCTTATCTTGTTTTGTCATCTTGTTTGTTTTTGTCTCAAGTACAACGCAAACCTAGAAAGTATTTGTCAGATTACATAACAACTAGTAAAACTCAGTTTCATTTGCATTATATAAATTATTATTATTAAAATTTATAAACCTTCTGACAAGTAATCTTTTATCATATGTTTTTTGTTTCTATTTTTTTTCGAAAAAAAATAGAAAATAAATTTCTATTTACCCTTTACATTAATAAATTTAAACATGCGTTTTAACAAAGTTTGGTTTTCCTCTACCCTAAAAAAGGTAGAGGGCGTAACAGTTTATTTGTCCGATTTGATTAAAATCATCCTACTATATTCAAAATATCTATAATCAATAAAAAACTTACTTA
>JBLHRR010000097.1:0-21235 GCA_047626155.1 Saprospiraceae bacterium | reverse complement strand
TACCCGCACCGTAGCGTCCTTTCTGCTCGTGTGGAATCGTTCCTTTGTGTAATGGCACTTTGATAAGATTCTTCTTAGCGTCATCTACTGCCTTGGCAATAGATTCAGAAACATCTCTTGCCTTACCCAAACCGTGTCCAACTCTACCCTTACCATCGCCAACTACAACTACAGCGGCGAAACTAAAAGTACGACCACCTTTCGTTACTTTGGCTACACGATTCAAATTAACCAGCTTCTCTTTTAGTTCAGATTCAACTGGCTTAACTCTGTTGTTTGATTTATTATTTCTTTTATCCATTGTCAAGGTAATTTTTAAAACTGAAGACCTGCTTCGCGAGCTCCATCAGCCAAAGCTTTCACACGTCCGTGATATAAATAGCCACTACGATCAAAAACCACATTGGCGATATTTTCTGCCTTAGCTTTTTCTGCAAGACTTTTTCCAACCGCTTTCGCTTGTTCTACTTTCGGTGTTGACTTAGGAATACCCTCTTCACGAGATGAGGCAGCGGCCAAAGTTACCCCAGATTTATCATCTATCAGTTGCGCATAAATTTCTTTATTACTTCTGAAAACAGACAATCTAGGCAAGTCTGCAGTACCATTGATCTTCTTACGGATTCGTAACTGAATTTTTTTCCGTCTTTTAGATTTATTGAATTTCATAATACAAATTTCTTTAATAGCTATTATAGAAAGATTACTTAGCCGTCTTACCCTGCTTTCTTCTGATCTCTTCTCCTTTGAAACGTACCCCTTTACCTTTATACGGCTCTGGTTTTCTCAAGGCACGGATTTTCGCAGCTACTTGTCCAACCAATTGTTTATCTGCACTTTGTAGTTTAATTGCTGGTGGCTTTCCTTTTTCTACGATTGTCTCTACTTTCACTTCATCAGGAATATAAAACATGATTGGGTGAGAGTATCCTAAAGTCAGTGTTAACAGCTGTCCTGCATTTTCTGCTCTATAACCTACACCAACCAATTCCAGTTCTTTTTCCCATCCATTAGTTACTCCTTCTACCATATTGGAGATCAACGAACGGTATAAACCGTGCAAAGCTTTATGGCGCTTCTGTTCTGTAGGGCGACTAACGGTGAGAACACCATCTTCAACTTCTACTTTCAGATCTGGGTCGATTTGTTGCATTAACTGACCTTTTGGGCCTTTTACAGTAACCAGATTATTTTTAATATCAATGGTTACGCCACTGGGGACAGTTATTGGTGCTTTTCCTATTCTAGACATGGTCTTAAAGTCTTTATAATTGATTAAAATTATGCTTCACTAGTAAATGTAGCAGACTACTTCTCCACCCAAGTTTTCTTTTCGGGCAGTTTTATCTGTCATCAATCCGTGTGAAGTAGAAACGATAGCGATACCTAATCCGTTGATAATTCGTGGGATTCCGGTGGACTTAACATATTGGCGAAGTCCTGGTTTACTAATTCGTCCTAATTTCTGGATTACAGGTATTTTTGTAATGGGGTCATATTTTAGTGCGATACTAATGACTCCTTGTTTACCAGCGGCATCATCAAATTTATATTTGAGGATATATCCACTATCGTAAAGTATTTCTGTGATGCTCTTCTTCATTCGAGAAGAAGGAATCTCTACTACTCGGTGACGAGCTTGCTGAGCATTTCTGATTCTAGTCAGATAATCTGCAATTGGATCTGTCATTTATTAATGAAATTTATAGTATTAAGTAGTTTGACGAAAATATATTCGCCACTTATTTAATGAAAACTTAGGTTTACCAGCTTGCCTTGGTTATTCCTGGGATCTTACCATTAAGGGCCATTTTACGGAAAATAACTCTACAGACACCGAATTGACGCATGTATCCTTTAGGACGCCCAGTGAGCTGGCATCGGTTATGCAATCGGATTGGATTGGAATTACGAGGAAGCTTATCTAGCTCATCCCATCTTCCCTCTTCTTTCAATTTTTTTCTAAGGGCAGCATATTTGTTTACCATTTTCTGCCGCTTATTTTCCCGTGCAATTAGAGATTTTCTAGCCATGACTTCTTATGTTTAGTTCTTATTTTGATTCTTAAATGGTAAGCCTAAACCTTTCAATAAGGCTATTGCTTCGGCATCTGTGTTAGCTGTTGTCACAATGGTAATATCCATACCTGTAATCTTATTTACTTTATCGATATCGATCTCAGGGAATATGATTTGCTCCGTGATACCCATAGTATAATTACCACGGCCATCGAAACTTTTATCATTGATTCCTCGGAAGTCACGTACACGAGGTAGCGCAACAGCGATCAAACGATCCAAAAATTCAAACATACGTTCATCACGTAACGTTACTCTAGCACCAATCGTCATTGCTTCTCTCAACTTAAAGTTAGAGATAGATGTACGTGCCTTTGTTGGGACTGCTTTTTGACCAGAAATTAGTGTCATCTCTTGAAGAGCATTATCTACTAATTTTTTGTCTTGTGTAGCCTGTCCAACACCTTGGTTGATGCATACCTTAGTCAACTTAGGTACTTGCATGATGGACTTGTAACCGAATTGCTCCATTAAAGAGGGAACAATTTCGTTTCTATATTTATCTTTTAATCTCGGAGTATAGCTCATTACTTAAGAATTTCACCAGATTTTTTTGAAAATCGTACGGATTTGCCGTCGACTATTTTACGACCCACTTTTGTAGGAGTACCTGATTTAGGGTCAATTAGCATCAGGTTAGATATGTGAATAGGAGCCGCCATTTCAACGATTCCTCCAGCAGCTTCCTGCGTTCCTTTTTTGTGTCTTTTTACAATGTTTACATCCTCGACAACCGCTCTGTATTTATCAGGAAACACTTCGAGAACCTCACCAGTTTTCCCTTTAGAGGAACCGGCAATGACCATCACTTTGTCTCCTTTTTTGACATGCAATTTCTTAGGAGCGACATTTTTTGCTTTATGTGCCATCTTAAATTATTATTATAGAATGCAAAAATTATTAAAGTACTTCTGGAGCAAGAGATACAATTTTCATGTAGTCTTTGTCTCTAAGTTCACGAGCAACAGGGCCGAAAATACGAGTTCCTCTTGGTTCGTCTGAGGCATCTAAAAGAACCACAGCGTTATCATCGAAACGAATATAGGAACCATCGGTACGACCGATTTCTTTCTTAGTTCTTACAACAACCGCTTTAGAAACAGTACCTTTTTTCACCCCGCCTGGTGCAGCGTGCTTTACGGTTACAACAATACGATCACCTACAGATGCGTAACGTCTTTTAGAACCTCCAAGTACACGGATACAAAGCACCTCCTTGGCACCACTGTTATCGGCTACTTTTAATCTGCTTTCTTGCTGTATCATTAGACATTGATTTGAAAGGACGATCAGTTGTATACTAACTGTCTACCTATTAATATGAAAATAATTACTTTGCTCTTTCGAGGACCTCGATTAAGCGCCATCTTTTGCTCTTACTTAGAGGGCGACATTCCATGATACGTACGGTATCCCCTTCTTTACAATCATTCGCCTCGTCATGAGCCATAAATTTCTTCGTTTTCTTTACGAACTTTCCGTAGATCGGGTGCTTTAATCTACGTTGTACGAGTACCGTAATGGATTTATCCATTTTAGAACTGGAAACTACTCCTACCTTTTGTTTTCTTTCTGCTCTTTCTGCCATAATAATTAGTATCTGACTATGAGTAAATTTATTTTAGTGTTTATCGTGCTATCTTACGACGTGCACGAATCTTACTTCTACCTGCTAATTGAGCTTCATCCATTTTTGCCACCTCACGTCTTCTTTTTTCAGACTTTATTCTGGCAACATCTCGTCTGATTTCTTTCAATCGGATAGGATTATCAAGCCCTTTGATGGCGTGATCGAATTTGAGCTTTTGGTATTGTGATTCAATTTCCAGTAATTCACTAGCCAATTCAGCGTCGGAGAACCCTTGTAGTTCGAGAAATTTTTTCGAAGCCATTTTTATTAAATTATTGTGTACTTAAAAAAGTTATTCTTACATATCGTGACGAACAACAAACTTTGTTGCTACTGGCATCTTTTGCGCAGCTAAACGCAAAGCCTCTTTTGCTACCTCCTCAGTTACCCCGTCAAGTTCAAACATAATCCTTCCAGGCTTTACAACCGCTACGTAATGATCAAGTGCCCCCTTTCCTTTACCCATACGCACCTCTAACGGCTTGGATGTAATCGGTTTGTCAGGGAAAATCCGGATCCATACGTTCCCCTCTCTTTTCATGTGTCTGGTCATTGCGATACGAGCAGCTTCTATCTGTCTGTTCGTTATGAAAGCGGACTCTAGCGTTTTCAACGCATATGTTCCAAAGGAGATGGTACTACCTCTGTGGGCAATCCCTTTAATTCTTCCTTTTTGCTGCTTACGATACTTCGTTCTTTTTGGCTGTAGCATGATACTATATGATTTACCTATTTCGCCTAAAAAAAGGCAATATTACCAGTACCTTTCCTGAAAAGCAGGGCAAAGGTACCACTTTTTAATTTATTATTCTAACGACGTCTTTGATTTCTTCTATCTCCACCACCTCTTCTCTGGCCCTTATCATTTCCTCTTCCTCCTTTTGCTTCTGTTCCAGTATTTGGAGACAAGTCACGTTTTCCAAGAACCTCTCCTTTGCAGATCCATACTTTGATACCGATCTTTCCGTAAACCGTTTGTGCTTCAGTCAATGCATAGTCGATGTCTGCACGGAAGGTGTGTAATGGTGTACGACCATCTTTGTACTCTTCCGAACGAGCCATTTCCGCTCCATTCAACCTACCTGAGATACGTACTTTGATTCCTTCAGCACCAACACGCATGGTAGACTGGATGGCCATCTTTATCGCTCTTCTGTAATTAATACGTGACTCAATCTGCTTAGCAATTGATTCTCCGACAACAGCAGCGTCTAATTCAGGCTTACGAATCTCAACGATATTGATTTGAACATCTTTGCCCGTCAATTTCTTGAGCTCTTCACGGATACGATCTACTTCAGATCCACCTTTACCGATAATGATACCTGGCCTTGATGTGTGAACAGTAACAGTAATTCGTTTAAGCGTTCTTTCAATAATGATTCTTGCCAAACCACCTTTTTGAACTCTGGCTTTGAGGTACTGTCGAATCCTTTCGTCTTCTACTACTTTTTTTCCAAAGTCTTTACCTCCGAACCAGTTGGAGTCCCAACCACGAATGATTCCTAAACGATTCCCAATTGGATTTGTCTTTTGACCCATTTTTTGGTTATTGATGAATTATAAAAATAATTATTCTTCTATTGATGCTACCGCCTCTTCTGTTTCGGTTGGTAACGAAGTCCGATTTTCAACTACGATGGTTACGTGGTTGCTGTGCTTACGGATTCTGTGTGCACGTCCGTGTGGTGCTGGTCTGAAACGTTTGACCATTGCACCTGCATCTGAGAAAGTTGTTTTAACATATAAGTCAAACTCATCTGCACTGTATGCGCCGCCATTTTTATGCTCCCAGTTTGCGATAGCAGATAAAAGCAACTTTTCTAGCCATACGGATGCTTCTTTCTTTGTGTATCGTAAGATGTTAAGTGCTTCCTCAACATTACGTCCACGAATGTTATCGACAACCAAACGCATTTTGCGGGTTGACATCGGACAATTCTTTAATTTAGCTACTGCTTCCATTATATATTATTTATGCCTTAGTTTGAGTTAACCAAAAACTAATTTATCAATTATTTTTTCCGGTTACCACCATGTCCACGGAAGGTACGAGTTGGAGCGAATTCTCCAAGTTTGTGTCCAACCATTGTCTCTGTAACAAATACAGGAACGAAAGTTTTTCCGTTGTGAACAGCGATGGTTTCGTTAACCATGTCTGGAATGATCATAGAAGAACGTGACCAGGTTTTGATAACAGACTTCTTATTCGAGTCTTTTGCCTTTTGTATTTTCTTAAGCAATTTGTGGAAAATATAAGGTCCTTTTTTTATTGATCGAGCCATTTGACTAATTTTTAAGATCAGCTTAAAATATTATTTACGGGTACGCTTCTTACGTTTTGTAATAATGAGTTTAGAAGAAGGCTTCTTCTTGTTTCTAGTCTTCTGTCCTTTTGCCATTATGCCCGTTCTTGAACGTGGGTGACCTCCAGAAGACTTACCTTCACCACCACCCATTGGGTGATCGACAGGGTTCATTGCGACCCCTCTTACTCTTGATCTACGTCCTAACCAACGCTTTCGACCTGCTTTACCAAGGACCTGCAATCCGTGATCAGGGTTAGAAGTTACTCCGATGGTAGCTTTACAAGTCTGTAAAATTCTACGTACTTCACCTGAAGGTAACTTAATGATAGCATATTTGCCTTCACGTCCCATCAACTGTCCATAAGTACCTGCACTTCTTGCTAAAGCAGCCCCTCTTCCTGGAGTCATTTCAATTGCATGAATAGAAGCACCAAGTGGAATTTCAGAAAGTGGCAACGCGTTTCCAACGTTTGGTTCAGCACCTGGACCAGAAACAACAGAAGTTCCTACTTCCAAACCGTCAGGAGCAAGTATATATGTCTTTGTTCCATCCTCATATTGAGTCAATGCGATAAAAGCAGTTCTGTTTGGATCGTATTCGATGCTCAAAACTTCTGCCTTCATACCATCTTGATTTCTTTTGAAATCTATGAGTCTGTAGCGTCTTTTATGTCCCCCACCACGATTACGCATGGTCATTTTACCAGAGCTGTTACGACCACCTGTCTTCTTCAAAGAAGTTGTCAGGCTTTTTTCTGGTTTGCTAGCTGTGATTTCTGCGTAGGCATTACCGACTCTGAATCGGGTACCTGGCGTTATCGGGTTATACTTTTTAACTGGCATGGTTTATCCATTTATTTTTTCAATTCTAAAAAAGGCTTTAAGGCGACGAAACATTAGTGTTTCCTATTAGATGTCACCGAAAAAGTCAATACTTTCTCCATTGCTCAGCGTGATAATCGCTTTCTTATAAGTAGAAGAACTACCACGCACCAATCCGGATTTTGTATTTCTAGATTTCTTTTTACCTATCTGAACCAAAGTGTTTACGGAAGAGACGTTTACGCCATACATCTTCTCGATTGCACTTTTGATTTCTAGTTTGTTGGCCTTCTTATTCACGATAAAACTGAACTGATTCAAATTTTCAGATAACAAATCAGATTTTTCTGTGAGTAAGGGTTTAATCAAAATTGTCTTTGCCATTTTTTTATGCTTTTGAACATCACTATAAAGGAGTGATATTAAGTATTAGCTTATTTGCCAAATGTTTGTTTGATCTTATCGACTGCACTTGCTGCAAGTACCAAAGTGTTGGCATTCATTATTTCATAAGTATTCAAATCCTGCGCTCTGGTTACAGATGCATTCTTGACATTTCGAGAAGAAGAGTACAAGACTTTGTCGTGGTCACCTGTAACAAAAACTGTTTTGCTATTGTCGAGAGACAAGTTTTTAAGTACTTTCTTAAACTCAGCAGTTTTAGGTGTATCGAAAGTAAAGTCTTCAACAATTACAATCTTACCTTGGGTAGCTTTGTTACTAAGTGCTGATTTACGAGCTAAGCGACTTACCTTTTTGTTGAGCTTGAACCCGTAGTCTCTTGGACGAGGTCCAAAAATACGTCCTCCACCTCTAAAAATAGGCGATTTAATGTCACCGGCTCTGGCAGTACCAGTACCCTTTTGTTTTTTGATCTTTCTAGTAGATCCTTTTACTTCTCCCCTTTCTTTAGCGGAGTGCGTTCCTTGTCTTTGGTTCGCATTGTATTGTTTAACGGCAAGGTATACTACATGCTCATTAGGCTCAATGCTAAAGATGTCATCTGGCAAGTCCATTGATTTGCCGGTAGTTTTACCTTCTATGTTTAGAATATCGAGCTTCATCGTAATTACTTTTCAATGATTATGTAAGCACCTTTGTGACCAGGAACGGTCCCTTTCACAAGGATTAGATTTTTTTCAGGAAGTACCTTAAGTACTCTTAAATTTTTAGTCTTGACTTGATCGCCACCCATTCGGCCACCCATTCTCATTCCCTTGAATACTTTTGCAGGGTAAGAGGCTGCACCAATAGAACCAGGAGCTCTTTGTCTGTTGTGCTGACCGTGAGTCGCATCGTTGACCCCTTTAAAGTTGTGTCTTTTTACAACCCCTTGGAAACCCTTTCCTTTAGAAGTTCCAACTACAGCAACGATATCTCCTTCTTCGAATACTTCGTCGACCTTTATAAGACTTCCTGTTGTCTTCTCTCCAACTTGAGTTGGCTCTGCACCTTCCTCAGCGATTGGAGCAACTAGTTGATCGAAATCAAAGTCGCGGAATTCAACTAATTTACGTTTAGGTGTCGTACCAGCTGCTTCAAAGTGGCCTTGCATGGCTTTAGACGTTCTGCTAAGTTTAGCATCACTAAAAGCAAGTTGAACTGCTTCATAACCATCTTTGCTGTCACTAGTTTTAATTTGAGTGATAACACATGGGCCAGCTTCGATAACGGTACAAGCGATGTTATCGCCTGTTTCATTAAATATGCTGGTCATTCCTATTTTTTTACCGATTATACCATTCACGATAATAATATATTTAGGTCCACGTAACCGAAATGCTGGACTGTGTTAGCCCGGTTCAGTTAGCGCAAATATTTTATAATGAACTGCCTATTCTTCACATCAGATTTTCCATAAAAAAGGAAAAGGCGTTGTGCTATTGATGAAAAGTTTAAGCGTCCTTTATTCTACAATAAAAGTAAAAGAGTGATCCTTACTCTAGGTAAGTTTGACTTGTATGTCTACACCACTTGGCAATTCCAACTTGGAGAGTGCGTCCACCGTCTTTTGGGTCGGTGTGTAGATTTCGATCAATCTTTTATGCGTACGCAACTGAAACTGCTCCCGAGATTTCTTATTGACGTGCGGAGATCGCAAGACAGTGAAAATCTTCTTGTGGGTGGGCAGCGGAATCGGGCCAGTTACAACAGCACCGCTGTTACGTACAGTTCTTACAATCTTTTCGGTAGACTTGTCTACTAAATTATGGTCGTAAGATCTAAGCTTAATTCTAATTTTCTGATTCATTACCTCTTAATTAATTAAGTATTTATTAAGGAGAGTGCCTGTAGGCACCCCTGCTAAAATTCCATTTTACTTACCGGTTCCTTTAACCGATTCAATTACTGACTCTGATACTCCTTTAGGAGCTGGTGCAAATTTCAAGAATTCCATCGTTGAGTTTGCTCGACCTGAAGTGTTCGTTCTAAGCGCTGTTACATACCCGAACATTTCTGATAACGGAACTTCAGCAGCTATTGCAATCGCTCCTCCTGATCTTGAATCTTGTCCAGTAGTCATTCCTCTTCTTCTGTTCAAGTCACCGATTACATTACCTACATATTCTTCAGGGGTAATAACTTCCAGCTTCATGATAGGCTCCAACAATACGGGCTTACACCTACTTGCTGCAGCTTTGAAACCTTCCTTTGCAGCCAATTCGAAAGCGATAGGCTTGGAATCCACTGTGTGCATACTACCGTCGAACAAACGTACTTTCATACTGTCGATATTGTAGCCCGCGAGGATACCGTTATCCATCATTGAGTTGAAACCCTTTTCAACAGGTCCAATCAAATCTCTAGAGATCGCACCACCAGTAATCTTATTTACAAACTGTAATCTAACTTTACCAGATTTGAAGTCTTCGCTTTCTAGGAATTCTTCGTCAGCAGGACCAAGATCAAATTGAATATCTGCGAATAAACCAGATCCACCCGTTTGCTTCTTCAACTTCTCACGGTGAGTAACCATTGCAGTCAAAGCTTCCTTATAAGTTACCATTGGTTGCCCTTGGTTACATTCTACTTTGAACTCTCTTCTCAAGCGGTCAACGATGATTTCAAGGTGTAATTCACCCATACCAGAAATAATTGTCTGGTTAGTATCTTCGTCGTATCGTACTTTAAAGGTAGGATCTTCTTCAGCTAATTTAGCCAAAGCCATTCCCATCTTATCTAAATCTGATTGTGTTTTAGGCTCAACAGCAACTCCAATTACTGGAGCAGGGAAAGTCATGCTTTCCAGAACGATTGGTGCATCAACTGCACAAAGTGTATCACCTGTTCTAATATCTTTGAAACCAACACCTGCTGCAATATCACCAGCCTCTACTCGAGAAATTGGGTTTTGCTTGTTTGCGTGCATTTGGTAGATACGAGAAATACGTTCTTTATTTCCAGAACGAGTATTTAGAACGTACGAGCCTGAGTCCAATGCTCCCGAGTAAACGCGGAAGAAACAAAGACGTCCTACGAAAGGATCTGTCGCGATTTTAAAAGCCAACGCTGCGAAAGGCTCATCAACAGATGGCTGACGAGTTACCGGCTCATCTGTTTTAGGATTAATACCTTCGATTGCTTCGATGTCTACTGGAGAAGGAAGGAATGCACATACTGCATCAAGTAATGTTTGTACTCCCTTATTTTTGAAGGCAGAACCACACATCATAGGTACAATGCTCATATCAAGAACCGCAGAACGGATAGCCGCACGCATTTCTTCAATGGAAATAGAGTCTGGATCTTCAAAGAATTTTTCTAATAACTTGTCGTCATATTCTGCGATCGCCTCAATCAGTTCACCTCTATATTGAGCAACAGTTTCTACTAAATCTTCCGGGATTGGAACTTCAGTAAAAGTCATTCCTTGAGATTCATCATCCCACACCATCGCTTTATTAGATAACAAGTCAACAACTCCTTTGAAACTTTCTTCTGCCCCGATTGGAATCTGTAATGGAATTGCGTTTGCACCTAACTTCTCTCTAACATCTTTAACTACATTCAAGAAATCAGCCCCAGTACGATCCATTTTATTTACGAAACCGATACGAGGTACTTTGTAACGATCAGCTTGACGCCATACCGTTTCAGATTGTGGTTCTACACCAGAAACGGCACAGAACAAAGCAACAGTACCATCTAATACACGTAATGAACGCTCTACCTCTACGGTAAAATCAACGTGGCCAGGAGTATCGATAATATTAATAGGGTAAACCTGATCCATCCACTTCCATTCTGTCTTTGTGGCAGCAGAGGTAATGGTAATACCACGCTCCTGCTCCTGCTCCATCCAATCCATAGTAGCTGCACCATCGTGCACCTCCCCAATCTTATGACTAAGACCAGTATAATATAGTACGCGCTCAGTAGTGGTAGTTTTACCCGCATCAATGTGAGCTGCGATTCCGATATTTCTAGTGAATTTTAAATCTGTTGCCATGACTTATTAAATGTTCGATGTTATTAATTACCAGGATTATATTTAAAGTTGTTGTCGTTTTGTTCTTAGTTACACTTTGAAGTGTGCGAATGCTCTGTTCGATTCTGCCATCTTGTGCGTTTCTTCTTTACGCTTTACAGCGGCTCCTTCATTCTTACTTGCTGCAATTATTTCCGCCGCCATTTTTTCTGCGATTCCTTTACCAGACCTTGCACGAGCAAATCTAATCAACCACTTCATCCCTATAGAAATCTTACGTTTTGCTCTGATTTCTGTTGGAATCTGAAAAGTAGCACCCCCGATTCTTTTAGATCGAACTTCTACCTGAGGAATTGTATTATTCAACGCCTTTTTCCAGATTTCGTGTTCGTTCTCGCTAGTACGTTCCTTAACGATATCCATCGCACTATAAAATACACTAAATGCAGTTGACTTCTTGCCAGACAACATCAAGTTGTTTACAAACTGTGTAACCAGTGTATCTCCAAATCTTGGATCTGGCTTGATAATTCTTATTTGTGGTTTTCTTTTACGCATATCAGAATGACTTATTACTTACTTAATGATATTCAATAATTATTTCTTTGGTCGCTTAGTACCATATTTAGAACGACTTGCCAACCGGCCTGCCACACCCGCAGTATCTAAAGCACCACGCACTATAGTGTAACGTACACCAGGCAAATCCTTTACCCTCCCTCCTCTAATCAATACGATGGAGTGTTCTTGTAGATTGTGGCCCTCACCAGGAATGTAAGCAATAACCTCTAATCCGTTTGTCAATCTCACTTTTGCTACTTTACGCAAAGCAGAGTTAGGCTTCTTAGGCGTAGTTGTGTAAACACGAGTACATACTCCTCTTTTTTGAGGACAAGATTCTAATGCACGAGATTTACTCGCCATTACGATTTTTTTCCTGCCTTTCCGTACGAGCTGATTGATAGTCGGCATATTATGACGTTTTTTATTACCTTAGTTTATTTTCCGAATTAGCGCAAATTACGCTTTTTCTTAATTTAAATATCTGATTCCTAGTGAGTTACAAGTGTCTAAATGGTCAATTCTCTTAACCCACCTTGAAAGCGTTTGCAAAGATACACTTAATTCAATTAAATAAAAAGAGAAAAAAGGAATTAGTTTCCTTTTTTCTTTCTTTTGTTACTTTTACCTTTAAATAAAGAGTTTCAAAGTCTAAACAACCTGAAAATATGTTTATAAAACCTGAGATCGCCATCCGAAAAGGAAAAATTACCGACATGGTAGCCGTTCATAACCTAGTTATCGAGTTAGCCGTTTATGAGAATGCAGGAGATGCGGTCAGCACAAGGGTAAAAGATTATGAAGATGCCTTTACGGAGGGCATTTTTGAAGTCTTGGTTGCAGAACAACAAGAGGAAGTCATTGGTATGATGCTATACTATATGACTTATTCCACCTGGAAAGGAAAAATGATCTACTTGGAAGACTTTGTTGTCAGAGAAGATTACCGTCGGTTTGGCGTTGGGCAATTGCTTTTCGATGCTTTTATAACTGAATCCCGTAAAAAAGAAGCAGCCTTGGTGAAGTGGCAAGTTTTAGACTGGAACGAACCGGCGTTGGCCTTCTATCGTAAAAACAAGGCTATAATTGAAAAAGAATGGTTCAACTGCAAGGTCTTTTTAACGAGTCCTCCACCTTTATAAGAGCAATAAACACATAAACTTTATCGAAATATTTGGCTGAATTAAAATTATTCTATAATTTTAGCCCAGAATTACACTGTTTCTATATAAAACTAAATAAAAGAAATTTAAGATATAGTGTTTCATAGTGTGAGGGGTAACCGCTTCGGTGGTTGCTCCTTTTTTTAGCACCAGGCAATTCTTTCCTTTCTACCTCCTCGCTTACGATTAAGATAAGCCGTCCCTCTATCCATTCAGTATACCTTTTAGATGAAACTACACTTTCCTCCCCATCAGGCGGTTTGCAAGATCCCTCAATGGCTTTTTTCTTTCCTCAGAGCTACTAACAGCCTTTAGATATCCAAATGCTTTCTTTTGATATTCCTCCTTTAGTTCACTAGCATACTGATCTACGGCTAATGCTTTGAATAGCTTGGTTACTGCAGGTATCTTTACAGATTCCTTTTGAGAAGAGCCATCATAATATGCATTTAACATTTTTAGATCTTCTCCCTTTGCCATTTCTTTAGCTTTAAGGTACAGGTAGGTTTTCTTATTCTGCATAATATCCCCTCCAATCTTTTTACCAAAAGTAGCCTGATCACCAAAAGTATCAAGGAAATCGTCCTGAATCTGGAAGGCAAGTCCTATATATTTACCAAAATTATAAAGATTCGTAGCGTCTTCCTTGCTCGCTCCTCCAGTGAGGGCTCCAATTTGAAGAGCACCAGCTAGCAATACCGCTGTTTTCAATCCGATCATCTGAATATATTCAAGTATAGACACATCGTCCCTATTTTCAAAGTCCATATCCATTTGTTGGCCTTCGCATACTTCTATCGCCACCTTATTGAATATCTGTAGCACTTCCGATAGATATTCGACGGGCACTGACTCCGTTATAAATTTATAGACATAAATAAGCATTACATCTCCAGATAAAATTGCGGTATTAATGCCATACTTCATGTGTACGGTAGGTTGACCTCGGCGAACCTCCGCCTGATCCATCACATCATCATGTAGCAAACTAAAGCTGTGGAACAATTCAATGGCATAAGCTAGTGCTAATACCCTTTCTACGCTATCGTTGTATAGATTGTGCGCCATCAACAATAATACGGGCCGAATTTGCTTCCCCTTCATATTCATGATATAATCTACCGGTTCGTAAAGACCGATAGGTTCTCGATCAAAAGGATGTGTCTGGAGAAAATTGGTGAATTGCCGATGTAGTTCTTTGAAGGTCTGCATAATAGGTTTTAAAAAACAGAGAGAAAACCCAAAGATAATCAGTCAAAGGAAAAATCGCCTGCTATTAGTACAGGAATTACCGAAAAATCTAACTGGTAATGATCGGAGTATTCTTTTCACTCTTCTCTATCGCAATTGCTCAAATATTAATACCTCTTCTATTTGAGTTCTTCAAGCACCGTTACTTTCCATTTTTATTTAATATATTAGCTCTATGATCAGACTTTCAGCCAAATAGATGATCTAAATGGTCAGATAAGAAGAATGAACAGCCAGAAGAGAACTGATCGATGTGTCTACTCTACTCTAAAAAACATTTAGTTCGCAATTGAAAGGCAACTTTTTTGGGATGAGTGACGTATCTTTTTATACAGATTTAGAGATATACCCCATTTACAAATACGCTAGATACAAAACAATGCAAGTAAAAACACGACCAGTTAATGTATTATTAATAGAAGACAATCCGGGCGATGTTCGGCTAATGCAAGAGGCATTCAACGAGTGCCGATCGACCATAGACCTCACCGTTGTCATGGATGGCCTTGAAGCCATTCATTTCTTAAAGAAGGAAAACAAATACGAAGATGCGAAAAGCCCTGACCTCATTTTATTAGACTTGAATTTGCCTAAAAAGAGTGGTAAGGAAATACTCGCGGAAATAAAATCTGACCCGGAGCTTAAAAGAATCCCTGTCATTATTCTAACAACTTCTAACTCAGAATATGACATTATCAAAAGCTATGATTTACATGTCAATGGCTTCATAAATAAACCAGTAGATTTCGATCGATTCTTTGAAATCATCCAACACATTGAAAGGTTTTGGTTGCAAACAGCTGTGCTACCAAACATGTTGTCCTAAAACATTGCCCTTAAGGCAGGGCTAAATAATATAAAGCATTAATACACAACTCGGACCTATGAGCACCCTAAACAAAACAAATATTCTACTCATCGAAGATAACTCTGCCGACTATAAGTTGTTGGAGCACCACTTGATGGAAGCATCCATTAAACATGATCTTTATCGCGCAGATACTTTATTTGAAGGTATTGAAATCTCATTGGAGAAGCCGATTGAAATTGTATTGTTAGATTTATCCCTCCCCGACAGCAATGGCTTCAAAACGCTTTCTAAATTCTTAGACCGTGTTCCTAATGTTCCTGTTATTGTTATGACTGGTATGAATAATGAAATCGTTGGCAATCAAGCCATCAAAGCGGGTGCGCAGGACTTCTTAGTTAAAGGACAATTTGATGGAAAATTATTAGGCCGCGCTATCCGATATTCCTTACAGCGATATAAGAGTCAGCTGAAATTGGAAGAAACGGCGAAGAATCTAGCGATCAGTGAAAACCGTTTTTTAGAGGCGCAGGAAATGGCTAGTTTTGGGAATTGGGAAATGGATATTGTTTCTAATGAAATGACCTGGACCAACGAGATCTTCCGGATCATTGATCGTCAACCCAATAGCTTCTCTCCTACCCTTTCCGACTACATCAGCCACGTACATGCAGAGGATCGTGTGACCGTAGAAGCCTTTTTCGAAGCCGCAGCTAAAGATAGCGAATTACATAATATTGAACATCGTATTGTAACGGGTGAACATAACGTAAAACACGTTGACCTTCAAGCTAAGGTTTCTTTTGAAGAAATCAATAACAAGATCTTACTGGTTGGAGCGATTCAAGATGTAACTGCACGTAAGATTTCAGAGCAATTGCTCCTGGAAAAAAATGTATCTAAAAACACTTTCCAATTCAGAGAAGAAGCATTAGCTGATATTGGATTCCACATTCGAACACCACTTTCTTCGATTGTAAACTTGCTTTTCCTTTTGGAAAAAACGAACGGAGACGTTCAACAGAAAGAATATATTGACGGCTTAAAAATATCTGTTGACGATCTATCTATGATGGTAAACAACATGTTGAATTTTTCTATGTTGGCTTCTAAAGAATTGAAGATTGATGAATCCGAATTCAAGATTAGAGACCTGCTAAAAAGCATGAAAAAAGTACTGCAGATAAAGGCGGAGAAAAACCGCTCTACTATTCTTTTCAACTGGAGCGAAAGCTTACCAAGAATAATTTTAAGTGACTCCAATAAAATCACTCAAATTTTATATAATCTAACTGAATTCATCCTATTAAACAATTCTGAGCCCCCCCCGCTAAACATTGAAATAAATCACCAACAGCAACAGAGTGGAGAAGTATTGTTAAACATCTCCATCACAGACAAAAATTCTTGGCTAGGATCAAAAGTAATTAAGGAACTACTTGACTCCGAAACCTTGTTGCAAAGTGATGATGTAAGACAAACGAATGACAAAACAAAAGTCAGCAAACTCGGGTTTGCAGTCGCTTTAAAGCTGATTGGAGTTTTAAATGGTAACATTAATATTACAGACAAGGATAACGCTGGTACACAATACAAAATAGAGCTGCCGGTAGAAGCGATCCAAAAGCAACATAGAGATGAGGTTGGCTTACCGGAAATTCCAATTAAGATCTTGTTAGTAGAAGATCATTTCCTAAATCAGATTGCCACTAAAAAGGTCTTAACCACCTGGTCTGACAAAATAACCGTTGACATTGCAGAGAATGGTTTGATTGCTATTGAAAAATTCAGAGAGCATGGCTACGACCTTATACTTATGGACTTACAGATGCCTGTTATGGGAGGCCTTGAAGCTTCCAAGCGGATCAGAGAAACAGACACTGTACCTATTGTTGCACTGACAGCAAATGCTTCTAAATCAGAAATGGATAAATGCAAAAAAATTGGAATAAATGACTACCTGTCCAAACCTTTCCAACCAGAAGATTTGTACGATAAAATTCTTTCCTTATTGGTACCTGTGACCGAGTAATTGGGTTTATTTTGAAAAGGTATTATCCAATAAATCTAACACCATAGCCCAAAGTATTTCATAAGGAACAATCTCCATGTTTGTAGAGATGGAACCTTCGCTTACCGCTCTTGATGACATCTTGTTTAACAATGGCTCTGACTTACGAATAATAGCTGTCTTATTGAAGTAGCAAGAGGGTATCAATAACAATAATTTCACGAAACAATTTGTCCGATACATTTGTCTCTGATGAAGATAACGATAGGCATAAGCCTTTAATGCTTCTGTTTTATCAATTAGTGCATCATGGTTTCTCATCTGAATAAGAAAGAGCAATTGTAAAACTAAGACAGATGCGTTATATCCTGCCTTGTCTTTATTTTGTATCGGAACCATATTGATGAATTTTCCTGGCCTAAAAAAGGAGCCTTTCTTTGGTTCTTCTTCGACCACCAATCCTCCGATACTTTTAAACCAAGCAAAATACGCTTTATATACTTCCCAGGGTTCCTGTTCAGCAGGAGAGAGTCGCTTCAATAGTTTACTGGCTAATACACTTTGAAATCCTATGTAACCTTCTTCTATTTTATTACAAAAAAAACAGAGTCTAACGTATTGCGATTTCACTAGAACCCAATTTGCGGATTGCTTTCCTGAAATAAACGCCAAGGACTTTTGTAGTGCCTCCTTTCCTTTTTCAAATTGTTGAAACCTACGGTAAGTATCTAAACTTTTAAATAAAAAAACAAAAATGAAAGTCCGGTTTGTTGAGGTTCTCTCCTCCAGAAGATTGATGATCTCCTCACAGTTCTCTTGCAAGCCTTTATGGTCATTTTCAAATTCACACCTATCTACATAGATAAGGTAGCTATAAGCCAGAAATGCGGAAGAGGTTCTTTCCAGTTTTATTTGTCTAAGTTCCACTTCATATTCTCGAATCAAAGGAATTACTTCATTCATAGCTGCAGATCTACTAATCAACATGACCACATGATCGAGGTAACCTTTTGCTTTGTATTCTGCTTGTACCAACTGGTTATATTGCTGAAATAAACGATCGTATTTTTCAAATGCTCTTTTATCTCCTTTTCGGCTCATAAGCCCTCTCAATAAGTCCAGCATTTCAAGAACAACCACCGATTGTTCTAATTGCATGGCGGTCTTCAAGGTTTTCTTCGCCAACATTTCCGATACCTTAAAGCCACTTCTAAATCGAACTATTCTGGCAGCAGCGCTATACTTCAAACAATTATAAAGGATCTGCTGACTTTTAGTAAAACCATCTGAGGCCCCGATAAACAATACCGTGTTAACGAGCTGATCGATTAATCGCTTCTTCAACTTTCGATAAGAATCCTTGGCTGATTTTTCAGTGGGATATATTGCTTTTATCGCTTCTTCATCTGTGGTATACTTACCGGAATGTACTCCATTATATAAGCTATTCAACTTCCCCTTTTTAGCGTAATTCGTCATTACATTAAGGCCTTTTAACTTCTGCTTATTCACAATATTTACCAGCTCTCTGAGTTCTTCCATTTCTTACCAATTATAAATGTCCAACAATAGCATGCTTTAAAAACTACAACTACCTGTAAATCAATTAATCAACTTTTAAAAATCAACATTAAGTCCTTTTATTAACCTCCAAATTAATGTATATATGTCAACCAAACTAATTATTCACTGAGCTAAATTTGTGTTATTGTTGGTATGACCATATCTATATGTTCTAATACCCCCTAATCCCCTTAAATACATATAATCACTAAAATTAAAGCCTGGATGTGAAAACATATCACTTCCACCTTTTCACATAACATAAGATCTTTCCCTTTAGGCGGGCCATAAGTAAACAAATAAACACACCAATACTAGTTGGCTTTAATGCCGCGAAGTATATAAAAACACAACCCTAAGCATTTATCATTTACCGGTGGCTTTTCTTTCTATTATTTAAAGCTCCAATGAAAAAATGCTTAATTAAAAATACGGCTTTTGCCTATCTAGTGGATGACTGTCATAGCTTCGAGGTGCCTTCAGCCTCTTCTGTTGGGAAACCCTCGAAGCTTGTGACATTTAAAAGAACATTTATAGTCCCTACATCAAATCTACATTTCATAAGGCAAGAAAGTAGATTGAATTCTAACCAAATTCATGTAGGATACAGCTCTCTTTCTTTTGGAAGAGAGTTTTTTTTATTAGCAAACATCGCTAGTTACATTTGATCCCCCACTAAATAGTCCTCTCCTCTCCAATTCAAAATTTATTACTCTTTCCTATTCTCGGTACCTTTAGCCAGCCTGATTACAAACAGGCTATCATTCTGCCTAAAGGTCTCCCGACCTGGCCTTTGGTCTGCAACCACATGGCTATACCTTTTACCAACCAGTCAAATGGACATCTGGCAAAATAGTTCTTTCTGGCTAGGCTTTTTTTACATTACCTTTCCACTCAACTTTTTAGCATATGGCTGGAATGACATGGTAGACCAAAAAACAGATGCGCTAAATCCTCGTAAGGATAATTTTGGTTTGGTGCAAGAGGGAGTAAAGAACAATTAAAGCAACTTTGGAAAGCCATTCTAGTTGTGCAAGTGCTTATCTTAACAATATATTTTCAGGAATTGATATTTGGCGGCATGCTGGTTCTCGCCTTGATTTGGCTATTACTAGATTGATTTTTAAAACGAAAAGATACACCTTGTTTCAAATAAAATCCTTTGGTTTGTTATCTAATCTAGTCGCTCTGATTAGCATGGCCTATGTTTGGTATTCAGGATGTCTTTTGACTGTAGGGTGAGCTGACTTAAGTTAGACCGTCTTAAGTTAGACAGTCGTCATTTGCATTTTCAACTGGATTCCTCAAATACAACTTCCAGACTTCCTCTTCAGTTAAAGCTCTTTCATAAACACGCAGTTCGTCTAATATCCCTTTAAACCGTCTTACTTGACTTCCTTTTACGCAAGGACTGTTAGAAAAAGAAAGAACGGCATCGTTTGAAATATCTACCCCGGTGCATTTTCTGCTTTCCTGTTGTAACATTCCATTTACGTAAGTGTAAGCCCATGTACCATTTCTAACTAAGGCAAAGTGTATCCAACCGTTTCCATCCATTTCAGGAGATAAGCCAGGAAAGTATTTTTCCTCCTGCTCATAAACCTCCGTAATGATCTCTTTCCGATTCATATCAAAACGAATATCAAACATTTGAAAAAGACTATCGCAACTTTCTCTTTTAGAAAATAAGCTTTGCTCAAAGACGGAATACTGTTCCGTTTTCACGTAGAAACTAATAGTAAAATCAGTTGTATTGAATGCCGCATTCACCCTTCCAGGAAATTCGATATGGTCTAATTGTCCATCCAATAAAAGGCCCTCTCCCTGTACCCCACACCAACAAGACGTTCTCCCGAAAAGGACACCATCTGAGTCGTTTCCACTTTCATCGCGTGCATCACATTGATTAAAAGAATAGTACGCAACTAAGTCTTTATCGGGGTCTGGACTAAGAGATGTTGGGCTTTCTAAAAACGACAGGCACAGAAAAGCAATAGGTAAGTATATGGAGAGTAGTACTTTCATGGTTTTGTTTTTTGTTGTTATCAAGTTACTCCTTTTTAAGCATTCGAACGAAGAAACTATTTAGAGCCTATCGAAATTAACAGAAACAGGGTACTGTATTAACAAAAACAGCCGCTCCGGAATAATCCAAAGCGGCTGTCATTCATCAAAAATTAAACTTTGATAAATGTCTTTTTTAGCAGAAGCTTACTGCTTTACAAATTTCAAAGTAGTTAGTTCTCCATTTAGCGCAAGCTGTACGAAGTACAATCCTTTTTGGAGTATAGCAACTGACAAGTCCATCTGCTCTGTTCCTGCAGCAATTGAAGTAGACATTACCTTACGTCCTGCAATATCAATAATCTGTACTTGTGTTTCCTGACGAGTGGTTTCACCGAAAGAAAGCGTTACATTTTCGTTTGCCAAAGTTGGGCGAATCTGTACTTGTCCTTCTCCTTTGATTTCTACTACTGCTACATCACTGTATTCGAAAGCACCGTCGAAATCTACTTGGCGTAGACGATAGTAGTTTTTGCCAGCAGCTACCTCTTCGTGCATGAAGTTGTATTCCTGGATTTCGGCAGTTGTTCCGTTTCCGATTACTTT
>JBLHRR010000096.1:0-21408 GCA_047626155.1 Saprospiraceae bacterium | reverse complement strand
TCGTTCCAGCGGGCAGTGCACCATTACCGATATTGGTTTGATAAATCAGTGTTGATAGGCTTTTGTCGAAAGCTGCTAGAAATTGCGGACTGTTATTATTGGTTGAGTAAGTCACTGAGGGCGTAGGAGTTATGACTCCATTGCTTTGTCCTAAAATATGGATATTGTCTTGTTCATCAATATCTATGAAGTAACTGTGGTCGTTACCTGTTGTACCAAAAAAAGTGGATTTTAACAATTCACTTCCGTCAGCTGAAATAAGGGCAACATAAGCATCTTCTACGCCGCCAAGGTGAGTCGTTTGATAGCCACCTGCTACGGTGGGGAAGTTAGAATGGCCTGCATTTCCCGTTACATAGACATTGTTATTATCATCTAGTCGGAGGCCTGCTCCGGTATCCGTACCATCTCCGCCCAGGAAGGTAGCCCAATAGAGGGCAGAAAGGTCGCTGTTCAATTTTAGTACAACGGCATCCTGATCAATAAGGAATGTAGGACCACTGTTGGAATTGTAAGTCTGATCATAAGCATTGTTAGTTACTGGGAAATCAGAAGAAGAACAGTGAGAGCTGACGTAGGCATTTCCCTGAGCGTCCACGATGATTTCTCCACGGAAGTCATCCCCATAATTTCCGAAATAAGTACTTTGATTGACTCCATCTACATCAGTGCCGCCAAGATAGGTGGAGCCGACTAATTGGCTGCCATCGGTATTTAATTTAGAAACGATGATATCTGAAAGGCCGCCATGTTGAGGCTGTACTGCATTGCTGGTGGTTGGATAGTTGATGGAGGTAGAACTTCCATAGATGTACAATTGGCCACTAAAATCAGTAACCATACTATGTGGAAAGTCATCGCCGGCACCACCGATATAAGTGGCATATAACATTTGTGTTCCAGTTGGGTTGTATTTGCTGACGCAGATATCGCGTTCGCCTCCTGCAAAGTCCGTTTGGAAGGAACCACTGTTAGTCGGATAACCAGCACCAAAAGAAATCCCTCCGGCATAGATATTTCCAGCATTGTCGAAGGTGGCAGTATGTCCGAAGTTTTTGTTGAGCGTAGAGCCGGATAGGGTAGCGGCCAGTACCACGGGGTCTATGACTAAAGGCAAGTCAGTGTTGTATCCTTGCGGAAAATGAAATGTAACGGTATTGCTGTTGATCTTGTATTGGCAAGGCACTTGTATTTCTTTTCCATCAATTACTTGCCAAGCATAAGGTGCTAATTCTTGAATGACATTTACAGAAGTGGTCACTACTAATTTTCCATCTTGAATCTCCAAACCATCCGCGCTTTCATATTGCAAACGAATTTGACTGGGATCTCCAGAGGGCTCCACAATGAAGTCGTACTTAAAATCAGAGCCTTTGCTGTAAGCGTCGAGATGGATATGGTCGTATAAATTTTCGTATCTGATTTTATCAAAAACAGCAGCATTACTGACCCACTTCGATTGATCATTCCCCTGGAAGAAATTGAGTTGCGTTTGTCTTTTTTCCTGTCCTTTTAATACGGAATCATTAGCCCCTAAAAAATGAACTTTATAGGAATGCGCATCTACGAAATAGCTTTTAAAATCAGTTTGGTAATAGGCATCGTGTAGGCCTTGCATTTGATTTTCATCATGAAATAGGTAGGTGAAGGAATTGTCTTCGAGGAAGAGGGTGTTAAGGCCGCCAATATTCGCTTTGAATTGAAAGGGATCTTGCCATTGCCCTTTGTTTTCCACAAACCCAATTCGGTCGCCTGGACTGAATTGCTCCGTATGCTCGTGGTGATCACAAGTGTTTTGGGCACCTAATGAATTGATTATCAGAAGGACTATAGGTAGTATTGCTAGTTTTGGTAGCGGTATATTCATAAAAGCCATTGTTGTTCTATAGATTGATAATTTAATATACGTATTTTTGAGGATGAAGGTGTGGTAATGTGTGCAAATGTTCGGAACTGGTCTTTTTTTGCTTACCCTACTTCGTCTAAGGGCTTCAAGCTGCATTCACGAGGTGAATGCAATTGTATATTAAGTAAACTTCGAAAGTTTACTTAATGTTTAAGGTAACCTTGAGCGTAAAAACGTATCTTCGTCCCAATAAAAACATTCAAACGTGCAAGAGAAAAACGACAATTCTATTTCCCTCAATAAATTCATCAGCGCCACTGGGATTTGTTCCCGACGGGAAGCGGATCAATGGATCAAAGATGGCCGGGTGACCCTCAACGGAGAGGCTACTAAATTAGGCAACCGAGTTTCGAAGGGCGATGAAGTTTGCATAGACGGAAAGCCGCTGGATGAAAAGCCAGAGCCCATCTATATTGCTTTCAATAAACCCATCGGGATTGTTTGCACCACGGATAAAAAGGAACGTAAAAACATAGTTGACTTTATCGGTCATGAGGAACGGCTATTTCCAATTGGACGATTGGACAAAGCTTCTCAAGGTTTGATTTTACTGACCAATGACGGAGACGTCGTCAACAAGATATTACGGGCCGGGAATCAGAATGAGAAAGAATACATCGTCCGTGTCAGACAAAGGTTGACGCCTATGTTTATTGAAAAAATGAGCAATGGCGTTCCTATTTTGGAAACGGTAACTAAGCGATGCAAGGTCCAATACATTAATGATTATACATTTAGGATTGTGCTGACGCAGGGGCTAAACCGACAAATACGCCGAATGTGCGAGCATCTTGAATATGAGGTGGCTACCCTGAAACGAGTTCGTATTATGAACATCAAATTGGGGGATATGAAAGTAGGAGATTGGAAGGAATTGAAACAGCGCGATGTGGATTACATCTTCAAAATGTTAGACGGAGCAGAAAAGACAGAAGAGGCTTCTGTAGATGAAAAAAAGCAGAATAAAAATGCGAAATCAAAAGATTTTAGAAAGAAGCCGAAGAAGTGGATTAAGCCGTAACGTTAGAGGGTGGATGATGGTAGACCAGGGCGGATCAGGGTTCGCTTAGTTCGCGCCAATTTATAATCCTTTACTATAAAGCTATTTTGAGACGATACGTACCTTAGTGGGAAGCCCTGATTCACCCTTTTACCCGACTTAGACTTATGACCGAAAATCTAAAATCAGCCTACGACCCTAAAGCCTTCAGAGCACAGGGACACGAACTCATTGACCTCATCGCCGATCACCTGGAAAATAGTTCTCAACAAAAGACTTCCGTAAATGAGTGGCATGAGCCAAATGATCAATTGGCTTATTGGCAAAACTATCAATTCGACACCAATTCGCCAACGCCTTTCTTTAAAGACGTTCTACAAAAATCTATTCACGTACATCATCCGAAGTACATTGGCCATCAGGTGGTACCCACTGCTCCGGTGTCTGCATTAGCACATTTGTTAAGTGGCGTGTTGAATAATGGAATGGCGGTTTATGAAATGGGATCGGCTGCAACAGCGATAGAAAAGATTGTTGTCGATTTATTGTTAGAAAAAGTAGGTTTTGATGAAAAGGGAGATGGCGTTTTAACTTCTGGTGGCACTTTGGCTAATCTGACGGCCTTACTTTCTGCGCGTCAAAATATGTCAGAAAAAGACGTTTGGGTAGAAGGGTCAGAAGAGCAACTGGGAATTATGGTTTCTTCAGAGGCGCATTACTGTGTAGATCGTGCCGTTCGGATTATGGGTCTTGGAGCTCAGGGAGTTGTCAAGGTTCCAGTAGATGAGCAGTTTAAAATGCGGACGGAATTATTGGAGGAATGCTATGAGAAAGCAATAGCTGCTGGAATTAAAATCATAGCTGTTGTAGGTTCGGCTCCTTCTACTTCTACAGGAATATATGATGATTTGGAGGCGATTGCTGCGTTTTGCAAGGAGAAGGGTTTATGGTTTCATGTAGATGCTTCTCATGGAGGTGCCGTTGTCTTTTCAGAAAAATATAAATCGCTGATGAGTGGTGCTGAAGTCGCCGACTCCATAGTTATTGACGGTCATAAAATGTTGATGACGCCAGGGATTATGACTTTCCTTTTATACAAAAAAAAATCAGCATCTTACGCTACGTTTAGTCAGAAGGCGCAATATCTTTGGTCTGCTTCGGAAGATGAAGATTGGTACAATCTTGCAAAACGAACCTTTGAATGTACCAAGGAAATGATGAGTATCAAATTTTTCGTGCTTTGGAAAATGTATGGCGAAGTCGTCTTTTCTGACTTTGTAAATCAACTTTACGATATGGCTAAGGCTTTCGCAAAAATGATTGAAGCAAGGTCTAATTTTGAAATTGCGGTGAGTCCAGATTCCAACATTGTTTGCTTTAGAAAGGTGAAGTCAGGATTGTCTTTGACGGAATTGAATGAGCTGAATACGGCAATCAGAACAAGGATTTTAGAAAAGGGAGATTTCTATATTGTACAGACGAATTTGGATGGAGTGGTTTGGTTGCGAGTGACGATAATGACTGTGTTTACAGGTCAGCGCGAACTAGAAGAATTGTTAGAGAGCTGTTGATTAGAGCTAGGTTTTTAATTATTGGGGCTCTTGTTTTTTTGGTTAGCGCAAAGCTCGAAAAGAGCGCAAAGCATTAAGCACGAGGTTCTTATGTTGTTATGTTTTTAGTTTAGATATATTGTTGAGTGAACTTCCCCAATTATTTTCAGAGTACAATACTCACTTCTACTTCCATCTGTCCGCCAATTTCAAGCCCTTTGGCTTTTTCACTATTCACCATAACCTCAACTTTATTCCTCCCTATTTCAACAATAATTTTACAATTATTTACTCTCTGCTCCATCGAAAGGATTTGACCGTTTAGCGTTGTCTTTGTTGAAGGAAAGAGATCCTCCACCTTTCCCTGCTGTATTATTTTGCCTTGATCCAAAATTAAAATAGCTGTAGACATTTTTCGAATTTCTGATTCATCATGACTTACCAGTATGGTTGTTAAATCATAAGTCTGCTGCACTTTTAGTAAGTACGTCTGCAGCTTGTTACGCATTTCGCTGTCAATAGCAGAGAGCGGCTCGTCGAGTAGCAACAACTTAGGTTGCTGAACCAAGGCGCGGGCCAGGGCCACTCGTTGTTTTTGCCCCCCTGATAATGTCTTGGGTTTTTGTTTTCGAAGGTCTCCTAGTTCGATGAGTTCGATGAGTTCTTTGATAATGCTTGAAGACTGTTCTTTTTTTAGCGCAAAGCTTAGGTTTTCCTGAACCGTCATATTGGGAAAGAGGGCATAGTCCTGGAAAACGAAACCTATGTTTCTTTGTTGGGGTGGAAGCTTTATCTTTTTATTGGTGTCGAGCCAGGTAACTCCGTCTATTGTGATTTGCCCTTTATCTGCTTCAGTGAGTCCGGCTAAGATTCGTAAGAGCGTTGTTTTACCAGCACCGGATTTCCCGTAGAGGGTGAGTAATTGCCCGGATGGAATTTGTGTATTCACCTCTAGTAGCATCTCTCCGGTAGCTGCCGATAGCTTTTTATGTATGTCAATCGCTATCATTTGGAAAACGATTTTAGGTAGCCGCCATTCACGAGGTAGACTAATAGTAAGATGGAAAAGGTAAGGCCAAATAGAATAAGGGAGTAGTTATTTGCCGCCGCGTAATTCAAAGATTCTACCTCATCATAAATGGCGATGGAAGAGACTCTGGTTTGTCCTGGAATGTTACCACCGATCATTAGCACTAGCCCAAATTCTCCAATGGTATGTGCAAAAGACAAGACGATTCCGGTCAGCAAAGAGGTTCTTATATTTGGCAATAGCACTTTACGCAAGGTCTCTATTTTCGATTTCCCTAATACATAAGCTGCTTCTCGCAAAGAGGGGGACAGGTTAGAAAACCCCGCTTGGATCGGATGTACCATAAAGGGCAGACTGTATAATATGGAGGCCAGTACTAAGCCTTCAAAAGAGAATACGAGTCGTAGGCCAATGTATTGATCCAGCCAGGCTCCGAAGGCATTAGAAGGGCTGAAAGCGATTAGTAAATAAAAACCTAGAACCGTTGGAGGAAGCACCAGCGGCATACTGACTAAGGTTTCTATAATCGGTTTTAGTTTTGATTTTGTATGTGCCAACCAATAGGAGAGAGGGATGGAAAGGAATAGTAGGAAAAGTGTTGTTATTCCGGCAAGTTGGAGGCTTAGTATGATGGGGTTATGGTTCATATTTTGTTTGTCCTCTATTTAATATATCCTTCTGCCTCCAAAATAGCGGTTCCTTCTTCCGAAAATAAAAAGTCATAAAATTGCCTCGCTTCTTTATCCAAATTTCTATTATTTTCTAACAATACAATTCCTTGTTCTATAGGTTGATGAAGACTGTCCGGAATAGCAACCCAGTACCCACGTTCGTTTGGCGTTAAGCTGCGTACAACAGATAATGCTGTAAATCCGACCTCTGCCACTCCGGCGTATACAAACTGATTGACCTGAGCAATACTTTCCCCATAAACCAGCTTTTCTTTCAGTTGCCCAAAAATACCAAAATTCTGTAGAACCTCCATACTCGCAACGCCATAGGGAGCGACTTTAGGATTGGCAATGGCGATGTGCTTTATAAAAGGCTGCTTCAAGGTGCCCAAAGTAATGCTTTGCTTTTGGCTCCAAAGGATCAGTTGTCCGTAAGCTAGAATTTTCGGAGTTGTTTTGGAGAGACCATTTTGATGGAGCATAAATGGATATTTCATATCTGCGGAGAGGAAGAGGTCATAAGGTGCGCCTTCTTTTATCTGAGCAGTCAGTTTGCCAGAGGAACCAATGATAACTTCGCAGGGGACATTTGTTTTTTTAGTAAAAGCGGCAGTCAGTTGTTTGATAACAAATTGCATGTTGGCAGCGGTAGCGATGCGTAGGCTGGTGTTATTTTTCTGTTGACAGTTAGAAAAAAGGAGTCCTAAAGCGAGAAGCAGTATTATAGAGAAGGACTTTTTCATGAGTTTCGTGTTAAAGGAGGAGGCTCATTAAAAGGTGTCTGCGGCTATGGCTTCCATTAAGACTTGGGGTGTAGGAGGGAAAAGACAGACTTCAAAAACAAATGACGCATAAAGGATGAACCTTTATACGTCATTGTTGCGGAGGAGGGGGGATTCGAACCCCCGGTACAGTTGCCCGTACGTCAGTTTAGCAAACTGGTGGATTAAGCCACTCTCCCACTCCTCCTACTGAAATTACTTATACGCGACGCTCTAAAATAAAGTTCCGTTTTTAAGCGTCGCAAAGATATATTTTGTTTTGACAAAAATCAAAAAGATGGGATTTATTTTTTTTGGTTCTTTTGAGAATTTTTTTTTTATAAGGTAGATGAGGTGGATTAGGCCAAATGGGCAGATGAGGATTCCCACTATCGCGCTGGTTTCGCGAATTTAGAGAAGCCATTCCGTAGCAGAACGGGCGGGCCTGATACTCCGTAATCTACCTCATCTACCATTTCAAAACTACTGATTGACAAAAGTCATGGTAAAACTTCTGCCATAGCCTCTGCCTTCCCCGTCTGCATTGGTAAGCGAGCAGCTAAAATCGGCTTGTATTGTAACGTGAAATTCACCAGAGCGCTCCCCAATTACCGATTCGTTTATTTTTAACCAGTTTGAGCTGGCGAGGTTGTCCGGGTTGGAAGAAGACCATTCTGTACCATCGTCATCCATAAATACGATTTGAGTGTGTGACATATTTCAGGAATCCAAAAGCAGGGAATTCGTCACGCACTCAAATTATTTTAAATAAAAATGCACGGTCACATAATAATCCATATTGAAAAACCTTTATATGGTTAAGAAAGTCTTAAAAAAACTTTTTCAGACAAAAAAAGCTAAACAAAAAGAGCTAAAACTAAAAAAATCTCCTTTCGCTTCGAACTTAAAAACGAAATATAAGTACCAACTTTTACCACATCAGGTCGCTTTAAATCTTCATAATTCTCAAGTTTCAGAATCCGCTTTGGTCGGCCCGTTTGCAATTATTCGGGTAGCCATAAATTAATTCACTTTCGAGTAGGGGTAACGCTACAAATAAGGGTCTTAGTAGGGAGTGCAGCAATGAAAGACATTGAGCAATTTATTTTTTCTGAGTTAGTAGAAGTATTGTTAAACTTAATAGAAGTATTTCGAAGAATTAAATATTAAAGTCTGAATCCCTTGCAGCGTTTTGTTCTTAAAGAGACTATAATATAGTAAAGAAGCGATATTAATTAGTTAACAAAAAAGTTACTTTTTCTTCATCCCAACATTATATAAGCATTCTACCTTTATATTACGATTTCATTTTTTTTCAAACTTTTAAAAGCACATATATAGATACCAAATCCTTTTACACTTAACGATTATTTTTTTTTTCAAAACAAAAAAACGACAACCATGAAAAGTTTACAAGCAATCGTCATCGTAGCTCTAGGATTAGTATTATTTTCTTCATGTGCAAGAGGATATGGATGTCCTTACAACTCGCTAAACGAAACAGAAACTAAAACTACCCCTGTTGATAAAGTAATACCAGAAGAAGCTATTACTACAACAGAAATCTCTCTAGCAACTGCCTGCTAGAATATTCAATATCTAACTTAAATTATTAATTTTCAATCAGTTACACAAGTGCCTGGTAGTAATACTACTTTGTCTTGTGCTAAAAGTTGACCCCTAAACCAGGTCGCCTTAATTCAAAACGAAACCCTATTTTATTATGACACAAAAAATAATTTAGACCACTGTACACTCCATCATTTAGCTAAAGCACTCTCCTTATAGTCGATTTGTTTTAACTAAATGATGGCAGCGATCTAAGTTAATTTTTTGTTGTTAACTAACTTTATACAAAATTTAATATCATGAAAAATCTACTTCCTATTATCACCCTTTGTCTTGTTGCTTTATTTACAACACAAACTGCTTTCGCACAAAACGTAACGACAGAAGAAGTCGAATTTAAAAAAGGCGATGTTGAATTTGCTGTTGGTGTTGGATTGCTTTCAACCTTTGTTTCCCAAAATAGTAAGTCTAGAATTATTCCAATGAGTTTCATGATGAACTACAGAATCAAACAATACGTTTCCGTAGGTGCTTATGCTGGCTTCTCTTCTACCAATGGCTACCAGTCTCAGGAGAATATTGCTGATGAAATCCCAACGGATGTAGCGGTTGTTCGTAACGATTTTTACCTTATTGGTGCTCGTTTAGAAGGACACTTTAACAGAGCGCGCACGGATTTTTATGGAGGTGCCATGATTAGCTACCATGTTTCCGATGTTCAGAAATTAGATCCAACTGTTGATCGCGTTGAAGGCATCATGATCGAAGAAGGAACCAATGATGGCATGAAGTATTCTGGCTATGTAGGTGTGAAATATATGATGACCAAACACTTCGGTGTTTTTGGAGAAATCGGATACGGCGCATCATTAATCAACCTGGGCTTGACTTCAAAGTTCTAAATCAATTTGGAGGGACAAAGAGCTGAGCTCGGATGTTCGTTCGCATCATAAATAGGTACGGTATTAATGGCTGCCTAATTAGTAGGAGTCATTAATACTAAGTACCAACTTTTAGAAATTTATATCCAAAGAAAAAGTCAGATCTGCTAAATAGATCAGGCGTAAAATTTTTTCCCAATATTATATAGTACAACCCCGGTCACAGCTTTGTGGTCGGGGTTTTTTGTTGATGTTTTTTAATAAAAATAAATTTATTACCTTCACAAAACATCAAAACAACTTATTATGAAAAAACAACTAATCGGCGCCCTCGTTGGCGGACTCATCCTTTTTATGTGGCAATTCGCTTCTTGGGGACCAGGTAATATTCATGCATCCATGATGCAGCATACCCCCAACCAAGATGCCCTCATCGCTGACATAAGCAAACACCTCACTGAAGATGGTACTTACTTCGTACCCCGCGCCCCATTGGATGCCTCGGAAGAAGAAATGAACGCTCAGATGGCCAACCAAACCGGGAAACCTTGGGCCATGGTCTCTTACCACAAAAGCTACGAAGCTACCTTTGGTATAAACCTCATCCGTGGATTTATCATCGATGTGCTTGCTGTGTTTTTCCTTTGCTGGGTACTAATGCGTATGCGCGACCTGGATATGAAAACGGCCCTTATCACCTCTCTCATGATCGGAGCCATTGGCTATTTGACCATCAGTTATTTGGATACTATTTGGTTTAAGAACAACTCTATTCCTTACCTAATCGATACCGTGGTTTCCTGGGGATTGATTGGAGCTTGGTTGGGATGGTGGCTGCCGAGAGACTAAGAAGAGAATTAAGTTAAACTCAATTTCTTAGTTAAGCACTACAAAAATTCGCGTCTCGCTCTGTGTTCTCTGCGACCTCTGTGTGAGCAACCGCATAGCCAAGTACGCGCGAGGGGACCCTCTAGGATAAGGTCGCGAGGGCTTTTTCTAAATTAAGGTTTACTAAACTTTTCCCTACCGTACAGGGAAGTTTAGTAAACCTAATTTCATAGCACCGTTTCCATTTCGAGTTTGTCCCCATCTTACCCAAACCCATTAATCCACTTGCCAGCGCCACTAATATTTCGCATCTTTCGTTTTTTGGTTCACTAGATCATCAAACTATGAATGCAATGTTATCTAAACCTTCCTTTAGAATACTTCCGATTTTTACGGTTCCTTTTAGAAAGCTCTTTTTCACCCTCTTGCTAGGCCTTCCGTTTGCGCTATTTGCACAGCTCAATATGGACTTTGTCGGCAACCTTGACTATGAGCAAAATGTGAATGATATCTGGGGTTATGTCAGCCCTGATGGAACGGAGTATGCCCTGGTGGGAACGCAGTCTGGCGTATCGGTGGTATCACTAGAAGATGCAGCAAATCCGGTAGAATTGTTTTTTGTAGAAGGAGAAGAAACGACTTGGAGAGATATGAAAACCTGGGGAACAACGGGCTATTCCGTTTGTGACAACTGTCCTGATGGACTGCTTGTCATGGATCTGTCAGACTTACCGAACTCGATGCCTTTCTTCTTTTGGAATGACATACCGGACTCTACTTTTCAATCGGCGCATAATATTTTTATTGATGAATTTGGTTATGGCTACTTATGCGGAACCAATTTGGATGGAGGACAAACCATTTACTTTGATGCTTTTACCACACCGGGGATGCCTTCGTTTATAGACTATGGTCCGCCGGAATATGCGCATGACATTTATGTGCGAGACAACATTATGTATGCTTCTGAAATTAGTGCGGGACAGCTGGGGGTATACGATGTATCGGATAAAGGGAATACCATTTTGCTGGGCTCGCGGGAAACTCCTTCTAACTTTACCCACAATGCATGGCTTTCTGATGATTCTAACACTATTTTTACAACCGATGAACGTTCCTTTGCTTCAACCACTTCTTATGACATTAGTGACTTTAGCGACATTAAATTTTTAGATCGTTTTTTTTCAGAGGCTTCTATTGGAGAAGCGACAATCCCACATAATGTACACGTATTGAATGATTATCTGGTTATTTCACATTACACAGATGGGGTAGTGGTGGTAGATGCACAAAATCCAGACAATCTGATTGAAGTCGGAAACTATGATACCTATGAAACGGAAGGGACTGGTTTCTTTGGTTGTTGGGGGGCTTATCCCTTTTTACCTTCCGGAAACATTTTAGCCACAGATCGACAAACGGGTTTGTATGTTTTGTCTCCGAACTATGTTAGAGCCTCTTACCTGATTGGGAAAGTTACAGATGCGGTTACTAGTGCCGCTTTAAATAATGTCGAAATCGAGCTATTGGTTACAAACCGAAAAACAACAACAGATGCTTTTGGAAATTACAAAACTGGACTTGCCGGAGCAGGTAATTACGAAGTTTATTTCCATGAAAAATTTTATGAAGATAAAACGGTAACAATAGAAATGACAAATGGCGAGACCGCTACATTAGATGTCGCTCTTGACCCTGCGGTGTCCTTTACATTTAGTGGTCGGGTAACTGATACGAGTACCGGAGCGGGTATTCCAGCTGCGTCCTTGCGTTTTGAAAATGATTTTTATTTGTATGAAGTCACAACTGATGTAGATGGCAATTATACGGTAGCGGATTTTTATCCGGATGAATATGAGGTAGTCGCAGGCCATTGGTCACATACAACAACGATGAAGGATAACATTAGCCTTACATCGGGTTCTTTGGACCTTGAATTAGAACAAGGTTATGAAGATGATTTCCTATTGCCATTGGGTTGGGAAGTCAGTGAAGATACAGAACAGGGTGCCTGGGTTCGGGAAAGGCCGATCGGGAGTATCTTTTACAGCAATAGTGTTCCGTCTCAATATTTGTCTCCTTCAATAGACGTACCTGAAGACCTTGGCAACTATGCCTTGTTGACTGGGAATGGTGAAGAAGGCGTTCGCGAAACGTCACTTATAGGTTTTACCCGGATCACTTCCCCACCAATTGACATGTCCACCTGGCGCAATCCTAAAGTATCTTTCTTTCATTGGTTGACGAGTTTGCGTGGCCCTTTTTTAACGTCCTTACAAGATGGTGGAGGTCAGTTGGATTTTAAAATGTACAACGGAATTGATACCGTTCTGGTGGAACAATGGAGAGGAGATACGGTGGATTATCCAAGCTGGAAAATGACAGAATACCAAGTACACGATTTCATCACAACGTCTAAAGAGATGCGTTTTATCTTTGAAGCGCAAAGTGGCAATTTTAATAACTCCTATGATGAGGCCGCTATAGATTTTTTCCGCGCCTGGGATGAGTCGGTCATAACAGCAGGGACACACACCTTAAATGTGAAGACTTTTCCAAATCCATTCAGAGGAGATTTTCTATTGGAATATAATTTTGGGTCATTAGCGGAAGCGGAAGTTCGTGTTTTTGATGCGCTCGGGAAAGAGTTGTTGTATTATGAGTTGAATTCCAGAAGAGGTTTTTTGGAAATTGGATCAAAGCTAATGGCGGGGCTATATTTCGTGGAGGTGAGGTGTGGAGATGAGAAGGAGGTGCTTGTGGTTCTGGGGCAATAAGGTTTAAATCAAAATTTAAATGGAAATGGAAATCGCTCAGTTCGCAAACTAAGGGAATTGAAGTTACGATTGAAGTTGAAAAAAATTAAATTTAAATCAAAATGGAATCCAATTATCTAGAATCCGTCAAAAAACAATTTGATTATTACAAGATGCTTGGAGACAAAACTTTCGCTCAGCTGACTGAAGAAGAACTCCTTTGGCAATACAATGCAGAGAGCAACTCGATAGCGGTTATCGTCAATCACATCACAGGAAATATGCTTTCCCGTTGGACGGACTTCCTCACTACTGATGGCGAAAAAGAGTGGCGGAATAGAGACCAGGAATTTGAGGACTTGATCAAAACTAAAGCACAATTACTACAACGTTGGGAGGAAGGTTGGGCCTGTTTGTTTAAAGCCATCGCTTCGGTGGATGAAGAGAACTTCCAACAACTCGTTTACATCCGAAATCAAGGACACACTATTGTAGAGGCGATTAACCGTCAACTCGCACATTATGCCTATCATATTGGACAAATTGTGTTTTTGGGAAAAATGGTAAAAGGGGAGGACTGGAGCAATTTGTCAATCCCGAAAGGAGATTCTAAGACCTACAATGAAGGGAAGTTTAAACAAGAGAAAAGGCGGGGTCATTTTACGGATGATTTTTTGGATGATGGAGATGCTAAGTAACAACGAAAAATTAAATCCCGATTTGGAAACGATTATGTAAATCAAAACGACCACAGGGAGAGTGATTTATATAATTGTTTCCACGAAAGGAATCGGGAAATTATTTTTAGTGTAATACTAAGCAGTGATTATTCATAACTGCTGTTTCTTTCCTTTTCGTCCAAAGATAAACTGCTGCAAAGCTTTTTTAGTAGATTTACCATTGATATACCAAGAAGAATACGGTAGGGAAAAAGCCGCTACTCCAATCCGGCCCAACATGCTCCATTGGTTCATGGGGAAGGCCTCTACGTAATCACCTGGAAAGCCAATCAAATCTATACAAAATGTCTTTTCTTCATGTACGACCACAATGTCAATCTCCATTCCTGCAATAGGATATGATTTATAAATGTGATCTACATTCCATTTTTCTAACAATGAAACTACTTCTTCCATGAAATCATCTTCTTCATGGTAGGTTGAAATATCAGAATCGCTTACAGGGTCTTTTAAAGCTTCGTGAATGTAATTAGTAAAAAGACGATCAGGTTTTAAATTGTCCAATGATACAGAGCTAAATACATGTTGCAAAGAGCGTGCTCTGGTGATGCTGACATTAAAAACATCGGGGCGATTCAAATATATAAAACTAGAAGGGTGGCTGTTGTCATCGAGTACAAAAGAGATTAACATTACATCGCGTTCTTCTCCTTGGAAATGAAAAGGTGTTCCAATTAATATCTGATGTCTGGTCATGTCTCTTGCACTAGTGACTTTTCGGATTCTATTTTTTAATAAGGTGACCTGCGCTCGGAAAGGAGAAAGAATACCTATACTTTGACAAAGGTTTTTATTTAAATCTGCTTCATAATCGATAAGCTGTCGTACTTTTTCAATGATGGCTTCTATCTCTGTTTCATTTTGACCTTTGCTGTTTCGAGTTCCATTTGTTTGATGTAAGAAAACATTCTTTTCTTTTAAGGTCGTAGGAGTAGCGGTCATTATACTGAGTTTACTATTGTAAAAATGACGGTTGCTGAAATCGATAATATCAGGCATGCTTCTGTAATGCTCATTTAAAAAATGAACTTGCTCCTGGCTCGGTATGACGGCGGAAACTAGATCTAGTAAGCTACTTTTTCTATAGTTTATTTTGTGCCCCAGTTGCTCATCTATTTGGTGCTTTTTCGCAAAATAGCTTTGCTGCTTTTTTGATAAAAATGAAATATGTCGAAGTTGTTTTGGGTCACCTACAATCACCGCCTTCTTCGCTCGCTGTAATAAAGGTAATGAACTGGCAATATCACATTGCGTTGCTTCATCAATAATGACTACATCAAACAGCTCTTTGATCAGCGGTAATGTTTGGTATACGTCCATCGAATTAACGGTCCAAATGGGTAATGCATGAAGAATGAATTTGAAATTTAGTTTTGTAAATTGTTCCTGCATTAAATTGCCGGTGTCTGATTGTAATGCGTGTAGGAGCTTGGTGAGATGAATGCGATCGTTACGTAGCGCACTATATAATTGATAATCAAAATTTGCTCGAATAAGAAGCTTGGTTGCCTTTTCTAAACGAGCGACTAATGTGTCCAAGCCTTTTGTTAAAGTCCAAAAGCCAATCCTGGAATTAACGCGGTAAGTGATCAGACTTTTTTTAAATTGTTGAAAAAAGCTACCTTGGAAATCATGGAAAAATTGTCCCCATTCAACTTCATCGGCTGTTCTGGAACGTAGAATATTTTCACGCTGAATGATTTCTTTCTCTAGTTTTTGAAGTGCAACTCTCAGTTTCTTTATCTCACTAAACTCCTTTGTTCTACCGGAATAATTGTGAAGAATATCATCCAGTCTTCTTTGCAAGGTATTGAGGTAACCTCGTTTTGAAGTTCTTATGGTTATGTTTTTTAGCCCAAAATCCTTTTCTATTTTATGAGCAATTACATTTCCAGCCTGGTTGTTTTTGGAAGCGATCAGGACTGATTTCCCTTGACTGATTAAGTTGATTGCCAATGCCGCCGTCGTGAAAGATTTACCAGTGCCCGGAGGACCAACCACCATTGAAATACGATGTTTGTCACAAGAATCCAACACCCCTTCCTGACTTTCATTGAGTGTTACTGGGCTTAATATAGGTTGAGCTTTGCCTTGGTTTATTAGTTGTTTTGAATCCGTAAATAAATCTGAAATAATAGCCGAAAAATCGTCGTCATCTGCCATTTTTTCGAGTTCATTCAAAATCCCGCGTGAGCCAGTAGGTTTTTGTATTAAGCCGACTCCGATGGCTGGCAATAAAGATAATTTGGTACCTACGTTTCGTTTCTTAGAAATCTTCTCTAACTCTTCCCTGTTCATCAAATCCGGAAAGTCATCCAATTTTGAAATGTCTAAGTTTGGAATCAATTGGGATAACACGGTTTCAATCTGATGCATTTCATCAAATTGAATATGTCCTTTTGGTAGGGCTTCGGCTAGGGCGTCATAAGTGAGGTCTGCACCACCTGGTTGGCTACGAATGAAATCAATAAAGACAGGATTGATAACCACATTCTCTACATCCAATTCGAGGTAATACACTTCGTGCTCAACCAATAAATCTACAGGATAAATGTAAAGAGGCGTAAACACCTTCCTTGCTTTTCCAATGATATTCATTTTTCCAGAAAGAAAAAACGCACAACAATACAAAGCTTTTTCTTGAGAGTGAAGCGCCAGGTTTTTTTCCATTTCCGCTCCCCATACAGAATCTACGGGATACTGCAACAACTTCCCATTCAACAATTCCGCGGTCTCCAAGATCAACTGATCTGCTACTTTATTCCCAAAGAAATTGAGAATAGTAATGGCTTTGAAATCTACCTGATAACAAGAGCGGAAATAGTTAACTATATTAGAGAGTGGAAACATGTATTATTTTTGAACTATAAAAGTAACAAAAATACGCAGCTCCCCACCTCAAAAAACAAAACAAGCACCTATCTTTACAGCATAAAACACAAACCTAATAAAACCCATAACCCAATACATTGTCACCCACCTGCCTCAGTCCCTTCGTCCACCTCCACATCTCCAACGACGGCATCGCCAAAGCCTGCTGCGTAGCCAATATCCCGTTCGGAAATATCAATACCCAAAGCCTGGAAGAAATATGGGAAGGGGAGTCTATTAATAAATTACGCGAAAAATTCCTCAAAGGAGAAACGGACCCCCGTTGTGCCGTCTGTCACAAACTCGAAGCTACTGGAGGGAAAAGCATACGGATGGAAACCAATGAAAAATTTCAACACATAATTCTAACTGATAAACCTCAACTCCCCGTTTACTTTGACATTCGTTTTTCTAATGTTTGCAACTTCCGCTGCCGTACTTGCTATCACGGAGCGTCCTCCAAATGGTTCAATGATGCCAAAGCCCTGGGTACGAATATCGGTGAAAAAGCAATCATCAAAAATATCCAAGATGTAAACGACTTTATTGCCAAAACCGGAAAAGCTTTGTTGCAAGCGGAAGAGTTCTACTTCGCTGGTGGGGAGCCGTTGGTGACGGAAGAACACTACATTCTCTTGGAATGGCTGATTCAAAACAAGGCTACCAAAGCACGCCTACGCTACAATACCAATTTCTCCAAACTCGAATTTAAAAATTATAAAGTCCTCGAACTATGGAAGCATTTTCCAGAAGTAGAGGTCTTGGCAAGTATAGATGCTTCAGGAGAATTGGGAGAATACATTCGCAAAGATATGGAATGGGAAACTATTGTTAAGAATAGAGCAAAGATTCGAGAGCTACCACATATCAAATTTAAGATAGCACCAACTATTTCCGTTTTAAACATAGGAGAAGTAATGAATCTATATCAGGAATGCCTCGAAATGGAGATGATAGAAGCGGAGGGTTTGTATATAAATATATTGGAAAGGCCGAATTACTACAATATTCAAATTTTGTCAAAAGAAAGAAAGGAAGAAGTAACAATACAAATACTAAATGCAATTAATGAGGAAACACCTCTAAGCGTAAAAAGAGCCTTCCAAGAAATCATAGACTATATGAACGCAGTAGATCGCTCTAATCTATGGCCACTTTTTGAACAGAAAACAAAAGCCTTGGATGTAGTGAGAGGGGTTTAGCTAAGTAGTGGATTGGTGGATTGGTTAATTAGTGCGCTTGATTCGTGAATAAATTGCACTAGTTTTATCTTCTTGTACGTCGCTCCTTCAGTGTAACCACAGTCCTCTGAAAATAACATGAATCAATAAATTGAAAAAGAAAATTTTCCAGCCAACCTCGAATACCCTGAGGGAAATTTTTAAGATCGGACTCATATATTCAAAATAGAGGCACTCTTGAAAGGCAAATATAAGACCACGACTTTTTTGAATACCAAACAATGCAAACCCGGAAATTAGCAATTCCAGCTGCCAGCTTTCCTGTTGTAGTTTTTCAAGCCAATCGGCGAAGAAGGATTTTTTTCAGATGGAGTAGGGGCCATAGTTTTCGTTTGTTTTCTCTAAGGTAATAATCTTTATAGGTACTCCGTCATATACTAGTGGGTAGATCAGGGCTGATCAACCCTTATCCGCCCTCATCTACCCTTATTCCAAATCCACTAAATATGACCAAGAACCTCTTTATCTAATTCGGAGTCCCACCATTAGCCCCGAGCCTCAGTCCGGTGCTAATGGTCAACCCCCAATCTCCCCAAGCTGAATCCCTTCAGAATAAGACACCTGAATCCCATGCTCATTAAACGCCTTCTTCACCACCTCATGCACATTAAAAGTAACATCCCAATAATCATCAGGTTTGATAAAAGGGCGAATACCAATGATGACATTGTGACTGTCAAAAGATTCTATTCCAACCATAGGCGCTGGATCTTGCAAGACATCAGGGATGGTTTTCAAAGCCTCCAAAATAATAGCCTTGACCTTAGGGAAACTTTCCGCATATGGCATAGTGACATTCAGCTCAATTCGGATGTGACCCTTAGTAGAAAAATTAGTGATGATGCCATCAGTAACCTGACCATTTGGAATGATTAATGTTTTTTGTCCCGGAGTAATAATGGTTGTATTGAAAATCTTGATGCTTTCTACACTACCAAACTTTTCAGATATTTCTACCCAGTCTCCTACCTTATAAGGTTTGAAGAAAACAATGGTAATCCCGGAGGCAAAATTTCCAAGAAAGCCTTGCAAAGCCAAGCCAACGGCAAAACCCGCCGCCGCTAAAACCGCAACCAGGGAAGACATCTCAAAACCCAAAATCCCTGCAGCAATCAAGACCACCACAAACTTCAATGCCATCTCTACAATAGAACTTAGAAAAGAAGTCATCTCCAAAGAAAGCCCAGCCTTCTCCATTGCAGCTTCTACAACAGTATCTAATTTTCTAACCAACCAAAATCCTACGAATAAAAGGATACTAGCTAAGATCAGTTTAGGTACGAAAATTACAGCCCAGTCAATAAATTGGCCTGTATAAATTTCTAATTTACCAACGCTCTCTTCCATATTAAATACTTATGTTTAATTGTAACTATTCAGACTTCGGCTTTCAGTCCTTCCTCCCATCCACAGCAAAATTATACCCCACTGAACAGTTATGTTAATTTTATAAAAAGCAAAAGGTAAAGCTACAAAAAAATGCTATTGCGACAAGGTCTTCCGCTAAATTGTGTATATCGGGAGTAGAAGTGCTGATGAAGGAGTTATCTAATGATGGGATACCGGATTTGCTAAATTTTAAAAAAGCTGATTATAACAGATTGCGTTGATTACGAAAACCTCCTAAAGAAGAAGCTATAAGTATTACACAAAAAATATACAATGATGTTTACATCCCGAATGCATTCAGTCCGAATGGTGATGGCATCGATGATTACTTTTTTCCCTTTGCGGCAGACCACATTATCCAGGTCGTAGATTTCTAGGTTTTTAATCGTTGGGGTGCTATGGTTTACCGAAAGGAAAACTTTGAAGCCAATGATTGGAATCAGGGTTGGGCTGGTGCTAATCAAAATCAAAAACCGATACGTGGGAATTACGGTAGAGGGTTTTGATTTTGATTTAGGTTAGCATTTAGATTTAAAAGGTCAATAGCCATAAAAAAATCCCCATCGCTAAGCGATGAGGATTTTTTTATGGATTGGGCTTTGATTAACAGTACCCGAGGTCATCATTTGTTTTGTACAAGTTGTCATCAAAAGTAATGAGGTTCTGCTTTCCGGCGAATAGCCCTTTGAGGGCTTTAAAGATCTTTTTCATGGGAATTGTTTTTATTAATATGATATTATGTTCAAGTAACAAATATACAATATTTTATAGGTAAAAATCAAGTTTTAAATGGTTAATAGTTTACATAAGTTTCATTAGTCAGAACATGTGATCTAGAATGCTGCTTATGCCGTTTATTTTTTCATTCTAACTTTCAGAATCAGAAGTCCTTGATTAAGAATAATAGTACCTGCTTAGCCAGACAAGTTCCCAGCAAAAATTCCTACATTTGCCCCTTATTTGTGGATACGTAGAAGATCAAACTATTAGTTAATACTCCTTTATGAATTTTACCAGCCTCGTTACCCTCATTCTAATCATGCTCTTCTACGCTTGGAGAGCCGCCAGCGAAAGCAAAGAAGAAGGCACCACTACTTGGCAGAAATTGATGCCATCCTTGAAACGAGGATCGGGTTTCCGAGAGTTGCTGCTATTCATTGCCTTTTTATTATTCCAACGTTGGTCCCGTAAGATCGCGATAGGAGATAAGGAAACCGCTTTCGAGAATGCCTACTGGATTGTAGATCTCGAAAAAGCGTGGAATATTTATTACGAAGTACCCATTCAGCAGTTTTTTATTCATAATGAATGGTTGATGGAGCTATTGAATCATGCCTACATGAAGCTACACATTCCGGTAACCATCATCTTCTTTGTGTGGTTATTCCAAAAGAAGAAAGAGCACTTCCCCTTTGTTAGAAATGGCTTTATACTTGCCAATGTAGTTACCTTGTTTTTCTACATCGGATTCCCTTGTGCGCCTCCACGAATGTTCCCTGAGCTAGGATTTGTAGATTCTTTGTTAGAAGTAAGTAACATTAACTTGTACGAGGGCTGGAAATCAAAAGTCTTCAACCAATATGCCGCCGTTCCTTCTATGCATGCTGGCAATGCACTTCTAATTGGTATTGTAGCCTATCTGGTTCATCAGGCAACCTGGGTTCGTATCCTAGCCGTTCTATACCCCATTTTCGTCACGTTTTTGATCGTCGTAACCGGTAATCACTTCTTCGTAGATGCCATTCTAGGTTGGGTCATCGTATTGTTCCCATATCCAATTATGTGGGCCTTGGAACGTTGGTTCCCAAATTTGCGCACCGTCTTTCGAGGTAAGCACGCCGTCTAATCTAAGACTTCATTTCACGAGCAACCTAAGAGTTGTTAAGCTTCATAGTCACTGATGCGCTTTAGCGGTGTAGTAGTGTAGTAGGGACGTTTACCAAACCTCGAAGGTTTAGCAAACGCTCAAACGCAGCACCCGCAAGACTCTGGAGGAGTCGACCCTACATTCACCCCGGGCCGCAGCCCGGGGCTCGAAAAAAAAAGCTCGGGCTTCCAAAAGTAAAGCCAACTACCCTGTCACAAAACATCAATTCGATGTATTTTAAAAACCCGCCATATATCTCTTCTTTGCCACTGACTTAACGACAAACATGGATCAAACGAATAGGTAACTTACTAAAGAAATAATAGAGTTTATGCTGAAATGTTTTGT
>JBLHRR010000095.1:0-21455 GCA_047626155.1 Saprospiraceae bacterium | reverse complement strand
TTCTCTTAAAAATCGATTAAGCTACCCTGCTTTAAAACACGATTATAGCCTGCAATCTTTATCCTAATTTACTAGTTCCTAACTCTTCCAAACCTGTATTCCTAATTTTCATTACAATATCCTGACAATCAGGTCTATATTGATGAATAAGGAATGATATTTTCTTAGACCCTCCTCGGGGCAGTCTCTTAAAAACGAGTCGTCGCCTTTGGGGTAGTAAAACGGAGAGAACAACGGCAATTTACAGACATCAAATCAATAGTTCAAAGGGTCTTAAATGAACCACGAAGTAGTTCGGGAACAGCAACAGCAACAATGACAATGACAATGACAATGACATGAATTCATTATATTATTCCTTCATCGGTTTGTTTTTTCTTTTGGTTTCGCCTCAGGGCGAGCAACCCGGCATTACCGAGCTTACGGCTCCCCCTTTAGGAGGCTGGGAGGTAAACGAGGAACAAACTGTTCAGACAACTGCTGATTTTTGTGGCCACAGCCATGCGCAACAATTGCTATTTGAGCAGCAGCCTGCTATAGCCGAGCAAAGCCAGCGATTGGAAGAAGATGCTTATCGCTTTTTAGCAAACTATAACCCCAACGACATTCGTGCACTGGAAACCCTTCCGGTTGTCTTTCATATCATTCACAGTAATGGCCCAGAGAATATCAGCGATGCTATTGCTTTGCAAGGCCTAGCCGATTTGAACGCGGCTTTTGCCAATCAGGGGTATTATGATCAAGGGACTGGCGTAAACACCGATTTACAATTTTGCCTAGCCAAAAGAGATCCGAATGGCAACGCTACAACAGGTATCAACCGAGTGAATTCTGCGCTGACCAATATGACTTTGGAAACTCAGGACCTTGCCGTAAAAGACCTCATCCGATGGGACCCAGTAAACTATGTCAACATCTGGCTGGTCGCTGAAATTTGCAGTGATTTCCAAGGTTGTGATATCGCAGGATACGCACTCTTCCCTTCCGCTCACGGCAGTCCCGAAGATGGGATCGTTTTAGAAGCACAATGGCTGGGAAGCAACTCTGGTAACACTACTCTACTCACTCATGAGATGGGCCATTATCTGGGACTCTTTCATACTTTCGAAAATGGCTGTACCAATAGTGATTGTCTCGCTGATGGTGACCACGTTTGCGATACGCCGCCAGATCAATCTACACTAGCAACACTTTGCGACAATGCACCTAATACTTGCAGCACCGATGTAAATGCCGCTGACCCTAACAATCCTTTGACATCAGATGTAGCCGATATGATTATCAACTACATGGATTATGGCGATTGGAATTGTTACTCCGCTTTTACCCAGGGACAGACTGATCGAATGCACTTTTTCGTAGAAGGTGTGCGAAGTTCCTTACTAGATTCTGATGCCTGTTTGGAGCTTTGTTCTAATCCCGTCACTGCTAACTTTAGCAGCAGCTCAACCAATATCATTGTTGACGAAACGCTCAACTTCATTAATAACAGTACAAATGCAAATCAGGCGGCTTGGTTTATTGACAACCAGCCTTTTTCGATGTTTACCGATGCCAGCTTGACCTTTAACACCGTTGGAACATTTGTCATCAGCTTGGAAGTCGGCAATAACGATCCGAATTGTAGTGATGAATTCAGTATGACTATTGAAGTAAGTTGCCCTGTGGCTTCTGCGTTCAATCCTTCGACTCCGGTTATTGAAGTTGGAACTAATATGGTTTTCCTAAACTCCAGTAACAATGCGCAGTCTTATGAATGGACCGTAGACGGAAATTCTCTATCAACAGATTTCAATTACAACACTAGTTTTACACAAACAGGAATTATTGAAGTCTGTTTGATTGCCTCTAATGCTTTTTGTGCAGACACTAGTTGTTTTTCTCTAACGGTAGTAGAAGCCACCGAGGAATGTAATGCTACTTTCATTAAATCTTATGGTCTAAATAATTTTGATGAAAAAGCATATGTCATTGCGGAAGGCGACAATCAAAATTTCTACGTTGGTGGTAGCCGAGAAGACAGTGTTTTGATTTTTAATATTGATGAAACTGGAAATTTACTTTGGGAACGAAGTTTTCTTTTTAGTGGTTTTGGAGAAAACATCTTGGAAGGCTTAATCGTCGATTCAAATGGGTTTCTTGTGGGGGTCGGCATGGGCTACAATTCAGCTAACGAAAGACAGGGATTTGTTTTTAGATATGATCCAAATACAGATGCTTTAATTTGGGTTCAACTCCATTCTGCTTTTGTAGCGAGTGTGAACAACATAGCCCTTTCGGAAATAAGTGCGGGCGGAGATTTCCTAGTTGCAGGCCAAAGCCGTAATAATATTGCTCCGGGTTTTGGTTGTGATGGCTACCTTTTCCAAATAGGAAGAAATACAGGAACGCTCACGGGTTTGAATCAGAGCTATAATCTTGGAGCCTGCGAAACTTTCAATGCGGCTCAAATTTACAATGGAAACATTTACCTAAGCGGTCAGCAGATTTTACCCGGCGGTGGCAACACCAAAGTTCGCCCTTCCTTAAGTCGCTTCGATTTGAATGGCAACGAAATCTGGTCACGACTCTACTTGGCTGGACCAACGGAAAATGCTCGCTTATACCAAACAGACTTACTCATCGAAAACGACTTCATCATTCAAGCACATCACGGCGACAAAGATGGCGATCAAGCAAACAATCCCGAAGTATTCCTCAGCAAAACAAATCTAGATGGAGAATTGGGCTGGGCAAAAGAATATACTTTAAGTGCAAATAACAATGACATCACATTTCTAGAAATAACCAGTACTGCAGATGGCTACGCTCTTCTAGGAATGGACACAGACACCGATAAAATCTTCATTCTCAAAACTGACAAGGATGGAAATCCACTTTGGGCAAAAACCTATGGTGGGGCTTTTGAAATGGTTGCAAGCTATAAAGATCCAGATGGTAACTACGCCGGAATCGAAATGATTTATGCCAACAACTACTTTTACATAGCAGCTTACAGCCAAGGTGCTGGCACAGGAGATGATGACATTTATATTTTAAAATTAGATGGCAATGGATTAGTCAATAGCAGTTGTGCTTATATTGAAAACATCGAATTATCGGCTACAGATTTTCCAAATCCTTATGACGGTTTACATCCACTGATCGCTTACAATAGTGGTATTTTTGCTGCCAATCCCACCATCATCAATCCTATAAATACCAATTTAACAGAAGAAATAATTTGCATTGCTGGTTGTATAGAAATTTGTGACAACGGCATTGACGATGACCAAGATGGTTTAATTGATTGTTATGACCCTGACTGTTGTAACACTCCTGGTTGCGATGCTTTCTACTATACAGGTTGCCCAGAAGGCTGTGTTTTCACTTTTGACGATGCGCCGATTTCCGCAGAGATAGAATGGGAGTCGAGTGGACCAGGTGACTGGTGTTCTTATAACACTCCAATTACAGGTGACATTGATGGAGATGGCGTTCCGGAGGTTATTGGAAAACCTTGTACCGGTGATTCTATCCCTGCCTTGGGCGCTTATCCAAACTTACTAATTGTAGATGGTGCAACTGGAAACATAGAAGCGATCATAATCACTCCCGCTTTTTACTACCTCGCAGATGGGCCGGCCATAGCGGATGTAGATAGAAACGGTTATGCCGAAATTTTCATAATGGCCTCTGACCATCCTGACAATAACAACTATGTGGGCTCTGGCCCTTTCATAAATGGCAATGTAGCCCGCCGCGTACTTTGCTATGAATACAATGGTTCCACTTACGTGGAAAAATGGATGTCGGAGGCGCAGGCAGGTTACAATGACATCCAACAAGCTGTTTCCGTAAGTGTTGCTGATTTTAACGGTGATGGTATTCCGGAGTTATATCTCGGTACGCAGATTTTCAATAGTCTTACTGGAGAATTGATTGTAGAAGGTGGCATCAACCAGCACCATGGTAATAAACCGGTTGGAGATAATGCCTCTCAGTCGCAATCCCTAACGGTGGCTGCTGACGTTTTACCCGATTCAGAATGTGCCAATTGTACAGGCTTAGAGATAGTGGCTGGTGGTATGGTTTTCTCCGTAAACATCAACACTACAAATCCGGCAGCGAGTATGATGAGTGTGGAAAAAACACTACCCGGCAGTACGGACAAAGATGGATTTACCAGTCTGGCAGACATTGACAAGGATGGAGATTTGGATGCAGTAGTCACCACGACCAACAGTAATTTTGGAATTATCTATGCTTGGGATCTTCAAACAAACACCTTGTTATATTCTGAATTCCAGACCCCCTCCTCTACCGATGAAGGTTTTATTTCACAAGCCAACATTGCCGATTTTGACGGAGATGGCTTTCCAGAAATTGGAGTTTGTACCAAAGAACAATACCGAGTTATAAAACCAACGGGTAATCCGAGTGGAGGAACACTGGATGTAGTCTGGACCTTAAATACGGATGACAATTCCGGCTCTACCGGTTCTGCCGTTTTTGACTTTAACAATGATGGCGCTCAAGAGGTGGTCTATCGGGGAGAAACCCAACTTAGAATTTTGGACGGAAGTACCGGTATTACCTTAACCGGAATTCCCTGTGCCTCGGGTACCCGAATCGAATATCCAGTCATCGTAGATGTAGACAATGACGGAGAAACCGAAATTCTTTGTAGCTGTGAAAACACACTTACTGCCTATGGCTCTGCATTCATCCCCTGGCTGAATGCTCGAAGTGTTTGGAACCAGCACAATTACATGAATATAAACATCAATGATGACCTTACTGTACCGGCCGTCCAACAAGAGTCTCACATCGTTGGAGACAGCGTTGAGCTAAACAATTTTCTGACCATGTACGCAGATCAGGATTACCTGGTAGCAGATGCAACCATCACTCTAGATACTTCTTTCTGTGATGCTATTTTTAACACTGTAGTTATTTTTGAAATCTGCAATATTGGCGCTAATGGTCTGAATGCTGAAACACCTATTGCTTTCTACCAAAACAATCCAACTACAAATACTTCTGCTACTTTAGATTCTGTCAGCACGCTCGGACAAACGCTACAATCAGGCGACTGTTTAACCTTCAGCCTGACCATTCCAAATACCATTAACAATCCTATATTTGTCATTATAAATGATGACGGCTCTGAGAACCCACCTTTTGATTTGGAACAGGACTTCCCGGTTAATTTCATTCCGGAATGTGATTACACCAACAATATGGTTGGAACGGAAGATATGATTCCATTTATTCCATTAGACCTTGGCCCAGATCTAGAAATTTGTGAGAATGGCATTATTGTCTTAGATGCTGGCCCTGGCTTTGAAAGTTACCTTTGGAATAACCTTTCTTTCCAACAAAGCATTTCCGTATCTAACTCTGGCACCTACTATGTCCGCACTTTAATTGGCTGTACGGAGCAGACCGATAGCATTAACATTACGGTTGACCCCACCAGTATTTTATCGCTGGGACCAGACGTCAACGTTTGCACAGGAGAAACAGTAACCATCACGGTACAGGAGGATAATTTCGATCAATACACCTGGCAGTCTTCAGCTCCACTCAGTTGTGATGACTGCCCTTCTGCAACACTTAATCCTACGGATGACGAAACAGAAGTTATAGTAACCGGAATAACCAACAATGGCTGCCTGAGTTCAGATACCATTTTGATAATTGCTGGCTTTGCCTTTTTAGAAGACAGTATCTACCTCTGTTTCGGCGAACAAATAATAATCAATGGCATCGTCATTTCTGGCAACGGTTTATATTACGATACACTTTTCAATATGAATGATTGTGATAGTATCTTAAGCATTACTTCCTTTGAATCGACTGAATTATTTTTAAACATTGAATCGACTACCACTTGTCCCGAGGACGAAGATGGCACCACTACTGCCACAGTCAACGGGGGCCTAGCTCCTTTTCAATATGACTGGGCTCCGGAGTTGACCAATAGTCCAAATCAATTTGCGATAGGCGCAGGAAACTACACACTAACCGTAACAGATGCAAATGGCTGTACCGCCACAAGCTCCGTTAATGTAGATGCAAAACCAGGAGTAGACTTTTTGTATGAAACAATAGAGACAACTTGTTACGATAGTTCTGATGGAGCCTTATTGATAGATAGTACAACAATGCATTTACAATTCAATTTAGAGAATTTGTTTTTCACGTCCAACTTGGTTTTCGATGGCCAACCATGCGGACCTCAAATCCTCTACGTTTTGGATACTTTGAATTGCATTCATACCGAGCCATTTTTCATTCCTTGCCCACCAGAGATAGTCGTTCTACTTCCTGCTGACACCACGATCGCGCTAGGCGAAATGATTGACATTACTTCGGCAACAAATATACAAGACTCGGTGATTTATGAATGGATGCCTCCAAATTTCTTGGACTGTACCGATTGTCTGGACGTAACCTCTTTTCCACTGGAAACAATCGATTACACTTTGATGGTTACCGACACCGCGGGCTGTACAGATATTGACACCATGAGGGTCATTGTAACAAAAGAAAGAAGGGTGTACATCCCCAATGCCTTTAGTCCCAACGGAGATGGCATTAACGACATCCTATATATATTCAGTGATTTTGGTGTAGCCGAAGTGTTAGATTTCAAAATTTTTGACCGCTGGGGAGAGCTCCAATTCTCCGATCAAAACTTCCCAACCAATGACCGTACTCATGGCTGGGATGGCTACTTCAAAGGTAAACCGATGAGTTCAGGGGTTTTTGCTTATTTTGCAAAAATTAGATTTGTGGATGGGAAGGAGTTACTATATAGTGGGGACATTTCGATTATAAAGTAAATGAGATCATAGTCCTAAAAAGACCACAAAGCTAGCTAAACAAACAAAAATCTTAGTGTAAAACAGGGAGGTCTCCGCGTTAGAAGGCCACGATATAGTGGCGGGCTGGGAATGGCAAGTCATGAGGCTGTGGCTGCCAGCTACGTGCAACAGCCTTTGATTTTCCGAGGGTTTTTCCTACTTTTGGCCGACTGCAAAGGTAGGTCGCCGAAGGGCTACCGAAAGTCTTAATTCAAAAAATAAGACTCAATAAAATTCAACATCCGACTTTAAAAACAAGGCCACAAAGCATAGATTTACAACAGCAACTTAATCTATGCTAAAGTGTATAGCGATGGACAGCGTATAACAACGATAGATCCATATATAACCTAACAAAACTAAACATCACCAAAAAGCAAAGCCATGACTTTTTCTTCCCTCCACCATTACCTAATCATTGCAACCCTTTTACTGAGCTCCACTTATTTTGGAAACAAAATATCCAAAAACAAAGCTGAAGATCCTTCAAAAGAAAACACCACCGAAGAATTTTGCGCCAGTCACCATTTACTGGAAGCCGCTTTACAAAAAGACAAATCACTTCAAAAAGAGCTAGACCTTCTGGAAAAAAACTGGACTCAACTCTACGAACAAAAGGAATCCAACCGAAACCGAAATTCCTTAATGGTCACCTTACCAGTTGTTGTTCACGTCATTCACAATAACGGACCGGAGAATATCGCAGATGCAGAAATACTGGAATCCTTTGACTTCCTCAACAATGCTTTTGCAAACGAGAATCCTTACGACACCAACACTGGCGTAAACACAACCATTCAATTTTGCTTAGCGCAAGAAAACCCCATTGGCAACCCGACCACCGGAATCAACCACGTCGTTTCTACCTTGACAGATGTTACCATCGAAACGGAGGATCTCCTAATGAAAGATGTCAGCCGCTGGGACCCTACACGATATATCAACATCTGGGTGGTTAAAGAAATTTGTAGCACAGCGGCAGGTTGTGGCGTAGCAGGTTATGCCTACTTCCCAAGCTCTCATGGTGATCCAGAAGATGGCCTTGTCGTAGAATCCAAATGGCTGGGCGGGACTCCAGGAGATGCCTCCGTACTAGCACACGAGATGGGACATTACCTCGGACTTTACCATACCTTCCAAGGTGGCTGCGGAAATAACGATTGCCTCGTAGACGGTGACCGCGTTTGTGACACACCACCAGATCAATCTACTGTCGGCCCTCCTTGTAACATTGATGTAAACAGTTGCTCCACTGATGTAAATCTCTCCGACCTCAACAATCCATTTACAACTGACCAAAACGATATGTTCTGGAACTACATGGATTACGGCGAATGGGATTGCTATTCTGCTTTCACCCAAGGACAGGCGGACCGAATGGACTTCTTCATCAACAATGTTCGTTTTAGTTTAACGGGACAAAGTCTTTGTGATAATCCTTGTACTAATCCAATGACGCTACTGGTTGAGCAAGGAGATACGATTGTGAATGCAGGTACCACTTTGACCTTTCTTAACAATACAATTGGGGCCACCTCTTTTGAATGGGAAGTGAATGGAATACCAGTGAGTACAAGCACCAACTTTAGTTATACTTTTTCTCCCGAAGGTACTTACAATATCACCTTGAATGCTTTTAATGGAGATACGCTTTGTGATGCTTCTTTGACCATTACAGTTATAGCTTTTGATTGTGTTGGGAATGCCCATGTTTCTGATAGTAACGGAACGGATCTGGCAGATTGCGGAACCCTTGGTAATCCTTGTAAAACGATTCAGTATGCGCTAGACAATGTTCTTTGTAGCGGCGATACTGTTTTTATTCATAGTGATACTTATCAATTGCCAGCAGGTACGAACTCCTTTACGCCTATCGCTTTGATTCCAGAAAATTATGCCGTGACCTTTTTGGGTGTGGAAGACAATGGGCCAGTGATTATAGATGGAGGAGGGGAACGCCGTGCTTTTTTCTATAGTTACTTTGGCGGGGGCTGTCCATATGACTTAGCCAATGATGGAATTAATGTCAGTAATCATTTCAACTTTATAAATCTGACCATTCAGAACACCCACGACACAGCCGTCCCTTGTGGAACAACTAACCAAACGAGGGGCGCTGCACTCTACTTGTATAACAATGCAGGGTCGAATCTAAACATACAAATTCAAAATTGCATTTTCAAGAATAATATGATTGAAGACCCTATTGATTTAAATAATAACGGGCGCTCTGCCAGCGGTGGAGCTATTTATATTCATGGCCTGGTGAGCAATCAAAATACAGCAACTACTTCCGCTAAAGTTCTTATTCAAGATTGTGACTTCAGTCAAAACAGCGCAGTACAACTCGACAATGGCGGACATGGAGGCGCCGTCTGCCTCGTCAATTGTGATACAGCGCTCATTAGCAATTCTTTCTTTTGTAACAATACTACCTACAGCGAAAATTCTGATAATGGAGATTTGAATTTTGATAGAAATGCTGGAGGGGCTGTTATGGTCTTTGACAACTTCAGTCAATCCCCTGGGCACTATTACCAAATCGATGCTTCTACTTTTATTGGCAACTCCGCTACGACTGCTAACGGGGCGAGCTTTGCCCAACAATCAGAAGGAGGAGCAGTCTTCATGACTTCAGGGGATGCTTTAGTCAACAATACTTCTGCAACACTCGTAATTGGCAATAGCCATTTTTATGACAATAATATTGAAACAGGAATTGAACACATAGATAACAACAGTGGTACATTAGATTTGACTAACATCGGCAATAATGTTTTCTCAGATTCACTTGATTTCTCTTTAGGGAATGACACGACGCTTTGTGTTGGTACGCCACTATTCGCAAGCTATTTTCCGGGAGCGACCTACGAATGGTCTACTGGCGAAACGACTTCTAGTATTTCTGTAGTTTCTGCTGGGACTTATTCGGTAACCGTTAGCCTGGGACAGTGTTCTACGATGGATGCTATTTTTATTTCGACTGAAAATTGTGATGCGGATTGTGAGGACACTTGGTTTCAGACGATGGGGACTGCAAGCGCAGATGAAGGTAGTTTCGGAATTATTGAAAGTGGCGATGGGAATTTTTATGTAAAAGGTACTCAGAATGATAAGGTGCTTTTAATAAAAATGGAACCAGACGGTAATATCCTTTGGTCAAAAACCATGAAATTCACCAACGAATCTGTTGAACGATTATATGATTTAACGGTTGATTCTGAAGGGTTTCTAGTTGGTTGCGGCACTGCAGGTAATACTGTGATTAACTTTAAAACATTCATTTTCAAATATGATGCGAATAATGATAATTTAATATGGTCAAAACTACTTGAGTCAGGATTAATAACAACTTCTATAATTGAAACGTCCCCCACAGATGATTACCTTTTATCCGGACAAATTATTTCAAGTCCTGATTCCGGTTTTGTGCATGATACTTATATGTTGTCAGTTAATCGTAATACTGGAATTTTAAGTGGGACTGTGAATACCTCTTACGATATCTCAACAGGAGCCCGAGCTATCATTTTCGATGTAATTGTACATCAGAATGCCATTTACACTTGTGGTTCACTTAATTCAGATGGGATACCTGATAGTAGAAGAGGCACAATTAGCAAGATTGATTTTAATGGCAATATGCAATGGACGCGATTTAACCTTCAACCGCTTTCTGCTTCTGCTCGTTTATTAGCAGCAGCTATTATTGCTGATCAGGACTCACTGGTTGTTGGCTACCAAGGTAATGAGAATGGTATTGGGCTACCGGGGAATCGAATATTCCTCAGTAAATCTGACTTAGACGGAAATATGGGATGGTCTAAGGCTTATGATTTTACTGGATTTACTGGCGTAGATATTAATGAAATTGCAGCCGTTGATGACGGCTATCTTTTACTCATTTCAAACGTATCCCTACCAATAGAAATCGCCTTATTGAAATTGAATAAAAATGGAACTGTACAATGGGCTAAACGATTTGTAAATATAGACGGAAGTATTCATCAAGAGCATTCTTTTGCGGATGACCAGCTATTAGTAGCTAATGATCGAATTTACATAACGGGGAGTATTCAGGATAATGGAGGAGGGAATGATAATATATTAGTAGTCAAAACAGATCTCAATGGTAACATAAATAACTCCTGCCCATCTGTTTTCGATATTGATGTAGGAGAGACTACTTTTTCAACCTTTAGTCAGGTTGTTCCTATTACTGAATATTCAACGAGCCCTTTTATAATAACCAACACCCAAATTAACGCAGATTCTACTTTTGTCATCCCCGAAAAAAGCTGTATCGGCATCGGCCCTTGCACCGAAATTTGCGACAACGGCATAGACGATGACGGTGACGGCCTCATCGACTGCTTCGACCCCGACTGCTGCGCTGACGAAACCTGCCTCACTTATTACTACAACGAATGCGATCTCGATTGTTTCTTTTCCGTATCCTCAACCGCCAACATCGAGTTAGAAATAGAATGGGAATCAAGCGACCTAAGCACTGAAGAATGGTGTTCTTATAACACACCTATTACAGGGGACCTTGATGGAGATGGCATTCCGGAAGTCATTGGAAAACCTTGTCCTTCTGTTGACGTGCCTGCTTCACTACCCTATCCTAATTTATTGATCGTAGATGGAGCTAGCGGATTAATTGAAAACATGATTATCACCCCTGCCTTTTACTATGTCATGGATGCTCCGGCTATCGCTGATGTGGATGGCAATGGTTATGCAGAAATATTTGTTCATGCCTCTGATGATGGTTCTAACAATAACTATACAGGAGGCGGGCCTTTTATAACTGGCGATGTTCAGCGAAGAATTTTATGTTATGAATATGACGGTACTGATTATGTAGAACGTTGGATGTCCGATGAGCAAATTGGGTATAATGATGACCAACAAGCCATTGCGGTAAGTGTGGCGGATTTCAATGGAGATGGGATTCCTGAATTACATTGTGGCAATCAAATACTAAATAGCCTGACTGGTGAGCTGATCGTAGAAGGTGGCGCCGACAATCACAATGGCTCTAAAAACCAGGGAGATGATCCTTCCTTATCGCAAGCTTATGCCGTAGCGGTAGATGCACTTCCCGATGATTTTTGCACCAACTGTACGGGTTTAGAACTGGTAGCTGGTGGAATGGTTTATTCTGTAAACATTGATCCTGCCAATCCTGCCAACAATACAATGACGGTTGAAGTTGCGCTTCCAAATGCTCCCGATGGTTGGACCAGTATCGCCGATTTGGATAGTGATGGAGACATTGATGCAGTGGTCAGTACTTCCAATGATACAACCGGTGTTCTTTACGCCTGGGACATTCAAACCGCGACAGCGTTATACGATCAATATCAAACACCACCATCTCAATTCGGTTATATCTCTCAAGCGAATATTGCTGATTTCGATGGTGATGGTTTTGTAGAAATTGGCATTTGTTCTCAGTTCAATTATCAAGTTTTAAAACCGGAAGCAGGTACTTTCAATTTACTTTGGTCTATTGATACGGATGACTCTTCCGGTTCTACCGGTTCTTCTGTTTTTGATTTCAACAATGATGGTTCTGACGAAGTTATTTACAGAACAGAAACAGAATTATTGGTACTTAACGGAGCTACCGGAACAGTGGCCTCTACCCTACCTTGTGAGTCCGGCACCCGCATGGAATACCCCGTGGTAGTAGATGTAGATGCGGATGGAGAAACAGAATTACTTTGCAGTTGCGATGGGAAACTCGTGGCCTACGGTTCTGCCTCAACCCCTTGGATCGATACTCGTTCGGTTTGGAATCAGCGAAATTATTTTAATGTAAATATAGAAGACGACTTAACGGTTCCTACTGTTCCGCAGCAACATCACATCGTTGGAGACAGTGTTGTTATGAACAACTTCCTCACAATGTATGGCTCGCTGCAATCTACTTTGCCGGATGCTACTGCGAAAATTGATACCGTTATTTGTGATGGAGAGGAGTTTGAATTAACCTTGACCATCTGTAACAATGGAGATAATACCTTGACAGGAGAAACAGCTATTACCTTTTACAACAGTGATCCTACAAACACAAGTCCTGATACTTTATTTACGACAACAATCGGTACAAACTTATTGACAGACAGCTGTAAATCTATTGTGATAAACATAACTCCGTTGTTTGAAATTCCAATTTACGTAGTTGTCAATGACGACTACTCCTTAGCCGGACCTTATGATTTGGAAATGGACTTCCCTGTTACTGCTATTGCGGAATGTAGTTATACCAACAACATTGACAGTTTCTTGATTGCTGACCCGGAGCCACCCATTCTCGATTTGGGTATGGACACTTTGATTTGCCACAATGGTGTATTAAATCTTAATGCAGGCAGCGGTTTCGAAAGCTATGAATGGTATGATGGGAGCACGGATTCAACCCTGACTGTTTTTGAACCGGGAGAATACTGGGTAGAAGTAACCAGCATTTGTGGGGTGCAGCGCGATACGGTTGAAGTGGAGATATTAATGATTACAGATATAATGCTGCCTCCTTCTTTTGTCCTCTGTGACGAAGATTGTGCGACACTGGAGGTCACCGATTGGTTTGATTCTTATCAATGGATTCCCTCTGATTATCTGGATTGTGATACCTGCTCAACCGTAGTGGCTTGCCCTCCGGTAACGACCACATATATTGTTATCGGTTCTTCTAACCTAGGTTGTTTTAGTATCGACACGGTAACCATTACGCCAATTGATCCGATATATACGGTTTTAGATACCGCCGTTTGTTTGGGTGATGTGTTCGAATACAATGGCGTAGAAATTCCAATTGGAGGTTCTGAGATATTTGAGACCCCTGGCCAGGCAGGTTGCTCCGACACCCTAGAAATTAACGTCAGTTGGAATGGTGGTGACGATGCTCCTACCCTCGTTATTGATGCCTTCGCCTGCGAGAATGAAGTCTTTATATTCGATGGCGTAGAAATTCCTCCAAATACACAAGAGACTTTTAATTACCAAACTTATTTGGGCTGCGACTCTGTTATTATTGTTGCCGTTGCACCTTTGCCGATTTACGAAATCACTTTATTTGAAACGATTTGTCAAGGTGATTCCGCTTTGATCTTCGGAACCTACCAATCTCAACCAGGAGGTTATAACATGTTGTTTACGTCTGAAGACAATTGTGATTCAATGGTTATCATATTGCTTAATCTTCACCCTTTTATGAATATTGCTTTCGATAATCCTCCAATTTGTAGTGGCGCTAGTGATGGTATCATAACGGCCACAGCAAGTGGAGGTAGTGGCGGCGGATACACTTACCTTTGGAGTACCGGCGAAACCACTTCCAGTATTATGAATTTAAGTATTGGCGACTATAGCTTGACTGTAACTGATGGAAATGGCTGTACAATAGCAGGGATCGCTTCTCTACTTTCACTAGATGTCGAATTAGATTTGAGTGATCAAGATGCTGATTGTTTCAATGCACCAACAGGTTCAACAGGTTCAATTGCTGTGACGAATGCGGAGCCGGGTTGGATGTTTAGCCTGAACGATGGCGCCTTCCAAAGTGATTCTGTTTTCACAGGTTTGGCGGCAGATGAATATACCATTACGGTGATTGATGGGAATGGTTGTGAGGTCACGGAGGATTTTACAATTAATTCTCCTTCTGAATTTTCACTGAACTTTGAGCCGGATAGCATTAACGTTTTTGTAGACGAAGAGTATACCTTTATGCCGGATACCCTAAATCCAAGTAACCAAACCCTAACTTATAGCTGGACACCTTCTACAGGTTTGAGCGACCCCAATATTCTTAACCCAACGGTATCAAGCATCACGGATCCAGCTACTTATATTTTAACTGTTGGCATACTTGGTAACCCTGGTTGTTTCCTAACAGACAGCATAACAGTAATTCCACAGATTCAATGCGACGGCACCTATGCGCTCCCGAATGCTTTCACTCCTGATGGCGATGGCGTCAATGATGTATTTACATTGTTACATTTGGACAATGGTCTCCGTATCAATTCTTTTCATATTTATAATCGCTGGGGAAATAAAGTATTTGAAGCGGATGGTGATAATGCTGGATGGAATGGTATGTACAAAGGTAAGCCGGCGCCAATGGATGTTTATATTTATTCGATGGAGATTCTTTGCCCGGATGGGGAGGAGGACCGAGTGTTGAGGGGAGATGTGACTTTGATACGTTAGCAATGGCCTACTAAAGATATGTCCTATTAAGTGAGGGAAAAGGCGTTGGCAAAATATGGCATATCGGCAACTCAATAAAACGCACAATCGCCCGATTCAGCTCGTGACCTCTGGCCACTTATCAAAAAAAACAAATAGATTACAAGCGCTATATTAAACTCATTATTCTTTTTTTAAAAGAAACATTACAACGAGAAATGGCCAGAGACCACCAACTGACTCGGTTGAAATGCTAGCGCATTTACCGAGCGACCGTTGAGAGGGCGCAGCGGCAATCGCATTTCAAACGGTTCCTCCTCTGATATGACATATCTCCCTGCGATCTTCGATCTTTGGGTTTGGATATGCCATATCCGTAGATTCACGGATAAAGCACCTAATGCACTACTCCATTAATATATTTTGTAATTAATTCAATTTACAGGGAAGAACGCCTCCTTTCTAAGTTCCACCAGCGCCAACACCATCGCCAACTGCTCCGGGCGGCTCAAGTTAGAGTTATCTATTAATACAGCCTCTGAAGCTTTCAGCAAGGGACTGTCTGCCCTGTTGGAATCGATATGGTCTCTATCGAGTAAATTCTTTTTTACTTCAGCCACGACCACCTCCTGACCTTTTCCTTTAAGTTCCTCATATCTACGTTGAGCGCGTACATCTGGGTCAGCAGTAAGGAACAACTTCAGCTCTGCGTCTTTGAAGACAACGCTCCCAATGTCCCGGCCATCCATAACAATTCCTTTACCTACTCCCATCTTTTGCTGTAAAGCGACCATAGCTCTACGTACCGCAGAGATAGTTGCCACCGGACTGACGTGATTTGCAACAGGCATGCTCACGATTTCTTTTTCTACCTTTTTACCATTCAAGTAAGTAATATCATCTCCATTTTCTTTTTCGAAATGAATATTTATTTCTGTCAGTGCTTTGGCTACAGCATCTGATTGATGGTAATCAATCTTGTTTTCCAAAAAATAAAGAGTGACCGCCCGATACATTTTGCCGGAGCTGATGTAGGTATAGGAAAGTTCGTCTGCGAGTTGTTGAGCTAGAGTGCTCTTGCCGCAGGAGGAGTGGCCATCTATTGCTATGATTATCTTCTTCAAGGTATGTATTTTATTTACCTCGCAAAGTTAGTCAATAATGATAGATTTTACATAAAAAATAAGCGCTCATTGAATTTACCAAAATACCATATCCGCTTAGGACGCGAGAGGGGAGATATGAACTATTTACCAATAAAAAAAGACCAAAGCCTATTTCGAGACTTTGATCTTTTCTTTTGACCAGCCCGACTGCGTCGGCGGTCGGGTGTTATATTCAAAGGGCCTAAATAGGAATTCCTTTGCTTACTCTGGCCAATATCATGTTCCAAAGTTTTTCATAAGGGATCACTTCCAACTCAGGGATGAGGCCTCTGTAGTAAAAAGGCGTTTCGATTAATCGGTTGTAATATTTTTCTGTATTACTGAGTTGCTCAACATCGTATTCTGCTTTCGCCAATTGCTGGAGGAGACGAATGAACTGAATGGTTCTGTAGTACTCTTCTTTTTTGAGTTGACGGTTAGCATAATTTTTCAAACGGTCAATTCTTTCCGATGCGGCACTGTAGCCTTTCTTTTCTAAGATAAAGAGCAGCTGGCCAATCACCATTAGTACCGTGAAGATGCGTTGCTCTTTGGCATATAAAACCGAGTCTTTAATAAATTGACTGGTCTTTAACGGCTTACGACGTTGGGTTAGCAACACAGGATTAGACTCTCCTTTTGATTCTATAATGTAATTGAGATAGACATCATAAATTTTCCATTTCTCTTTTATATTACTCCCCAACTTCTTGAACTTGTTGTTTCCTGTTGCAATGTTGTATACTGCCAACGCATTGATGTAATTGTCCGTATGAATGGCCAGGAGAATATAGTACTCCATAAAATTGAACCAGGACTCGCTACCTTCCGGGAAAGACTGTAAGCATTTCTCTGCATTGATCTTTCCATTCTTCCAATCGCGAAGGTGTAGGTAAGCCGACATCTTTTTGAGTTGGAAAGTAGACAATTTATCATCTTGGTAATAAGTTGGATTGTCTTCGATATATTTTTCTGCTCGATTACAAATTTCTAAAACGGCTCCATAATCCTGTACCATTTCGTAACGATAAGCCCATACCAGATACATGCTGTAAAAAACAATGGGGCTTTCGTAAATCTCAGATAATCCAACAAGAGAATTACAATAAGTATCTATCTGGTCTTTCAACAAGGTGATCTTTGCTTTTGGCTGATAGTAATTCATGATCACCCGCTGGTACAGCTCCTCTGATCTAATTTCTGCATCTAGTACATTCTGATATTGCTTGATATTTTCATCGTAACTTTCGTAAGCCTTTTCATCTCCTATCTCTGCTGATCCTCTTCTTAGTATGCGGGAACAGTTGACGATGACATCTGCGAATTTGAACTTCAGCGCGGTTGTCAGTATCTGACGAGCCAGAGCACCTGCCGTGATATTAGCGCTGTTAGACAATAATATTTTCACCAGTGTCCAGTCTTTGTTACAAGAAAAATAAGCTCTATCGTAGCTGGAAGTGGAAGGTAAGTTGACATCCAGGAAGAAAAGGGTGTTCAGTAGTCGTTTACGGAAACGTGATTTTAATTGACGGTATTTGTCATCCGTAGGACTACAACTATAGAGGAAAGAAGCGGCATCTCTGTCATTTCTGAACTTGTTGCTCATTAACGCTTCATAGAACTCATTGAATTTTGAGTTCTTATGTTTTAAAGAATGGTCATCGAAAATCTCAATTTTCTTAACCTTCTTTTTAGTAACAATCTTTGAAATTTCTATTAAGTTCTTCATCTCTCCTAATTTAGGTTTTAGATTCTTTGACAAATGTTGAAGTGTAACTTTTCAAGCCTTACTCTCTCTCCTCCCTAAATACATAGAGCAAATATTTGTAATTTGTCTAATGTAGTTCTAAAAAAGGGATGTCACAAATATCTGCGTTTAAATCAACGGGCTCCAGCGAAAATAGTTACCTGATGAACGTTAAAAAACAAAAAGCACTGTTACAGAAACGACAAAAGGTTTTGCCCGCCTAGTGGCGAACAAAACCTTTTGTCATAGATTATCACAGCCTACTTGTTGATGATCTCAACAGTAAACATAATATAACAACATCTAAAAAAATGCTATATCGTCGATATTAATATTCGTCTTCGTGAAAGAAGAAATCGTCTTTACGTGGATAATCCGGCCAGATATCTTCGATACTGTCGTAGACTTCCCCTTCGTCTTCCAATTGCTGTAAGTTTTCAATTACTTCAAGCGGCGTACCCGAACGAATAGCGTAATCAATCAATTCGTCTCTAGTGGCGGGCCACGGTGCTTCTTCTAAATGAGAAGCTAGTTCTAATGTCCAATACATGTTTTCTAAAAATTTAATAGTATACGTTTGTAGTTCTAGGACGCAACTGTCTACTTAAAATCTCAAAATCAGGACATAACAAATACACCCTAATTTTCGGCAAAAGTAATAAAAATATCCAAACATCCAAGCTTCAATTCCTCTAAGTACGGTTTTTTAAGAATCAGACCAGTTTAATTAATTGAAAAAACAGCACAAGGGACTGACTACCAATTACTTAAGCGAATATTTTTCTTTTATATCTAAAAGAGCTCAGCGTGCTTCTGCCCGGTTTGTTTCGAGTCAAAGCACTCTGAGCTCTTTAAAGTGTGATTTCTTTTAAAGAATATTTAACAAGGCCGATTTGATATTATTCCAAATACGTCGCCTTATCTCCTGTTTAAAGGAACTATGACATTTGGGAATACCCAGTCTGATTTTAATATTCTCTAAAGAATCAACATAGCATCACCATAACTGAAGAAGCGGTAATTCTTCTTTATCGCTTGCTGATAAGCCTCTGTCATCAAGTCCTGTCCACCGAAAGCACAAACCATAATATAGAGGCTTGACTTAGGCAAATGGAAATTAGTAACCATGCTTGTCGCAATTGAAAATTCGAATGGTGGATAAATAAATTTATTGGTCCAACCTTCTGCTTGCTTCAATAAAGATTCAGCTGAAACGGCAGATTCGATAGACCTCATGGAAGTGGTACCAATAGCACAAACCTGTTTTTTAGCTTTAAGAGATTTATTAACCAACTCTGCAGCTTCTTGTGGAATTTTAAAATACTCCGCGTCCATTTTGTGCTTAGACAAGTCTTCTACCTCAATGGCTCTGAAGGTTCCTAAACCAACATGCAGTGTGAGTTGAGCGTTCTGTACTCCTTTCAGTTCCAATCGCTTCAACAGCTCTTCGCTAAAGTGCAAGCCAGCGGTAGGTGCAGCCACTGCTCCCATTTCTTTGGCATAAACCGTTTGGTAACGCACTCTGTCGATTTCCTCACTTTCTCTCAAAATGTATTTAGGCAAAGGCGTATTTCCCAGTAGTCCAAGTTTCTGGTGAAACTCCTCTACGGTACATTCATCCAAAAAACGGATGGTTCTACCTCTGGAAGTAGTATTATCTACTACTTCAGCCACCAATACATCTACATCGTTTTCATCACTGAAATACAACTTGTTTCCTACCCGTATTTTACGAGCCGGATCAACCAATACATCCCAAAGACGCATTTCTGGGTTTAGTTCTCTGAGTAAAAAGACCTCAATTTTTGCTCCTGTCTTCTCCTTGCGGCCATATAAACGAGCAGGGAATACTTTTGTATTGTTAAAAATAAAAGAATCTCCATCATCAAAGTATTCGAGGATGTCCTTAAACACACGGTGTTCTATTTTACCGCTGTCTCTGTGAACCACCATCAATTTAGATTGGTCTCTTTCCTTTGCAGGATACTGAGCAATATGTTCATCTGGTAGTTCGAATTTAAATTGAGATAGTTTGGTACGCATATATGTATAAGTTTCTGTAAAAGAATTTTTTATGGTTGTATTTTTTCAAAAGACGGGCAAAGATAACAATTTGGCAGAGTAATTTGTATTTTTCATCGACCCTATTAGGCCACCTAATAGTAAAATCGTAGCTTCGATCTGTGATTCTAATACTAAAAGTTATAAAAGAAAGTATTGCCCAGGCTTTTGGACAGCTGGCTGGCAACAAATTACGCAGCTTCCTATCTCTGCTGGGTATTACCATTGGTATCTTCTGTATCATCGGTGTTCAAGCCGCTGTAGACTCTCTGGAAGACAATATCATGGAAGACATTAAGAAACTTGGTTCCGATGTAGTCTATGTCTCCAAGTTTAGTTGGATGGAAAATCCACATGAAAATTATGTCAAAATTCTGCGCCGCCCCAATCCTAGTTTTGCTGATTATAAAATGATCAATAAAAAAGTAAAGTCTGCGGATATCGTCAACTTTGACGTAACTCTCGGCTTTAAGACAGCCAAATACCTATCCAATAGTGTAGAGAATGTGCTTTGTAGCGGTACCACCTATGAATATGCGGAAATCTACGATCTTCAATTCGAAAAAGGTCGGTATTTTTCCAATACGGAATATCATTACGGCGCACCAAAGGTCATTATCGGACACACCGTTGCTGAGGAGCTATTCGGAACCATAGAGCCTGTTGGCAAAACCATTCGCCTAATGGGTCGAAAACTTCAGGTGATTGGCGTCATTGAAAAAGCAGGAGAGAGCCTTATCGGCTTCATGGACTTCGATAATGCGATGATACTTCCCTTTGAGCTGGCCAAGAAAATGGCCAACCTCGAATCGAACAGCCTCTATGGAAATAGCACCCTCGCCGTTAAAGCAGCAGAGGGCGTCAGTAATGAAGAACTCAAAGACGATATAACAGGAGTCTTGCGAGGCCACCGAAAATTAAAACCACGGGAAGAAGACAATTTTGGTCTCAATGAAATCAGCATCATGCAGGATGCTTTCCAATCTATATTTAGCGTACTGAATACCATTGGCCTCATCATCGGGGGCTTCGCCATTCTGGTGGGCATCTTTAGTGTGGCTAATATTATGTTCGTTTCTGTAAAAGAGCGAACCAATATCATTGGCATTAAAAAAGCGCTTGGTGCAAAACGACATGTCATTCTTCTCGAATTTCTGATAGAAGCCATTATTCTCTGTCTACTAGGTGGCTTGATAGGGCTCGCTTTTGTCTTTGGCTTGACGAAGGCCATTACTGCTATGGATATTGGTTTCTCTGTTTATCTTTCTACGTCTAATATTGTGAGTGGCCTGGTTTGGTCTACTTGTATTGGTATATTATCGGGAGTGATTCCGGCAATGCAGGCTTCAAGTATGGATGCAGTAGAAGCGATGAGGGCTAAGTAACTTTAAGTTACTTAAACTGTTAACTTTAACTATTAACTTCCCACTGATGCAACTTCCCACT
>JBLHRR010000094.1:0-21468 GCA_047626155.1 Saprospiraceae bacterium | reverse complement strand
AAGGGTTGCTGCGTGAATCTGAACTTTTCCGTTATCTCGATGCGGGGCAGGATGAGTTTGAGAATGTCAGTAATAATTTCGGACGTAGTACTTTGATTTCTTATCTCGGTCGTGTCAACTATTCTTTTGACAGTCGCTATTTATTCACAGCTTCTTGGCGTCGCGATGGTTCGAGTAAATTTGGACCCGAGAATAAGTACGGTAATTTTCCAAGTGCCGCTGTAGGTTGGAATGTTTCTAATGAAGAATTCTTCTCCGGAAACTCTATTTTTAATCGTATGAAATTACGTGGTTCGTGGGGGAGTGTCGGTAATGAAAGAGTAAATGGGAACGCCCAATATTCGCTCATTGTACCGGGTGTAAATGCAGTACTCGGTGAGAATGAGCAACAAGTGGCTGGCGCGTCTTTTCAAGGTGGTGGAAATCCACTACTGAAATGGGAAGAAACCACTCAAACAAATGTTGGTATCGACCTCGGTTTATTTGAGGATAAATTAATCATCGAAGCAGATTATTACGTTAAAAAAACAGACGATATACTGGTGCCGCTTGAGCCCATCGGTTACACAGGTATCGGTTCTTTTCGCAGTATTGTTTATAATGCTGCGAATGTGGAAAATAAAGGTTTTGAATGGAATGTTGCTTATCGCGATAGGGTAGGAGACTTTAATTATCGTATTGGTATCCTTGGTACGACGGTACAAAATACGGTCACGAATATTGGACAAGACCTCGGTGCTGATTCCCTTTTAGTCGGCGGTAGCCTTGGCAACGGACAGCAGGTATCACGTACCGCAGTCGGAGAGCCTATTGGCTTTTTTTACGGTTATGATGTGATTGGTGTGTTTCAAGATGCAGATGAAATAGCTGCCGAAGCAAGTCTTTTTGGTCAATCAGTTGGTGATCTAAAATACCGTGATGTCAATAACGATGGCGTAATTAATACAGACGATCGTACTTACATTGGTTCTTCTATTCCTGATTTTATTTATGGCTTTAATGTAGAAATTGGCTATAAAGATTTTACGCTCTCTGCTGATTTTCAAGGACAAATAGGTAATGAAATTTATAACGGTAAACAAGCGATTCGTCCAACTACGCTCAACTACGAAGACAAATATAATGACTATTGGACGGGCCCCGCCTCAACCGAAACTGATCCGCGTCCGAGTCTCGGTGGGACAAACTTTGTTCCTTCTTCTTACTACATTGAAGACGGTTCTTTTTTTCGCCTTCGTACCTTAACCCTAAACTATACTTTGTCTTCTGTAGTGACTCAAAAGTTGAAAATAACCGGAGTTAATATTTACGCCCGAGCTACCAATTTATTTACGTCTACCAAGTACTCTGGGTACTCCCCCGAAATAGGAGCAGGCAGTGCCGTTGACGGAGTAATAGATCGAGGCGTTTATCCGATTACACGCGTCGTTACTTTCGGAATTAATGCTCAGTTTTAATTAGATAGTTGCCCCTCGTTAAATTTCAGCAGCCAGGTAATAGCCCCTTGATAAGGGGATTTAGAGGAATAAAATTCCAAAGCAAAAACACCACTAAATTCAATCAAAAAAAATGAAACAAATACTCATATTTTCTTTAATCCTACTTCTTGCATTTTCATGTAGCGATGATTTTTTAGAGCAACCGCCACGTTCAGCTTTGACCGTTGGTTCGTTTCCCGCAATTGAGGAAGATGCAATTCTTGCGGTCAACGGAGCTTACAATATTTTGCGTGAATGGCAGCTAGCTACAGGTGGATATCCGATTTTAGACATCATGTCGGACGATGCGGTCAAAGGCAGTAATCCCGGAGATGGATTTGAAATAGGGGTGTACGAAAATTTTGCGCACACCGCAAGTGAAGGGAGTATTGAACGTTACTACAAAACCGTTTATGAAGGGATCCGTCGCACAAATTTGGTCATCAACGAAGTTCCGAAAATCAACATGGATGCTGCGTTACGTGATCGCTTCATTGCTGAAGCGCGCTTTTTGCGCGGTTATCATTACTCCGTCCTGATACGTAGCTTCGGTGCCGTGCCCAAAGTGACAGAAATAGATCCGCCATTGGATTTAGGGCGGACAGCTGTAGACGAAATTTTGAGTGATTTGGTTTATCCTGACTTGGAAGCGGCGGCAGCTATCTTACCTGAAAAATCAGAATATGCACCTGAAGATCTTGGTCGTGCAACTCGGGGTGCAGCACTTGGATTGTTGACCCGAGTTAAACTGTTTTACGGAGATTTTGCAGCAGTCGAAACTTTAACGCGTGATATTATTGAGTCAGAAGAATATGAATTAATGGCAGATTTTGCGGAAGTTTTTCCAGGAGCAAATGAGCATAATACGGAATCTGTTTTTGAAATTGCTGCCCGTCCCAATATTTTTGAAGAAGGTGGAAACCAATATGGTAATACGCTCGGAGTACGAGGTACGCCAAATAAAGGTTGGGGCTTTGGCCGTCCAGCTTACGCATGGATTAAGAATATGGAAGATAGAAATGACCCGCGCTTAGAGCCTTCAGTTTTATTTTTAAACGAAGTCATCGACGGAACTACGATCTCAGGAGAAAGTGCAACTCCGGATACGATTTACGACAACGGACAAATTTTGGAGATTGAAGTTTATAACCAAAAAGTATGGTTTCCCGGTACGGAAACGCTCACCTCTTTTGGCCACAATCGCCGTATTGTTCGCTACTCAGATGTTCTTTTGATGCATGCCGAGGCACTTAATGAAAATGGTAAAACCGGCGAGGCATTACTATTTTTAAATCGAGTAAGAGAACGTGCACGGGGCGAAAACGAAGATGTTTTACCCGATGTCACTACGACTGATCAAGCTGCCGTTCGAGATGCGATTCTCAATGAAAGATACTATGAATTGGCTTTTGAAAATCGTCGTTTTTGGGATCTTGTACGAACGGGGCGTGCAGAAGCAATTTTGAGTCCGCGTGGTTTTATTGCAGGGAAAAATGAATTATTACCTATTCCGCAATCCGAAGTCGATATTTCGCAAGGACGGATTGATCAAAATACGGGATATTAAAAAACAATGAAACTACATTCACGTTAGGGCTTTATTTGTCATTTTAAATAAATAGTAACTGTTCAGTGGGGCATAGTTTAGTTGTTGATAGGAGGAAGGACCGAAGAAGGAAGTCCGAAGTCTAATGCAAACCTTGAATTTGACATTCCTTAGTCTGTGGATTTAACGTTCGATGGAAACTCCCGACTCCCGACTTCGCACTCCCGACTCCCGACTGAATAGTTACAATAAATAATTAAATAACCAACCAAGTAAGAATTACTTGAGTTCTATTATCCACCAAAAATTACTCTTATAATGAAGAATTTAAAACTATTTTTTTTAATGTTAATCACCGCCTCTTTTTGTTTGGCTTCCTGCGGAGATGACGATTCTACTGGTTCGGGAGACGTGTTGGTAACAGCAATTAATGCGAGCGGTACCAGCTTTGAAGACGGAAGTGCCGTTGAAAAAGACCTCAACGGTGCAGCTTCTGCGGTAGACGTTCCTTTGGATGCCGTATTTAAAATTGATTTTGATAAAGAAATCACAGCAGAGTCCGCAAATGATATTAACGTAACGATTACTCCATCAGGTGGTAATGCAGTTTCCGCAACGGTCACGAGCAGTGGTATGACTGTGACTTTGACACCTACTGATGACTTGCAACGCGGTACGTTACACACATTGAATGTATCAAATGTTACCACTACCGATGGTGCAGTGTTGAGCAGCATCAATCGGACTTTCACTACTGAAGGCCGTGCGCCTGTAGTGGTTCCTAATATTGATAATCAAATTGCGTACTGGAGTTTTGATGGTACAGCAGATGATGCAACGGGTGACTACCCTGCGGCAAATGTAGTAGCCATTACTTATGAAGAAGACCGTTTTGGACAAGGCGGAAGTGTTGCTGCTTTTGATGGCAACGAGTCTATTATCGAAATTGCTGATGCAGATCGTTTGATAGCGGGCAACAGTTTTACGACTTCTATTTGGATGAAGACCGATGATACAGACCACGTAAACGAAAACGGTGACCCAGCAGGTTTCTTTGTATTTGGTTTAGGTGCCTTTTTAGGTTTTCAGCTCGAGATACCATCTGATCAGGGGTTCGTGAAATTCGCGAACTCTTACGTACTCGATAGTGGTGACGCCGTAGCCGAAGACATGTTCTATAACGGCGAGCCGTTGATGGCTGGTGATTGGCAAGGCTGGGAATTTCAAAAAGGTATCGGTGGGGCCGACGGTGTTCGGGACCTGGTAGCCAACAAATGGGCACATATTATTTTTAGCTACGATGCTGCTGAAAAACGCGGTACTTTATATATCAACGGAGAATTAGTAAAAGCACAAGATTTCGATCTATGGCCTGATGGTGATCCTAAAAGAACAACTGCTGGTGTAACTTACCAAGGTACAGAACCTGACGTAGAGGACGTTTTGGCTTTTGGTTTTGTGAAATCTATTAACAGCGAAATGTGGGCGGATACGCCATGGGGTGACTACGCAAAACCAACTGCTAACCACTTCAAAGGTCAGTTGGATGATGTACGCTTTTTTGATGCGGCCTTTAGTACGGATGACGCTACCTCTTTGTATAATGCAGAGAAACCGTAGATCGGTAGAGTCAGCTATTTGATTTTAGATGTTAAGTTTCAGATAACTCATTTTTATAAATTGAGTTATCTGAAACCTAATGCCTAAACGGATTACGAAATGGTTTGGGGCTTTTGGAACTACAAAGCGGTTTACCATCTTCTTTACAACCTTATTTAGAATAAGCACAATGATAAGATTTTCAAAATATTGCTCTTTAGCTTTTTGTGGTTTACTACTTTTATTGTCAGCTTGTGGTAAAGACGATGAAGATAGTGGAGGCTCTTCGTCTGGTATATTGCAAATCAGTACAGCACAAATCGGGAATGTTTCTATTCTTTCTGCTGATGCAGAAGTCCCCGTTGATTCTGAAATAACCTTAGTGTTTTCTTCGGCTGTGAATACTTCATTAAACTCAGAAATAAGTCTAATCAATGATTCCGGAACGGCTTCCGCTTTGGCTTTTGAGTTTTTAGATAACAATAAAATTACACGCATTACACCGATTCCTGGTTTTGTAGAAGGCGAAAATTATTTGCTTGAGATCAGTAGTAGTTTTGCGGGTGCAGAAGGTGAAAGTTTCAGCGGTATTTCTCTGCCATTCAGCGTAGCACAAATTCCGCTAACCATTCTCAGCTTGACAGAAAACAATGCTGATATTTTATTGAATACACGTAATACAAATGTTGGATTGCAACCTGAATTTACGGTTACTTTAAGCCACGATATCGAAGAAGATATTTTACAGAACCACATCGTTTTAGTTGGTAATCAAAATATAGAGCTCAATATTACAAAAACTGGAGAGGCGACTTATGTAGTAGCTGCAACAGAAACTTTACGTGATTTAAGCAAATACAATTTACTTTTTCCAAGCTCAATCGGTACAGATGCTGGACGGAATTTTCAAAGTGTTTCCTATCAGGTTTACACAGAGATTGATGAAACGCTGGATTTTCCCGCCATTTCTGATGAGGCTTTGATGACCCTTGTACAAGAGCAAACCTTCAAATATTTTTGGGACTTTGCGCATCCTACCAGTGGCTTGGCGCGGGAGCGTAACACGAGCGGAGACATAGTAACGACAGGTGGTTCAGGCTTTGGCTTAATGGCAATTATCGTCGGTGTAGAACGTGGGTTTATCACCCGCCCTCAAGCTGTCGAACGCTGGCAAACGATTATGGACTTTTTAGAAAATGCTGATCGGTTTCATGGTGCATGGTCACACTGGCTAGATGGAAATACAGGAAGTGTACAGTCTTTCAGCCAAAAGGATAATGGAGGTGATATTGTAGAAACTGCTTTTTTATTGGAAGGAATGCTGACCGTTCGTCAATATTTAGATCCGACTAATCCGACAGAACTAGCCCTTAGTTCACAAATTACCGAACTCTACGAAGGGGTAGAATGGAACTGGTATACACAAGGGCAAAACGTCATTTATTGGCACTGGTCGCCACAATATAATTTTGAAATAAACCTCCAAGTACGTGGTCAAAACGAGACGCAAATGGTATATATTTTAGCAGCAGCATCTCCTACCTTTCCGATTACCAAAGAAGTTTACGACAACGGCTACGCCCGCAACGGTGACATGCAAAATGGTAATACTTATTACGACATTACTTTGCCTTTAGGATACAATCTCGGTGGTCCTTTGTTCTTTTCTCATTATACTTACTTAGCACTGGATACAAGAAATTTATCGGATGCTTACGCCGATTATAATATCCAAACGCGTAATCACAGCCTCATAAATCGTGCTTATTGTATGGACAATCCAATGGGCTACGTCGGCTACTCCGCGGACTGTTGGGGCTTGACTGCAAGCGACGGCGATACGGGATACTCGGCACATAGCCCAACAAATGATAAGGGGGTCATCACACCGACTGCTGCCTTATCTTCTATGCCTTATACCCCCGAAGAATCTATGGATGCCATGCGTTTTTTCTACTATAAAATCGGTGACCGACTATGGGGCGACTATGGCTTTTACGATGCGTTTAACTTGACCGAGGGATGGACCGCTTCTTCGTTTCTCGCCATAGATCAAGGTCCCATTATTTGCGGTATTGAGAATCATCGTACGGGACTTTTGTGGAATTTATTCATGAGCGCGACAGAGGTGCAGGAGGGTCTGAACTTATTAGAGTTCAATTATTAAACTAAAAATATACATTCTGGAACTTACTTCTTACAACTTTTGACAGCGCGTCAAAACTTCCAAGGGATTGCTTTTAAACATTAATCTTACAGGATTACAGTAAGTATTACACAAAAAATAATTTCCCGATTTCTTTGGTGGAAACGATTATATAAACCACTCTCCCTTTGGTCATTTTGATTTACATAATCGTTTCCAAATCGGGATTTAATTTCCAGTGCACTAAGGGTATTTCAAAATTAAATATGACCGTTAAAAACTATTTTATTTTAGCAGGGCTTTTATTTCTTATTGCTTGCGATATGCCGAAAAGGGGAACTCCCCCCGCTGCGTCTTCGGAAAAACCCGATATTGATACCACAGAAACAGCTCTATTAAATCGCGTTCAAAAAGAAACCTTTAATTATTTCTGGGAAGGTGGCGAACCAACTTCAGGTGCTGCGCGCGAACGTATTCACATGGACAGCATCTATGGTGTGCATGGACCAGAGATCATTACTTCGGGTGGTACGGGTTTTGGAATTATGGCAACTTTGGTAGGAATCGAACGCGGTTTTATTACAAGACAAGAAGGGTATGAACGTTTGAAGAAATTGACGTATTGGCTTGAAAAGGCGGATCGTTATCACGGAGCTTGGCCGCATTGGTTTAATCCAGATGGTTCTACTTATCCGTTTAGTCCGGATGATGATGGAGGCGATTTAGTGGAGACTGCTTTTGTGGCGCAGAGCCTTATCACCGCGCGTCAATATTTCAAGGATGGCAATACGGAAGAAAAAGTACTTGCTGCCAAAATGGATGAACTATGGCGTGGGATCGAATGGGAATTTTACACCCAAGGAAAAGATGTATTGTATTGGCATTGGTCCCCTCGCGTTTCTTTCAAAAAAGATTTTGCGGTGCGCGGTCATAATGAATGTCTGATCTTGTACGTCATGGCAGCTTCCTCTCCAACACATGGGGTGAAAGCAGACGTTTTTCATAAAGGTTATATGAAGGAAGGCGAAGTTGCAAAAGATACGACTTACTATGGTTTGCCAACGGTCTTAAATCATTACGACAACAATCAAATGAAGGTCGGTCCCCTTTTTTGGGCGCATTATTCACACCTCGGCCTTGACCCACGTAAGTTGAAAAGTAAGTACGGAGATTTTTGGACACTCAATCAAAACCATGCAAAAATTCACCACCGTCATTGCACTGAAAATCCTTATGACTATGAAGGTTATTCAGATAAGTGTTGGGGTTTAACTTCAAGTTACTCGATGATGGGATACGCGGGTCACAATCCGCAAGAGGATTTAGGGGTGATTTCGCCAACGGCTGCATTGTCTTCGTTTCCTTACACACCGGAGGAAAGTATGAAGTTTTTAAAATTCATGTATGAGGAACAGGACTCCTTAGTTGGTGAATACGGTCCTTATGACGCTTTCAGTTTTCAATCCGATTGGTTCAATCAAAAGTACTTAGCAATCGACCAATTGCCAATAACTGTAATGATTGAAAACTATCGCAGCGGTCTGTTATGGGATTTGTTTATGAGCGCAGAGGAGGTGCAGAAAGGTTTGGATAAATTGGATTTTGAATATTAGAGAAGAGGGTAGTAGTGTTATTGTTATATTTTTTTTGTAAAAAGAATTTTATGGTTTTGGTATCAATAAGTTAAAAGAACTAAAAATGAAAAGATATATGAAATATTTCACAACAATCATTTTGACATTTTTTCTCACAGGAATTTCAGCACAGAATGATAAAGTAATCGAAGGGGACTATCAAAAGCGTACCTACCTCAGTGGTGATACCGCATTGAATTATCAAATTATGTATCCTAATAAGTTTGATAAAAGTAAAAAATACCCTTTGGTGCTTTTTCTACACGGGATGGGTGAACGCGGTACAAATAATGAAAAACAAATGACGCATGGAAGTAAATTATTCCGTGATTCGATAGACGAATATCCTGCGATTGTCATTTTTCCACAATGTCCTCCGACAGATTATTGGGCTAATTTATATCGCCCTGATGAAGGAGGTAAAGATCGAATATTTGAATTTCATATTAATGAAGAACCCAATCCTTCTCTTGCCGCAGTTATAAAAATTTGTGAGGAAATGACATCAGAAAAATATGTGGATGAAAGTCGTTTTTATATTTCTGGATTGTCTATGGGTGGTATGGGGGTATGGGAATTGACTTGGCGTTTAGGAGATAAAATTGCTGCTTCAATGCCAATTTGTGGTGGTGGTCCTCCTGAGAAAGCAATCGAAATGACAGCCGTTCCATTATGGGTTTTTCATGGTGTAAAAGATGATGTGGTAGATCCGCGTATGTCAATTAGTATGACGAAAGCAGTGCAACAAAATGGAGGGAATGCAAAGATTAGTCTCTATCCTAATGCCAATCATAATAGTTGGGATGCTGCTTTTGCTGAACCGAAATTTTTGACTTGGATGTTTTCTAAAGTAAGAGATTAAGTTTTATACTTCTGTTCTTATTTGTTCATTAATAAATAACAAATAGGTAAAACTGGCTTTATTAATAATTAAAAAAAACAATAGTGTACACAAAGCAATTAATATATTTCTTCTTATTCCTTTTAGCCACAGCCTGCAATCCTAAAGCAGCCTTAACCGATCCATCCATACAAACTCTGAAAACGGATGTTGTAACAAAACAAATACAGACGACTCAACTCGTCTCAGATTTGATGGCGAAAATGACGATCGAAGAAAAAATAGGACAGTTGAATTTGTTGACGCCTGGTGGCGCAGTAACGGGTTCTGTGGTTTCAAAAGATGTAGAACAAAAAATAAAAGACGGCAAAGTCGGTGGTGTTTTCGGGATACGCGGCGCGGATAAAGTACGTCAGGCGCAGACAATCGCGGTGAATGAAAGTCGACTCAAAATTCCACTGTTGGTCGGTATGGATGTCATTCATGGACATCAGACGATTTTCCCAATACCCCTAGGTTTATCTTGTACTTGGGATATGGATCTAATTGAAAAGACCGCACAACAAGCAGCTCGGGAAGCAACTGCTGATGGACTGATGTGGACTTTTTCACCGATGGTCGATGTTTCTCGGGATCCACGTTGGGGGCGTATTTCGGAAGGTGCTGGCGAAGATCCATTTCTGGGCTCTAAGATCGCAGCGGCAATGGTCAAAGGATATCAGGGTGACGATTTTGCTGACCCAGAAACGATGTTGGCTTGCGTCAAACACTTCGCTAATTATGGCGCAGCTGAAGGTGGTCGTGATTACGCAACGACGGATATGAGCCGCGTGCGAATGTTCAACGAATACCTGCCACCTTATAAGGCCGCAATTGATGCAGGAGTTGAAACGGTAATGACTTCTTTTAATGTTATCGATTACGTACCCGCAACTGCTAATGATTTTTTGTATAAAAAAGTGCTACGGGAACAGTGGGGCTTTGATGGTTTCGTAGTAACGGATTATACCGCTATTAACGAAATGATCGCACACGGAATGGGTGACTTGCAACAGGTTTCCGCCCTGGCACTCAAAGCAGGGATCGATATGGATATGGTCGGAGAAGGTTTTTTGACAACTTTGAAAAAATCCTTGGACGAAGGAAAAATATCGGAAGCGGATATCAATCGCAGTTGCCAGAAGATATTGGAAGCAAAAGAAAAACTGGGACTTTTTAAAGACCCCTTCAAATACTGTGATGCAAAACGTGCTGAAAAAGAGATACTATCTAATGGGAATCGACAATTTGCACGTGAAGTTGCAGCGCAGTCATTTGTACTTTTGAAAAATGATAACAATGTACTGCCGTTACAGAAAAAAGGAAAAATTGCGCTCATTGGACCCCTAGCGGACAGTCGCCGAAATATGCTCGGTACCTGGTCTGTCAGTGGCGATCCAGAAAAATCAGTGACCGTTATCGAAGGTATTAAAAATGCGGTAGGCGATAAAGCAGAGGTTTACTACGCCAAAGGAGCCAATATTAGTAATGACCCAATCTTTGCTAAAAAAGTAAATGCCTTTGGTCCTGAAATAGTCATCGACGAGCGTAAACCTGAGGAGATGATACGTGAAGCTTTGACCATTGCAGAGCAGTCAGATGTAATCGTCGCCGTTATGGGGGAAGCAGCTGATATGACAGGCGAAGCATCGAGCATGGCGCACATCGGTTTACAGCCCGGACAAAAAGAATTATTGGAGGCTTTGCAAAAAATCGGCAAGCCAATAGTTCTTGTACTTTACAATGGTCGCCCGATGACTTTAAAATGGGAGAGCGAAAATATGGATGCCATTTTAGATGTTTGGTTCGGTGGTACAGAAGGAGGTAACGCAGTTGCGGATGTATTGTTTGGTGACGTAAATCCTGGCGGTAAATTAACGACGTCCTTCCCTGTCAGCGTCGGACAAATTCCCGTTTACCACAGCATGCTCAATACGGGGCGCCCCTATCGCGGGGAGGAGGCTTCCAAGTTCAAATCTAACTACTTGGACATACCGAATGAACCACTTTATCCTTTCGGTTATGGTTTAAGTTATACGACTTTTAAATATGGTAAACCATCGATTAATAATACAATCCTGAAAGGCGATAACTCGGAAGTCATTGCCAAAGTAGAAGTAACCAATACAGGGAAACGCATGGGTACGGAAGTCGTACAACTATATATTCGCGATGTCGTCGCTAGCATCAGTCGCCCGATGAAGGAGTTGAAAGGTTTTGAAAAAATTACATTGCAGCCGGGTGAAACGAAGACTGTGAGTTTTACGATTACGAAAGAATTACTCAAGTTTTATAACAGTGATCTTGCGTTTATTGCGGAGTCTGGGATGTTTGAAATTTTCATCGGAGGTAATTCTGTGGATGTGCAGCAATTTGATTTGGAGCTGGAGGAATAGAATAAGGCTCCCTCTCTTTTGAAGGTCATAGTATCATGTTCGGCAGTAGAAATATCAACTTATAAGAAAATATAAAATAGGGCTATTCCTTCTTTTGGGGTTTTCCATTCTGTATTTCGTTATGGAATTCTTTCGTTTTACTAAGAGTACTTATTCGTGTGAAAAATTCAAAAGGCTGTTCAGTAGTGATTAGTTCAATAAAGGGTTCCAAAGAAGCAGGAATACTAAAGCTTGTTTCTTGAAAGTTTTCCTGTATTTCAGTGGATTGATACGATGGAAGAAACAATGCTTTTACCTGTTCATTTGAAACCCTAAGGGTTAGGCTCGTTAAGCCAAAAGTTGATGGTTTTAAACCGACTTGATCTAAAGCTTTTACTATTGCTTTTTTAGACCTTGTGTTTCTTGCTTGTTTTTTAATAAGTAAATTTAACTTCATTTGGTTTTTTGTGTATTCCTCAAGCAGGAAAGCCCATGTTGTTTTCATTAAACATGGTTGACAAGGGTTAAGTCGAATCAATTACAAGTTACCCGGTTCGTACTTCGAATTCGGACTTCAAGGTTGAAATGATAGAGTTACTTAATGAATGGTAGGATGTAATGTATGAAGGAGATGGAGCAGTTGGGGCTTATTTATCAACAAAGAGGAAATAGGAAGAGGTCCAATGTTTTAGAACGACAAGTTATTGAATCTAAAAATCAAATAATAGGGATTTGTATAATAACTTTGGTGCCAATAGAATTGTTGAATTCACCTTTTAAGTCAATTATATCCAACTTTGTATTTGCAGATTCTGCCTCCCCAAATAGTTTTAGCCTTTTTCTAGTTATTGCCAATGCTTTTGATTCATGGGAGGGCATATCTTTTTTAATTTTGGAGGCTGCCTGCCTACCTATGCCGTTATCTTCAACACTGAGTATAAGATGATCTTCTTCTTTTTCAAAAGATATAGTTATTGTTTTTGTACCCTTTTTTTGCGCTAATCCATGCCAGATAGCATTCTCAATAAAAGGTTGTAGAATCATTGTTGGAATAAAGTCTTCGTAGGGGTCTATTTTGTCATCTACGTTGAAGCTGTATGTCACCTGATCTTCAAATCGCATGGCTTCTGTTTCTAAGTATAATTTTAATAATTCTAATTCTTGGGCTATGGTTAAAAAAGGTTCCTTAGCTAGTTCTAAGATCATTCGCATTAATTTTGCAAAACGAGCGAGGTAACTATGTGCAGTATCTATGTCTTTTTCAAGAATATAACGGCTAATAGAATTCATACTATTAAAAATGAAATGAGGGTTCATTTGTAGGCGCAAAACTGCTGTTTCCGTTTCAGCTACCAATTGTTTGTACTTGATTTCTTTATGTTTGAAAGCTTCTGCTTTTTGTATTTGGTTAATTCTGTTTTTATAAATGAAATAAGAAATCGAGCTAAGTAGTAAAAAATAGGCGAAGTAGGCCAATTTTGTTTTATACCATGGAGGACGGATAACAATTTGTAGTTCGTGGAAGTTAGGAGACCAAACGCCATCAGAATTTGTAGCTTTTATTTGTAAAGTATAAATATTTGGAGATAAGGCACCAAATTGAATAGAGTTGCGACCGTTAATGTTAATGAAGGTGTCATTTATCCCCACCATTTGATAAGCAAATTGATTTGCAGAAGGATCACTATATTCTAAGGCGGCAAATTCTAGGGTAAGGTTATTCTCCCAATGTTTTAATACTAATTTTTTTATCTCAGAGATATTGCTTGCTGCTGTAATTTCGCAACGCAACGGATAGTCAGGTTCCTCACCATTTATTCTTAAATGAGTAATAATTGGATTTGCCTTTTTATCTATACTTTTTATATTTAAGGGATTGAAAATGTTAATGCCATTAACGCCACCAAAAATAAATTGTTGACTTTTGGTTTTATGAGAAGCCCAGAAATTAAACTCACTTGATTGTAAGCCATCCGCTAAGGCAAATGTTTGGTATTGATTCTTTTCGGGATGATAAGATATTAAACCTTTATTTGAACTCAACCATAATCGTCCAGTTGAATCCTGGAGCATGGCATTAAGTGTTTGAAACGGAAGTAGTGTATCTTTTTTTAGGCTAAAGCTACCTGCCTCTTTAGAGATACTATAGAGTCCTTGTAAGGTAGAAACCCAAATTCTATTGTTAATTTTATCTTCTAGAATACTTGTAATAAATGGCTCAAACGTAATGGAAGTGTCGTAAGTCATTTGATCGTCAATGAGTTTGTATATTAAAATACTTTTTGTCTCATTGGAAAAGAAGATGTTTTTTTCACTATCCTCAAAAATACAACTATAAGAACCCGTAGTGTCTTTTAAAACTGTTGAACACAGGCCAGGTTTGCCTTTTTCAATTTCAACAACTCCCTTCCTAGTTGTAGCAGCGAGTAGTTGACCGTTCGATAATTGATGAAAGAAAGTAAAACCAGTATTTTCATTTGAATTATTAATCGTTGTAGATACCTTTTGTAGTTTTTGCCTATTACCGGTTTCCACAAGTTGATATAATCCCAAAGAGCTGCCAATCCAAATATGCTGTTCATTATCGCAATAGATGTGAAAAGGGTGAATTCTGCTGGTATCAAAAATATCTTTTCCAAAATCACCTGACCATTGAAAATCTAGTTCTTTTTTTGAAAGAATTTCTATTCCTTCTCGGGTAAGACAAAAAAGCCGACCGCTACTATCTTGTGTGATAGACCTGACATAATATTCAGATTGTAAACGATCATTATTTTTACTTCGTAATAAAGGTTTGAATTTTTGTTTCTTTAGATTACAAAAGAAAACGCCTCTTCCAGGAGTATGTATCCAAAGAGTCTGATCTTTGTCTAGATATAATCGTTCAACGACATAGTTAAAGGTGGAAATTCCAAAAGGTGTTGTAATTGAAATCTTTTTTACAAAACCTTGTTTGCTTTGCGAATCGAAATAAAAAATTCCTTTATCTTTTGTGGCTATCAAAAAGGTATGTTCGTCTATTTTTTCGATGCCTGTAATTTCACCAACCTTTGCCTGGTTAAAATGATTATAATGGACCGTAGAGTTGTTAGTTAAATCAAACTTTAGTAAGCCGTTCTCAGTCCCCACCCAGGCGATTTTAAAATCCTCCATAAAAACACTAGAAACACTATGGTTTTTTAATTCATGTTTCGGGAATGTATTGTTTTTTATTTCTGTACCGTTCCTGAATTGATGAATTTGTAAACCCTCTTTTGGCGAGACCAAATAGGTGAAGGTCGTGTCGACTTGTATGACTTGTGACTTTAGCGGAATATTATATTGACCTACTATTTTTGCTTCCCTTGAAAAATCAGTAGGTTGGATAAATAAATTATTACCAGCTCTAATCCAAAGTTCTTTTCTTTTATTATCTAGATAAAGCAATCGATACCCTTTTTTGATAGAGACTCCATCATTGTCTTTTAAATGATACCTTTCAAAATCATCATTAGCTCTTATATATTTATGGATTCCTGTAGCGGTACAAAACCATAACGCTCCTTCATTATCTTCAAAAAAGTTGCCTTGAATATTGTGATCCATCAAGGAGAAAGGACTTTTTGTATCAGGTACATATTGTCTAATTCGTTGCCCATCATATCTATTCAATCCATTTATAGAGCTAATCCAAACAAAACCTCTAGAATCTTTATATATGTAGTAATTGTAACTTCCAGAGCTTAGATTTTGAGCTGTGGAAATGTTATGAAAAGGCAAGACATCTTCCTGAGCTGAAAGATGAGATGGGCAGATTACTGCAATTAAAAGGAGCAATGTAAAAGTTAGAAATGTAATCAGCCTAGTCTGATCGATCATAATAATTTGAATATAATTAAGGCTGAAGGTAACATTTATTCTGAAACCTCTAACATATTCAATATTACATCGACAATTATAAGAACCACGATCGAGATGTACTAGATGGTATATATTGCCAGGGGAGGGGCTTTAAAACTGGAAAGAAATGGCTATAGCCCTTAATTATTAGCCAAGAGAGGACTGAACTAAAAATGGAATGGACGGTGCGTAGAAATATTCACCACCTTCTAACCATACGGTTTGCTCAAAATTATATTGAAAATTATTTCCATTATCCATTAGCCAAGTTTGTTCATTCTGTATTGGTTGTTCATTCTGTCTTCTACTATTTTTGGCAAGAGGATCTACGCCTGTTCCATTTTTGGGATGATTTAGACCCATAGATAATTTACCTTGAATCACTTCGAATTGAGTTACGATACTTTTTTGATAGCACATAAACAATAGACCCTCTGCTTTAATAGGTTTGCCAATCTGGGGACGTTTCATTCGTTTATAGGGTATACCTCGTCGAACAATTTTTGCATCAAGATCCTTTACCTTCCGAATATGTGCATGAAAAGGACACTTACTATAACCTGGTTTTTCTTCAATTTCTTTAATTGTGGTTTCATTGTTATGGAATTCATCCAGCAAATTTTGATTGATTCTTCCTGGTGGCGTCACATGGTTCTTAAACATAATGGGTAATCCATCTTTGTATCTTCCAATGACTTGGGCTTCTGCATATTTTCTCGAAATCCCCCCTGTTGTCTTAAGGTTGTTTATATTTTTATCGAACAGAGGTTTATCTTGCCTCAATTTTCTAAAAACAAAATAACTGCCCAACCTATCAGAATGATTTTCTTCAGAAATTAAAGCATGTTTGTTGGGGTCTGGTGACTTAGAAATAGAATCTTTAAAACCAAAAGGCTCAAAAACACCATCAGTTCCTTTCTTTCTAATGACCTTTCCATATTCCTCTATTAGTACACTTCCAATACCTTTTTCTAGACTATTTTTAATACTTTTTATTAATGCTGTAGCAGTCGATTTTTTATTGGAGGCGAACATAATCATTATATCAATATTTCCACTTTTGTATTCATTCGCCCTTGAGTAGGTATCATCATGAAGTATATCTATAGTTTTTCGAAGATTCATTCCACGTTGAAAAGCCTTATCTTTAGGTTGCTCGATATTTAGCTTTTTATATAAAAAAGTAGTTAGGAAAAAACATACATTGACATCATTCTTATTTTGCGGACTTTTCTTAAAAGCAAGTTCAGATTGTACTGCAGAAAATAGTACGTTAATATTTTTACCAAAGTAATTTTGTTGAAACTTTGTAGCCCATATACTAGTCCACGCTCTAATATCATCTGGTGTCAATCCATCCTGAAACTTTATAAAGATACATTTCACATGGTTTTTTCCATGTGGATGTAAAATGTTTGTTTGTATTTTACTTTTGTCTAGTGTCAAAATATTTAGTTTAGATTAGGAGCCAGAGATTAATAAGGAATTAAGGAATTAAGCCAGGAAGATCTACGTCAGGTACAAGTTGCCCGCGTTTTTCATCTAATGGAGGACAGGTAGGGACAACAATATTACCTGCACCGATTAATCGATTTCCATATTTATCTACAGCAACTTTGAGAATACATTTCCCACCTGTTGCATTAAGGGTGGCTTGAACAATTTCAAATCGGTTAAAATTTGTCTGAGCTTCAAGAACGACATTATCCTCCGTATAAAATGTAAGACTTTGTTTCCAAAAAAGTGCAAAATTTGGGTCAAATGGAAAATCAATAATCGTGAAATTATGAGCATTAGCGTAAGGCATAGTAAATAAATTTAAATTAGATTAAGAATAAGTTTGCCGATGTACTTATTGTTAACTAATATTAGAATAAAGGCTGTTGTACCTAAATGTAAAGGTAAAAAACAGAAGTGGTTATAGTAAACTACTACAATAGAAGTGATGTTCTATTGTACGAAGATGCATTATGAGTTAACGAAGTGAAGTTTAAAGCGCTTCCAATCGCTGTAGCAACCGATCTTTATGAATCTTAGACACACTAACCTTTCCATCGTCCTTCATGACTATGTATCCACCTTCAGCTTTAACGTACTTTTCCACAAAAAGTAAATTAATCAAATGGGAACGATGGACTTTCATGAATTCATCATATTGCTCAAATTGATCTATGTATTCCCCAATGTTTAACGAAGCGATAATTCCCTTGTCTTGATTCAAAATGGAGAAGTAGGTGTAATTTTGGCTGGCTTCTAATCGGATGATATCCTTCACTTTTTTATAGATTGTTCCTCTTGAAGTGGGGATAGCAATCCGAGATGGTAACTTGTTAGAAGTTAGGCCATCAAGCGTTTCTAAAAGGATTTTTATTTGATCTTGCGATATTTGCTGATTTAGCTGGGATTTAATTTTTAGAATAGCACTTGCAAGCTCCTCTTCAGGAATGGGCTTAAGCAAGTAGTCTAAAGCGCCAAATTTGATCGCTGTTATAGCATACTTGTTATGGGCGGTAATGAAGATGACCTGAAAAGAAAGATTATCGATCTGCTGTAATAAATCAAATCCCAAACCGTCAGGCATTTCTACGTCAAGAAAAACTACATCGGGATTAAGTTCCTGAATAAGATGGAGGCCTTCTTTTACACTTTGGCCACATGCGATTACATTAACATCAGGGTGATTTTTGGAGAGTAATTTTTTTAATGCCAACTGGCTATGCATTTCGTCGTCTACGATGATGGCTCGCATGTTTATATGATTGTTTTAGTTTGAAAGTAACGAGGAGTAAAGTACCTATATTTAATGATTTTACAAAAGAATGATTTAAAAACTTGACTCTACCGGTCAAATTAATTGAGTGTGTGACATATTTCCTGAATCTAAGTTTTGGCCTTTTGCTTTAGCTACGGGCAGTTAGCGTCGCTCAGACGGGTTAAAAGGCGCGTTCGAGGGAAGCCAAAAGCCAAAAGCAGGGAATTCGTCACGCACTCAATGTTTATTGACCAGCCGTTTTTTAGCCCTAAAAAATAATTATGTGTTTTTCAGCAAGTATAAGTTTTGGCGCATCGGCTTTACTAGGTGCCGCAGGAGGAGTCGCCATGACAAAAGCGAAAACGACTACTATGAATATTTTTGCCTTGGCACCCATTTTTTTGCTATCCAACAATTTTCTGAAGGCGTTGTATGGATGTCTCTAAATAATCCGGAAAACACTTTTTCTGAATTTTGGTTGTCGAAGTCCGTTTTTGTATTTCTGTTTTTTGCCTGGGTGGTTTGGCCGATATTCATTCCTACTTTTACCATTCTTTTAGAGAAAAAACAGAAACAGAAAAAGATATTTTTTGGTATGTACTCTAAAGATTGCCGCTCGTTCATTTACATTGGGAAGTTCCAAATAAACATGACGATCTAAACGGCCAGCACGGGGTAAAGCCTTATCTAAAATATCAGGTCGATTGTTGGCGGCTAATACAATGACGCCAGGATTATCACCGAACCCATCCATTTCTGTAAGGAGTTGATTGAGGGTACTTTCGCGCTCGTCATTGGTCTGAAAGGAGTTTGCTTTACCTCTTGATCTTTCGATAGCATCTATCTCATCTATGAAAATGATACTGGGGGCTTTCGCTTTCGCACGTTGAAAAAGATCACGTACCCTGGAAGCAGCAACACCTACAAATATCTCCACAAACTCAGAGCCGGACATGGAGAAAAGGGGAGCATCAGCCTCTCCGGCTACGGCCTTCGCTAACAATGTTTTCCCGTTTACTGGAGGGCCGACGAGCATAACCCCTTTTGGGATTTTTGCACCAAGTCGGTTCTAATCCTCCGGGCTTTTCAAAAAGGTGACAATCTCTTTGACTTCTGTTTTAGCAGATTCCAAACCGGCTACATCATCGAATCTGATTTCGCTTCCTTTTCGGTTGTCTAAAACTTTGGGAGCTGTTTTTCCAAAATCGAACATACTTTTCCTCATACCTCCAGTTCCGATGGTTCGACTGGTGATAAACCGCCAGAGCATGAAAAAGATTAGAAGTGGAAGGGGCCAGGAAAAAATAACAGAAACCCAGTTGGTCCTTTTGCTGTATTGAACGTCCAAGGGTTCTGACAAAGCATATTCTTTATGGACTGCTTCAAGTTTATTTTCAAAAGTATCTACAGAGCCAATGTTAAAATAGAAATGGGCTCCTGTTGCGTAACCTGAAACGTCTTGATAATTTTCGGAAACTAATAGTTTCTTTTTGATGTAGATTTCAGCAAATTCCTTATTCACCACCTCTATTTTTTCTACATCTCCTTTGGCCAACATTTCCATTTTAAAGGCTTTCCAACTTTTTCCTTTTGTATTATTTGTAGGTGTTTAAGATAATGAATGGTGCGACCCCGCCGGGTCGAAAAGAACGATTTACTTATTTCCTAACCTACTTGGACCTCTCTGGGGTCTGGGTTCTATGACCGCAGAGCTGTCGAACCTCTTCTCATTACGATGAATAATTGCTATTATTTTAAATATTTATGTTCCAAGCTCACTCGAATATAAGTTCTAGCAGCAGCCAGGTATTCTTCTACTTTTTCTATGGACATGTCTTTGATATAGGCGACTTCCGCTGGTTTGAATTTTTGAATCGCCTATAATTTATAGATCGCTTGTATTGGAGATGGTAAACGACTTACCACTGTTTGAAATTTCAAGTAGTTCTGGTTTCGTGAAATGATTTCAATTCTTCAATAGCAGCTTCATATCCAATTTGGAATATCTCATCTATATGGTTTATACTAAAAGTTCCAAAACGATTGAGGGATTGAGGCTTGATGATCAAATCACAATCACTAATTTTTTTCATAGAATTACTTGCCCTGCTGATTAAGTAGGCCCTTTCCATCACGGCGAAAGACGTTTTTAAATCTTCTACTTTTATCTTTTTTAGCGGATGAACCTGTACGCCTATTATTTTATCACAATCAGTCATTAAAGGTTCTGTCGGAAAATTATTGGTAATTCCGCCATCCGCATATAATTCATTTTCTATTATCATTGGGGAGAACACCCCGGGAACAGCAGCAGAAGCAAGTAAAGGATGAATCAATAGTCCTTCGTGAAAGAACTTTGTTTTACCGCTGATTATATTGGTTGTGGAGATGTATAATTTTTTTTTCAATGCTTCAAAACTATCTTCGGGAAAGTATTGTTTGAAAATGTTATAAAACTTATTCGTATCCACAAATCCTGCTTTTCGTACCGCATAATTTTTGATGGAAAAAAGAGAAGTAGTCTGAAAGAATTCAAGTATCTCGTTTGTTGAATAGCCCGCTGCATAAAAGGCCCCCACAATTGCTCCTGCACTTGCTCCGGAAATAATAGAAGGGCGAATTCCGTGTTCTTCCAGTGCCTTTATAACACCTATGTGTGCAATGCCTCCTACCCCACCACCTGAAAGAACAAGTCCATATTTTATATCGTTCATGACAATTGGGTTATAGGTTTATTATAAAGACAAAAAAAAAGCAGAGAGCAAATTGAAAATTTTATTTCACAGACTTTTTAATTTAAATATTAAAAATATTCTGCAAAGGTGGAATTTTTTATTTACTATTTGAATGACGAAGATCATATCAAGAGTTAAGAATAGTCACCTTTTTAAACCTTGATTTCTGCTAGTTTTATCAAACTAAATATGAATTTATATCGACAACCTTTGAAGAAGCAACGAACGGTAACTTTTTCTCTGTGGAAAATAGGTTAAGTATTCAATTATTCTTTATTTAAAAAAAAAATGACAAAATGAGAGCTAGATATTTCTTCCTTCTTTTAATTTTAATTACAAATTGCTGTACTCTTTTCGCACAAGATTCGAACAGCACTTATGAAGCGTCTACTAATAACATACGCTTTAGAGCCATAGCTGAAATTGGCTTTCTTGGTGTAATAG
>JBLHRR010000093.1:0-21854 GCA_047626155.1 Saprospiraceae bacterium | reverse complement strand
ATCCGTTACCGTTAAGCTATAAGTGCCATCTGTTGTTACGGTTGTAAACATTGTAGTAGCCCCAGTAGACCATTCATAAATAAAAGGCGCCGTTCCTCCAGTGAGCATAGGTTCCAGCCTTTTGGTTCCAGTAGGGAGGGTATCAAAGGCTTGAATAGAAAGGCTAAAGGAATCGCAGGGGCCCATGTTCAAGGTCACCTCAATAGAGTCAGCAAGCGTACAGTTGTTGTAATCTGTCACGGTCACTGAATAAGTTCCGGCAACTGGAGCAACGATAGTTACGGTACTCTCTCCGGTATTCCAGCTGTAGCTAAATGGGCCAGTCCCTCCGGTCAAATTAGAAACCGTAACTGTTTCTAAAAGAATACCTCCTATGCCAAGAGTCAATTCATAACTCAAGTCACAAAGGAGTGTATCAATCGGTAATTCGTCTTCGATAATTGGAAACTCATCATCTATATTCTCTTTATCACAAGCAGTCATAAAACCGAGTAGTAACAGTAAAGAGAAGGCGCATAAGTATTTGATTGTATTCTTCATTTTCTTAAATATTATTGGGTTAACAGAATTGAGCGTTGAAGGATATAAATTCTAATCTTCAACGGACTGACAAACCTAATACACGGATAAGAAAGGGACTGTGACGGGGAGAGCGTTCTTTTTTTGAAAAAATTATTTGAAACCGTAAAAAGCACTTGAGTGCGTGACATATTTCCGGAATCCAAGTTTTGCCAGTTAGCAGTTAGCTACTGGCAGTTAGCTTCGCTCAGACGCGTTAAAAGGCGCGTTCGAGGGAAGCTAACTGCCAGCTGCCAAAAGCAGGGAATTCGTCACGCACTCAAAGCACTTTATGCTATTCCGTTCTGGACGTGGCTTCTTTATATAATAATCTCTAAACTAGCATCTTACGAAAAAATAGATTCAATTGAACAAGTATTCATGTGCTTGAATATTGAGCTTTTAATTAATTCAGGACAACAGGTAACTGAAGGCATATAAAAGAGGGGTAGAAGTTGTGCACTTCTACCCCCCCCACAAAAAAACAAATGAAAACTTCTTTATTTCTTTAGAAGAATGAAGAATACTAAGTATTTCTATGACTTATGTCAAAAGACAAAAACCACCTATTTATCGAGCGATCACAAGTCGTTTACTTTCTTGTCCCTTCTTGATGATATAAACCCCAGATGGCCATCCAGCAATTGAGAATTCAGTTTCGAAATTTACTGCTTCCTGATAGATTTCTTGGCCCATTATATTGAAAACGGAAATGCCTTCTGACCCTTTGCCAATATTGATGTGTAATCGGTCATTGGCCGGATTGGGGAAAATATTAAAAACATCATTTCCTGCTAGGTCATTTGTGCTCACCATAAGTTCATTATTCCATCCATGGGTTGGATCCTTAACTATAAAGTCGCCGGTCCCATTTGGAATACGAGCATATCCCATATCGGTGGTCTGAGCTCCAAAGGCTATTTCATCTACTATTTTCTGTTCTGCGTTGAGTAAATAAAGGGCCTCTCCATCCGCAGATAATTTAAAGCTGGTATGAAGACCTTCTTGAAAAACGTCACCATCAGTCCAAACAATTAGATAGGCACCTGCTTCGATTTGAGCACCTTCCGGAAATTGAAATTTATCCAACTGACTGTCACTATCACTTAAATACCAAGCACTCAAATCTATTGTTGTATTTCCATTGTTATACAATTCTATCCAGTCATCGTACTCATCATCAGCATCCGCAGCGGTCATTTCGTTGGAGGCCATTATTTCATTGATCACCACCTCACTATCGGCATAGGCCGTAATCCCTACTCTGAAAAAATAAACTTCATGCTCCGCACCTCTCGGATGATACGTACGCGTGGCTGTACTGCCATCTGCTACCGCCTCAACATAAAATCGGATATAAGTCCCATTACCGAAGTCTGGTAAATCAGTACCATACAGCCCATCATTAGCCAGACCATCACCATGAAGGCCATCGTCGAACATTGGCGCTTTCTCAAAATGCCCTACAATACCTGTTGCATAAAAAAGGTTGACTGCTTCGATGGCAATCGGTCCCTCGACGGTTGCTGTAACCTGAATGTTATCTCCCGGAATAGGATCTCCCCATTGTACATTATTTACCCACCAGGATACATCATCGATTGTCAAATAGTCCACGTTTACTTCGGCATTTGACGATAGAAAATTGTAGCGATTTTCAACAAATTCTTTTAGTTCCTCTACACCATTTAAAAACTGATTGTAGGTGTATATTTTCTTTGGATCGTCTTGCACCATTTGGTCAACAAAAGCTGCATAATTATCAATCAGTTCATTCATAACCGATGGATTAAAATAATTTTCCAATATGGTGCGTACATGAGCCAGGTAACGCTGACGAATTGATTCCACCTGAAACAAACGAAAGCACAATGGAAAATCATCATTGTTCGCTCGGAAAAAAAGCGACCAATCATCATTTTGTAATTGCATTACCGTATTACCATCATACTCCAGCGGAACCAGACGCCCCGTTTCAGCCTCCCAGTATACAAAGTAATCCATCCCTCCTTTAAAGACATAACCGTCATCATCAGAGAAAATAATTTCATGAGCTAAAAACCACAGGGTTCTGTCGAGATCCATATAAAGATTGATGGAATCTTCAAGTTCATTTAATGGCGTATTTTCAAGTACATCGGTCACCTTCATCAAATCAGTCCATGGATTATCCTTGCTCGTATTTTTCAAGGTATAAGCTTCTTCATATTCTATCTGATCCGTACCTAAATAATTTAGGGTGGCAGTACCTGTTCCAAAATTCGGCCCACCTCCACCACCTCCGCCGCCACCTCCTCCTGGAGTGAAGTCGGGGTCTATTGCACGCCATCGACTGCCATCATTACTCATAAACCACTCGGTGGTATAATCGCCATCGAGTTGTTGGATATTGGGATAGAGTCCCCAATCTTCACCGTTGATATACAAGTGACTATAATTGGATTTGAGTGAGGGGTTGTATTGTCGGCCCACATGATTATACAATACTTCTCGAATAAAGGTGGGGTCAAGAAAGGCACCGTTTAGATTTAAAGTTTCGTATCCGCCTGGGACGTTTTGATCCTCGTCTTCATAATCAATCGTAATATTGAAAGACTTCTTCTCTGAATTATTAACAAAAAAGGAAGTCGCCCCTTTGAATCGAACGCCTACTGGACTTTCGAGCGTTTCACCATTGAGGGTCATCGTTGCTAGTATGTCTGTTCCACTTTGATAATTGCTTAGCATTTGATCCCAATAGTCGGATTGATCAAAATTCAATTCAACAGTGTGAACCATCGCTTCATCATAAAAACCTGTGGCTTCCTGCCCACCTACGATCAGTCGATGACCGTCAGCAGAGATATAATATTCGTTGGGTAAGTTTTGGGCGCTTAGCCCAATAGTAAACAAAAAACAAGCGATCAAAAATAAATAAGGAGTGTACTTTTTTTTCAACATAATGGTTTTGTTTTATTTTTAAAAAATTAAAAATAGACATTATGACTGAGGGCTATTTTGGAAGCTGCATCTCGCGCATACAAAATCTCTAGTCATAAGGTTTAATACTGTTTAGGTACCTTTTTCAATAAAATACTTCGCATAACTAAACCGCTGTTCTTTATTTTTCCATCTAACATCGACTTCAGGTTAAAGACAATTTAAAAGAGTAAAGACCTACCCACTGTAAAGACTTTTTCTTATATTTAAAATACTTTCCAAAGTTATCCAACAAAATATAGGCTGCTGTTAATCAGCAGTACCTAATTTTTATTCCTTTACAACACAATACTTACCCGACTAAATGGACTCATTTGGTCACTATACCTTTCTATTTGTTTCGACATTTCTAATAATCCGAACCTGACTAGTTTTGGGATGGATGTTGACTTTATTAATTCTGTTAACATTAAGAATATCCCATTTCTTACTGGCTTAGATGAGTTTGCTAATATGGGTACTACTTTCTTCACACTTACTGACAATGCGAATCTGAGCAGCCTCTCAAACAGAAGTGCCTTACAACGGAATTGATAAAGATTGTAACCCGATGACTTGGGATGATGAGCTTGATCAGGATGGTTTTGCGCTGGAAGATGATTGCGATGATAATGATGCAGCTATAAACGCAGATGCAGAAGACATTCCTAACAACGGCATCGACGAAAACTGTGATGGGGAAGATACCATCGTTTCTGCAAAAGAATTGTTGGATGAATCTTTACAAATATATCCAAATCCTACCACTGGCCTTTTAAATATTCTGATACCGACTCAATAGGCTGCTCATCTTTACGTCAAGGATATAAGGGGGAAGCAGTTAATCAAAGCTGATTTTCAAGGAAAGGTCAGTATTGATTTATCCGCTTTGCCGCAGGGTTTGTATTTTATAAAAGTTCGGAAGGCGGCGGAAGATTGGGATAAGCGGATTGTGAAAATTTGATATTTTTTTTTTATAGCTGAATTAAAAAAGGCTCTTTCAGATATACTGGAAGAGCCTTTTTTTTTGAATAAATTAACTTTCTACACACCCAATCTTCCCCGCCAACTGCTCCGAAAACTTAATAAACCGCAGCGTCTCATCCGTCCTCGCCAACTTCATTTTATTAAAAATCAACAAAGCTTCTCCGTTACTTTCAATATGGTGAACCTGCTCACTTTCAAAAAAGTCCATCAGCTCTTTGGTGAAAAAATTTCTGATCTCTGCTTCGTTCTCTCCCATCAAAAGGAACTCCGAGGAGAAACCGGTATAGAGTTCAAAGTCAATATCTTTGTAGCCAGAAAAAGCCATAATTCGATCGAAGAAACGGTCTAGGATTCCTTCTCTGTCTAAGACAAACTTTGGGATGGGTTTTGGAAGCCGCATCGTCATTACCGTAGCGTGAAAGACTTCAGAAGAGAAGGAAGCTCCTTCGTTGAAAGTTACATCTGCGATTTCCCATTGGACGTTCGAGTCAACTATAACGCCATGCAGGCAATTGGATTTTCTTTCAATAGGTCGTATTTCGAAGAACTGAAAATTACGGAGATAACTCGTATTCCAATTGACATCGTTTGCGAAATTATAACTATTCTCTTCCGCAATATTCTTCAATCGCACCTCTCTCGGCGATAACTTATGGGTAATAGGATTCAGCGAAATTTTCAAGGCCCGGTTATGATTAGAGGAAGATACATGTTGCTCCAATCCGTTGATTGTCACCTTTCCCCCACTGTCTTCCTGACTCCTCAGGAACTCCACTATTTTCTCCATAAAAGTCATTCCCACCAATCTCGTTTTAGATAGATCGATTAGGACATCAGCGCCAGGAGGTACCATTTCTAACAATTTATTTACTTTTGGAATGGTCAGGAAATTAGCCACTCCTTTTATCTGCAATTCAAAACTACCATCCTTGTGTGGAAACAAATTGGACTCTTCATCAAAAGCCATTTTGAAAAACATACCAATTGGTAATCTTGCTAATAAGATATGAACAAACAACGTAAACAACATTCCTCCTAATATTCCCCAAAGCAAATCTGTATATAAGGTTATGACCAAAGTAGTCACCATAAATATCAATTGCTCCATCCCCATTTCATAGATTTTCTTAAAGACCTTAGGCGAAGCTAATCTAAATCCAATGTATACCAAGATCGCTGCTAAAGCTGCTAAAGGCACTTTCTGAATTACCGGCGCCAATAAAACCAAAAAGATAATCAGCAAAATCCCATGGTAAAAATTCGACCATTTCGTTTTTGCATTATTGGTAATATTTACGGTAGATCGAACGATAACCGTAATAATAGGTAAACCACCAATAGCGCCCGAAACCATCGTTCCCAAACCAACACCAATTAAATCTTTGTTCAAATCAGAGCGACGTTTGTAGGGGTCAAGTTTATCTACCGCCTTCGCCATTGCCAGCGTTTGGATAGAAGCGATTAGTGTAATGGAAATCACCGCTACCCAAAATTCCATTGTATTTACTTTACTGAAATTGGGGAAGAGGAACATCTTCGTCAAATCATCCGGAATATTGATCAGGTCTTTAGGCCCCACGTCATATGCATTTCCGAACAAGGAGAAGGTATGCGGTTCAAAAAAGTTGAACAAATAAACGAAGGGAATAGAAGCCATCAAAACCCACAAAGAAGCGGGAAAGAAGTGTAACAACCTCGATTGAATTTTGGGAATGACAATTAGTAATATCAACCCTGTAATCGAAATCGCTAAAATAAAAGGATTGGCTTCCGGCAGTTTTTTGAAAATATCTAACAACTTATCTACAGTGTTCGCTCCATCTGTTGTGGTCCCCATTGCCACGTGTATCTGACTAGAGAAAATAATAATACCTATGGCCACCATTATCCCTTGAATCACGGAGGAGGGAATGATCTCCGCAATACGTCCCAACTTCAGAAAACCCAAAACCACTTGTAGCGCTCCGGCAATTACGATAGCCGCCAACACATAGTTCAAGGTCTGTCCTGATCCATCTTCCATGCTGTGAATCGCAGATAAAATAACCGCAATCAAACCCGCCGCTGGCCCATTAATAGCCAAGTGACTGCCTCTGAACAAGGTGACTACAATTCCACCGACAATGGCCGAAATTAATCCTGCAACCGGAGGCGCACCAGAGGCCACCGCGACGCCAAGCCCCAAAGGCATGGCCACAAGAGAAACACTAATTGCTGCGAGAAAGTCGGATCGCCAGTTCTCGAGAATTCCCTTCCAGCCGGTTTTAGGGAGTATATGAGAAGAAGTTGGTGGAGTCATGTTTTACTACTATTACAATAAGTAATTTAGGTACCTTTAATTTTCGACTAACCTATTACTACCAGACTATCAAGTAGTTATTGTTATAAATTAGTTGACAAATGCTAAAGTTATTTTTTTATTATTACCTATCTAATTGGATTTAATAATGGACTGGTTAAGGTAACAAAACATTTTCAACTGGAAAAGGTTTTGCTAAATATCTCAGACTCTTTTGTATTTCTCCCTTTTAAAAGACAACTTTGTATTTCAAAGTACTTTTAAATCGCTTGCTTTCCAGCTAAAATAACCAGCTATGCAAAACTTCCTCGATGCTCTTTCCAAGGACAATACGCTCAAATGGGGCCTGGGCACTCTACTTACTTCCTTCCTGGTCTTTAGTCTGACCATTAATGTATATAAGGTAGAATTCGATATATTTAGTGGCGCCTTCTTTATCAATTATATACTGACCATTATCTATTTCTTTTTTGTCATTTTTCAAAACAAGAAGGAGAACGGCCGCTATTTCCGATTCAGCAGCTTTGCGCGAAATATGATTTTGTTGCAATTGTTTAACATCAGTGCCTATTCGCTCAATCGTTCCATCGCGGTTTTTGATATTTCTAGTAATTGGGTCGTTTGCTTTCTGTTGTTCTCTAATATTTTACTTCTACTGATCGCACTCTTTCGGGATTTCAACAATAAATGGCTCAATCATTTGATGGTCATCGTAGCCAATGTAGGAATATTGTTTCATTTTTATGAAAGCCTTTATGTTGCGCAAACTTATACGATCACTCTACTCGGTTTTTGGTTTTTCGGTATCTCTTTACATTCACTCGTTCCTGTATTAATGACCATTGCGAATGCCAAAGTGGTTCGAAGGTTTCTGAAAAAAAGCCCCTATTTTTGGCCGACTACCTTAGCTACTTGGCTGTTTTGTTTATTTTTCATTGGTTATGTAAGCTATCGTTTTAATCAGGTAAATACTGTCGTATCAAATTCCTTTCATCAACGTGCACAACCACATGAAGATCATAGTTTACCGCCTTGGCTAAGCACAAGTCAGCAACTCCCGAAGGATTGGATAACAAAGCTTGCACTTAAATCAGATTTGGCTTATAGCACTAGAGATGACCTTTTCTCCAGCTTTGGAAGTTTTGGTCCTCGTCGTTTGAATGAGCGTATCAAACACGATCCGCTGGTCGTTATTGCTTCCTTTTTTAATCAGGGTATTGACATCCCCTTCGGAGACCGAATCAAAATTTTGCGCTACATGTTCGATGCCCGTCATTCTACAGAACGCAAGCTATGGTCAGGCGATAACTTGTCGACAACCGACATTGTTACCAACGTACAACTTTTCCCCGCTTATCATTTGGCTTATACCGAAAAAACGTTCAAAATTCACAACAGTGTCGTTTCGCGCTGGAGACAACAACAAGAAGCTTTTTACACCTTCTATTTACCGGAAGGATCTGTGGTAACTTCTGCTGCGCTATGGGTGGAAGGTGAAGAAAGACCTGCGTATCTGACCACAAAAAGCAAGGCAGATTCCGCTTACCAGGCCATTGTAGGCGTGGAAAGACGCGACCCTCTCCTACTCCACTGGCAAGAAGGCAATCGGGTGACCCTTCGTGTTTTCCCATGTACACCGAAGGAAGATCGACAATTTAAAATTGGTATAACAACCCCACTACATAAAATAGATAATCAACTCCTTTACAAAAACATTGACTTCGAGGGACCATACTGGAGCACCGCCAATGAAAGTATAAACATTGTTACAGAAGGCGCATTGACAAATATGGATGCTCCCTTTTCTTTCCAGGAGGATGGCTTGAATTACACCTATAGTGGTCCTTACAATTCTCGCTGGTCACTCACTTTTGATGCGCCCGAATTGTCTTCTCAGACTTTTTCTTTTAATAACAAAAGCTACCAGCTAAGTGATCATAACGAAGTTAAAGAAACTTTTAATCCCGAACATATTTACTTGGACATCAACGCGGGATTTAGCAAAAGTGAGCTCAGCAAAATTTGGGCAGCCTGTCAGGGGAAAGAAGTCTTCGTCTATTCGAATCACAAAATGACGAAGGTTACCGAAGGAAATAAGAAGGTGCTGTTTCGCCAGCAATGCAAACAGAATTTCACGCTCTTTCCTTTTTATAAAATGGACGCCAGCAAAACTAATTTAGTCATCAGTAAGTTCAACCAACTGACGCCTACTCTAGAAGACATCAAGAGTTCCGATTTCATGAAACGAACAAGCAGTTTCTTTGGCGCCAACCAATCTGCCGTTCGCTTGTACAACATCGGTGAGGACGCTTCTCCATATTTGCGTACCCTTCAAGAACTAAGAAGTATTCAGATGGCCAGCGGCTCTGTGAACACCTTGGTAGATTTCATTAAAGAAAATACTTTTTATAAAAACCAAGAAAACGAACAAACCATTGTCAACCGTTACGGTGGTTTCCAACTTAAAGAAAGTAATGACGCTACATCGCCGACTCAAGCGCCCGATCACCTAATGCGCCTTTTTGTTTACAACGACTTACTACGGGAATTGGGCAAAGATTACTTCAATAAAAAAGCATTAGCCAACAATTTAATTACAGCAGCGAAGGAAGCTTATGTTGTCAGTCCGATATCTAGCCTAATTGTTTTAGAAACGCAAAAGGACTATGATCGTTTTAATATTGAAAAAGCAAAGAACAGTTTACAAAATGCATCCATCGGTGATTCAGGAGCGGTTCCCGAACCCGGAGAATGGTTGTTGATTTTATTAGTACTAACAATTGTCTTATGGATGTATTTCGGCAAGGGACGAGTATAAACAAGAAAAACATATGGAGCCTGCTGCTCTTACTTTCTCCTTTAGCAATCTACTGGGGTTTCAATTATGATAATGTATCTCCCAAATTTAACTGGGTTTTAGCGGCACTTACCCTTCCGTATATCCTTCAGTTTTCTAAAGAAAAAGGCAGCCTGCGTTTTGGGCTGCTTTCTTTGTTATGCGGACTGCTCTTATTGTTTTTTCGATCCAACAGTTTATTCTATTTCTCCACTGTATTTCTATTGTTATACATCCTGGATAATTTATGGGGACGGATAAACAATTTGCCGCTACTACTCTTCCTAGTCATTTCTCCGGTAATGAGTGTCATCGTATACATCTGGAGTTTTCCCATCCGGTTGAAGTTGAGTGAATGGGCGGCCACCGTCATATCCACAATGGGGGTGGACATCTCCGTCAGCGGGAATGTGTTGACGATGGAAGGGAATACTTTTTCGGTAGATCCAGCTTGTATTGGTTTAAAAATGGTGGTTAGTTCACTGGTACTCGGTATTTTAATTTTAGCTTACTTTGAGAAAAAGTACCAAAAGCAGTTGTCATGTACTACGGCTATTTTAATGTTGGCTGTTGTTTTATTAGTAGCTATTTTTTCCAACTTCACCCGTCTTCTAGCGTTGATTTTATTTCACATCCTTCCGGAAAACATACTGCATGAAGCCATTGGCATTTTTAGTTTGATTCTTTACGTTCTAATTCCATTTTACTTCTTTACTGGTTTTGTTTTTCGTTCATTAACCAATTCCGTAGAGAAAGAGACATTCCCATCGCACACCCTTAAATCCCTAAAGGGAAATCAGCCCGCCCCTAAACCAGAACCACTAGACTTAGCAAAAAGTCTTACTGCTAAAGGGAAATCGAAAATCAAAGAAGAGGCGAGTAATACTTCTTCCATCCAAACCACTGTTTCAAAACAAAGCAAGATTGGAATCGCAGTTCTATTGTTATTACTAATGGTCAATGGAACGGATTTCTTAGAAAAGAAGGTGGAGCAATTTGACAATGCTATGGAGATTAATCTAACAGGCTTCGAGAAAACAACAACAGAAAGAGGCATGTTGAAATTTAAAAATGAAGTGGCTTTGGTCTACATAAAAGCTCCGGTGAAATTCTTTCAGGGAAGCCACGACCCAAGGTATTGCTGGCAGGGAAGCGGTTATGAATTCTCTGATATACAGCTAAAGCGAATTGGTGATTTAGAATGTTACACGGCCATACTTCGCAAAGGAACAGACCTTTTGTATACCGCCTGGTGGTATCAAAACGGAACACAGCAAACGGTTTATGAAGATTGGCGCTGGGATTCTCTAAAGGGTAAAGGTGGTTTTTCTTTGGTGAATGTTAGTTGTGAAAGTAGGAGCGATTTGGAAAAGTGGGTGGAGGTGGATATCTTGGGGTTGTAACGTAAATAGCGAATTGACGTTCCGCCAATCGTTTTTTTTTCACCGCAACGGCGCAACGTTCGCTCACTGCGCCATTACGTTAAAAAGCAAATCACCCCGCCAAAATCTTCAACACCAGCTCCTTTGTCAAAGTCCTCTTCCCAGCCTTCTTCCGCAAATCATCAAAGGAATACCGAAAACTACAGCCATTTTTCCAAGCACTACAACCATAAGCGGTCTTCCCTTTTACGACCTTCCCAACGCCACATTTCGGACATACGGGTGCAGCTTGTTTTTCAGCAGCGATTGTCTTAGCCGCCGCCGCTTGTTTTGGCTCGAAAACCAACTGATGTTCTTTATTAAATTTTGCCGCACCATCCACTTTCTGGCCATTATCATTAAAGCCTTTTAAATTTACGGTGGAGCCTTTTTGGAATAGACGTAGTATCTGCTTCTCTGGAATTTTCTTTCCCATAAAACTAAACGGCAAGAGGAAATTACAGCCTTCTTTGTAGCGACTACAACCGTAAGCAGATTTCCCTTTCAGCATTTTTCCATGGCGGCATTTCGGGCAACTTTGTTCTCCAACCGTTGCCGCAGCTGCCTTTGTTCGTACCTTTCTTTTAGCAGCGGGCTTTACACCTTTGCCTGTTGATTTAGCACCAGTAGGTACCTGAGCAGTAATTTTACGAACTGACCTTTCCATTCTAACTTCCACCACCAAATCATCTACCATTTTTTTCATTTCCTGAATGAACTGTTTAGCAGAGTGTTTCCCCTCTTCGATTTCCCGAAGTTTCTTTTCCCATTGTCCGGTCAGTTCAGCCGATTTTAGGAGTTCATTTTTAATGGTGTCTATCAGTTGAATCCCCGTGTCTGTGGCGAGAATCTGTTTTTTATTTCTACGAATGTACTTGCGACGAAACAAGGTCTCAATAATATTTGCTCGCGTACTCGGGCGGCCGATTCCATTGGCTTTCATGAGTTCCCGAAGTTCGTCGTCGTCTACTTTTTTACCAGCAGTTTCCATAGCACGAAGGAGGGTGGCCTCCGTGTAGTACTTAGGCGGCTGTGTCATTTTCTCCTGTAACTTCGGATCATGCGGGCCGCTTTCTCCTTTTACGAAAGTAGGTAAAACCTTTTCTTCCTCTTTTCCTCTCCCACTCTCCTCTCCTTCTGTCGTTCTCTTTTTTGTTCTTGGAAATAAAACACGCCAACCGGGTTCTAAAATTTCTTTTCCAGTCGCTTTAAATTGAACGCCATCCACCTCTCCAATTACGGTCGTATTAGAAACAATACAGTCTGGATAAAATGCCGCGATAAAACGTCGGGTTACCGCATCGTACACTTTCTGCTCATCAGCGCCTAACGTTTTCTGTTCTCCAGTTGGAATAATGGCGTGGTGATCCGTCACCTTCTTATCGTTGAATACTTTGGAAGACTTTCGAATCTGTTTCCCTAACAAGGCGTTGGTATACTGACTATAATTGGTCAATTGCTTTAGAATACCCGGCACCTGCGGGTAAACGTCATTCGGCAAATAAACGGTATCTACCCTCGGATAGGTTACGACTTTTTTCTCGTATAGCGCTTGGATCAATTGCAACGTCTGGCTGGCAGAAAAAGCAAAACGTTTATTACAGTGGACCTGCAAACTCGTCAAATCAAAAAGATACGGTGGATACTCTTTGCCTTTCTTTTTTTCGAAAGAGACAACTGTAAATGGCTTTCCAGCCACTTGTTCCAACAAGGTGCTTCCATCTTCTTTTTTCACGAAGCGACCTTTCACATAATGGAAATCTACTTCCCGATAAGCGGTATGCAATTCCCAGTAAGCCTCTGGAACAAAATTTTCTATCTCTTTGTATCGCGCTACAATCATCGCCAAAGTTGGCGTCTGTACGCGACCAACGGAAAGGACTTGTTTGAAACCGCCATACTTTAAAGTGTACAAACGAGTGGCATTCATCCCGAGCAACCAATCACCAATGGCTCTTGAACTTCCGGCGTAATAAAGGTTATCGAAATCAGAAGCAGGTCTTAATTTTTGAAAACCCGCAGTGATGGCCTGAGCAGTCAAAGAAGAAATCCACAAACGTTGAACAGCGCCTTTGTATCCTGCCGCTTTGATCACCCAGCGTTGGATGAGCTCTCCTTCCTGGCCTGCATCCCCACAGTTAATAACCAACTTGGTATTTTTCATTAATTTTTTAATGACCCCAAATTGTTTTTTCACCCCCTTGTCCGCCATGACTTTCGTCTCGAATTTATCGGGAAGCATCGGCAGACTGTTGAGGTCCCACTTCTTCCAATCTGGTCGATAATCATCCGGTGTTTTTAACGTACAGAAGTGACCGAAAGTCCAGGTCACGGCATAACCATTCCCTTCGATGTAGCCATCCTGTCGGATACGGGCTCCTAGGATAGCGGCGATTTCGCGGGCAACAGAAGGTTTTTCGGCAATGCAGACGATCATGTGGAAGTGGTGTTTAGAACTGCAAAGTAGGGAATTTTTTGGAGGTATTTTACTAATGGGACGAAGATCCGTTTGCTACATTCACCCAACCTTATATTATATCCATCCCTGTGTTTAGATGTTCTCAATATCATAAAGATATCTAACAAATGGTAGCTTTGATACGCCATGCACCGTTTACTAATTTGTAATCAGCCAAACATTAATCTATTTGGTCGCTGCACATTGATTAGTTACCTTTATTTTTTTAAAGTTTGAATGCAAAGGCTAATTCAATGAAAGCTCTTCAACTACTCATTATGCACAGCAGCGCTATTGGTAAAAAAAATAGTCGCACCGGGCAATTGGTTCTCCTTAAGACAATTGCACTATTAGTACTATTCCTTGCCCTTCCTAATAACAAGCTGCACGCACAGAACGATAGTTTGTACATCTTCCTTAAAGTAAAACTAAAAGATCGTTCTAATTTTATTGGAGCGTTATTGAGCGAAAGCAAAGACTCTCTGGTTTTGAGGAGGGGAAACGGTGTAATTGTAACGCTGCTTCGTTCCGATATAAGGTATTCGTACAAAGTGCAACCGGGCAAAATTAGCAAGGGGAAATATCGCCCAGACCTCTTTAACTATGACAAAGGCTTTATGAACGCACATGCTTATGGACCAAAAAAAGGAGAGGTCTATTTTGAAAATTCGATGCTGGTTTGGAATGAATTAAATGTTGGGCTGAATGATTACATCTCCCTGAGAATAGGTTTTGACACTTACGGAATGGGGCAACGAATATTCGATGATTACTATTCAGAATACTATGAACCTATTTTGCTCATTGCCCCAAAGTTCTCTTTCCCTATTATAAAAAACAGATGGCACTTTGCCATTACCCCTGCTGTTCTCAACATACCTGATAATGATGGTTTTCTCGACTACGGAGTTTTATTTTTATCAAATAGCCTCGGCAATAAAAACAATAATCTTACAATTGGAATAGGTACTCAAGTATTTGGTAACGGTGGTGCTTTCGAGAATTCTTATTTCACATTTTCTGCTAATTTAAGGGTGAGCCCTAGAATAGCGATCACTACCGAAAACTGGACTATTCCAAATAGAGATAATTACAATAATGATTTTGATTATATCGTGCAACTGAATAGTCTAGGGGTAAAAATACTTGGGCAACATTTAAACTGGTCCATTACCCTTGTACGATTTAAGGAGTGGGGTGACGATTATGTTAACCATATTCCAATAGCAGGGATAGCGCTGCCCATTTCAAGAGGAGGAGGTTGGAAAAATTAATCGATCTCCTCAATCCCCTCCACTTCTTTCCCTGCAAATTCTTCTTCTTTCAGCCGCTTCAGCAATCGCTGAATGGACTTCAGAGGCGCTCTATCCAACAAGGAGTTTACAAGCCAAAAAGGAATATTGCCGCTAGGGTCTGCAAAAAGGTAGGATTCTATTTCCACCACCCCATCCGCTGTTGGAGTGAGTTTCCAGGTAGTGTACATATCTTTCATTACAACGAAGTCATCATCGTCGAATTTATCATTTTTAACACTGACCGTTTTTAACGTTACTACTTTCGTCACGGAGTCTTGTTCGATGATATTTCGGATAAACATCACTCTCCAGGCTAAAGGTTTAGGGAATTGGATGGTACTCTTATAAAAGGATGTCACATCGGATTCCCTGTTGGCCCTCTCCCCTCCTTTGCAGCCATGCATCCACTCTGGATAACGGGTCACATCATCGAGGATACTCACCAATGCACCAAGGTTGGTTTTTACAGAAGTGGTCATTTTCAGCTCTTTGATCCGCGAATGCGATACCGATCTATTGTAGATGTTAATCCCCTCCTTTTCAGCTTTGAGCTTCCAGGGATAATCCTGTGCGTTTGTTGTCGAAAGCAGACTAAAGAAGAATGCGCTCAGCAGCGTAATTTTTATGAAAATAGAATTTGTCATTTGTAAAATGTAGTTGATTCTGAATGAATTTTAGTTGGCCTTTTTCACTTTGACCAGGGTTTAGATTCTTTTGCCAGCACCCCCTAAATGGCAGGGTTGATCAGTTCTAATTGAAAATGGGTGATTTTTTAAAATCAAAATTAAAATGTGAATCAAAATCAAAACCTTCTACCGTGAATTCCATGTATAGGGCTTTTAATTTTGATTTTGATTGAAATTTTGATTAATAATTTTTCTTCAAAGTTCTCTAACACAGAACTGATCAGCCCTGCCCTAAAGGGGAGATCCTCCCGCAGACATATCGGTAAAATGAAGCTTGTTTCTGAAAAGTGTACCGCAGGCCTGACAAAATAACGCAGAGAACAGCGAAAAAAATAGGCTTAAGGGTTAAATTTTGCTTAAAGTATAAAATGCAACATACAACTAATTGTAAATCAATTAATTAAGTAAATATCATTTTCCTTAAATGAGACATATTCGTAAGCTTTTAAGAGCAAAAAGGCGAAAACTGTAAGCCAAAGAAACATAGTTGTAAAGGCTTCTCCCCTTCCGCTCCTACATTTGAAATATAATTTTTGAGCGAAAAGAAATATAAAGCTAAAACGAAAAACAGGATGCTACTTCATATAATCGGAGTAGCATCCAATTCAAAAATGAAATTTAAATCCAGCAAAATGCAATTCAATATAATTACGATACTACTACTGTTTACAATACCTCTTTTTAGTCAAAAAGCAGATAATAGTAAGGACGGTTTCGATAGTCCAACCGAAATCAAATCAGTCAGACACAGCATTAAAGTCAATACCATACAGCCTATTGGTCTATTGGTTACTAATAGAGGTGGAAAAGGTTTTGATCTTCAATATGAGTTTCCAATTAACACCTCAAAAAATGAATTCTCAACTTACACCTGGAAAAATAAATTCTCAACAAATAAAGAAAAGCAACCAGCCTACTTCAGTTTAAATATTCGCGCTTTCTATTCTTTTCTCTATGTCAGGAATCAACACGAAGCTACGGCTACTCGGAGCTACGAAAAAATTGGATTCAGTACTATGATTAAAAAATATAAGAACGCTGACCGCAGTAAAGGTTTTGTAGGTTTTCTGTTACCGCTGCTAATCTGATCTACAGAGATAAATACGAACGCTATGGCAAAAACGAATCACTGCATGGGTTCTTTGGAGGCATCGGATTTGCTTAGGGCAAAACCCATCGTATAGGGAAATGGAGTATAGAACCTGTCTTACAAATTGGCGTTGGCTTCACAAACATTAATCCTAAAGATATAGCAGGACTAGACCCTAGCAATGGCTTTCAATCTACATCTAGTGGCGGCGGCGGCTACAATATTTTAGGAATTTCAGATGAAAATGGTCAGCAGTTTCTCCAAGCTTTTAGCAATTCATACTTCGCCGTTAATGTGGGTTATTCTATCTAAAGCAAAACAAGAACAATCGCCAATTAAATTAAAAAAATTTAACTTATGAAAAATCCAGCAAAATTATTCCGCAGCATGTCCCTTCAGGCCCTTATTATTATCAGGAATCTTAATTATCGGATTCTTTAATTCGGCTAATGCGCAAAATGAATCAACGGAAGAATCAACAAGTAAGTCACGGAACTTCAGTATTAAATAATTATAAAAAAAATTAAAATAATGAAATCTATCACAAAACTATTAATCGCAATTCTTTTTATAACAACGAGTATACAAAGCTATGCTCAATCCATAAATCAAAACGAAAGCGTTGCCGTACTCCACCTGGACACCAAAGGTTTTACAATGGGGGCCGAAGAAATGGGCGACATCACCCGAATAGAACTGAGTAAGTTGGAACTCTACGATATGATTGACAAATACGATGTGGATTACCTCGTAGAAAAAAACCAACTCAAAATTGAAAATTGCTATGGCAAACTTTGCCTCGTAGAAATAGGCAAGTCCTTAAAGGTCGATAAAATGCTGACTGGGAGCGCGGAGGTTTACCAGGATCTAATTGTAATTTCCCTTCGACTCATTGATGTTGGAACTGGGCAGGTAGAAAAAACACAAATCCTGGAATTCCTAAACATTCGAAATCAAGTTCAAATGATGATCGGCATTACGCTGAAAAAAATGTTTGGACAAGAGGTTGATGAATCTTTGTTTACCAAACTTACTAAAGAATTTGATTACGAAAGCTCCATCAACAGCCCAGAAACAGATCGACTGAGCTTGAACGGTCCTCGAATGGGTGCGACCCTATTCAGCGGAGAAGCAGCTTCCATTATGGAAAGCCCAGAGTCGCAGGGCGGAATGGACGCACGTCCTTTGATGTTCCAGTTTGGTTACCAGTTTGAGGTGAAGTACCTGAACCAAGGCAACTTCCAGGCTTTGTTCGAATTCATTCCAATGATCACCGGTTTGGACCAAGGAAAATTTATTCCGAGTTTTTCTTTCCTAAACGGTATGCGTAACAACCAGTACGGCTGGGAATTTGCCTTCGGTCCTAACATTGCTATTTCAAGAAGAGCAGATGGTTATTATGACGATAATGGCGATTGGTTTTTGGAAGATGAATGGCAGGCGACCGAGCCAGGCGAAAGCAATCCTTACGACATCGAAAAACGATTGGATAGCAGAGGTGATTTTAATATTGTATCCGGCTTTGTATTTGCGGTGGGAAAGACTTTTCGATCTGGTCGTTTGAATATTCCGGTGAATGCATTTTTTATTCCTGGGAAGAATGAGAGTCATCGATTTGGGATTTCGGTGGGGTATAATGTTTCTAGTTATAAATAGGGTTAGCCATTCCCTAAGGCGCGCGATTGGTACGGACGTTTACTAAACCTCACAGGTTTAGTAAACGTTTATACGCGCGCCCAATTTCATAAAACAATAAAATTACAACTTATGAGAGCATTCAGAAAAACAATTATTTAGTTCACCTCCCCCGGCGAAAGCCCATAAGCCGCTTTAAAATCACTACTAAAATGACTAGCGTGCTTATACCCCACGGCGTATGCGATCTCCGCCATCGTCTTATCTTCATCTGATTGTAACAAGATGTACGCTTTTTCCAAACGCAGCTTCTTTCTAAACTTAGCTGCCGACAATCCCGTCAAAGCTTTTAGCTTTCGATGCAGCTGTGGGCGGCTCATTTGTACCGCTCTTTGCATACGTGCTACGTCCATATCTTCTTCAGCGATATTGGTATTAATGAAATCACTCAGCTTGTTCAAAAAAGCTTGGTCCTTTTCAGAAATAGCATTTTCAGAGCTTCCAACTTCCTTATTCCCAGTAGACTGCGCACGTAACCATTGCTCTTGTTGCTTTTGGCGTAGCGCCAGGATATTGTGAATACGAATTTCCAGTTCTTCTTTGGAAAATGGTTTAGTGAGGTACACATCAGCGCCCCGAAGGAGTCCCGTGAGTTTGGCCTCGTCACTGTCTTTAGCCGTTAGGATAATGATGGGAATGTGGCTACTACGCTCATCATTTTTGAGTTCCGCTGTTAATTCAAAACCAGTTTTATGGGGCATCATGACATCACTGATAATGAGGTCCGGGATAAGTTCGAGTGCTTTGTCAATTCCTTCCTGACCATCCCGTGCAATAGCTACTTCGTATTTTTTATCCAGGATACCCTTTACGTATTCGAGCACATCCCAATTGTCTTCCACCAATAAAATCAGAGGCTTGGTTTCTCCTTCTGGTAAGAAAGTCGGTTTTGTATTTGTATTACTATCAATGATTTTGTTGTCTTCTTCTACCTTGGGTCGAGAGACTACTTCCTGTTGTCTTACCGGAGCATCTGTTGTTATTGGCAGATAAACTTCCACCACTGTTCCTTTTCCCAATTCAGATTCTAACAATATATTTCCTTTCATTAAAGACAGCAGTTCTTTGACATAAGCCAAGCCAATTCCAGAACCCTGATCCACGGTGACTTTTCCTTTATCGCCTTGATAAAAGCGATCAAAGACCTGTGGTAAATCCTTTTTAGAAATGCCCACTCCGTCATCTTTCACTTTGATTAGCAAGTGTTGTTGTCCTTTATAATTTACCTTTTCTGCGAATATTTTTACGACGCCATTTTCATTAGAAAACTTAACAGCGTTGGACATTAAGTTGTACAATACCTGTCGGAGTTTTTCAGAATCAAAATCCATCGTCATTTCTTCGAGGTTGGTCAGGTATTGGAGTCGTACCTTTCGGCTGTCAGCGAAGGAACCGATGGATTCTACAAGGTAGCGAATGTAACGAATGACGTCCCCTTTGGCCATCTTTAATTTCACCATTCCTGTTTCCAACTTTGCCATTTCGAGTAAACGATTGACCAATTCTAACAAGTTATTTCCGTTTCGATTTATCATCTCTACCTTTTTGGAAATATCCGGAGATCGGCTGATCATTGCATCTTGTTGTATCTCCTTAGTTACGCCGGAAATGACGGTGAGCGGCGTACGAAATTCATGAGTTATATTTTGATAAAATCGGGCTTTCATATCGTTGAGGTCCTTGAGTCGGACAAGCTCCAGTTGTTTGCGTTGGTGACGAACAAATCGATAGGCCAAACCAGAAGTCAGCCCTACCGCAAAGATCAAAATCACCAGTGTTAGAATCAGTTGTGTTTCTACCAAACGCATATTCGTCCCTTTCAAAATAGAAATGGCATTGATTATAATGGCCAGCATAAAAAGCAACAAAGAAGTAAAGATCAATAAGTTTTCTACTGACCATTTTCGGTAACGTAAAATAGGCCCCATCACGGTGAATAGAAACAGATAAGTCAGAATAATAAAAGGGATGATAATTTGGTCGGTAAAGAATTCATCGAAGGTAAAACCATAAATCCCCCAAGCTACGACTCCCATTGCAATATTCAAATACAGGACGACCCGCGCCATCCGATCCCATTTTGGAAAATTGGCTCTAGAGGCGATATACTCCCGGATAAACATCAGGTGAGATACGTTCATCAAGGTGACTATTCCGTAAGTGAAAAACATAACCAGCTTGGGAGACTCCCTAAAAAACAATACATTTCCGAAGATGTTGAAAAAGGCATCCACCATATATAAACCTACGGAAAACAGAAACAATCCAAAATAAAGAAAAGCCTTATCTCTTGTAATCGGATAACAAATTAAACCTAAAAAAGCAAAGGTAAAGAGCATTCCAAAAAACAACCAACGTTGTGGCACCTTATCCTGATAACCTTCTCTATAGTAGAAGTCTTGTTGATGGATACTCAATCTTATCTTTGGTGGGAAGCCACTGACCCGCTGGAGTCGAATATACATAGTCATGACCTCGTTTGTATATAGCGAAAAAGGGATGCGCTCTACGAAGTGCCTTTTATTCAATTGCTTTTTTGACATGGGCACAAACTCGCCTACCTGTTGCTGCTCTACGATCTGCCCAGAACTGTTCACCATATAGGTAGATACATAATCCCCCTTTCCTATATCCAGAATCCAGTCTTTAACCAATCCAGGATCTTTCATTACATTTTGAAATTGCCACTTTGCCCAAAACACCTTTTTCACGTTTGGAATACCGGCTCCTATGGGTTGAAAGTCGAGCGATGCTTCTTTTTGCAAAATGGACTGGATATCCATTTGTTCAGATTCATCTATCCAGTAACTGCCATATTCCGTAGCTAGAGACTCATAACTTTTAATGGAATCGATTTGAAAAACGGGGAGCTGACCATCTGTTGAAATAGAAAAACAGAAGAGATATAAGAAAAGAAGGAAGCTTTTTAGTTTTGGAAGTCTCATATACGAAATACAGTCTATTTTAGCTTTATGATCGAAAAAAGGCTCGAAAAACAAAAAAACTTATTCTTCTTGCAGCGCTTTCCAAACTCAAAGGAATACCTAAATATACGAAGGAAATGACTACGCACAAATTTTTCTCCGTATTGGCATTGGAGTTTATGGTGGCTTTAGTGGGACAAGCTTTAGCCTTAGCCCAAATCGCGATAATCGGCAATATATTCAAACCAGAAAAGAATCTGAAAAACAATTGGAAACCATTCACCTTGGATTAAATATTCTTCTGCAAAGCAAACAAGGGTTCTACTTACGAACGGGAGCAGAATATACGCGAATAGCTTCTCGATTTGAATACAAGACCGAAACTGTCGTTGCTATTGATAGTATTCCAGGCATTGTCGAATTTAGGATCAATAGTTTGACAAATGATACGACGGAAATTGAAGGGTTCCTGACCGAAACGACTATAGAAAACTACCATAAAAAAACCTATAACTATTTTCACTTGGTAGACATCCCCATTATTTTAGATTACAACTTTGCTTATGACAATTGGAAATTTGGACTGGAAGTAGGTATTTATGCCAATGTTTACCTCAAGCGCAAAGGCGATATTTTCACCCCCGACG
>JBLHRR010000092.1:0-21898 GCA_047626155.1 Saprospiraceae bacterium | reverse complement strand
TGCGACATCAACGATTATTACAAACGCCACTGATTGCAGTCATGCAAAATGGAGGATTAGATGCAGTGAATTTTTTATTTATTTTAGAAACAGGATCTAGTAAGGACGCAGCTGACTTTCAGACTTGGTTGGAAAGCCTCCCTGATTTGGCTGTTAGTAGTACGATATTCAAAAGCGAATTGGTTCATAAAGTAAAACAAAAAAATGGAGGCTCTTTTTCTTTTGTGGTGTTTCGGAATTTGATTTTGGTTGGTCGCTATCCTTTGTTAATTGAAGATGCGATCAATCAATTGAAAGTAGTGCGCGAGCCATTTTTTAAAGGATTTATGGCTCCTAAAGTATTGCCTCTGCCGGAACCGCTGCGTGTTTATATTCGTCCGAAAAACCTTCCGCTGCTCGTGTTGCCATTTATCAATAGAAAAGGAAAACAGCATATGGATGTCCTTTATGATATAGAGGAACTGATAGCTGTAGATGTATTGTTTGATGAAGGAGGAATCAGTTTGCAGGAAAGTATTGACTTAAAAGGAAAAGAGCCCTGGTTTAAATCTGTCAAAAAACAGAGGGCCAGAGATCGGAGTGGTTTTGCTGAAGTATTACCTAGACATACCGCTTTAGTGCAATGGCTTTCACTCAGTGACCTGACAGCCTTTGCCGGAAATACTTCTTCTTCAACCTACAAAAAATATTTTGAACCCTGGATTGGTAATCAGGCAGCCCTCGTAACGACAGAGCCTTATAGCATCAATCTGGATGCTGAAAACTTCTTGTTAATTGCTGCTAAAGATGCGGAGCTAGGAGAACACTATTTGCAAAAGCTGGGCGAAGTAGAAGGGGAATTAGGAGCCTATGAGTATATGACTTATACCATTCGGCAAATAATGAGTAATGACTTTTTTGAAAAATCACTGTGGCCTGGTTTTAAATTGAAAAATCCTTTTGTCACTTTTATCAATGGTTATATGGTGGCTGCTCAATCGCAGCAGGCACTGGAAGTCTGGATTGATAAATACAATGCTGGACAAACACTTAACAATACTACCGCATTTCAAGAGTCCTCAGGAAGGTTAAACGCTTCGGCTAAATGGTGGGCGCATTTTCATACTGATAATGCTCGTCAATTACTAGTTACTTATTTACGAAAAGAATATGAACCGCAATTTAATCAGCAATTCGAAATTTTGAAAAACATTACTCCTGCTGATTTTATTATTAATGAAAAAGATAAGCTAAGTGGTTTTCTTTCCCGGCAGGGTAAAACCGGAAAAGGAGCGAGTATACTATGGAAGACAAGGTTGTCGAAGGATATTATCGGAACACCCAAAGTGATTGAATATGCCAATAGTAAGCAGTTTGAAGTGTTGGTTCAGGATCAATCCAATCTGTTGTATTTGCTGAGCAGTGGGGGAGAAGTCATTTGGAAAAAAAAATTGGACGGACCTATACTTTCTGAAATTCAGACGATAGATTATTACAAAAACAATCAGAACCATTTTCTTTTTAATACTGCCGGAAGTGTTTATCTCTATAATAACGAAGGGGTCTCGGTTAGTAATTTCCCCTTGAAGCTTCGTTCTAAAGCAACCAATGGCGTTATCGCTGTAGATTTTGATGGACTGAGAAATTATGCTTTTTTCGTAGCCTGTCGTAATGGAAAATTATACGGTTTCCAAAAAACAGGTCGCCCATTGGATGGTTGGCCACAGTCTAATATGAGAAGAGTAGAACATCCCGTTCGTCATTTCCAACAAGAAGGAAAGGATTTTATCGTGGCTTTAAACACCAAAGGAAAAATGATGGTGTTCGATAAGAAAGGAAAGAATCGTTTCTCTGATATTCGACTTGGAGATACCTTTCTGTCTCCTCCTGACTTTGATGATATTGCTACAGCAACAAGAATCGTAGCAGTATCTGAGGATGGTGTCGCACAGATTGTCAATACTTTTGGGGATAAATTTAAATTGAACCTAGAGGTCGGAAAAAACGAGAAGGTGAAATTTGCTTACGCTGATTTAGTAGCTGATAAACGGAAGGATTTTATTGTAAGTAGTGAAAGTCAACTAGCGACCTATGCTTATCAAGAAGGAGGTGACTTCAGTAAAAATTTTGTTATAGATACAAAAAATCAGGTTGATGAACTTTTCGTGGTAAGCGTTCCTGGTAGAGATAAGGCGGTGATTGGGACGGTGAGCAAAGAGAAGGAGCAGATTAGCTTGTATAGCGCTGAAGGAAAGAAATTCAAAGATTTTCCATTGGCTGGGAGTACTGCTTTTCGAATTGTTAAGTTGTACAAAAGTGGAGAGAATATTTTGATCGTAGGAAAAGGGGATAGTGTTTTTGTGTATCGCCTGAGGTGATTATTTTAGGACTTTAGAAGCCCCTTCACCACTTATTTTTTTAAATCCAATTCCGTAACGATCTTCACATTCGGAAACAACCTTCTCATTCCATCCTTTCCAACAATAGTTTCCCGTTCAAAATACTTCGTTACAGCATCTCCAGATCCCGGCGAAAAAACAAACAGAAAATCAAGCAATTGATCAACATCATTAAGGCTACTAAGGATGGCGTCATATCGCTGCTCCTCATTGATCACGAGTGCGGCCCCCCGCTGCATCAAACCTCCTGGTAGCTGGTGGGTTAAGCCAAAAATGGTTAAAGTCGTTCCAGGGATTTGGTCCCCTAAGTCATAGCCCAAGTTGGAAAGGTAAGACAAGAAGATCGCTCCTTTTTCGCTGAAGCTTAATTTTGAGAAAAGAGTACTCATTCGCTTTTTTAGCCCATCATTGCTTTTATGATTTTGAAGTAATGCTTTGGCAGTTGTAAGCGCTTCATCTATTGAAAAATCAAAGGGCTGCTGCAATGGATGAGAATCTATCAATAAAAGGCGTTCATCTTGAAAGGCAGGATCGAAATGGTAGATCACTTTTGCCATCTGTTTTAGTACAGACGAAATCGTTCCATTGGCATCAATTTCAAAAATGGTTTCATTTCTTTTTTCTTTTAAGAAGGAAACGCCCTTTAAGAATTTTTCTCTAGTCTGTGTCATGTTTTCCTCGAATAATTCCTTTGGCTTATTTCGGGTATCCATTCGCTGAAGAACGACTTCATTACGGACATTCATAAAGAAAATCAAATCTGGTTTCCGTGCATTACTGTTCAAACGCATGACATCTTCCATCGAAAAATTATCATTGGATTGATAGACTAGAGAAGACAAATAATACCGATCACAAATGAGGATTTTATCTTCGCCTTTATTTAGCCATTGGTTAACGACACGGTCGCCGTGATCTCTGCGGTTGGCTGCAAATGCCAGGGCCAGAGTTTCATGGGAAAAGGTCGTAATCTTTTTTTCCAATACCTGTCGAATGAAAAGACCACCACAGGACGCATCATGTGGTTCGAAACTGAGCTTTACTTTTTTGTGTAAAACGGTTTGAAGAAAATGAGCAAGTTGTCTGCCTACCGTTGTTTTACCGGAGCCGTCGAGGCCTTCTATGACGATGAAGAGGGATTTATTTTGCACGATTGAATTTTGATATAAAGGTAGGAAATAGGAATGGGGAAATCCGTTTAGTCGAGGCTTTTATTAGGAATGATTACTACTTGTATTTGACTTAGACCAATTGTAAATAAAAGTACAGGTCTAGTGTGAATACTCACGCAAAGAGCGCAGAGCAAGACGCGGTATATACGTTTTGCTCTGCGGCCTCAGCCAACGCTGCGTGAGGAAATAAGAATTTAGATGTTGGAAGATAATTACTCCTCCATCTTAATCAACTTCTCCCACCATACAAATCCATCGCCTTTCACTTGTAAAGTATACACACCTATTGGCAAATCTGCTACATCCAATGTCCAATGTTGAGGACTATTGGTAGAAACTAAATCAAGGTTAATTTGCTTCCCGCTGATGTCAAAAATAACAAGTTCGGGAGTCGTGTTAATTTGGTTTTTTAACAATATATACACGATGTTGTTTGCAGGGTTAGGGAAGACTTGTAATTCATTGATAGCCCTGGGCTCCGAGGTAGGGGTCGTACTGCCGATGATAAGATCAGTGGCTGAAATAAAACAACCATTAATATCTGTAATCATAATGTTATAATCACCAGCAGGAAGTCCTTGAGGATCTTCATCGGTAGAAATGAGGGCACCATTTAAGGTCCATTCAAAGGTATAACCGGGTACCCCTCCACTGACGAGTATCTCGAAAAAACCATTGCTTTGCCCATCTATATCGTTGCCTATGTTTTCTACGGTAAGCTCAAGAAGTGGTGCTTCTGTAATGATGAAAACTCCAGTACTGGTACAATCCAAAGCATCGGTTACCGCAATGTCATACTCGCCAGGACAAAAGGAAATACCATCGGTGTCAAAGGAATATTCAAAGGGGACTGTTCCACCTGTAGTTGTGATAATAACAGTACCATTACACGGGGCTTCAGGACAGGACTGAGTCGTGGCAAAATTCATTTGAATTTCATCTGTCTCATCGATGTCGAAACATAAAAATTCAGTACAGCCATTTCCATCTGTTACCGTTAAATCGTAAATGCCGGGACAGAGGTCGTTGATCTCTGTCATGCCGTCAAAGTCATCCACATTCCAGTCGTAGGTGAATGGCCCAGAGCCAGAAGAAGTAGTTACCGCAACCATTCCATTGCAAAGACCAGCGCAAGTGACATCTGTAGTGATCGCTTCATTGATCATGAAATTTCCACTGGAGATGGTGATTATTTGTGAAAAAGAACAGTTGAATTCATCAGTTACGACGAGCGTGTAATTACCATTACAGAGGTCGGAAATATCTTCTGTGGTTTCTCCATTACTCCAAAGTAAAGTGTAATTTCCATTAGCTCCCGAAATGGTAACATCAATAGTACCATTACAATCAGTAGTACAGGTGTTTCCAGATCCTACTGAGCTGATGTTTATTGGAGTACATTCAAAGACGGTTACTTCTGAACAATTTTCCAGCGTACAGCCTTCGAAATCAGTGATGGTGACGCAATAGGTACCAGCGCTAATATTCATTAGATCTTCTGTGGTTTCATTGTTAGACCAAAGGAATGTATAAGGTAGTGTTCCCCCGTTAACTGTCAAATCAATGGTACCATCATTTGTACCATCATTTGTACCATCAGCGGTTTCTTCCGTTGTGGTGGCAGAAGCAATAATGGCAGTAGGTTCCGTAATAGTGCCACTAGTAATGATCTGACAATTGTTATTGTCCGTGACCGTGAGCACATAATTGCCAGCACATAAACCACTAATGTCTTGATCTGTTGATCCGTTTGACCATTCATATATAAAGGGTTCTGTTCCGCCACTGATGGTCACATTAATAAATCCATCGCAACCTTCAAAGCAGGAAACGTTATTTTGCGTTAAGTCTGCAAAAAGGGTGCAGCCTCCTGCATTGATAGCGGTACAAGCGGTACTGGGACAAGCATTAGCGTCCGTAACGGTTACGCAATAAGTGCCAGGCGATAAGTTGTTTATCGTTTGCGTATTGGCTCCCGTATCCCAGATGTAGCTCATAAAAGGCAAGGTGCCACCGCTTGGCTCTACCGTGATGGAACCATTCATTGCACCAGCAGAGGTTTCATCTGAAGTGATAAATGGGAGGTTGATAGAGGCTGGTTCTGTAATATTAATACTTTGAATAGAAGAACATCCCACATTGTCTGTAATGGTTACACTGACAACTCCCGGAGCTAAATCTATTTCTGTGTTTGTATTGTTAGAACTGCTTGACCAGTTGTAATTAAAAGGTTCTGTTCCTCCTGAAATAGTGACGTTTGCGGAGCCATTGTCAGCTCCGTTACAACTGATGTTCGTTTGGCTTATCGTGGCCGTGAAATCACAACTTACGCCATTAACGGTAATACAATTACTAGCGGTACAGTTATTATCATCTGTAATGGTTACACAATAAGTGCCCGGAGCAAGATCCATAATACTTATTCCTCCAGATCCATTACTCCATGTTTCTGTGTATGGTTGTATGCCGCCACTTGATTCCACATTAGCTGTTCCATCATTAGCACCCAAGGAAGTCTCATCGGTAGAAGTGACTGTTGCCACTAAAGGGGTTGGTTCTGTAATTTGGAAAGAAATAGATGCCGTACAATTGTTCATATCAGTTACGAAGAGGGTATAATCATCTGGACAGAGATCAATTAAATTAGTAGCGGTGCCACCTGCTGGTACCCAGTCGAAAGTATAAGGACCAGTGCCTCCATTGACAGTTGGTGTTGCCGTTCCATTACAATCGCCGTTGCAAATAACATTGGTTGTACTGACAGTCACGTTTAATGGACTAGGTTCTGTAAGACTAGTGTTAAATGTGATAGAACAAGCGTTGGCACCTGTTGCCGTTACGCTGTAGTTACCTGCCGGTAAATTGTTTATCGTTTGGCCATTTCCACCATTAGACCAAGCATAGGTTATAGGACTTGTTCCGCCCACTGTATTTGCCGTAAGGCTTCCAGTCATATTTCCATTACAAAGAATATTGGTATTTGCAGTTCCTGTAATTTCTAAATCACAATTGGCCGCAGCTACAGTAGCGCAGCCTGAAACGGTACATCCATTGAGGTCTGTTATTGTTATACAGTAAATGCCAGGAGTTAAATTTGTAATGGTGAATCCAGTTTCCCCGATGTTCCATAGCTCTGTGAAAGGGGCAGTCCCTCCAAAAACATTGGCAGTTGCAGTACCATCATTAGACCCTGGTGCCGTTTCATCGAAGGAACTCATTGCTAAACTTAGAGCTGTAGGTGCCGTTAATTCAATACTGATAGTTGCGGTACAATTGTTATTATCACTAACCGTAACATCATAAAAGCCTTCACAAAGATTATTGATTTGGTCGTCTGTAGACGAAGTTGACCATAAGAAACTATAGGGGGCAGTTCCTCCTATAGCCATTACTTCTGCATCTCCATTACAATCAGAAGGACATAAAGGATCATTGAGGCTTACGGAAAGAGACAAGACTGGTGGTTCCGTTAATGTTATGTTAGAAATACTGGAGCAGTTACTAGTATCTGTTACCGTTACGGAATAAGCTCCTGCGGATAAATTGTTTTCGGTATCTGAATTTCCGCTGTTGGACCAGTTATAAGTTAGGGTACCATTTTCTCCACTAGTTGTTACCGTGGCAGAACCATTAGAACCGCCATTGCAACTGATGTTGTCTCCTGACATTGTAGTTGTAATGTTACAATCAAAAGAATTTACGCTGACTGTCTCTACAGTAGTACAGCTATTGGCATCGGTTACCGTAACGGTATAAGTACCAGGTGATAAATTATTAATACTTTGGTTTGAAGAGCTATTACTCCAGTTGAAGCTGTAGCTTCCTGTCCCACCTGTAGGATTTGCCGTAGCAGAACCATCATCGGCATTGGAGCTGGTTTCGTTTGTTGAACTGGCATTGGCGATAAGCGCCGCTGGTTCCGTAATGGTAATGGAATTGACCGCAGTACATCCACTTTGATCGGTTGCGGTTACGGCATAGTTTCCAGCACAGAGATTGACGGGGTCTTCTACATTGCCGATGGAGGAATCACTCCATGCAAAATCATAACCAGCATTTCCTCCTGTTACGCTCAGGTTGATACTGCCATTGCATTCATTATTACAGGTCGTATTGGTAGTTGTATTTGAAATGACAATTGGATCAGGGCCACTTATAGTAGCGCTTAGTGTCGTGGTACAATTATTAGCATCAGAAATAGTTACCGTATAATTGCCCGGACATAGATCAGAGATATTTTGACTCGTAGCTGTATTTGACCAGTTGAAAGTATAGGGTTGAGTTCCTCCTGATAAACTTAGTGTAATTGTGCCATCGCAGTCACCATTACAAATTTCATCACTGGTAGTAGCAGAAGCCTGAATCGCAGTAGGTTCTGTAATTTCTTCTGTTAAAGTAATCGTACAACCATTGGCATCAGTGACGGTAACGAAATAGTCTCCTGCACATAAATCACTATTTGTAGAGGAGTTGTTGGAAGGACTGCCAGACCAATTAAAGGTATAGTCCATCGTTCCTCCATTTACCGAAAGGGAAATACTTCCCGTACAGTCATTATTGCAAATTAGGTTCGTAAGGGTAGAAGTTGCCGTTAATTCAGCTGGTTCCGTTAAAGTAGTGTTAGCGGTATTCGTACAGCCATTGGCATCTGTTGCGGTTACAGAATAAGTTCCTGCACAAAGGTCAGATGGGTTTTCCTCATTAGCAGAAATGCCTCCAGTCCACTGATAAGTAAAGTTACCATTGCCGCCAGTTGCGCTAAGCGCTATCGCTCCATTACACAATTCGAAACAAGTTGGATCTGTATTTACCAGTGAAATTACAATCGGAGCCGGAGTACCTACCGATGCAGAACTAACAATAGTACAACCAGTGTCATCTGTAAGCGTTAATGAATAATCGTCGGAACAAAGATTGTCAATAGAACTGTCGCTACTACCATTACTCCATAGATATGAAAAAGGCATCGTGCCTCCAGAAATACTGGAAGTGACATTCCCATCACAAATTCCATTACAAGAAACGGGGCTGCTGACTAGGGATATAATTGGCACATCGGAGGCGTTTACAGTAAAGTTTGAAACCGTCGTGCAATTATTGTTATCTGTTACAATCAGTGTATAAGTGCCAGCGCAAACATTATTTGGGTTAGGCGTATTTGGTAAACTGCCTCCCCAGTCGTGGATGTATCCACCAGTTCCACCAACGGCAGTCGTAGTGATCGTACCATTACATAGTCCGCAGGTCGCATCCGTTGTTGTGCCGGTAACGGTTAATGTAGCCGGTTCGGTAACGGTGTATACTTCTATTTGTGTACAGCCATTGAAGTCGGTCACGGTAACGTCTATGTTTCCGGCGCAAAGACCCGTTGCGGGGTTTGCGGTATCTCCGTTTGCCCAATTGTAGGTATAGCCACTGCCAGATCCTCCGCTGGGTACTAACAATACTTCTCCATTACAACCTCCATTACACAAAGTATTTGTAATAGTTGGAATCAAAAGAATTTCAGAAGGAGAAGTAATTTGAACAGAGGTAGAAGCCACGCAGTTGTTTGCATCCGTGACTGTCACGGCATAACTTCCGATAGGAATATTTGTTGGATTCTGAATGCCATCATATGTATTATCATTCCAGTCAAAAGTAAATGGCATTGCTCCACCATTTACTAAAAGGGTAATACTGCCATCATTTGAATCAAAGCAAGTCAGGTCATTTCCACTGATGGTTAGGGTAGGGGAGGCTATTTCTGTAACCGTTGTACTTGAAGAGGCCTCACATCCATTTGCATTGTTAGAAACGGTGATGGTGTAAGTTCCAATTTGATCGACAATGGGGGTAGTGGATGATACTCCAGAAACTATATTCCCGTCAGGGGTAGTCCAAAGATAGGTGATGTTTCCTCCTGCATCAGAGGCAGATCCATCCAGAACTACAAAACTATTGTTACAATCCAATTGGCCAGGGCCTCCTGCGTCAGCAATAGGAACTGTATTGTCGGTGTTAATGAAAACAGAGGTAATAGCCATACAAGCCAAGCCATCAGTAGCGGTGACGAAATGCGTTCCACTACTAAGGTTGATGGCGGTAGCACTACTTTCACCATTATCCCAGAGGTAAGTGTATCCAGGGGTTCCCCCACTTCCGGAGGCTGTAGCAGATCCAGTGGTATTGGTACAAGTAATGTCTGTTTGATCAATTATCGAAACGGAAACAGCGGTTGCTGGTTGGTTTATCATTACAGAAGCAGAGGCCGTTGCCGAATTGGCATCCGTAACGGTAACAGATTGAAGGCCTGCGGGCAGCATGTTTGCGTTGGCACCCGATTCTCCGTTTGACCAACTGTACATATAGGAACCAGCCCCGTCACTGGCTTCGGCAGTAGCCGTTCCGTTGCTCTCTCCGAAGCAAGTAACATCTGTTGAACTGGTAATTTGTACGCTGAGCGGATCACCTCCTCCGCCGCTATCCATTATTCCAGAAGAGGAAGAAGTAACTACGAAGTCTCCGCTGGACCCGCCGCCATTTCCAATGACCGAAGCGGTGTATATTTTTATGAGATCTCCTGCAGGACTGGAAGGCGCGGTCCAATCAAAATCCCAGGTCACTTCATTGTTAGCAGGGAAGGGGATGGCCGGGCTATGCTCTACATATTCCCTTCCTCCAGAGAACACGGTAGAAGGGTTTGATCCGGAGGCTGTGAGGTTTCCAGAATTAGTATTGCCTGACGTTACGTTGAGTACCACTGCTTGGAAACCACCTCTGTTGGCCAAGCCATTTGGGTTGCTAACTTTAGCGGTAAGGCTATAAGTAGTTCCGGGAGTGATGGAGCTTGGAAAGTTGAGTATTGCAACTGAACCGTCGAAGCCATTGGGGTTGCTACCTCCATGACAGCCAGCACAGGTGCCGTTATCACCGGGTGCTCCGGTTCTTCCATTTGGAGGGTTACTGGAGTTGGCTAAAAAGAGGACGGTGACTGCAATCAGGGCAAAGATCGACAGCCGTTTAGATGGGTAATTCTCTTGCATGAATTAGTGTGGTTTTGTAAGTAAGTATCTAAAAAGATATGCTATCTGAATATGGACGGAATAAAACTACCGATTTTAAATAAAACAATTTGTCAGTCAATTGTCTAAGTAACAACAAAAAATTAAATCCCGATTTGGAAATTATTTTTAGTGTAATACTAATTATTATAAAGTCCAATTGATTTCTCCTTTTCCATTTTCCTTTAGGTAAGCATTTGCTTTTGAAAAATGGGCACTTCCTTGAAAAGCATTCCGGGCTAGGGGAGAAGGGTGAGCCGCTTCTAGAACCAGATGTTTGTTGGTGTCAATCAGTTCTTTTTTGCTTTTCGCGAAATTGCCCCAGAGCATGAATACAATTCCTTCGCATTCTTCAGAGATGGTTTTGATGACGGCGTCGGTAAATTTCTGCCAGCCAATTTTCCGATGAGAACCTGCGGATTTATGTTCTACGGTTAGCATGGCGTTGAGTAGGAGTACGCCTTCATTTGTCCAAGGAGAAAGGTCTCCGTGGTTGGGTATTTCGAAACCGATGTCAGTGACCATTTCTTTGTAGATGTTTTTCAGAGAAGGAGGAACGCGTACGCTTTTGGGCACGGAGAAACTGAGGCCCATTGCTTCGCCAGGATTGTGATAGGGATCTTGTCCGAGGATAACGACTTTCACTTTGTCGATCGGTACGAGGTTGAAGGCATTGAAGATGAGTTTTCCAGGAGGATATATTTTTTTACCAGCTTGTTTTTCCGTTTTTAGAAAAGCTTTGATTTCCCCGAAATAGGCTTCCTTGAATTCAGGTTGGAGTGCCTTTTTCCAAGAGGCTTCTATGTTGACGTTTGTAATTTTACTCATGCAGCTAAAGTAGTAAAATATGGGTTCTTCCTCAAGGATGAGGGATAAAGGTTTTGCCGTTGAATAAAATCACTTTTGACTAATCAACAATAAAAAATTAACATGACAATCTGGAAGCTTTTAGTTGAAGCTTAACGACCTTAGGGAGAGTGCTTTAACTAAAAGCTTCCACGATAAGGATTGTCAAATTATTTTTTGTGTAATACTAAATGCAATATAGTTATGAAACTGTTGTGAAAAAGTGTATTTTTGCGTCGCTTTAGAAATAAGGTGATCCAGCTGGTCCCATAGCTCAACTGGATAGAGCAGCTCACTTCTAATGAGCAGGTTTCAGGTTCGAGTCCTGATGGGATCACTACTAAGATGCGTAACTTTTTGATTATCAAATTGTTACGCATTTTTATTTTGTGTCGGGATAAACAATAGGTAAACAGTACTATTTTCCTCACTTCTCCTACCTATTGCCTATCTCTGCCGAAATTAGGTCTAGCTCCATTCTTCTTTTCTCTTCTTTTTCCAATTCTGCAAAACCATCGTATCGAAATCAATCAATAGACTCCTCCTTTAAATTCGATAATCGATTTGATCCTCTTACCAGAATAATTCCCTTCTCATAAATTAAAAGGCTTGGTTATGATATTCATTTAAGACCATTTACCCAATTTCAGACAAATCAACAATTAAAAACCAAAGCAAGCAATCCTACAAAAATAATTCAAATTCCAACCCGTTCAATTGTTGTCATTAGTTTGGAAATCCAAGCTAAATTTCTCCCTATCAAAATGAAGTGAAATTTTACTTCATTCTTTTCCCTGACTTCACCCTCATTTATTTGAGCATATCAAACTAAACACTGCTTTGGACCAGCGATCAGACGATCTATTTGGTTGGTCAAAGCTATTGTGTAAGCTTATTGTTTATCAGTTGTATCTGGTAAGCCTAAGTGGTTAATGTCTTATCCCATCTTTTTAAAAACCCGTTTAAAATGTCAACCGATCATGCAAAAAAGATGTACACTCCTGCTAGCTGCGGCTATGCTAATCCTAATTCCTCTCAGCTGCTTTGGGCAGCTAATTGAAAATATTCCTGTTCGAAAGGGGAGTAGTCGTCATCTCCTTTTCCTAGAAGATGCGATAAATAAAACACAGCTCTTACAATTGAAACCTGGCGAAAATTACGAAGTGTTTTTAACTGCTGATGACCCCAACTGCCAACTGAGTTTTAACCTTCCGGAAGGAGGAAGCGATATGGTTTTGACCTTCGAAGCAGAAGGGGAGGAGCTATTGCTGGAGATCGAAAAGGATTGTACCGAACCTGTTGATGCCTATATCTCAATTTCGTGTACTTCTTGTTATGAGACTGAAGCACGAAGCTTGGCAAGCATAGCTGTTGATGAAAACTACACGCCTAACCAATTGGTAAAAGATGTCTTCATCGGCGGAGATTGTTTTGACCTGGAAGATCAGAGTATTTCTTTCAGCGGAGATGATTTAAGTCGTGGTTATTTTTCTAACGGGGCGAGTTCTATTAATTTCGAAGATGGAATTATCCTGTCTACTGGGGACATTTATAACAGTGCTGGCCCAAATGATCTATACAATGCAGGTAACGCTTTTGTAGCGCCAAGTACAGATGCAGACCTCAGCCAAATGGTGAATAATAATTCCCTCTACGACGTGGCCGCATTGGAATTTGATTTTACGCCAACCACCAATCAAGTCTCCTTTGAATTCGTATTTGCCTCAGAAGAATATTGCGAATATGTCAATAGTCCTTTCAATGATGTCTTTGGGTTTTTTATCTCTGGTCCTGGCATTAATGGCCCATTCACCAATAATGCAGAGAACATCGCCGTAGTACCAAACAGTACGGATTACACGGCTATTAATTCGGTGAATCACTTAACGAATTCGGCCTATTATGTCAACAATATTCCGAGTGCCCAACATCCTAATATTCCATTTGCATTGCAATGCACAAATTATCCAACAGCTACCGATGGTGCCGCAATTAATGACTTAGAATTCGATGGATTTACAACCGTCATGACGGCCATGGCGAATGTGCAGGCTTGCGAGACCTACCACATTAAATTGGTCATTGCCGATGTAGGAGATGCTTATTTTGACTCTGCGGTATTTTTAAAAGCCAATGGTTTTTCATCTGGTGAATCTACTGTTGTGACGACGGAAGTTCCAGGGGTTGACAGTAGTTCAAATGTCGTGTACGAAGGCTGTCTGGACGGCAGTTTTGTTTTTACTAGAAATACGAACGATGACCTTAGTTTGCCTTTGGATGTCAATGTGGTGGTCTCTCCATTAAGTACGGCTACTGCTGGTATCGACTATGAAGCACTACCGGCAAGCATCACCATTCCTGCGGGAGATTCTATTTATTATTTATCGGTGCTTAGCTATGCTGATGCGCTGAATGAAGGGTCAGAAAGTATATTGTTAGAATTGGAATCTTTTTGCTCTTGCGCAAACCCCTTTGCAACAATGTACATTGAAGATGCCTTACCTATAGTTGTAGAACCAGTTGATTTGTCATTCTGTGATCCGGATACTATTTCAATTAATGTGCAGGTTTCTGGCGGCTCAGGGTTACATACTTACCTCTGGGAAACAGGCGAGACCACATCGGTAATATCACCTTATGTTGATGCAAGTTCCACCTATTCCGTAACGGTGACAGACCTTTGTGGGAGTTCAGCTGTCGCCGAAAATAACATTACATTTACAATGACTCCTTCGGCATTGATAAGCGGCCAGTATTTTCTTTGTGATACCAATAGTAATGCTCCCCTACAAATTGATTTTACGGGTACTTCCCCTTGGTCATTTGTTTATACAATAGATGGCGTCGAACAACCGCTTGTAGCAGAAATTACAGCTAATCCTTTTATACTTGAAGTAAATGAAGCGGGTGTCTATGCGTTGCAAACGATTTCTAGTGCGCATTGTGAAGGAGACGTTCAGGGCGAAGCTATGGTTGAAGTGGCAGATATGTTCGCCGATGCAGGAGGTTTTGCTGCTTTGGATTGTATAACAAAAACAGTGATACTACATGGATCTGCTACGGCAGGGAATAACCTTGTTTATAACTGGACTACAATTAATGGAAATATTATTTCTGGAGAAAATACCTTGAATTTGCTTGTTGATCAGCCTGGTTCTTATACGCTCATCGTAACGGATACGAGCACCAATTGCATCGCCTCAGATGAAACACAAGTCCTCCTAAATGTTTTTTCACCTGTAGCCGAAGCTACATTAATTGGTCCTCAGGTACTGGATTGTACAACGCCATCGACCACGCTGGATGCTTCCACTTCTCAACCTGTAGAAGGGCTGACTTTCGAATGGACTACTATTGATGGAAATATTATAAGTGGTGATTCTACTATGAATCCGGTAGTAAATGCTGCAGGTCAGTATTTGCTCACAGTTATCAGTTTGACGAACGGCTGTACCGATGTTGATAGTATAACAATAGGAATACATGTAGAGCTTCCTCAGGTTGTTTTAGAACCGATTGGTAATCTGAATTGCATAGATTCCTTCTTAACCATTTATGCAAACAACTCTTCTTTTGGTACCAATTTTGAAATTACCTGGGCTACAAGTGATGGTAATTTTATTGCTGGAACAGATTCACTGACACCACTCATAGATCAGGTAGGAACTTATTCGCTAACGATTTTGGATACCAATAATGATTGTCAAATGACGGATTCGATTGTAGTCCAGGAAGATAGAATGCCTCCTGTATCAGATGCAGGTTTGCCTGTGGAGTTGAATTGTAATAATGACACATGGACACTTGACGGGAATGGCTCTTCTACTGGAATTCCTTTTTTCTACCTCTGGACAACAATCAACGGAACCATTCTAAATGGAGACAATAGTTTAAATCCAGAGATAAATTCGGCTGGCGTCTACACCTTGTTAGTGACTAATAATTTTAATGGCTGCGCTGCGCTCGATTCTGTTTTGGTAACCGAAAATACTAATGTTCCTAACAGCGCAGACGTAGAAATATTCGAGCCGCTTTGTTTTGGCGACCTTGGTGGCGTGGCTATTTCGACCGTTTATGGAGGGACGGAACCTTACACTCATTCCATTGATGACGGCCAATCCTTTTCCAATGAAAATGTGTTTTTGAATTTACCTTATGGAAATATAAGTCTGCTGATCAAAGATGCCGAAGGATGTATTTACGAAGAGGAATTATTTATTCCAGAAGCTTCGGAAGTACAGTTAGAACTTATTCCGGAGGTAGAAATAAACTTAGGTGATTCCTATCAAATCAATGCATTGACGAACCTTGCTGAAAATGAAATTGACTCCATTTTTTGGACACCTGATGAATCCCTGAGTTGTAATAATTGTCTGAATCCACTGGCGACACCACTAGAAACAACTCGTTATAAAGTTTGGTTGTCCAACGAAAATGATTGTCCCGCAGAGGCAAAAATTTTACTGCGAGTTCGAAAAGATCGAGGGGTTTATATTCCAAATGTATTCTCTCCAAATGGAGATGGAAATAATGATTTGTTTTTGATTTATGCAAATCAGGAAATGATTACAAGAATCCCGAGGTTCCAAATTTTCAATCGTTGGGGTGGAAAAGTTTTTGAGGTAAAAGATGCAATGCCAAACGACCCTGCCTTCGGGTGGGATGGAAGGATGAAAGGCAAACCTTCGAATTCGGCAGTCTTTATTTATGTGGCAGAAATTGAATTTATAGATGGGGTTAAGTTGCTCTATAAAGGAGATGTTACAATTTTGAAATAAATTGTATTATATTTAGCTAAATTATTGTACACCTTTTAAAGACAGCGTTTCTGTTTCAGCAAGAGGTAGGGTGTACAACATGACGATATAGAGTTGCGGCGCTTTTTTATGATTTTTGTCAAAAGTAAAATCATCGTGAATCCTAAAAACGCGGATCAACTTATCGCGATTTTTAACATATAGGCACAGAGGGCATATAAGCCTTCTAACGTAAAAGAACACATAGTAAAATGCTATCCGCATTTTTTACATAGTTCACACAGCCTATCTTTATGAACTATGTAAAATTTACTGAAAGTAAATTACTATGTCCTCTTTCGCGAAAGTGGGCTATATGTCCTTATGTGCCTATATATTAAAAATGCATTGGAAGGGCAGGATTTAATTAATACTTAGGCCCACCTGCCGACACAGTCGGGCTGGTAAAAATCAAAATTAAAAACCCTATACATGGGATTCACCGTAGAAGGTTTTGATTTTGATTTTGATTCACATTTTGATTTTTTAAAAAAAAACTATCCATTTATGAAAAAAGGAAAACAAAAGAACCGCCGCCAATTTTTAAGAAACACTTCACTTGCAGCTTTATCTTTAGGAATTCTTCCAGCGATCTCGAAAGGAGAAGTTATAGAAAAGAGTACTAAAAAGGACTTGGCCGTTTGTGATAAAACAACTCGTGATTTTTACGGCGAAGGCCCGTTCTATACTGATAATCCGCCAACTATAAATGGAACACAACTCGCTGATCAAAATGAAGTAGGAGAAAGAATGATTATTAGTGGAAGAGTTTTTAATTTGGACTGCTCTCAATATATTCCAGAAACGGTAGTCGATGTCTGGCATACTGATAATGAAGGCGACTATGATAATGCCGGTTTTAATCTTCGCGGAAAAACGCTCAGCAATGCTCAAGGTTTTTATATGTATGAAACCATCAAGCCTGGTAAATACCTGAACGGAGGAAGCTTTCGCCCCGCTCATATTCATTACAAAGTGACCCCTCCGGGATTTGATACTTTGATTACCCAGTTGTACTTTGCTGGTGATTCAGATATTCCAGGAGATTCTGCAGCTTCTATTACCAGTGGAGAATTTGATGCGACTCACCGGATTATTAATTTGACTGCAAACACGGATGGAAAACTGGAAGGAACTTTTGATATCGTAATTAACGGATCTGGTGTTACAGGTTTAAATGATATTCACATCGATAAAGGGATGCTGTATAAAATATCTCCGAATCCATTTTCGGATCATTTGGTTATTAAATATGGTGTATTTAAAAAAGCGAAAGTCAGTTTGTTGGTTTATGATCTGATGGGAAAATTAGTGGCTAATTTGGAAGAGCGGGTTTTAAGTCCTGAAAAATATGAAGCAGAATGGCGACCAGAAGATAGCCTTCCAAATGGGCATTATTTTATTGCATTAAAGGTTAATGAATTGCAGGTGCATTATATGAAGGTGATTCGGCAGAAGTAGTATTGGTTATAAGTCTCTACTGTTTTTCAAATAACAATATAAACCCGATTGAGAATAAAACCTCAATCGGGTTTTCTTCATAAAGCATATTAATGAATATCTCTTTTGCGGATTTTGCATTCTATCACGTTCATCTTTAAGTGACAACGAAAAATTAAATCCCGATTTCTTTTACATACTGCAAATTTGATGGCGCAATACCTCGACAATGACGAAGATGGTACGCCAGACAATCAAGCGGTTGTTGATAAAATGGTTTCTAACAATGCTTTTATGGTGATGTGGAAAAATGAAAATGATTTGGATATCAACCCACCTTCAGGTTGGGAAGGACAGGACCTCGGTAATGACGAGACGCATCCTTCTTTTGTCGCAAATGGTAAAACAGGAACGTACGACGCAGCACTTGAGGAAGTCTTACATCTAATCACTCACGTAGGCTACGCAGGAGTTTATCCAACTATTTTTGGTGAAGAAATTGGTTCTGAATTAGCAGATGCCATGGATATTGCAAGAGGTGGACAATTTACTTCTATCCCAAATCCATATCCAACAGGAGCTTGGTACTCTTATGATGACAGTACTTGTGATTATAGTTGTATGGTTACCGAGTATATGTATTGGTCACTAACCTCGATTCTTGGAGCGCAAGAAAATTGCTTAAATGAAATCGAGCAGGAATGGAAATTAAATACCAAAGATAAAGTGGAGATGCAAGACAAAGCAGTTTATCAACTTTTGATAGATCCTCAGTATAAGTTTCCGACGGTTTTGCCTGATGGGACTTATAAGGGATAGAGGTTCGTTTTATAAAAGCATCTAATTTTTCGTTGTTACTTATCCTTATCCTTAGACTTTTGACAAAGCCTCCGGCTTTGATGCAGTTCACGTCAAGCCATTGGGTTTGCATTATTATTGTTAAGTAATATTCGTAATTACTTGTCTTTCTGTTTTTTTCGTTTTTTCTTCTTTACGAGTACGGGATTTCGAGTTACTATTTGTAATATTGATTTGCAGAACTGTTCTATCATAATATTTGGATTTGTTGTGATCTTCAAATATCGGTAGCAGTTTTGTATTTTCAAAATTATGCTTCAGAGACTTTTGACTTCGTCAAAAGTCCAGTAAACGCCCCAACCCTAAAGAGAATACAAAAGTTTCCTGTCCCCTCTGGCCTTATAAAATTGGCCGTTAAGAAAAGCAGCAAAGCGTGGCTCAAGAGCAGTCCAGAGCCTTTTAAGGCGACCTTGGACTGCGAGCGGGCAGGCTGCTGATTTTTAGGCCAAATTTATAAAGCCTTGGGTTTTTGGTACTTTTTTGCCAAGAAAAAAGTACGAAGAAAATAACAATAAAACTACAAAAGTAAAATGCGAGAGCTAAGCTACAAATGGCAGCTGATTTTTTCTTGTTAGATAGCGCATTTATATTAGGGCGGATTTCGTGTAATAGTAGTGTTGAATGTTTTAGTATTGTTGAATGTTTGTATAGGAACGTTTACTAAACCGAAAAAAGTTTAGTAAACGCCCGACCGTGCCAACCGATCTGACCGTGGGAAACGGAGATAGTATAGTAACTAACTCATCCTTAACAAAGCAATCTGATAGTGGTAACAAGCACTTAAACTTACTGCCACTAGATCTGGCTAAGGCTTTGCTATTTCGAGTTACTATTTGTAATATTGATTTGCAGAACTGTTCTATCATAATATTTAGATTTGTTGTGATCTTCAAATATCGGTAGCAGTTCTGTATTTTCAAAATTATGCTTCAGAGACTTTTGACTTCATCAAAAGTCCAGTTATCCGGAAGTATCATTTTTTTTTGTGCTACTTATCGGAATGGTCACCTTTACCTCTTGTGGAAATGATGACCTAATTATTCCAAATGAAAAAGAATTCTGCTATAAACAGGGATGGCTTTACTGACCTTTGTGCTAGTTCATCAGTTCGACTTTCCACCCAATTGTGCTGTCTAATTCCTTTCATAAATCAACTTTATTAATCACGAACTTCGGCTTCGCCTATTAGTGTTCAAAAGAAGTAATAATCCCTATACATATTTAAATAGATAAATCGTTTCTATTCTTTTACTTAGGGAGATGATACCGATTCGATAGACTTACGATTGTATAATTGGTGTCCTCTCTAAATCACATCCATTAACCGATTTTATGACAACCACAACACTAAACACCGACGAAATAAATTGGAAAAGAATGAGCCAGGGAGACCAACTGGCTTTTGATGATCTTTTCCGCTCCCACTATAAATACCTGGTAACTGTCGCCTACGGTTACACCAAGGACTTTGCTATAAGTAAGGATTTGGCTCAAGAGGTATTTATGGATATTTGGAAGAGGAGAGAGAATATCAAGATACAAACATCTTTAAAGTTATTTTTAAAAAGAGCCGTTATAAATCAAGCGCTAACTGCTATTAAAAAAAGCCAGAAAATAACAAATACAACAGAAGAGACTTTTCAGATAGCGGCCAATGAGGAAGATGCGCAGGGTAAAATTGAGCTGAGGGAATTAAAAACGAAACTGCAAAGTCTTATCGACAGTTTACCGAAAAAATGTAAAGCCGTATTTTTGCTGAGTAGAATGGAAAATCTATCTCATAAAGAAATTGCGACTAAATTGGATATTTCTACTAAGACTATTGAAAATCAAATCACCAAAGCTTTAAAGATATTGAGAATGGGATTGCAGGCGGATCGGTTAATTACTGGTAGCTATGGTTGAAACCCTGCTATGATGGAAATATAAAACAAACTAAAAAATTGATTTTAATTAAGTAACTTAATGGCACTCTGGCTTTCAATAGCCAGAGTGCTTAATTTTTTTTTATGAAAAAAGAAATTACCATTTTATTACTTTTTATGTCTGCCGCTCTTTTTGCTCAAAGCACTTTTAGCAAAAGAATGAATCTGGACTTTCCCGCTGTAACATTTACGAGTGTAGAAGCAAACGACAGTTGTTTTTATGTCTCTGGAATTGTAGTTGATAGTATGCCTCCTAATAGAGTTGGTTTCCTCTTCGCTAAATTTGACTGGGAGGGAAATTTAGATAATTTGAATACGATTTTAGATACTACCATAACTTTAGAAGTATGGAATAATAGTTTAACCCCAATAAACGAGAACTTTATATCGGCAGGGCTTTCAATAGATGGTTCTATTATGAAAGCCTTAATTATGAAAATTGACGCAGCCGGAGATACCATCTTTGTAAAAACCTATGAGAATCCAGTTTGGCCTGAAAGTCCTTCAATTGGCATAGAAGATTTTCATATTTCTCCTAACGGAGATATAAACTCTGTTTGTTTTATGGGAGATCAGACATTCGAGAACCCCTATTATTTTTTCAAAACAGATTCGTTGGGGAATTTCATCTCAGAAAACTTGCAGTTTGACGGACTGGATCATCGCCCTTATGTAATCAAACCTACATCTGATAATGGTTTTATAATTGGTACCCAGCGTTATTCAATCTCGATAGGCAATACCCATATCTTTAAAACGGATGTTGAAGGAGAAATACAATGGGAATATTTCAGTCCTGATAGCATCATTGGTGGAGGAGCAACAGACCTGCATCTACTTGATGATGGTAGCATTGTATTTTTAAGTTCTAGAGGTGTGGAAGCCTATTCCGGTATATTTTGGGAGCACAACGTAAACCGAATAGATGCTGATCAAAATCTATTATGGTCTACCCCTTTCCGAGATAGTTTTTTCAATGCACCTGGAGTGGTGTTAGAAAAGTTAATACTACTTCCTGATAATGAACATTTTGTAGCAGCAGGCACAGGTCCCGGCTACTACCACAGTTACGGCAAAATAATCAAAGGCTCTTTTCAGGGCGACAGTCTTTGGACGAGATATATTCACCACGTCAGTACTCATTTCGCAGAGAATGAAATTTATGATATGGAGGCTGCGCCTGATGGGGGCTTTATCCTTTGCGGTAAAATCATAGATTTCGAAAACCCAACTCAGGAAGACCCTCCACAACAAGGCTGGCTTCTAAAAATCGATGAGCACGGTTGTCTAGTACCGGGTTGTCACCTAACAACAGCCACTGAAGAGTTGTCTGAAGCTTCCTTTCAAATCAAGACTTATCCTAATCCAGCCACTGACTATGTTCATGTTTATTTTCGGCATTCCCGGCAGGTGGTAGAGGCGCGTTTTCAGCTGATAGAT
>JBLHRR010000091.1:0-22148 GCA_047626155.1 Saprospiraceae bacterium | reverse complement strand
GAAGTGGTGCTCGATAAAATATTCAAAGACAGAGAGATCACTTTGGAAAACATTTACTATAACTTTGATAAATCTGATATTCGTGATGATGCGAAACCTCAGTTAAATAAACTCGCAGAAATCATTCGTCAGAATCCAACGATTCGAGTACAATTGTCTTCTCATACCGATTGTCAGGGAAATGCCAGATACAATCAAGCGCTTTCTCAACGACGTGCGCAATCAGCGGTAGATTACTTAATTAGTGTCGGGCTCGAAGCAGAACGCTTATCCGCAAAAGGTTATGGAGAAGAAGCGCTGGCCGTAGATTGTATTTGTAATAAGTGTACAGAAGATGAGCATCAGGTTAATCGTCGAACTACATTTAAGATTGTGGAGTAATGATTCAGCTGGGAATAGTGTAAAAATAAAACCTATCTGGCCTAGCGGTCAGGTAGGTTTTATTTTTGTTACCATGCTCTTTTCATTCAAACAATTGGAAGAGTTTTACGAATTACAAAATCAATATCATTCAATAACCACTATCTCCCGCACCAAAATCTTTCCATCCACTTCTCCCCAAAGCAGATAAGGCCCTGCGGGAAGTTCGGAAATATCAAAGGTCACATTCTCATTCAAGATACTATTCGCTGCCCATTCTCGTACGGCCTGTCCAATAAGAGTAGACAAACGCAATTTTATATTTGAAGCCTTTGTCAACTCAATATTCACCTGCAATATATCGCTTGTCGGATTTGGGAAATAATGCAATGTTCCCAATTGGTCGATGTTAACCGTTGCATCACTGAGGATCGTTATTGTATCCACTAATATCCCTTCAATGATTATACATTGATTTGCATCTGTGATTGTAATGTTATAAAACCCTGCTTGTAAATCAATGGCAATGGAATCTGTTTGAGACCCCGTATTCACGTCCCAGGCAAATTCGTAAGGCCAGGCTCCTCCTTCAACAGGTGCGGTAGCTGTGCCATCTTCCATGTCATTAGTGTCTGGCGTACTCAACATAGCTACGTCTAAAGTATTCTCGGGTTCTTCCACTAGAAAAGGCCCCGCTTCTGTTACACATCCATTGTCATCAGAAACCGTACAGTAATAAGCTCCGGAGGGGAGGTCGTTAAGACTTGTTGTAATTTCATTGTTACTCCAGAGGTAGTTATACGAGGTAGTCCCTCCTAAAACCAATATTTCAACGGCCCCATCTGCCCCTTCACAATTTTCATTATGTAAAACCTGGCTACTGTCAATTGGAATTATCAGTGCCTCATCTGGTCCATCTATTTCATAAATAGGAGTTATATAAACACAGCTGTTCTGATCCGTAATCGTACACTGGTATAATCCAGTTCCCAGATTATTCAATGTCGATTCATTCGCTCCAGTACTCCAGCTTATATTATAATCACCAGTACCTCCTGTTGGGGACATAGAAATCGAAGCATTGGTATCCCCAAAACAATTAACCTCCGTAGAGCCTATAATCTCTCCCTGAACAGAAGAGCTAGGCCCGGTAACAACAATTGCCTGGCTTGATATAGCTGTACAACCATTTTGGTCTGTAATGGTGAGGTAATAATTTCCGGTAGGCAATTGATCTATGTAAGCCGAATCTACGCCATTATTCCAATCTACGGCATAAGGAGCTACGCCACCATTCACATCTATCATGATGTATCCTTGCTGATCACCAAGACATAAGTTTCCAACTATCTCATTTACAAAATAACTTATCGGCGATTGAGTGGTAATGTTAGTCATTTCAGAAACACCAACACAACCATAATTATCGGTTACGGTAACCCTGTAATTTCCTCCACCCAGGTTTTGGTTTAGACTATCTGTAATGCCATTACTCCAGTTATATTGATAGGGAAAGTTCCCACCCATTATTTCAGCAGCAAGTACGCCGTCCTGTATATTAAAACAAGATATCTCAGCATCTATCGCTATGCTTACTTCTAATGTATCTACTAATTGAGCTACTGCTAAACCAGAATTCAACAATATACACCCGTTTGCGTCTGTAGTGGTCAAACTGTATTCTCCGGCAGGCAAATCTTCTAATATTGCTAGGCTATCTCCCGTGTTCCAAGTATAGGAATATGGGGCGGTACCTCCACTAATGGCAACCGCGATATTTCCGATAGAGTCCGTACAGCCAACCCCAGTACTTTGGTAATCATGGAGGAGATTATTAGGCTCTGTCAAGTTTATCGCTTCTGTTGAAGTCGCACAGCCATTCTGGTCTAAAACCGTTAGGAGGTAAGTACCGGCGGGTGCTCCGCTCAGGTCTTCTTCTTGTATTCCATTATTCCAACTATAAGTAAACGGTCCTGTTCCTCCATTCACAGCTACATCAATACTTCCATTAAAAAACCCGTTACAGGTTGGTGATTCTACTGACGCTACGTTTACTTTCAGACTGTCCGGTTCTGCTATAGTAATTTGCTCGGAGTAAAAAATACAACCATTATTTGCGGTAATCCGAGCTTGATAATTTCCGGGCGAAACATCTTCCAGAAAGGGAGCACTTGAACCGTCATTCCATAAATAGGAATAAGGCATTCCCAGCGTCGGGACATCAAGGTAGACAGATCCATTTGTTTGCCCCGCACAAGAAACATCAGATTGTTCGGCCACGGTAACGGACAAAGGCTCCAAAGCAACCAATTCCAAGAAGGGAGATGTTTTTGTACAACCATTGTTATCCGTCACCAACAATTGATACATTCCAGCGGATAAGTTTTCAATATCATCCGTTTCCTGTCCGGTATTCCATTGAAAGTCATAAGGCTCTGTACCTCCTAATACTTGCACATTAATGGAACCATCTCCTACCCCCTGACAAGATTCCTCCTGAATAAATACCAGATCAAAGAAGAGAACTTCCGGTGCGATCAACTCGTAGGGTTCTGACACTATTGTACATCCTTTACTATCCGTAAGAGTCAGGGTGTATTCGCCTTCTGCCAAATCAGAAAGGTCTTCTGTATTTTCATTGTTAGACCATTCATAAGTATAAGGAGCGGTACCTCCACTTATGCTTAATTCAATTTCTCCATTTTCAATTTCATTACAATCCGGCGTTTTAAGTAAGTCTAATGAGATACCCATTGCTGCTGGAGTTCCTACCGTTACGGCAAGTCCGAGCGTCGTACATCCTTTAAAATCAGTAATGGTTGGTTGGTAAGTGCCGGTTGGCAAATTAGAGATCGTACTGGTCAGTAAACCATTGGACCATTGAAAGAAATAAGGAGGAGTACCACCAGAAGCCGTATATTCGATGGTTCCGTCATGCCCTTCGAAACAACTTACTGCTGTCACATTATTCAAGCTACTTTGCAAAAGAGCTGGCGCGAAAATATTCACCAAGGGGCCGACGGTTGTACAACTATTAGCATCTGTTATAGTCACCTGATAATCTCCTGAAATCAAACCGGAAACATCTTCTGTATTCTCATTGTTAGACCAATCGTAAGTATAAGGCACTACACCTCCTGAATTATTTATATCTATGGCACCATCTGCTCCGCCACCACAAGATATCTGATGGACGGTAGCGAGAACTGTTTCCTGTATCGTAGGAGAGCTTATTTCTAAGTCACTCAAAACGGTTTCACAAATCCCATCAACAATAGTCACTGAATAAATACCCGCTGGAACGTTTTGTAAATCTTCTGTTATACATCCATTACTCCAGTTATAATCCGGTGTTCCTCCCGACACTTCAATATCAATGCTTCCATCGCTACCGCCAAAACAAGTTACCGCTGTTATATTTATAATGGCATCTACAATTACACCCGGGCCGTTGACTATTATGTTCGGAATAAAGACCTGGCAATTTTCTCCGCTGCCATCTGAGATCGTTACTTTATAAGCCCCCTGAGTTAAACCAGAAATCGTAAAACCACCTGCTACATTGTTTTCTGTACCAGGTACTGGCCCTGACCACTCATAGGTAAATGGCGCTAAACCATCTATTGGAATAAGCGAGATAGCGCCATCATTTCCATCACAAAAACCAACAGGGGTAATGGCCTCGATTCCAATAGCACTGATACTGGGCAAGGTACTTATAACAATGCTATCTACATTCACACAATTGTTTTCATCTTTCACCTCCAGGAGATAAGTAAAAGGCCCCGGAGGGGTGCTAGGGAAAATGGTTCGATCCGGAGAAGTACTACCGTCTTCCCATAGATAAGTAATCTCTCCCGTCCCGGTTCCTCCTTCAAGCCCACTGACTGTGCTTAGCTCGTTTGCACAAATATTAAGGTCGTTATTTGAAGCAGAAATTAAAGCCGTAGGATTATTGTTAACAACAATAGGGATTGCCAATTCTGCAGTACAGCCATTTATAGTTTCCGCTTGTAAATAAAACACCGAATCTGCCTGTGGAGAAACGATTGCACTGGATAATTCATTTCCAGCAGAAGCAGGAGATGCACTATGATAAGTAGTCGTATTTACATTGTTACTAGCATCTATAATATTTAAAACCTCCAGGTCAAAAACGTCTCCAATACAAATCGTTGGTTGATCGTTGGTTCCAATCATTGGCCCCGGATCAATTGTAATCGTTATCATTTTTCGAGGAGAGGTACATATATTCACTACCGAATCTTGCACCCAGTAACTTGTTGTTTCTGTTAAAATCGATGTTTCTATATTGTTTCCAATAAATAAAATATTTCCATCCATATCTGACCAATAGAAGTCGCCCGTTGGTGATTCATTTACCGAAAGGGTGACAGTAGTTCCGATACAAATAATTTGGTCAGTAGTAACTGGTATTGGTAAGACTTGTAAAAAGACCCCATCACAGTTTTCATCAATATCATTACAAGGAATTTCGACAGCCATTGGTGAAATAGAAGCAGTTGTATCGTCACAGTCATCCGTGTTGTTTACGTAGCCGGAAGGAACCAACTGTGTACAAACCGTAATTGGATTATTCACATCACCAAAAGAATCATTATCCTGATCCGCGTAGAAGGTTGTCCCTCCTCCGTTAGCGATAGTAACTCCATAAAAGGAAATTTCATCCACCGCCATATCTCCTTTTATTCCATTTCCACCAATGGCTACAAATCGGAATTTTGCCAACAAACCATTATAAGCAGAAAGATCAATGTAAGTTCGTTCCCATTGATCTCCCTGATTGCCAATGATATTCCAAATCAATAACCAGGAGATACCGCCGTTGGTGCTTACCTCTAGTTGCAATTCATTAATATGTGTTCCATATAAATGATGAAAGAACGAAAGATGGCAAGTCCCCACAGAAGCATCTACTTCTAAACAAGTCGATTCCAAGATTGCTTTTTTTCCATTTCGGCAAGCTGATCCTGATGCTTCTGTGTAGATGTATTGCCCACCTATGCTCACATCATCAGCAGGGCCGGTGTTTGCAGAACCCGTTCCTCCACCGTCTACTAACCAGTCGAAATCGCCTTCAGAACTATTGAACCAAGTTCCTGTAATGGTACAAGTACTACCACAGGAGGAAGGGCAAGTCACAAGGGTGTCGAAATTTTCTAATAACGTTATTGGTGCTGTGTTACAATTCGTTGTGATATTGAGTGGACAACTGTTATCGGAGTAACCACCGTTATTGCATTCTTCCCTGATGTAGATGTCATAAGTTGTCAAATCTTCCAAGCCAAGAATCAGGTATGGTTGTGCCACCGGACAGCTCAGTGTGATCAGGGTTCCTTCATTAGCCGTGGCTCCCGTTCCTGGGGTGAAACCAAGAGGGCCATATTCCAACAAGGCATTTACGCAAGTCCCTCCCGTCTCCCATTCTATAGCTACACTATTTCCTAACAAGGTATCTACAGCTACCTTAGTTGGCGGAGGACAGGACATTTCTTTAAAAATCAATTCTACGAAAAAAAGTTGTCCTACATCATTAGCTGCATCATCACAAATTTGTAGTATCCATGTACCATTAGGATTGGAATTATTATTAAAATCTGCAAAATCCTCTTCAGGAACATGGTTTCCGATAAAAGGAGCTATTCCATTTTCAATGGGTATACAGGCATTCATCATGAAACTTGTATAATTCGAGCAGGTATTATCAGAAGGATCCCCGTAGTGGTCTGCCCCTCCCCCATTGTCTGTTGATAGCTCAATGGTGATACCCGAAGGAGAAATCAGTTTAATGTCTAAGTCATTATCCCAGGTATGCGCGATAATGAACCGGACTTCCTGAAGGATGACATCAGTGCCCAACTGACTTCCACCAATACCAGTAACTGTTATTGGAAAATTGCTGGATGCAGTACAACTATTATCTAGAATCGGCGCATTAGTTCCACAAGGGATGCTTTGCGCAAGAGAGGATACAGGAAGAGTGGCCCATCCTAAAAACAGGAAGGCACAAAGCGAGAGATAGCACTTCATATCGGTTTTTGATACAATTTTGATCAAAATTGGGTAATTTGGGATCGGCCTATAAATGTAAAATTGTTCCAACATAATCCAGCAAATGAAATAGTTCAAAAGGGCTTAGATTGTGTGGATATAATATGCAATCAGGAAAGATAATTTCTTGTTACTTTGGCATCGAATCTACGTTATGTTTTAGCTAAAGTAAATATGAAGGTATGCAAAATTCTACTGTCGACAAAACCACGAGTAACCGCTTTTGATGTCTTGGTAACATTTCTTCCTAGTTATAGCCTATATTCGGACATTCTTTGTAATTAAAGACCGTTGGGACAGTAACTAGAGGTTTTTCAATTTCAAAAGCAACCTCAACTTCAAATCCCTTAACATGCAGAGCGATCGTTTATTACGATAATATTTCGTTACTCTTTCACAAATAAAAATTCGATATGAAAAAAGGATTAATCTATGTTTTTGTATTTCTATTTCTTAATTCCTGCCAAGAGGAAACACTTCCCATTGAAACACTTTACGGTAGCTGGAAAGTGGATCAAGTTTATGAAAATCATAAGCTCAAGGACCTAGGAGCCGGGCTTATTTTATTTCGTTTTAGTAAAAACGGAAGGTACACTTATGGCTCTCAATCCAAAAATGCGGAGGCTGGTTCTTACTTTTTAAAAGGTAAACAACTACATACCAAAGACACCTTGAATCCGCAAGCGATTAAAAAAGCGGTATCAATTACTATGCTTAGCCAAGATTCTTTGTTTTTAGATATGAACCGAGGAGGTGTTCCACAGCTATGGAAATGTGTTCGAGAATAGACCATAAGTAACAACGAAAAATTAAATCCCGATTTGGAAACGATTATCTAAATCAAAATGACCAAAAGGAGAGTGATTTATATAATCGTTTCCACCAAAGAAATCGGGAAATTATTTTTTGTGTAATACTAAAGAACCTCAAAAGTAAGCTCAATCCCTTAATTATACGAACCAAGCGCATTGAGGTTGAGGGTGCCCTTATCTCCTCGTCAAACACCAAGTGGTCATGCACCTTAAGTTTTGAACGTTCGTGGTTTTGATCGGCTCCGCAAGTTGAGCTTTTAATTGCTTTGTGTAGTGAAGCAGCATTTCTTGACTAACCAGGAACCTTTCGCTTTCATCGGGCAATAGATAACGGCCATTGCCCAATGGTTTTACTAGTTTTTCTATCCCAATGTCGGAAGCTAGCCTGACAAAGAAAAAACCTCCGGGCTTCAACAATCGAAAAGCGGCGAATAACATTTGCTCAAAATGGGCTTGGCTTTCTGCAAAATGAAGTACTGCGTTACAAATAACCAAGTCAAAGCTTCTGCTTGTCAGGCCACTCTTTTCTATATTTTTCACTTTGAATTGCTCCAATTTGGCCTTAGGGTTCCATTGCATGGCATGTTCTCTCGCCTCTTCGATGGCTTCTTCTTTTGCATCAATACCATAGACATTGAATCCATTTTTGAGAAAATAAGCCAGATTCCTACCTGTTCCACAACCTAAGTCAACGATTTTTTGACTATAGTCAAAGCGGCCTTTAAGGATCTGGTCGATGAGGTAGATGTCGGTGGTTTTCAAATCTTGCATAGTGAATGGTGGTTAGTGAATGGTTGATTCGGGTATTCGTTAATTGGTGTCCTTGGTTCACGAGAAAACGTAGTAAAAAATCATTGTTTGAAGAGAGGAACAGGCTGCACCATTACAAACCTAAATGTACCTAACGTATAGCTCTTGTTCCTCCTTTGAAATGGGATATTCTCCATATGATCTCCGATCAATTGGAGGATATCCCATTTCTTTACATTTTCGTTGCGCTTCTTTGTAGGGTTGCGCTTACCCTAAAGGTAAAATAAGCTTAAACTTATTTGGACAACTAGCTCAAAACAAGTATCTTTGCAGCCTATTTTCAAAATAATCTTAAAATAATTTATTCATGTTTGCAATCGTTACCATAGCTGGTCAGCAATTTAAAGTCGAGGAGGGTCAACAGATCTTCGTCCACCAGTTAGAGGCCTTAAAAGGAGATAACGTTTCTTTCGATCAAGTACATATGATCGGTAGAGATGGTAATTTTTCTTTGGGGACACCCGTAGTCAACGCTTCAAAAGTGACTGCTACGGTGCTGGATCATCAAAAAGGAGATAAAGTCATTATCTTCAAAAAGAAACGTCGTAAAGGCTATAAAGTAAAGAATGGCCACCGACAATCTTTCACCAAAATTCAAATCGACTCTATAGTTGGTTAATGAAGTTTGGTTTTTGACAAAAATCTCATTTTCGGTTATTTCACTTTTAAATTTAAGAAAATAACCATAATTTTAAAACATCCTTAAACGTTAAAAGATATGGCACATAAGAAAGGAGTTGGTAGTTCGGATAACGGACGTGACAGTAAAAGTAACAGGCTCGGAGTAAAACTCTTCGGAGGTCAGGTTGCAAAAGCCGGTAATATTATAATTCGTCAAAGAGGTACAAAATACCACCCAGGTGAAAACGTGGGTATGGGAAGAGACCACACTTTATTTGCATTAACACCAGGTAAAGTAGCTTTCAATAAAAGACGCCTCGATAGAATGTTTGTTAACATCGTACCTTTTGATCAGGTAGATGAGACAGTCGCTAAGGTAGCTAAAACAAAGGCAGTTGCTGCTGCTCCCGCTCCTGCAAAAAAGAGCGCTCCAGCGGCTGCAAAAAGCACTTCTGGAGGTAATGACGCTGACGATTTGAAAAAAATTGAAGGAATCGGCCCAAAAATTTCGGAATTGTTAAATAATGCTGGTATATTTACCTTCACGCAGTTAGCTGGAACAGATGCATCTAAAGTAAAAGAAATCTTATCTGAAGCTGGAAATCGATACGCATCGCACAATCCAACAACATGGCCACAACAAGCTCAAATGGCCGCAGATGGTGAATGGGCTAAGTTGAAAAGTTGGCAAGATGAATTGGATGGTGGAAAAGTAGTAAAATAATAAATACTTCTTCTAACGAAGAATTAAGATAGTTTTAGTTTTCATAGCTTTATATTTTTTGTTGTTCAGCCCTGACCGCCCGGTCAGGGCTTTTGTTTTGCCCCCACATTTAACCCCGAAAAGTATTTCGGGGTTAAATGTGGGGGCTACTCCTCCAGAGTCTTGCGTGTATTCTTGAGGTGTAAAAAGAAAAAATCCCGAACGAGCTTTTTGAAGCGTTCGGGATTTTTTGTTTCTATCCTTCTATTTTGATTAGATCATCCGAGCTTGTTTCATGACGCCGACGAAATTGTGCCAGCGGACGTTGATTTTTTTCATGAAGCGATTGAAGGGGAATATCTTCAGGCGTTCTACGATATGAACCCTTTCTACGGGATAAAAATCAGTTAGACTGAACAGAGAAGGAAAAGTTGTTTTATATTTTATATTGAAAAATTCCAACAGATCTTCCTGAATAAGGACATGGAAGTCGTTGAAATAACGATAGTGTTTGTCTTTTAAGCCACTGTTATTGAGATAGGCATGTAATACAGAATCTTCGAACTGGTGTTCTAGGGAAGGAACGAAATAGCCTTCACTAGTCAGCGCTCGTTTCTCTAGGACCTGAGTAGCATCCATATAAGTCAGGGTTTTGTGCATAATTTTATGAATGAAAAGGATGCGCAAAGAAGTCTGGTCTTTAAACTGGATAACTGCTTTTGAAAAACGAAAATTAGAAGATAGCTTGATGTGAAGTACTTCGTCCTCCTGTTTCAATTGATTGAGTAAGGGCGTTACTTCGTTATGATCGAGTAGGAACTCCAATGCTAAATCATCTTTATCCTTCCTGCTGAAGAGCAAATCATAATTGAAGAGTATGTACTTGTAGTTTTTCAGTAGCTCAAAGAGCCTGTTTGTAAAGTGTCTGCGATTGGCCATCAGTTCTAAGGGTTTAAAAAATGATATGTGATATGGGATAGTGGCTGTTTCTAACTATTATGAGGCTTTATTTAAGTAGTACAAAAACATTGCCTTAAAAGTAAGACGTTTGAGATTGGTGTTTCGTTGCTTGAGTAAAGCGAAAATTTAGGTTTCAGAACCAATCGAAGTATAAACAGCATGAAAGTGAGTACTTATATTTCATTATGTTATATCTACTAGTATTACACAAAAAATAATTTCCCGATTTCTTTCGTGGAAACGATTATATAAATCACTCTCCCTGTGGTCGTTTTGATTTACATAATCGTTTCCAAATCGGGATTTAATTTTTCGTTGTCACATATCATATCTCCTCAAAACTTTTTTCATTCAACCAGCCAATTTCTCCATTTTCCAAACGGACTTTGTGCCAGATATTTATTTGATCCATCATTTCCAGGCTGGTGCCTTCATAAATGATTCTGATCTCTGCTGAATTTTCAGCTGCTCCGCTTTTTAATGATGCGGTGGTAGTGATGAGAACTCCTTCGTTCGTATTCTGTTGATATTGATAGGCACTCCAGGCTAAGGAAAATGGTATGACGGTCAGCAATAACAAGCTACTTCCTGCCAGGAAGCCTTTCTTCTTCTGGTCTTTGTCTTTTCTTATTTGCCATAAAGACAAACCTGCCATAGCTCCCCAAAAGAACAATAAGGCTATAATTCCCCAAATATTTGCTCCTAAGAGATTTCGGGCACTATTCCACCAAGAGCGAAGAAAGAATGGAGGTATCGGGTCAATTTCACCTTTCACTTTATATTTAGCGATTTGGAGATTGATCTTTGTATTGTCATCTCCTGAATCTAATAGCAAAGCACGTTCATAATTTAGAATGGCTTTGCCTAGCTGGTTGTCCTTGTAATAGCTATTCCCTAAGTTATAGTACAAAGCCTCCCCTTCCATTCCACCGGCAAGGATAGCTTCATAAGACTGTATCGCATTCTTAAAATCTCCTTTGGCAAAAGCCACGGTGGCTGCTTCAAAGCTATTGCTAGTCTGCGCAGATGAAAAAGGAATGTAAAGGAGGCATAGTATAAGGATGAGCCAAAGACCATCCTTGCCTATTTTGTCAAAGGAAAATAAACACTTCATTAATTATCTTTCTTTTTATCTTTTTTCAAAATTGATTTTGTCTCTTCTTTTATCTCTCCAACTTTAGAGCTGTTCTCTTCTAAAGCTTCTTTTACTTCAGATTCAACTGCCGGAGTTACCTTTTCTTCAATCACCTCTTTAAATTCTTCTTTTATTTTCCCTACATTCTCCAATAGAAGTTCTGCTGCTGCCTCATCTTCCCGGCGCTCTTCTTTTGCCTCCTCCTTTGGTGTTAATTTAGGACTTATCCTAAGCAAGTCTTCCAAGCTATTCGGCCTCTTTTGTATTTCCCATTTAAAGCCTTTCAAACGCATAGCCGTATGATTGACCTGCCCCATTGGATAAGTATTGGCTTTGGGTTGTGCATAGAATCGAATTTCCTGAATCTGATTGTCGTCAAAATTTAAAAGCATTTTACTGCACAGTGTTTTATTCAAGCCGACGTAAGCTTTCTCCTCATCCAGTGCATAATAAATAGATTCTGCATTTCCTTCCACCAGCATTCTACGCAATTCGTTGTCGTAAAAATACGCAGTAATATCTTTTCCTTTTATCTGATTGAAGAAAACTTCGTCGGGGGAATTTAAAATCAATGCATTGTCATGTAAATAGATCCGATCTATCTTTCCATTCGCCAACTGCATGTACATAGTATCCGCTGTAAATTGGGTGGTATCCGACCATATGATGGGATTATTAAAAAGCTCAAATAAAGAATCACGACTGCTGTAGGTCACTGAATCCGCAATCGCCTGCATATTAGTTTTCAAAATCCGAACATCGTTATAAGCCAATAGCATACGCAAAGAATCTTCCGGTTGATCATGAAAAGAAATCAGTGTATCTGCACTCATATAAAAGGTATCCTCTTCAATGAGAGAGGTCATCAGCGGACGACCACCGCTAGCCACAATGCGCTCCGTTTCTTTATTATAATTCAGGTGCTCCGAATTGATTGTAATCTGTTCTACTGTATCCACCCAAACGACGTTCCCTCTTGCAATGGCATTGCTTTCTTGATAGTCAATATTATCCGCATCCAATATTTGAACTCCGTCAACAATCCGTGCACGACCTTCTGTTTCAAAATTATCCGTTGCTTCATTATAAATCATCCGCTCGGAATCAACCACCCGTTCTCCTTCTACATAGTGGGCATTTCCCAATAAGTAAGTCAATTTGTTTTTTTCATCATAGCGAATGGTATCTGCATTAGCCACCTTATTCTCTTCGATAAATATGGCATCTCCAACCAACGTAACCGTTTCCGTTGCTGCATTATATTGAATAACATCTGAAGTAGCCCGTTGGTCTTCTTTAAGGTATTGCGCGTTTCCACGAAATTCAGCAAGACGTTCTTTGGTATTGTAAAAACCGCTTTCGCAATAGATTCGACCCGTTCCCTGGTTGATTAAAGTCGGCGCTAAAAAGGTAGCGATACCTGTGGAGGTATTGTATTTCAAGGTATCCGTTTTTAGTTCAAAATCTTCATCTACGATGGTTACGCTGTCCTTGAAGAAGGCTTCATCTTGTTCGACGTAGAAGTAACCAATTTTGGAACGCAGTTGAGTGGTGTCGTTGGTGAGTATTGCCCAGTTGGTATAAGTAGCCACTTTCGTATCAAGGTTATACACCAGATATTCCGTGTGGAGTTTTTGGTTTTCTTTTAGCAATGCTACGTTACCGAAAAGATAGGCTTTTTTGATGTCGCCCAAATAGGAAAGGGAATCTGCAAAAATGGTAATAGAATCTCCTTGTTGGATAACAACATGCCCGACTGCATCTACTTTGTTATCTACAACGACAGCCGTATCACAATACATAAAGACGTTATCCTGACGGAGTTCAACATTTCCTTTAAAGGTTCTGATTTCTTGTCCATTGACCGTTTTCCCAGATAACTCTTCTGACTGATCTATGATCACCTGTGAGACATGAGTGGTATCTGTCGTGATGGTATCAGTAACCTGCGCCTTGGCTACGAAGGCAAAGCTGAAGGTGAAGAATAGTATTTTTAGAACCTTTTGGGTCATTGATTGAGTTTGATGATTATAGCGCTTCAAATATAACGAGAGGAATAAGTAGGCGTCTTCTAATCTCTGGATTTATTCTTTTTTTAACATTGATTAAACTAATGCGGATTGCTCACCCAAGGAGCGCAGAGTTTTAACGCGAAAAATACGCGGTGGCTCTGCGGCCTCGGCCTGATTAAAATTACGATTGGTAGACAAGCGTACATTTATTTTAGCAATAAGGCTGCGCCCTCCTCTCCTACTAAGGTTCCTATGGCTATTCCCATTCCGCCTAGCCGAACAGCGGTGTAGACGGAAGGTGATATCTTTCTTATAATTGGCGTTTTTGAATTCCCTACGCCCAGAATTCCAGACCACCATTGTTCTATTCTTATTTCCTGCTTTGGCAGAATAACTTCTTGAAGTAAATCTGTCAAAGCCTTCTTGATTTTATCTGTCGTTTGAAACTCCATTGTGGTTTCTTCCGCTTTTGCTAAATGGCGTCCACCTCCCAACAGTACTCTGTTTCCGATATTCCTAAAATAAAAATAACCACTGTCATAATGAAAACAGCCTTTGATGGGAAGGTTCGGAATTTCGTTGGTGATCAACACCTGATTCCGGGCAGGTTGCACATCCAAATCAGGAAGCAGTCTTTTTGCAAAACCATTGTTACATAGCAATATTTTCCTAGCTATTAGGTTCCATCCATTTTCACAGAACACCCTCACCTGCCTGCCTTCCTCTTCAATTTTTTCAACGGTGCAGCCATTATATATGTTAACTCCTTTATCTCGGGCAAGTTGCAAAAGGGCCTTCATCATTCTCCCCGTATCTATTTGACCTTCCGCAGAATTGAATAACAATTCTTTTACTTTTGAAAAACCAAAAGTCTCTAAAGACTCCGTTTTTAAATTAAAGGTTTCTTTTTGGCCAATGATCTGCTGCAATTCTTTATTCAGGTATTCCCTATTTTCCAAACAGTGTTGATAGCTGCTTTCTTCCTTTGGCATAAACAGTTCGTAACTTCCAAAGCCTTTGTAATCCAAGCCCTCATCCCCTACTCTTTCGCGTAAGCGTTGCAAGCCCTTCCAACGCTTTTCGACAAGGGCCAACATGGCCGCCTCTCCATTTTCGGTTATATCGTCCAATAGTTCTGTCATGCTACCAAAACAAGCGAAGCCCGCATTTCGCGTGCTCGCTCCACTGGGTAGAACGCCTTTTTCCAGGATTGCTATTTTCCATTTCGGTTCCTTTTCTGCCAGTGTGATTGCTGCGTTCAAACCGACGATGCCGCTACCTATGATTAGGACGTCGATATCTCGGAAGAAGCTGTCTTGTTCCCAGAAGCTGAGGGCGGGGGGTGTGGGTTTGGTCGTGGTCATTGCTTGGTATAAATAGGGCTGAAATCCTACCTTATTCTACGTGCCCCTGCGAGGGCTGTGGTTTAGTGTAATTAATTTCAGTGTACTCAGTCTTAGTAAAATGTTGCGCCTCATGGCGTCTTACTCTTTTTTCTATTAAGTTGATATCTCTTCTTCAAGCTCGGTTAATTTTCAATTTTTCATTTTCAATTTTCAATTACTCACAAGAATTCCTATTATCTTTGGATTTCCATTTGCAAAATTACGCAAACCATTTTTCTAAAAAACTTAATTAATAAAAATGATACAACGAATACAAAGTCTATTTCTTCTTTTAGCCGCAGCTTGTGCTTTTGCTTTATTTGCTTTTCCATTTGCTTCTGTTCCTTTGGTAGATTCCAATGCCTCTTTGATTTTTGCGGATGGTATGTTCGACATTCGGGATCATGTGGCGATGTTGGCGCTTTTCTGTATCGCGGGCGGTTTAGCCTTTGTAGGTATTTTTATGTTTAGAAATCGTAAAACACAGCTTATTGTAGCTCGACTAGCGATAATTGCTAATATCATTGGCCTTGTCTTGGCCTTAGTTATTTTCATGCAAGAAAGCAAAAGTCTTGGAAATGTAGAACCGAATGATGAAATGGGACTTTTTCTACCTATGTTATTTTTGATATTTGGTGGTCTAGCCTTGTGGTTTATTGGGAAAGATGAGAAGTTGGTTCGATCTATGGATCGGTTGAGGTAGTATAGGAATGTTGAATATTGAATTGGCCTTCTAACGCGAAAACTTCTCCTCCACAAGATTGAGACTAGCTTTTGTAAAAAGCGTAAGCAACATGCTTTACAACTCAATATTGATTATTCGATATTTTTAGGAGGCTATTGATTAGAGTTTATGCTGAAATGTTTTGTATAGGAATCAAATAGATGTTTTTTTTCAGAACGAAGCTCTTTTTTGAGTTCGTAGCCTTAGCTACGGGCGAACAAAAAGCTGAAGTGCTGGATAAAAAGATCATTTAAAAACATACAAATTATTTTGGAATAAACTCTATTAATTATCACAACAGTTTAAAGTTCAGTGTCTCTAGGGAAATCCTCTTAGAAACCAAAAAAGCCATCTTGTTAAAACAAGATGGCTTTTTTTATTTCTAAGAGGTTTCTCTCTTTCCTTACTCTACCACGTCCTTTTTAGAAGAATAATTCACACGAAGCTGATTGGACTTACGCAACTGCGTTTTGATGTCCTGAACGATCCCCATAGTTACATCGCCATCTACTTTAAGAGAAGAAGTGATACGAGTTCGTTTATTTTCCGCTACTTTAATTTTATGCGTTTCAAGAAAGATTGGAATATCCGCTACTGTAGCAAATTTATCTCCTAGTTGAAGTCTTGGCTGAGTACCATAAACCTTCTGGAATTTAGCCGTTGGTTTCCCAATGTATAAATAATTAACGAGCGACTTTTCCGCTAGTTTGGTCAACTCTGTCGCACCTGGTGTATTTACGTTCACTTTAAGTTCTGAATTTCTCATTACGGTTACTACCATAAAAAAGAACAGAAGCATGAAAATAATATCCGGCAATGAAGCTGTTGAAACTTCAGGACTGATTTTGCCTCTTTTCGTGTTAAATTTACCCATGATTTAATTCAATTTCGTTGATAGGTTTTAGATTTCATTCCAAAATGTTTCGCATGTACTCAAATAATATTTGATTCCTTTACTAAAACGTTTCAGCATAAAGTCCAGTCCCGTTAATTTAATTTATTCGTCACCGTAGGTGGTTGGTTCTGCTTCAGAGAGAACCATTGGTATTTTGCCTTTAATGGCTTTACGCACTTCATAAGGAAGTTGATCATTATAATCCTTACCGTATTTCCCGTAATTCCGTGCTACTTCTTCATCCCATAATTCGTTATAGGCGCCAAGTAATTCGTTATATACTTTCAAGTACGTTTTATAATTTGTTCCCCTATCGTTTTTCAACGAAATAATCGCTTTCGTTGGCTTTTCAGCCAGGTTAGCCAATTGTTTGGGATTCACAATGAACTCCTTTGCTCTGTCTCGAAGATCATTGATGTTTGTTGGTTCTCCTCTTACGAGCAATTCGTTCTGAGCGTTCACCAGTACAGAAAATACGTTACGGGTGTTCAGTTTAGTAGGATCCACTTCCTCTTCCGACCAAGGTGGTAACTTTACCAAAATTCCTTTGTCCTCCACGATAGTCGTGGTAACCAGGAAGAAGATCAGGAGAAGGAAGGCAATATCTGCCATCGATCCTGCATTGACCTCATTACTTACTCTATCTCTACTGGATTTCTTTGCCATAATAGAATTATTAATTATTGCAAAAAGTAATTTCCATATTATAATAAAATTAATATAGAAATTAATTTTTGATGTTAATTTAGTATTACACAAAAAATATTTTATAACAGTTTATAGTCAAGCTCTTAGCTAAATCACTCTCCCTACGGTCGTTTAACTTTATCTAAAATCTTGAACTGTTATAAGTTAATTTTTTATTGTTACTTAAAGAAATTTCGGATTTCAGACAGTATGAAAGCCAAGCACGTTGCTCCAAGTAAGAGCAGAGTTGTCAGCATTGCACCAGAAATCATTTTGCTAGTACCTTCAGAAAGTCCAAACTCCTTTGTCGTTGCTGGAGATAAAGTGGGATCAGAAGTAGCATAAAGCGCTGCGAATAATCCAATTAACAATCCAAAAGTAATAATACCTTTTAACGAACCCTTTGGATTTGAAGCAACTTGGTACAAGCCAAAACCGACCATAAATAACGCACAGATAATACTAAGTGCAATAGCCGTCATAAGTCCAAAATTGAACCGATCGGGGCTGTCACCACCAACGGCTCCAACGAAATAAATAATCGTTATCAAAAGCCCAACCCCAAAGGAGAGTAGCTGCCCGTTTTTTACAAGAAAATTATACATAAATATATTATTTTATAGTTAGTAATGCAGAAAAATAGTTCGTTGTTTAGAGCAAGAGCGTTAGAAGAATACACCTTGTTATAAACAGAGAAGTGCATTGTCCTAACCCTTTTATTCTAAGACGAGTACTTTTTTTGCTACTTACTTGAAAACGTTATTTGCTTGCATAATGTCAACCAATACGATAGAAGCATCTTCCATTTTATTTACAAGACCATCAATTTTAGAAATGATGTAATTATAAAAAATCTGAAGGATAATGGCCACAACCAAACCGAATACAGTGGTCAAAAGGGCTACTTTAATACCCACAGCTACTACTGCTGGAGAAATATCTCCCGCCTCTGCGATATCATCAAAGGCACCGATCATACCGATTACCGTTCCCATAAATCCAAGCATTGGAGCAATGGCAATAAAAAGAGAAATCCAAACCAGTCCTTTTTCTAAAAGTCCCATTTGAACACCACCATAAGCAACGATGGATTTTTCAACAGCCTCAGGGCCATTTGGTGCAGCACGCAAGCCTTCATAAAGAACTGAAGCAGTTGGTCCGGCAGTAGATTTACATACTTCCATTGCACCATTGAGGTTCCCAGATTGTAGGTTCTCTTCAATGCTAGACAACAGTTTGTCTGTGTTAGCCGTTGCGATGTTTAGCGTTATGATACGTTCTATGCAAAAGGCTAGTCCTAAAATAAGACATACCAGTACAAAGCTCATAAATCGCCAATCACCTTCAATAAATTTTTCTTTTAACATCTGAAATCCTCCTGTGGTCGTTTCCGCTTCTCCTGCGGCTTGCGCCATAAGATCGAATGCGCCTGTACAGTGAGCGATACCAAATACAAGCATTAGAGCTATTACTTTACGCATAGTTGATAAGGTTTTACTAATTAATGTAGAAGTTTAAATAATGATAGATTGTAAATAATGTATTGTTCGTTTTGTTTGATCCTTAAGTTGTTGGTTACCATTGTTAGTTGGTAGCTTGTTTAATTCAAAGGGGGCAGTTGTTGGCGGATGGATAAAAGTTCCGTCCTGAATATATTTAGAACTATAGCGGAGAGAGAGGGATTCGAACCCTCGGTACGCTTACACGCACACACGCTTTCCAAGCGTGCTCCTTAAGCCACTCGGACACCTCTCCTTAAAACTTGTCAATACTATTGTTAGAAGGAGAGTCTGAATTAAAATTCATAAGCTCTTTTCTTACTCTTTTTTAGTAATCGTACTTTTTACAATCGCATCGGCCACAAAAATTGCAAAATAAAGGAACTTTTCAAAACTTTTGCCCAGCAAACATCTAAAAAAGATTTATTAATGGTTGCTTTTTGTGAAAACCCTTGTGTTTTAAGCACTTTTCCCAAATATTGTCAGTGCGTTCCTAGTTGTTTGTTCTGCTATCTCCGCTACGCTTACTGAATATATAGATGCAACTCTCTCTGCAATTTGGTGTACGTAGGCCGATTCATTTCTTTTTCCTCTAAAAGGAACAGGTGCCAAATAGGGAGAATCCGTTTCTAAAACCACCGCAGTTAACGGAACTTTAGGTAAAACCTGATCCAAACCCGCCTTCTTAAAAGTAGCTACGCCTCCTATCCCAATGTGAAAACCTAAATCAATAATAGCCTTTGCTTGTTCGATGGTACCTCCAAAGCAATGAAAGATGCCTCTTAGCTTTTCCGTTTTTGCTTTTCGAACCAAGTCAATAGTAATGTCTATAGATTCGCGACAGTGGATAACGATTGGTTTATCCAATTCCTTAGCCCACTCTATTTGTCTTTGAAAGGCATCGACTTGCTGGTCGTAAAAAGTTTTATCCCAATGCAAGTCTGTTCCGATCTCCCCTACTGCACAAAAATCTCTTTTCCACAACCATTCTTTTACATGTGCCAATTCCTCTTCATAATTTTCTTTGACCGAGCAAGGATGTAAGCCCATCATTGCAAAACAATGCTTTGGATAAGCCGATTCCAAATCCAACATCGCCTCTGTCGTAGAGCTGTCTATATTTGGTAAATATATTCGGTCTACACCATTATCAAAAGCACGTTGCATTGTGGCATCCCGATCATCTGCAAATTGTTTGAGGTAAAGGTGTGCGTGGGTATCTATTAACATCTCTTATTCTTGCGGTGTACACTTATTATAGTGTTTATGTTCTTTTATTTTAGCGTACAATAAAGTCTACTTACCAATTTACTAATCAAAAAATTAGTAAGAGCCGTAATGTAATACTTTTACTCAATATTGCTTAACGTTTTAGATTAATTCTATACGAGGAAAACTAATAAAGATTATTTTTACCTTCACGCGTTGTTATAAATGTTTCATTGCCTTGTACTTATAATTTCAGAAAAATTCATTTTTTTACCTGTCCCTATTAGGTTATCTTTCGTACATATTAGTTGATAAAATATTAACAGGGTCGGGACTACATCCCTTATCTTCAACTTTGAAAGACAATTGTTACAAACAGGGTCAGCCCGCTGGACTTTTTCGTCATAAGACTCTTAAGACTGTCCTTTTTTGTAGGATTAACAAATAAAAATCATGGCTAAATCAAAAAAATACTACGTAGTCTGGGAAGGAAATCAAACTGGCGTTTTTGACTCTTGGTCCAAATGTCAGTTGCAAATAAAAGGCTATCCCAATGCTCGTTATAAATCATTTACTTCTAAGATGGAAGCAGAGAACGCTTATTACGATGGGGCCAATGCACATATTAATTATGGTCCTAAATCCGGAAAGCCTAAGAAGCGAGTCATTAACCTAGAGAATGCGGACATCGAATGGAACAGCATCTGCGTAGATGCGGCATGTAGTGGCAACCCAGGCGATATGGAATACCGAGGAGTGGATACAAAAACAGGTGTTGAGCTTTTCCGAATAGGACCATTCAAGAAAGGAACGAATAACGTCGGGGAGTTTTTAGCCTTAGTTCATGGATTGGCCTATTTGCAGAAGCATGGCAAACACGATATGCCTATTTATACGGATTCAAAAATTGCGATGGGCTGGATCAGGCAAAAAACGACTCGTACTAAACTAGTCAAAAGTGCTGTAAACAGGTCTTTGTTCCTAGTAATTGACCGAGGAGTACACTGGTTGAAAAACAATACTTATAAGAATCCTATATTAAAATGGGAAACGAAGGAATGGGGAGAGATACCTGCAGATTTTGGAAGGAAGTGATTGTTAATTGATTGGTAGAATTGGTTGATTCGTTAGTTGGATCATTGTGCGTGAGAAAACGTCGCGTCTTAGCGGTTATTTTTAATGCCTTGATTGTGAAGGTTGAATGAAGTGCTTAATTCTTAAAGAGCTTACCCGTTTTCACTAATTCGTCGGAGTGGCGAATTTGATAAAAGTACATTCCAGCATTTAATTTTTGACAATCTATCTTACCTCCAGTACCAGTAATGGGTTCTTCCATTAGCAGTTGTCCGATGGAATTGTAGACCAACAAGCTGGCATCGTCCATGTCAAGTGGATTGATAAAAGACAACCAATCATTTACAGGGTTAGGGAATACGTTGACTTCATCTACATATAATTTGTCCTCACTAGCTATTACATGTTCCATTTGAAGATAAACATTATCTACTGTTAGGCGAACATCATCATCAGGGTTACTAGATGTTTGAAAGATGATACGCATGCTATCTGGCTCTTCATCGTTTAAATAGTTAATAACGACTACAGCCTCTTCATAAAAGCTAACTTTGTTTACAATAGCGAAATCTCCTCTTCCAATGACCTCTCTTTTCCCCGTTGCCTCATCCCATTTTGACAATTCGATGTTAGCACCTGATCTGTAAAAGTCATTAGGATCTAAATCTTCCGTGAAATACTTATAAGCGAAATGAAAAGAATGAGGTCGAAGTGTAAAAGCTACACCTCTTTTTTTAGTGTCGTTTTTATTAAAATTACCCAAACTTAAAAAGGAAGATAAGCTCAGCCCGTTGCTTCCTGTGAAATTTTTGAGTACCGCAGCACTCTGTCCGCTATAGCTATCATTTGTCTTTAAGCAAAAGACGGCTTGTGGATTTTGATTAAAATGATTACGAGTCGTCCAGCCTTTTGGATTTTCGGCAAACAAAAACGAAGAGTTGGGATCCTGTTCTTCCCAATATTCCAAATCACCATTGAACACCATTTGCCCGGTAGCGGCTATGGATAGCAAAAGAAACAAGCCGAAAAAAATAGGAGCGACCTTTGCCATGTAATTTGGATTTTAATTGGTTTAAAACGCTAATGTATAGAGTGGTACTTACACTCATTCAATCTTCCAAAGATGCAGTATTTTATTAAATAAAAAAAATGCCTTTAGAGTTTTTTAGTAAAAAGGTTCCATATTAAGG
>JBLHRR010000090.1:0-22202 GCA_047626155.1 Saprospiraceae bacterium | reverse complement strand
TGGGCGGAATAAATCAATGCTCCAGCATCTGTAGTGTCTTTTGAATAACTGGAATGGAAATACAAATCACTTTTTAGTCTAGCGAGTTGACCGTAGTAAGATTCGCCTCTTTCAGGTGATTTTTCCAAAAGGTTTATATGCTGTTGGTGGGCTTTTTTGTAATGCCTGGAATCCGCAAACGAGGAATAACTTTCAAGCAAGGCTAAGCTTTTTTGCTGCTCGTTTTTGCTGAAAGCATCATAGGCTAAAAACTGTTCAATGAGCTCCCGAAACTTGAAAGTCATTTTGTTGAACTGAGCGCTTGTCAGTGGTTTGTACCTAGTTATGTAGGAGGTATATATTTCCTTTTGGACGAGTGAATCCAATATTTCCTTTCGTAAATATGGCTTCAGTATTTTGTATAATTGGCCTTGTTCTTCTGTTATGCTGAAGAAGGGGGATTCCATGAATAAGTTAAATGATTGCATCTGATTCGAATGTAAATTATTTAATATATTTAATATTTTCATTTTATAGGTAGGAATTATGAATGAAATATGAACAATTTGAATTTGTATTTTGAATATGATATTAAGATAAATAAATACAAAATACAAAATATACCGCTTATTTATTATTTAAAATAATTTTGTTGAAAGAATTATGGCTAATAGATGTCCAAAATATTTTCTAAAAAATCTTTAATTCATTAGTAGATCTTTACTACATTTGTTAGGAGATAAAGTGGAAATGAATGTCTCATTTCCATTCAAACGAAATAGCTATTGATACGGAGTCACTAATCCATTAGGTAAAATTAGTGGTATCAAGCAAAATTCTACCACCTCCCAAAACCAAAGACATAAAACAAAACACAGCGCAATTAATCCAGGAAATTTCCAATTTCCAATATTCTATAATGATGACAGTTGTACCTGCTATCACAAACACAGGTATTCGCTGTTGTCTCAATATTTTAAAAAGCAATTCACAATGAAAAACAATTTAGCCGTGCTATTTTTATGCACAGTCCTGCCACAACTCCTTCTGGGGCAAAACTCGGAGCTCACTATCATTCTTGGTAAATTGACCACTTCCATTCAGACTGTAGAAGCCAAGAAATACAGCTATGGTCAAGAGCTCACTTGGGACGAAGAATATCCCAACAAAGTCAACTTCGAGGCAATTCGAACCGGCCCCAAGGGAAAGTCTACAACAATGGAATTGTTCTTTAATCTACAAGACATTGACAAGCAAACCATTAAGAGGAGCAAAGTAAAAGACTTGCTCGTTGTGCGTGCCTACATCAATAATAAAAACAAATACATTAAAACTTTTCAGGATGGCGAAAAAGACAAATATGCATCTCAGGTTGAAATCATAGCCAATGATGTAGACAATGCTCGCCAAATAGAAGAGCTACTGAAAAAAGCGATTCCTCTTGCTGCTAAAGTTGCGGAGGCCAACCCACTCCCGACTGATTTTGAAAACCAAATGAATTGGCTACTCGCCAATATTGTTGATGCTGAAAAAGGAACGGACATGGTAACGCAAAGCGTTGCAAAAGAAGAAGGATTCTCTTCCCGTTTATCTTTTTCAGCGGAGTGGGAAGCTAAGAGAGGATCTACTACCGAGCAGTGGTTTCTTAACCTCATTGATCTTGATGACCGCAAAATAGAATTGAAAGTAGACAAAAAAGCGCTTTATGTAAATGTGTTGACTAAGCAGAAAAAGAAATACATACGGTACTTGAAAAATGGAGCCTTGGATAATTATTCCAGTGGGTTTAAAATATATGCTAAAGATATTGAAACGGGTAAGTCCATTGCTGAAGTAATCAAAATGCTGGTTATAAATAGTAGGGAGAAGCAAAAAAACATAGCTACTAAGGGAAGCCTGGCTTTAGCGGAGCTGGTGAAAACAACGACAGAAAACGATAAGCAATTTGAGCAAGAGATATCAGGCGATTGTATTGTTACACTGTCTTCAACTAGCGAGAAAAAAGGAGAATCTATACAACATCATTTCAAGGTCAACTTAGCAGACCTTGATCCCAAGTCCGTAAACCTGCAAGTTGCTAAAAAGACCATTTGGGTGAAAACTAAAACCCTGAAAAAAGCAAAATATGTAGAGAAAAGAAAGGGAGAAGAATTGGAGAAGTTTGAGAGTGAATTCTCGATTCGGGCTACTGATATAGAGAATGCAAGACTATTGTTAAATTCAATCACTGCGGCTATTAAAAGCTGTGAAGGCAAAAGCGACTGCGCTGATAACATTAATGGAAATATGGATGAAGTGGCAAAGCGGGTTGCAGAGATAAATAATTCCTCTAGCACTATTGAGCAAAGTCTGGAAAGAGTAGAGGATAGCCCAGGTCAATGGAAATTTATCCGAACTGAAAAGAAGAGTAAAGGCGATAAAGAGGAAAGCTGGATTTTTAATATCGATGATATTAATAAAAAGAAAATTGATTTTTCTATCTCTAAAAATAATCTGGTCATAAAAATACAAACCAATCAAAAGGAGTCAATTATAAAATATTATAAAGACTCGGAACCCGACGGTTATAAAAATGAAATGGAGTGGAGGGTCAAAGATATCGAATCTGCAAGGGCTTTGGTTTGTATCCTTCGTGCGGTGGTGAAGGAATAGTGCAACAGGATTTTGTTCCGCGCTCTTCGTTGTACGAAATCTCTAAGTGACAACGAAAAATTAAATCCCGATTTGGAAACGATTATGTAAATCAAAACGACCAAAGAAACCGGAAAATTATTTTTTGTTTAATACTAATTATAAATGCTAGTATGAGAAAAAGCGAATTAATACTTTTTAAAAACCATTAAACATTATTATAGATGAAAAATTTCATGCTCTTTTTGGTAACAGCACTGTTATATGCTTTACCTGCCACTGCTCAAAATTACAAAGGCGCTGTTGGCTTACGTTTAGGGTCTCCTGTATCGGTATCCGCAAAATACTTCTTAGGAGAAACTACGGCCTTGGAGGGATATATCGGAAGAAGAGGTTATACTTATTCAAGTTGGGTCACCGTTGGGCTTGCTGCGCAAAAACATAAACCGCTTAACATAATTGACGAAGTAGAAGGACTCAGTTATTATTATGGAGCAGGAGTAAACGCTTACTTCTGGAGCTATAAGGATACTTATTTTCGAGATGATGATACCAATATTAGTTATGGTATTTCTGGCTATATCGGGTTTGATTATGCCTTCGAAGATTTACCTATTAATATTACCCTTGATTGGGTTCCGACCTTTTTTATCAATAGCTATCTGGGCGGATTTGGTGGTCGATACGGAAGTTTGGGCGTACGCTATATTTTTGCTAGAGGAGATTGATTTTCAATTTAATTTTTCTGAATTTTAGTAAGAATAATAGATGAGAGCTTACGTGATTATTTATCTATCAGGAAAATAGAAGCGCTTATTAAATAGCTTTTTTATAACAATTAAATTATAAATAATGAAAAATATTATATTATTCCTATTCCTCGTTTTTATACTTTCTGTTAATTCTTGCTTTAAAGAAGACGATTTACTAAGCGGACAGGAAAACGAAGAGTGGGCCGAACTCTGTAGTGACTTTGATGGCGGTTCTATTGATCTCAAGATTAACGGTAAAGACTGGTCGAGTGGCTGTGTTCAAGCGACTTATTCTGAGACCATCTCAGATTACGATGACTCTGAACTCAGATTCCTGTTCGTCTATGCTTATAATCATGACATCACCTTCAGTGATAATACAGATATTGAACTTGTCTATTTTATCTGGACGGAATCGAAATCAGCAGGTGGAGAAACGGAAGTAACAAATCAAGCGTTCTATTACGATGGATTCTACGATTACCAGCAAGCTGCATCAGATCCAAACTATGAACTTGAGGAACTTAATATTTATTTTTCAGATGAATATGATACTGATAATAACATGGTTAACGTGACGCAAACTACGGATAGCGAAGTGAAGGGAAATGTGAGCTTCACCCTTCTTGATGAAGAATCTGAAACAGAAACATTGACAATAACCGGTAACTTCACCGCAACTATCACCGAGTAATTCCGGAATTGCTTTCTTTCAGGTAGTTTTAGTCTTATAACATTGAAATTACATAGTTGTTGTTTTGCATACCCTCTTCTTTAAGCGCTTTTAGGAGGACGCAATGAGAGGCAACCTGTGATAATTATATGTTTAAAACTTAGACTGCCTGGAGTTTTTTTCTTTGAAATGAGTACCATCTCATTTAACTAGACACTAAGGAATATCATTCAGCTATTTTTATTTCAAAACAACCAATAATGAAACAAACAAACCGTAGCCTCCTTGGCTCTTTCTTTTTGATTTTCCTTTTTTGCATAAATAATATCGTTGCCGTGAAAGCTCAAAGTATTATTGAAAGCTCTTTCTCTGTTGCGGAAATAACAATAGGTTTTCAGGCAGGAGCCAGCTATAACCTTACAACGGGAAAGGCAAAAAAAGGAATGGATAATTACTTCCTTGAACTACAAGATACAGATCTGTCCTACACCAGTTTTAATGGAGAAATTAAACCATTGATCAGTGTCTTACTTGGACTAACCGTAAATTATCAGTGGAAAGAAAACATGTCTTTTAATACGGGTTTGTTCTTTCAAAAGCGAGGATACAACTTAGAGCTGGAGGCAGAAGAAATAAGTCTGGACTATCAATTCGACCAATTTTATGACTACAGTGAAAAATTCAGAATGAGTACACTGGAAGTCCCTTTGTCGATTGGTTTTAGTTTAGGCAACAGGCTGAAAGTCAATCCCGGATTATCCTTAGGGTTTGGATTAGAAAACTCAGCTAACATATCTTCTACAAGTAAACAAGAAGTGATTATCAACGGGGAGCGCTATGACAATTTATCAGGTGGTACTATCAAAGAGACTTACGATTATAAAGATTTACCCAAAGGGGTTTTTATCGGTTTCTTTTTGGAGGCTAGCTGTCAGGTTTTTACGAATATGTCCATTGCCGGAGCTTTTAAAAGAGTAGGGCCATATGCTGATTTGGATTATGGAAAGCTTTCTGATTATTCCATTAATCTTTCGTTGAGATACGAATTAGCTTCCTTTTAGAAACTCCCTTTTTATCATCCCCTCAAATATTAATCATGAAAAAAATAATTATAATTGGCCTTTCTCTTTTATTCCTAATCTCGTTCTCCACCTGTGAAAAAGACGACAACGTAATTGGAGAAGATAACAGGACGTTGGTTCATCCACCAATTAACCCGACTGAACAACCAGATGAATTAAATAATGCCTTAATTATTTTTGGAGAATTGAAACAAGGCAACTTACCGAATCCTGTAAACCCAGCGGAGGTAAATATTAGCGTTACGGTTTCTTCTGCTTCTATTACCAGTGGCAATATTTTATTTCTACCGCTCGGGTTTAGTACCATCACTTGTTTAGAAGGACTTTATTTACAAATCAATGGAGCTGATCACTATTGGGACATTCCTATTGAGCTGGCTGATGCAGAGGACAATAGTGTGGTGATCGGAATAACCGTTCCTTTTTTCGTACAGCAGGGGAGCTTCAATGCATCCTATATGCTCTATGATTGCAATGGAAACATCGGGACAAGCCGGACCATTTTTGTCGATATTGTCCCCACTGAAAATAGATGTGGTAATGGCTTAGGATTCCCGACGGTAAGTGGTTCGGATGGTATAACCGTACGTACCTATGATTTTGGAGATGTCGCTGGTACGGTTAAAATCAGTTACGAAATGTATACGCTTCGAGATAGAATGGATATTAGATACAACGATGAATGGGTTGAGAGTACAGCTGATGAAGTATTGCAGGAAGGCCAAGCACCTCCAATAAAAAATTGTGATGAAGTAACTATTTTGGATGGTTTTGTAAACGGTGAGGATGATTTTGAAATAGAATATGATCCGAATATAAGTAGAGAAGTTAGTATATATGTCTCTGGTTGTTTAAACGCTGGTACCGAATGGTATTTTAATGTAGTCTGTCCCGATGGTACTACAATTATAGATAATGGTTCAGTTTGTAACAATAGTACTACGCAAGATGTCTATGATGAATCTGATCCAGATTATCACTTCTATCCAACAGAGGGAAATGACCTAATCACTATTATCTGCGACCCGGAATTAGATGCCAATTGTACGGTGAATCGGGTTTTCAGTGCGATGCTGACGCAATCCGCTTTTGCAGCTCCAACAAATGATACGCTACCAGTTACCAACTGCAAAGTAACCTGGGTAAACCTAGTGACGGGAACCAACCCGACATTATTTCAAATCAACAATCCAGCAAGATCAATTACGAATTACACCATGGCTAATTATCCAGATGAATATGGTTTTGCCCGAACTCATTTGCTACATCCATCAAAGGTGGTTCGTTCGGTGAGAGAGGTAGATGGCAAAATTGTGATTTCTACAGAAGGAGAAGGAACTGGAAAGATGGGAGGGTTGAGTGAAAACCCCTATAGCTCAAAACTTGTGTGGGGAGCGGTTGATGAAAAACTGAAAGACTTTTGGGAGGCGCAATAAAATAAATAAAAAATGAGTACCTAATAAAAAAAGATGGAACTAAGAGGTGTAAGTAAAAATAATTGAACCAAATAAAATATACAATTATGATAAGCCCTATTACCGATTTCGAATACGATCCTATTCCTAAGTTACTAAAATGTAAAATACTCAGCACCTTAGATATTGATGAACTGACTGAGCTTGGAGGGATTGGAAGAGTTGAATTTTTTAAGAAAGGACAAGCTGTTTTTAGAAAAGGAAAAGCCATGTCTGAGTTTAATGACAATGGTCGGATATTTTATATTGTCCTCGAAGGGAAGCTGTTATTGCGCTTGAAGAATAAGCGTACGAAGGAATATCAAAGTGGGCATGTATTTGGGGAAGTTGGGTTTTTAGGAGATACCGAAAGGTCTGGTACTGTTCGCGCTATTGAGGACTCGATTTTAATGGCCTTTGATAAAGAGGTGTTTTTTGATTCAAATCTTTTTCCAACAGCATTGTCTTTAAAAATAGTTTTATTATTAACAAAAGAAATTGTCTCTTACTTTGAACAGGAAATCCGCTACGACATCCGGAATATTATTTCTAAAGGAGAAAGCGATTCGGTAGAATTTAAAGGGTCTATTTCTAAGGGGCAAAAGAAATCAATAGTCAGAAGTTTAGTTGCCTTTATGAACTTAAATGGAGGAACAGTGCTTTGTGGTATTGGAGATGATAACGGTGAAATTATAGGAATAAATTCAACACTTAAACAAATTGATGATTTTCAAAAGGGAATTTTCACTGAAGCCCGAGAGCGGGTTGGATTTCATATCGACAGAAGCATTTCTTTTACAATTGTAGATATTGACGATAAACAGGTTCTTAGAATAGATTGTGAATCAGCTGAATCACCTGTTTTTTATAAAGAGAAAACGTATGTATCGAAAAAGACAAAAAAGGGAATGAGAACAGAAACTAAGACCGATGACTACTTTGTAGTGAGAACGGGGTCCGAAAATGTAAAAATAAAGAGAGCAAAAGATGTCATCAACTATGTAAGATTTAGATTTAAGAAATAGCCTGAAAACCAGAAAAATTAATAAAGCAATTCACCAATGAAATACAATAACCTCCTAACAATAGCAATACTCCTATTATTACAAAGTGCCATCGCTCAACAAACCATTTCCTATTCATTAGAAAATGATTTTAATGCGGAACAAGCTGGAGAGCCAGCCCTAATTCCACTCGCCAATAACAGCGGCCAAACTGGAAATTTTCAAACGGTACCTCAGCCCGCAAATTTCTGTCCTGGCGGTGGAGACATGACCGCTCATCATTTCGCTGACAATGCTGGTTTCGCTTTCGATAATTCAAATGGCTTTCTGGATTGTGAATACACCATTGAACTCCTGTTCAAATACGATGCACTTCCTTCACTGTTTGAATCTCCCTGGGTATTTTTTTTTGGTTTTGAGCCAGGTCAGGATAGTGGGTTGTTCTTTGAGTTTAACCCTCTGTTCGGAACCACTTTTGATGTTTGGCGAAACAATGATAACCCCATGTTTGAGCCCTACTCATTCAATGTTAACGACTGGCAAAAACTAACCGTCGTAAGAGACTGTGATGGAATGGTTCGATTTTACAAGGGATGTACATTATTCAAAGTATATGACGATAGCGTGAATGAAATCTTACTGGCAGATGAAGATCAAATCATATTCTTTCAAGATGATCCGACCGTCCTTGTTGCGGAAGCACAACCTGGCCTAGTTCGGAATGTAAGGTTTTCTAATTTCGCCATGACTCCGGCAGAGGTTACCCTTTGCTGTGATAATATCTGTAATGATCTGGTTGAAAATTGTTTGGTAGAAACCGTTTTTACCATAGGGTCCTGTGATCTTGATGAGGTTGGAGTAGATTCTATTGTTTACGAAACACCTGACTGTGATAGTCTTGTTATTATTACTACGGAGTATCTAGGTACTGATAATATTTACATTAATGAAACAACCTGTGACCCCGATTTGGTAGGTGTCAAAGTAGAAGAATGGCTGAACAGTTCAGGCTGTGATAGTATTGTTGTGATAACGACGACATATGAAGAAGTACCTGTTTTTGAATACGAGCAAATTACTTGTAATCCAGAAGAGAGTGGGGTAGACAGCTTCTTTTACGATTGCGATAGTATTGTTATTTTTAATTTATTTTTACTAGTGATCGATACCACTTTCTTTCCTACCATTGCAGTCCCCGCAGGAAATACGATTGTTATTTTTGGAGAAACGGTTACACAGCCCGGTACCTATTGTCAGACCCTCTCGTCGGTAGACGGCTGCGACTCTACTAGTTGTCAGCAAGTGGATTGGTTGGTGGCTACCTCAGAGCCGATTCGCTCTGATGGTTTGTATATGCCGAATGCCTTTTCTCCGAATGGGGATGGGGTTAATGATTTTTTCACGGTTTATGGGGGGAATGACATTCAAAGAATAGATTGCTTTCGGATTTTTAATCGACAGGGGCAATTGCTTTTTGAGCGGAAGGGTTTTTTGGCAGATGAAGAAAGTATGGGCTGGGATGGGACTTATCGTGGGCGGGAGATGGAGGTGGGGGGGTATGTGTTTATGGTGGAGTTCGATTTTGGAAAAAAGTCTGCGAATGAGGTGGGGAGTTTTACTTTGGTTAGGTGATTATTAAAATGAAAAAAGAAATAAAAAGATATGATCGAAGAATTAGAAAGAAGCTGATAGGAATAATCTAATTTCTTCTTAAGTGAAAAGTATTCTGAAGATTGTACAGTAATTAAAACATAAATACTAAATTCTAAAATCATGAAAAAATATTACACGGTTCTATTTATATTTTCTTTTTTTTATTCAAATAATTTATTAATTGGTCAAAATCAGTTTGAACCCAATGGGAACTTTACTGCTGCTACATGTATAGAATTTGAAGAAGTATATCAATCTGCTATACAAGTTGCTTCTGACGAAGATTATTTCAAGTTTGAAGTTCCAACAGAAGGAGTAATCAAAGTAGAAGTGGCGAATATTTTTTCTAACTATGATATTTTCCTTTATGATGATGATAATCTTTTTTCTGAAATTGAAATGACTACTACTCCAAATTTTGCAAGTGAAGCAACTTTAATTGCAAAAACCTGTACAGTAGGAACACATTATTTAAGGTTAAAGGATACGCCAGCATTTGGGACTAATTTTAGCGACCAACTCCATTCTTTCAGGGTTATATTGGACACTACAGATATTTATGAAACGAATAACTGCAACGATGATGCTATAAATGCGTTCCAGTTACCTCAAATTTGCATAGATACTTTTTTTGCGGCAATAAATGAATTTGGCGACCAAGATTATTTCCAATTTACTGCTCCTCTTGCAAATACTATCATCAATATTGATGTAAAGAATATACCATCAGATATTGATATGAGCATTGAATTGACCAACGGTATCGACATGGAATTAGCCCAAGCAAATAGTGGAAATCCGGTTAAAACGTGACATTAAATAATCAATCACAAAGCGTTTACACTTTGCATTTACAGGATGATGGGAATAATAATTTTAATGAAAATCTTTACCAAGTGTGCATTCAAGTATTGCCGCAAATAGATTTTGATATTCCAAACCAGAATTTTTGTCTTGACGATATACCATTTCAATTGAGTGGAGGTAGTCCTCTTGGGGGAGCATACAGCGGAATGGGAGTTGATTCACTCGGAATCTTTAACCCGTCAGTTGCAGAGGTTGGTCAACATGAAATCACCTATACCTATACTGCTACAAGTTACTCTTGTAGCAACCAAATAGGTCAATCTGTAGTAGTAAATCAGCTTCCACAAGTAAACCTTGTCTTACCGAAAGACACATTCTGCATTGACGAAACAAATATTGAATTAACTGGAGGTACACCAATTAAGGGTGAATATATTGGAACAGAAATAGTAGATAATATTTTTGAACCATCAGAAGCGGGACTAGGAACTCACAGTATTTTATATGCTTTTATAGATGGCAATGGTTGTTCTAACTCTGATTCTTCTGAAGTTTATATTATAGAAGAAAATTGTACTTCTGGAATAAATCCTCTTGGGATTAGTGAGTCGATATTTGTTTACCCAAACCCGTCAACAGATATACTTTATCTTCAATGGCCAAAAAACACAGGAGCGGCAGAAGAAGTAATCCTGATAAATATGGTTGGCCAAAGATATACTAGAAATATAGTATACGACGCTTCCGAAGTTTCGACTTTAGATGTAAGCGATTTGTCAACTGGAATATGGTTGGTAAAGGTGTTTACAAAAGAAGGGATTGTATTAGGGAAGTTTTTAAAAATTTAATTAAAGCTAGAAAAATATCAATTTAATAGAGTTTATTTAAATGCTATTTTACAATAGTGCAAAAATGCTTTATTGTAAATTGCATTTAAATGAATTCAAAATAGAAAAAAGGCAATTCAAACCAACCAAAACTTAATAAAGCAATGCAATTCTTCCAAAAAGGGGTTCCAAAAAATACAGGATACCGCATCTTACAGATTTTATTTTTCTTTTTACTAGGTACAAATTCACTCCATGCGCAAACACCCCCCACCATTCAATCTTGTGGAGACCAGGTGTTTTGTATAACCCAAGATGATTTTGATCTTTGCGTAGAAATAGATGTAACTCCTGGGTTGCCTGCCGCCATTGATAGTTTTACAATCGATTGGGGCGACGGTACTCCAGTAACTGTTGTACCTGGAATTCCTATTCCTCCTGCTGATCAGTTTCATACTTATCAACTCGACGACTTCTTTGGTACCTGTCTCTATAAGAAAGAGTACTTTGTGACTCTAAGGACTTACCTTTCAAATGGAGAAACGCCAAATAGTTCCTTCTTACTGACATTTTGTAATCAACCAACTTCTTCTTTTAATATTAATCCAGCAGTAATTTGTGCAGGTACTGAAGCATGCTTTTTTGAAAATGCTTGTCCCGTAGAAGATCTTTCCATCGTTTCCTGGGATTATGGTGATGGAACATCAGGGACAGGCTTGGAAAATTGCCACATCTACGAGAATGTAGGTGTATATGAGGTAACGCTTACCGTTGAAAACCCTTGTGGTACAGATGTTTCTACTGAAACAGTCACCATCATAGAACCCGCCGAAGCCACCGCCATTCCCGAACCCGGATACATCGACTTCACCGCTCCTCAGCCCATCCTCATTTGTTTAGATGCGTCAGGCTCAGATATCGAAATCCCAATGAATGGAGACTCCCTTTCCAATTTTGAAACAACCTACGAATGGTTGAGCTTAAACGGTTATCCCAATGCGAATTGGACAGATTATCCAAATAACAATGGTATTACGCCAGATATTCCAGACCCAACTCTCGTCTTTACAGATACCGGGTTTGTTCAGATAATTCTAGCAGTAGATAACTCCTGCATAATTCCGGATTATGATACTATAACTTTTCAAGTCTTAAGCGGCTCCCCATTAATAGCACCAAATCAACCCGACGTCTGCGAAAGCCTCATTTACCAACCTAACCCTTTTAATGAAAATGCAATCTATACGATCAATGGAGAAATAATAAATATTTGGCCTGATACATTAGATGTTGGTTTTTACACTGTAGAATGCTTCCTAGAAAATGAATGTGGCGACCAAACGACCACTGACGAATTTGAAGTAACCCCTCCAATTGATGCGGTTATTAATTCTCCAAACGATACCACACTTTGCCCCGGAGCAGACTTGCTCTATCTGGAGGCAACGCCTATAGGAGGAGTGTGGTCTCCTTCTAACAGCTTAATTACAAATACTACTGGCGACTCGACTTGGTACAATCCCAGTCCTGGAGAAATAGTGACCTTAATTTATTCACCTTCCCCTATTGGCTGTGGTGACCCTGCGTCTGTCAATGTAACAGTAGAAGACGGAGGCTTCACCGCCAACGATTCCCTAATCTGCTCTTGGACAAACAACTTCCAACTCACCGCCACTCCCACTCCCGACAACTGGTTCAGCACCGATTGCCCTGCCTGCATCGTCAATGATAGTTTCATCGTTTCCGAAATGGTAGCCTTGGGTTTAACTACGGTCGAAGTAATGTTCGAGACGAATGGCAATACGACTTTATGCCCTAGCTCAGCTTTTTTAACAATAATATTACAAGACCCCGTCGCTAGTTTTATTATGGATAATTTTGGTTGTTCTAATATGCCAATAACTGTAGATGCTACTGCTTCTGTTGCAGACCAACCTTTGATCTGGATCATAAATGGTGCCCCTGCTCCGACGACTGCACCTCCCTTTAATTTGAGCGAAGGAACTTACATAATAGGCTTAGAAGCAATAGTCGGAGATTGTTCAGCTTATACAGAAGATACCATAACCGTAATCGATCCGCCGCCAGCATTGAGCTTTACCGCAACGCCGCTGGAAGGTTGTGCTGATTTGGAAGTGACGCTAACGATTCTGGAAACTCAGGTACCGGGTGTAGCATACAATTGGTTTTTGGATGGGGTTCTTTTTAGCTCAGATTATGCTCCGGCTAATATAACCTTAGGTCAGGGTTTGACGGATACCATATATACCATCAGCCTGGGATCTGCCAATAATTGTGGTGGGGAAACAGCCAGTCAGGAGATCACCGTTTATCCAAAACCAATTGTAAATTTCGGAACGAACCTTCCCGAATATTGCTCGGGCGATACCATCTGTTTTGGAAATGCCAGTCATGGTAATCCTAGTTCTTATCTTTGGGACTTTGGAAATGGTATTACTTCTACGGAGGAGACTCCGTCCTGCATTATCCTTTTTACAGACACTATTCCGACGGTATATCCAGTAACTTTAATTGGCTATAATAATTGTGGATCTGATACCCTTACGAAATTTATTACGATTAATCCAACTGATGTAAATGCTTTTTTTAGTACGAATCAGTTAACGGCCTGTGTAGGAGAACCCATTTGCTTTGAGAGTTTTTCCACTTTTGGCGCAGGTGTTATTTTTGATTTTGGAGATGGAACCACCACTACGAATGGAGCCCCTTGTCATGCATATTCGACACCAGGTACTTATGAAATCAGCCTGAAAGTTTTTGGCTGTGGTTTCGATAGTATTTTCACGACGGTGAATATAGTGCCCTTGCCATTAGTTGAGATCGTTTTGACGACTACGACCTACTGTCCCGATGATTTAATTTCCATTAGTGCTGCCCCTAGTACTATCCTAGATTACTTTTGGGAATTTGGAAATAACAGTACAGATACAACTAGTAATCCTCAATTTAGCTACGATAGCCCGGGGACTTATTTCGTGAAATTAACGGGGATCTCAATAGACAGTTGTCTTAGTAAAGATTCTATACAAATTATAGTTGTAGAACCGCCAGTAGCTCAATTTGAAGTGGCAAATGATACCCTATGTCAAAATGAAGGTATTCTATTTAACAATAATTCTACAGGTATATTTACTTGTTCTTGGGAATTTGGGGATGGAGAAATTTCTGCAGATTGTTCTCCGACATACAGCTATGACAGTGCGGGAACATATACCGTTACCCTTACCATTACGAATAACAATAATTGCAAAGATGTAACCACTCAGCAAGTGGTGGTGGCCGCACAGCCGGAACCCGATTTCACCTATACACTTAATCAAAGTTGTACCCCAGTAACAGCAAGTTTTATCAACCTATCGGCAAATGCGCAAAGTTATGACTGGACTTTTGGCAATGGTCAAACCAGTACGGATACAGATCCCACTACGGTTTATAACCAAGGTGGAAGTTATCAAGTGCAGCTTTTAGCGACCAATGAATTTTGTGCCAGAACGAAGGACTCGACCCTCGTGGTTTATCAAACGCCAGAACCTATTGTTACCCTTTCAGCCAATGAAGGTTGCGCTCCGATAACCATCAATTTCGGAGCCCAGGCAACTGGGAATCCTACGTTGGATTACGTTTGGGATTTTGGAGACGGTACTTTTTCATTTGAGCAAAACCCCAATCATTCCTACCTTATTCCGGGGGACTATGAGGTCAAAGTATTATTGACTTCACAAACTGCCGTCCTTTGTAAGGACTCTGTTATAGAAGAGGTAACTATATTTGAACCCGTGTTAATGGTAGATGCCATTACCCATGTGCTTTGTTTCGGCGAAGATACAGGAGTGATTGATTTAGATACAATTAGTGGTACGCAGCCCTTTGAATACATTTGGTCAAATGGTACGGTTACACAAGATCCAAATAACTTAACAGCCGGAAGTTATACCGTATCTATCACAGATGCCAATAGCTGTATTTTGCTAGATACATTTGAGGTAACGCAACCACCAGAAATATTGGCCAGTACGCTTGACAGTGCTATCGTTACCTGCTACGGAGGAGAAGATGGCTCCTTGTGTATTGGCGTTATGGGTGGCGTGGCGGATTATGAAATCAATTGGAGTAATGGGCTAGTGGGCGATTGTATTGAGAATATATCAGCGGGTGATTACGAAGTACAAATTACGGATGCAAATAACTGTTTGGTAGACTCCACCTTTGTTGTTTACGAAAAGCCAGTCATCGCTGTTCTTGATTCGGTAGCAGATGTTACCTGCTTTGGCGAAGAGGACGGGCAGATATTGTTAGATACGATAACAGGCGGTTTTTCCAATTTGTATAACACGACACTTACGGGCCCCGTTGCCTATGATGGAGGAACTTCCTTTTCTAATTTGTTACCAGGAGCCTATCATCTGATTGTACAAGATATTGAAGGTTGTTCTTTTGAAAAAGACTACATTATTGGCGAACCAGATTCTTTATGGATGGATATTCCGATAGACAGCCTCTATCTGGACATGGGCGATAGTATTCAAATATCGATGGACCATAATGCTATCCAGCCACAACTGACTTGGACCCCAAGGACAAAAGTCTTTTGTTGGGATTGCGAAGATCCCTGGGTCACGCCATTTAAAACAACCATTTATCAAGTGACTTTGAAGAACCAGGACAACTGTGAAGTGAATGATGAAGCCACGGTGTTCGTAGACCCCAACCGGAATTATTATATCCCAAATACTTTCACACCGAACGGTGATGGCCGGAATGATTTATTCCGAATTAGATCACTGATTCCTTCTATTCAGCAAGTGACGATCTTCCGAGTTTTTGATCGTTGGGGAGAGTTGATCTTTGAAAGAGAAAACTTTAGACCACAGGAGGAGAACGACGAGGACGCTTGGAATGGGACCTTTCGAGGGAAAGAATTGCCACCGGATACTTTTACCTTTTATATAGAAATTGAATACGTAGATGGTGAACGCAGCCCAGATAAAGGAACCATCACTTTAATTCGATAAAAGAATTGTGTCTTCGATGTTTTTATAACAATAATAATACATTTTATGAAATACCTCCAAAAAATACAGCTTGCTTTATTAAGTAACAACGAAAAATTAACTTCCCGATTTGGAAAGGATTATGTAAATCAAAACGAACATAGGGAGAGTGGTTTATATAATTGTTTCCACGAAAGAAATCGGAAAATTATTTTTTGTGTAATACTAATTGTTGCTTTGACGATTAATTTTGGCATCAGTCAGGATGTTCATTTTTCGAATCTCCAGGCGTTTCCTTTGGTTTTGAATCCGGCCCTGACTGGTTTTATCCCAGGGGCAGGTAACATTCGTTTATCCGGAGCCACCCGCCACCAGTGGCCTAGTATTCTCAATTCAGCTTCTTATCAAACGACGGGTTTTGCTGTTGATATGAGGAATTGTCTGCCGAGTACTAAAAATAACGGTAAGGAAATAAAAGGCCCTACTTGGGGAATCGGTATGTCTTATATTCATGATGAATCAGGGGTACTTTCTGTAGGGGATATTTCAGAAGACAGGTATTCATTTCAGCGAGATTACATCAACCTTACCGGATCGGCAATTGTCCCAATCAATAAAGAGATCTTTTTCAATGCCGGTTTCAGAGTTGGTGGACAATTTCATAGATTAAAAACAGGAGATCTCCGATATGATGAACAATTTGATGGAGTGAGTGGCTTTGATCCAATGGCCACTGGAGAGTTTGAGGGGATGGGGCAAATCACTAGCCCGCAGTATGACTTTGGAATCGGTCTGGCCGGATTCTATTTTGGCAAGAAGTGGGGGATTTCCGGAGGAGCTGCTCTTGATCATGCATTTAAGAAAGTGAAGTACGACTTTGGTGATTTTGAGGACGGTCCTTCATTGTCTAGGAAAATAACCTTGCATGGAAAACTGACTTTTGTATTTCCACATAATCCAAAAAAAGATTTCCGTTTTGGAGTAGTTGTAAAACCATTGTTGTTAATTATACAGGAGCCCTATCAACAATGGGTGCCCGGTCTTGATTTTTTCTTTCAAACGAAATACGATTTTACAATTACTGCCGGAAGTGCCTTGAGGAGGACCCGACATGTCACAAAGGGGCAACACAATGATGCGATTTTGTTAAACTTATCTGCGGCCTTTAATTCTTTTACGGTGGGTTTTGTTTATGACGTAAATGTATCAAGCCTGGAAGAATCAACTAAGCGTTATGGCAGTCTGGAATTTTCCTTGATTTATCATTGGAAAAGAGGAAACAAATGTACACCAATGAATATTGGCTGCCCAGAAGATCTGGTACATACGCATCCTTTGTTTTTTTAGAATGGGAAGAGCAATTCATAGATTCGACGTTACTATATTTGCTTATTCAATGTACAGTAATAAGAACGGGATTTAACCAAGCCCCTTACCCGAGAAACCTCTACATGTAAAAACAAATGCTATAGATTTTTCCTTTTTCGATATTTTTAGATTGGTGATAGTTGTATCTGCTATCAGGGCCAGAGGTATCGGGTTTTGTTTGATTCGATTTCGAAATTGACAGTGAAAAAAGGAATGCTATGCTGAAATTATTGCCGTTTTGTCCATTAAGTTTAAAACTTAAATAAGATGTAACCAGCCACCCAAATGTCGGACTTATTGTCTATGTTGCAATACCATAATGCTTTACTAAAATATTGATTTGTGTCTCGACTGTTGTTATTGATATTCATTCTTTTTTTCTCACTAGCATTGAATGCTCAGGAGGTTCCTAAAATTACCTCTTATACCGCCACGGACTATCGGGCGGCCAATCAGAATTGGATGATCACCCAAGACTGTGTGGGTAATTTGTATGTTGCTAATACGGAGGGTTTACTTATTTTTAATGGTTTTCAATGGCAGACGATGCAATTGCCCGGCAATCAAATTGCGCGATCCGTTTATCGCGATGCAGACTGTAGGATATATGTAGGAGGATACGAAACGTTCGGTTATATTAATCTCGAAAACCGTTTCGTACCAGAGTATGTTCCTGTCGCGGACTCTTTATTACGTAATACGAAACAAGAGATTTGGAAAATTTTTGGCTCGTCAGAAGAGTTGTTCTTTCAATCCTTTTCTCACTTTTTTTCGTTAAAAGAGGAGGCGGTTACAAGTATCGCTCTGCCGGGAAATATCATGTTTGGTAACATCGTCGACGATAGAACTTTCATACCTAAAGTGGAAGGCGGAATGTATGAATTCACCGAAAGAGTCAAGGAGATATTCAATGCGAGTTCTTTGCCTATTGGTGTAAAAATTTCTGCAGTCTGTACTGGGATTAGCGAAGGAGAGCTCTTAATTGGTACACAAAATTCGGGTCTGTATCAAACCGAAGCAGGTGAAATCCTCCCGCTTAATTCAGTACTCAACCGTACGCTCAAACAAGAACAGATCAATAAAATAATCCGTCTGCGTAATGGAGATTACGCCATCGGCACTATCCTAAATGGCGTTTATATTACCTCAGATTTAAAAGCCGTAATATATCATATTAACAAACTCAATGGACTGACTAATAATACGGTGCTTAGTCTTTTTGAAGACCGTGATGGTAATCTTTGGGTCGGCACAGATAAAGGATTGAGTCGATTGGCTTTGCAAAGCCCTTTAGAATTTTACTACGATAAGCAGGGGAAATTAGGCACGGTATATACCCATATCGAATATTCAGGTAATTTTTACCTCGGAACAAATCAAGGTGTTTTTAGGGCTGATGAAAATAAAGAATTTGCTCTGATAGAAAAATCGCAGGGGCAAGTGTGGTCGTTTTTACATACGGGTGAAGATTTAATTTGTGGACATAACGAAGGTATTTATGTTATCAAAAACAAGGAGTTCAATCGAATCTCTGCCACCTCGGGCGGTTGGTGTATGCGGCAAGTTGACGAACGTCGAATACTGATTTCGACTTATACGGGTTTGATTTTATTGGAAAAAAACGAGGATGGAATTTGGTTAGAAAAAAAGTATGTCAAAGGGGAGACGGCTATTAAAGATTTTATTTTAAAAGACAATACCTTGATCGGGCATCACCCTAATCAGGGTATTATCCTTTTTGAGTTTACTTCCGATTTTTCCCACATTTTAAATCAAAGAACCATCTCGGATCAAGACGGAACGAATTTTTTATCAGGTGTAAAAATTCTTTCTTCTGGTTTAATTATTACAAAAGACAGTCGGCTTCAAGTGGTGGGTTTAATCCTCAAACCGATTTCCAATGATTCATTGTTCAACGATAATTCACCCGAACTTCGTTATTTCTCCTTCGCTCAATCTATATCGAAAATGGAGAAGATCGAAGAACCCGTTACCTTCCCGAATTCGACGAACGACAACAGTTTCGTCTTTGCTTTTGAGGAAGGCTATATACGCATTCCGAAAAATTATCCACTGATCGATATGGTTATTGACTTACCACAAATCGATTATTTACTACAGCAAAATCAAATGTTATCTGCTAACCAAAACAGTTTTACCTTTGCTCCACAGGAAAACGATTTATCCATTTATTTTAGCAATTCAACGTTTTCCGAAAGTACTGCCCACCGATTTCGTTACAAACTCCAAGGTTGGGACAAAAAGGATTATCCCTTTCCCGATTCAGGTATTTTAAAATTTTTGAATTTGCATGATGGAGAATATCGTTTGTTGCTTATCGATCAAGAAAGTCGAAAAGAAACGGAAGTCCTTTCTTTCACCGTTCGCCCGCATTGGTATGAGTCATGGCCCGGCGGCGTTTTGTATTTCCTTTTGATCTCCGGATTTCTGTATATACTGAACTTGCGCAATAAAGCAAAGCTGCGGCGACAAGCAGAGGAACTCAAAGCCGAGCAAAATAAGAGGTTAGAGTCAGAACGAATTAATGCTAAAAATGAGCAGCTCGAAAAAGAACTGACCTATAAAAGTAAAATGCTCGCCAACAGCACAATGACGCTTATTCAGAAAAATAGAATGCTCGCCGACCTCAAAGAAATGATCGAAAAAGAGGGGAGTAAGCCAACTGCGGGTAACTTACAAAAGCAGAAAATTTTTAATCTCATAGACCGAAATATCAATAGCGACAGCGATTGGCAAGTCTTTGAACGCAACTTTGCGGCTGTACACAAAGACTTTTTTGAAACACTAAAAAACAACCATCCTGACATTACGGCAGGTGAATTGCGTCTTGCGGCCTATGTCCGTCTTAATCTCTCTTCTAAAGAAATTGCGCCTCTTTTAAACATTTCCTTTCGCTCAGTAGAGAACAAAAGATACCGTTTGCGCAAACGCCTGGGAATTACCAAAGCGGATAGTTTGAAAAACTACTTGATGAGGTTGTAAAATGAAGGAAGTAATCAATAATTCTTTTCCATTTTCACAATAATTATATTAATATATTGATAGTCATATGGTTATGGTTAATATATTCTCATATGTAGAATAGAGTGAAAGGAGGCTAAATACCCAATGATGAGTTTTTTGTGAGGTGATATTCACTAATTTACGGTAAACTATTCACTACATTTGTTGAATCAGGGGAATACAATAGATGTAATTCTCAGTATTGTATTAAAAGCTTCCTATTGACCTTATATAATGTCAATAGTTGCATAGATTCGTTTTTAAAATACTTATTCAACGATAGTTGTATGAAATCAAATTTACAGTATAGCCTTACCACGGTAGGTTTATTCCTCCTAGTTCACTTTTCCGCATTTGCGCAATCTACTTATACCGGTATCGTCAAAGATGCAAGTGATTCTGAGCCTTTAATTGGAGTCACCGTTTTAGTCACCGGCACTAATAGAGGTGCAGTCACCGGCTTAGATGGTTCTTATTCCATCAAGGCCAAACCCGATGATGTGTTACAATTCTCTTATGCAGGGTATTCAATTTATGACCTTTTGCTTACTACTCAAACCGCAAATGATGTCGCACTCTTAACTGATACTAAGTTGCTTGATGAAATAGTTGTGGTCGGTTACGGTACTGTGAAAAAGAGTGATTTGACCGGTTCGGTTTCGACTGTCAAAAGTGAAGAATTGATCAAAGTCCCTTCTTCTAATGCCATGAATGCTTTGCAAGGTAAAGTATCGGGATTGCAAATTTTGAATACTTCGGGTGATCCGGGTGCGGTACCCGTTGTACGTTTGCGAGGAGTGACGACCTTAAATAATAACAATCCGATTGCCGTCATCGATGGTGTCATTACGCAAATCGAATCCGTTTCCCTTTTAAATCCTAATGACATTGCTTCTATGGTGGTATTGAAAGATGCTTCTGCTATAGCTATCTATGGCTCACGTGGTGCAGCAGGTGTCGTCATTGTTACAACCAAAAAAGGGGTAAGTGGTAAAAATCGCGTTTCCGCATCGATTGAGCGCAGTTATGAAACGGTCGCTAACAGAATCGGAGTTATGGACGGACGCGAATTCGCAACCTATCTCAACGTCATTGAACCGGGGGCTTACAACAACCTTGATGTTTTGCCGAATACCGATTGGCAAGACCTCATTTTTAAAGATAACACACCAATTACCAGCGTTAATTTTTCAGTTGGCGGTGGCTCGGAAAAGGCAACCTATTACTTTGGTCTCGGCTATTTTAACCAAGAAGGGGTTCTACCTAAATCTGGACTCGAACGTTTCACTGGTAAACTCAACACAGCTTTCAACCTCGCAGAGACCGTCAAAATCGGTTTAGATTTATCTTTTTCACGTAGCGATAAAGACAATGCGCCTGGAGTGATTAATACTGCTTTAACCGCTTGGCCGATTAACAAGCCTTTCCTAGCCGACGGCGAAACCTTTGCGGAAGTAATTGGTGGAAATCCTTTAGCTGCAATCGAGTATTCTAACAGCAATACTACAAATTTGCGCGGACTCGGAAATCTCTATGCATCGATTGACTTTTTGAAAAATTTTACTTTTAAAACGAGTTTACAATTTGACCTTTCCGACGCTAAGAATCGTAATTTCACCCCCCAGTTTTTTGTCGGCCCTCTACAGCAAAATGATATCAATAACCTCTCCTATGGGCAGGTCAGTAATTCGACTATGATTTACGAACAGACACTAAGCTACAACCGTGATTTCGATAAACACACCGTCAATGCAGTAGTGGGATACACCGCACAGGATTCACGTTTTGAGTTTATCAACGGTTCGACCGAAGGGTTGCTGCGTGAATCTGAACTTTTCCGTTATCTCGATGCGGGGCAGGATGAGTTTGAGAATGTCAGTAATAATTTCGGACGTAGTACTTTGATTTCTTATCTCGGTCGTGTCAACTATTCTTT
>JBLHRR010000089.1:0-22245 GCA_047626155.1 Saprospiraceae bacterium | reverse complement strand
TTCCATCTTCCGTCTTCGGACTTCCGTCTTCCATCTTCCATCTTCGTTCTTCCGTCTTCCGTCTTCCATCTAAACAATTACAAATAATACTCCTAAACAAAAATAACATGACAAATACAAAAATGATCAATCAACTATTAACGGCAATACTAATGATGAGTAGTACCATCTGGGCTGTTGTTATTATTGCATGCGGTTATGCCGAATATAGAAATATTAATAACATTTTGCTTACAGGTGCTTTAATGGAGTTCCTTTTATTGTCCTCTATCATTAGGTCAAAAAACACACAAAGAACCGGAGGTAGGATCAAAGCAAAAGCTTGATGTACAAGGTCAATAAATCGAAGAAGACGAATTACTCCAATCAAGTAATTCGTCTTCAAAAAAATATGGTTAGGTCTTGTTTATCCTATGCAGTGTTACTACATTTTCTTAACAAGGCTAAGTCCACCAGAAGGTAGGCACAGTTGAGACCTTGTTTTTTGTATAGGGTATCAAATATTTGGAATTACTTTTTGTTATAAAGTTAAATACGGCGCTATAAGGTAGTATTTATTTCAAAGAGTATAGAGGACGAACCTGCTTTAATTGTAGGTTTTACAAAGGCAATAAAACCAATAGGCATTTCTGCAATTTGATGAATCAGAGGTTGATTCAAAATGAATTAAGGTTAGATTGTGGGGAGTTTGAAGAAAAACCAGTAGGTTACTAAAGTATGGAATAGCAATTTAGGAAACATCAAAACTCCATACTTACCAAAACCTCATCTAACCTTATATCATGGAATTCTAAAGGGATTTTTTCGGCTTTCTGAAAAGGGTAAAAAATTCCAATCTTTCGGGCATCCGGATGCTTTGCCATAAAGCTGTCATAATAACCTCCGCCATAACCCAGTCGATTATTGTATTCATCAAAGGCTAATCCTGGAACAATGATTAAATCATAGTCGCCTAAAAATTCTTTTGCATTAGCGGGATGACTTGTTCCAAACACCCCCTTTTCCAACTGGTCTAAAGAGTTTAGTACTAAATTTTTTAGCCTCCGTTTCGGTAAGGTCTTGGGTGTTGTCACTATTATTCCTTCATTCAACATATTTTCAATCAATGGCCTGATATTAATTTCCGTAGCCATTGGCAGAAAACAATGAACCGTTTTGAAGTTATGTTCTTTGATTGTTCTCCAAAGGGAGTTGCAAATCCATTGGTCATATTTCCTCTTGTATGGCTTTGGAAATTTTGCCCGTTTGGATAGCATTTGCTTCCTTAATTTTTTCTTTTCGTCAATTATTGTCATTACTTATCGTGTGATTATTTAATAACTTATTCAAGTACTATAAATTGCTCAACTCTCTGGCTTGCACCATTATCAATCTTCAAAGTATAGTTTCCACTGCCCAATGCTCCAACATTCAAAACAGCACTATTGGCATCCATTTCTTGATTCAAAACAATTGCTCCAATACTATTTACAACAGTGATATTACATTTCCTTAAATCCCCTGTAATGGTCAAAAAATTGGTAGCGGGATTGGGAAACAGCCGGTATCTTTCTAAAGAATTTATTGATTCTGCCGTTGACACATTCAAATCGCAAGCTTCGATGGCTTCTAAAATCGCAGCATATTTAGGTGCAGGTATTGTTGTAGTATCTTGATCCATGGTTTCTAAAATCCCCCAACTGCCATACCGCGCACTGCGTCCTGCAACAAAAGAAAAGTTCATCAACTGCAAAGGCTCCTCCCCTTCCTGTAAGGTTCGCAAAAAATCAAACCATTCGTTATACATATTGTACATCGAGGTATCCTTAGGAGCCAGAGATTAATAAGGTTCTGATTTAGACGCAGTAGATTTTGTGCTGACCGAGGCAAAAAAATTGAGCATAGCCGTAGCTACACGATATTTTTTTAACGAAGGACAGTGCAGAATCTACAAGTATAAATAGGAAAGTTATTATTCACTGACTCCTTAGGCTCATCTGGCAAGACAAGTTCATGCGGGTTGGTGAAAGCAGAGTCAGAATAAGCGATGATGTGCGAAGGAATAAATTGATCCATCTTTGGTATTTTACAGTTGTACATAGTAGAATCAAGCTCTGCCAAAACTAACTAAATATTTCTTTAACTTTAGACTTTATTCCAAAATGATTTGTAGATCCTCAAATGATATTTTTAGCCAACACCTTAGTATAAACGCTATTTAAACACATGAGATTTCAAACCAAAATAAATGAAACCATCTTCGTATCAGAGATTGTACCTGAACGAAGTTATATATTTGACAAAGACCTTAAGACGGGATTGAGCATTATCTGGAACACTGCCGAGTCGTTATTAATCCCAAGATTAAGTAGTTGAAAAAGTACTACGCCAACAAATTAAAAAAGGAAACAGCATGATGTGGGGGATGAAAGCACCCGTAATATTTCATCAACGATGCACAACTACCTGACTGGTGGGACGCCTTGGTTTATTTTTATTGACCAGAAGGCAAGGGTTATTTTCAATGATTACCACCTGAACACGGAAAAGGCGATTGAGTATTTGAAGGAAATAAAATAAGGACAAAGGTCACATTGGAGTTAAATAAAAGATTGTGGCTGAGGAAAATCATAAAAAATTATATCTTACAGAAATGCTCTTATTTTTATCGCTGACAAAGAAATATTTGAAGATATAACTTCGAGTGTTTCTTAAAAATTAAATAAGGGCAGAAATTTTCTTAAAAGTTAAAAAAAATAAAGAATGGATAATTTAAAAAAAGCATTTATCGCAGGAGGTTGTTTTTGGGGGATGGAAGACCTATTTAGGGTAAGGCCAGGAATTAAAGATACGGAAGTTGGCTACCTCGGTGGTGTCAATGATAATCCTACTTATGCTAACCACCCAGGGCATGCCGAAGGAATCGAACTGACCTATGATCCTAAGGAGACATCGTTCAAACTCATTTTGGATTATTTTTTCCGCATCCATAATCCGACAACTGTTGACCGCCAAGGAAATGACGTTGGGTCAAGTTATCGCTCAACTATATTTTTTCAAAATGAGGAAGAAAAGGAAGTAGCAAAAGAAGTAATTAAAATAGTAGATGACTCTGAGCGGTGGGGAGGGAAAACAGCAACTACACTCGAACCTTTTACTAAATTTTGGTCAGCAGAACCTGACCATCAAGATTATTTGGTTCGCAATCCAAATGGATATACTTGTCATTCAGAACGATTTGGGCCTTTCTTGTAAATCTTAAAAAACGGTAACTGTTCAGCTTTGGCTTTTAGCAGCTGGCAGTTAGCTTCCCACTTTCGCGTTAAAGGGAAGCTAACTGCCAATAGCTAAAAGCCATATACTGAAGAGATACAAAAAACCTTCTTGTACAAGGGCAAATACCTTATTTGAACACTTTAAAATAGTAATTAATGGACTGGTATATACCGATAACGATTCTCCCTGCTGTTGGACTTTTGATTCTTTCGACCACGACTCAGATGATGGGATTGAGTACAGAGATAGGAGGAATACTTTCAGAAAGATGTACCCATTTTGAGCATAAAATATCAGCTTTAAAAATAAAACAGCTTAGCCGGCTCACTCGTGCGACAGCATTACTTTATGTCTCTGCTGCCTGCTTTGTATTAGCTGGTATCTTGGGCGCAATTCTTCCCGAAGTGATGGGGGTAAATGAGAAGTTACCGCAGTATGTTTTGCTCTTAGGAGTTGTATTGTTATTGTTTGCGCTGGGGCTTTTGATAAATTATGGATTCAACACCATTGGCATTAGAAAAATGCAACATGGATTTAATCCTCATATGCATGAAGAAGAGCACGACTAATATTTCAACAAGCTCGAAAAACAATCCGATGGCAAGGAGTCCACATAATCCGCTACGGTCTTCAAAGCTTTATAATGGTCATATAATTCTGGTGTTGGGTTTACATAGTTGAAATTTTTATGCCGCCAAAAAGACATGGCAGTAGCAGCATACACCACAAAAGCTTTGAGGCTATTAAGCTCTGTTGGTATTAATGTTATTTCATCTGCATATCCTTCCAACAAATGTTTTACTTTTTGAAGATTGATCCCCTCCCCTTCTTTGCATAAACCGATAATAGCCATACCGATATCGAAAATTCGGTAATAGTTGCAGGCTTCTTCAAAGTCCATAATGATCGCGCTACTATCCTCTTTGCTAACAATTACATTACTGTAAAAGACATCACTGTGGATTAGTGCTTTAGGCAACTTTTCAGAAATATGTTTTTCGATATAGTCTTGCTTTTTCTGTAACCAAACATGGTAAGGAGAACCCGCAGCATACTTTTCAATTTCGGCAAAACACTCCAGTCCATAGTTTAATGAAACAGGGAGATAATCAGGTGCTGGTATTTGATGTAGTTTGCCTAATTCTTTGCCGATAGATTTTAATAAATTGTCGGGTAGATCTTCCAGAGTCCTTCCCTCCAGAAAGTTTTTAACCATCACTGGTTTTCCATTCCAAAAGCTAATGGCTTTATTTTCTTGGGTTCGAATTATTTTGGAAGTCGAAAAATTATGCTCCTCCAAATGCACCAGTAAGCGAGCTAAATCATTCGCTTCCTTTGGTGTTTTTTGTTCGCAAATAGTCAATACAAACTTTACCGTTTCAGCTTCCACCAAATAGTTTGTATTTTCAGAACCACCTGATAATATTTTATAATTAGTAAGTCGGGCAAACCCGTAATTTGCAGCGATCTCTTTTACTTCCTTCAGACTCAACTTTGTATAATATGTCATTATTTTCTTACCTTTTATAGCTCTTTGACAAACCTGTCGGGCCGCCGGTGATTCTATATGGTAGACGCTTTTACAGTGGACAATAGACGGCCTGCGAGGGAATCTTCAATTATGGGTGTTTTAAATCAAAATCAAAAATTCAATCAAAATCAAAAATTGCCCTATAACGTACCAAAATGTGTTTAATCAACTGAAGATCAATTTCTTATTGGGCTCACGGTATAGTGTTTTTGATTTTGATTGAAAAATTGGCAGACACACTTAAATGAACATCCTCACCGTAGAACCGTCCTCCGTCAACCATCTTCCGTCAACCGTCTTCCGTCTTCCAACTCCCATCTTCCGTCTCCCGTCTTCCAACTCCCATCTTCCGTCTCCCAACTCCCAACTCCCAACTCCCATCTCCCATCTCCCATCAACCATCCTCCCCTTTTGTTAAATCCCAATTATTTTCCATAGCCTCTTCTAAAGCTTGCTCAAGATAGGAACAATCACATGAATATACTTTTTCACATTGCCTTTTTGCTTTCTCAATAGAAATGTGTGTTGCCTCCTGCGGGAGTTCTTTAATTCCTAGTGCCTGTCGAATAACGTCTGGAAATTTTGCAGGATGAGCAGTAGCTAGACTGATCATTCTTTTACCTTTCAGCTGAGCTTGTAAGGAATCAATTGCGACCACTGCAACGGCTCCATGAGGATCCAGGAGGTAATTTTCTTTATCATAAATTTCTTTTATCAGTTCGAGCGTTTCCTTATCAGAGGCAGTATTGGGTAAGAAACCCTCGCGATATTCCCCATAGGTTAAGGGATCAAAATGAACGGTACCAGTGGTATTAAATTCATTTACCCAGGCATCTATTTTTTTAGCTTTTTTTCCATCTGTTGCAAAATGTAAGTACCTCCAGAAATTAGCCGGCACTAAAATATCAATGGCAGAAGACGCTGTTTCCTTAATTTCTTTTTTCGTAAAACTAGCCGCTGAAAAGATTCGATGCAAACATGCGTTTTTATTGTTAGCTACGACATAATTATCAACTGGTAAACCCATTTTACGGGCAATACCGCCTGCGCATAAATTACCAAAGGCGCCTGAAGGAACGGACATATTTATTTTTTCTCCAATCTCATCCACGACTTGAAGATAGCCATAAAAGTAATGAACGGTTTGCATCATAATCCTCCCCCAGTTGATGGAGTTTACACTTGATAAGTTCAATTTATCTTTGAATCTTTTGTTCGCATATAACTTGGCGATTACCAAATCCAAATCATCAGCTCCCTCCGGACAATTAGATACACCCACGGCATGTATATTGGCATGTGGTAGCGTTGTCATTTGGCGCTGTTGCTCTTCCGTAACTTTTCCTTTGGGGTACAAAACCCAAACATCCATATTAGATTTTCCAGCTGCAAAATAAGCCGCTGCCGGTCCAGTGTCTCCAGTAGTAGCGACTACAAGGGTTAGATGTTCTTTCTTCCTTTCTAGAAAAAAACTGACCAGGTTTACTAAAAATGCCAGGCCAACATCTTTAAAGGAGAGTGTGGGCCCATGAAATAATTCCATGACATAAACATCCTCTCTCGATTTCAATTTACGTAATGGAATAATATCCGTTGCCGTAAAACCACCATAGGCATTAGCTAATAAATCCTTCAATTCTTTTTCAGAAATAACCGTGCGATCTATAAAAAGGGAAAGAATCTCGAAAGCTAAATCAACATAACTTAAATCTTTCCATTTCTTCAATTGCGCCATGCTCACTTTTGGTAAGACTTCAGGCACGTATAATCCACCATCCGAGGCGAAACCATCTAATATCGCAGTTTCAAAATCTACAGGAACTCCTCCTCCTTTATTACTAATGTACATTTTTATTGTTTTTTAATTATTCAGCTTTGGCAGATGGCAGTTAGCAGTTATTGTTTCTTAAACTTTAAATAAACAGATTTTGCAATCATAATATCTTGCACGGCAACCCCGGTGAGATCCACAACTGTAATTTGATCTTCGCTGGTACGTTGAAGTAAATCATTCTGAATAGCAGCACCGAGTTCTGTTATTTTATCCACTAGAATACTTCCATCCTTCACAGCCTGGTAAACCTCTCCTCTACTTTTACTCTGTGGAATACTATCTGCAATAACCAAATCCGCTTTTTCCAAAATACCACTTTCTAATTCCTGTTTTCCAGAAGTATCTGAACCTACCGCGGTAATATGTGTTCCAGGCTGAATGTCTTTAGCCAGAAGCAGTGGTGACGTAGCAGGAGTTGTTGTAACAATTAAATTACAATTGCGAGCTACTTCAGATGGAGAGGCTGCAATCGATATATCGAATTCCTCTTTTAACGCTGCTTTGAATAGCTGCGCATTCGTTTCACTCCTCCCCCACAACCATACTTTTTTACAATCTGTTACTTTTTGTAAATACTCCAATTGCATTCGAGCTTGAATTCCTGTCCCGATGATTCCAATAGCTTGAACCTTTTCAGGTGCAAAGTACTTGGCTGCCAATGCACCAGCAGCGGCTGTTCGGATATCGGTAAGCATTCCATCGTCTAGTAATACGGCCACCGTTTGTCCTGTCTTTTGGTTAAAAACCAACATCAAGCCCTGACTGGAAGCGATACCTAATTTCGGATTATCATAAAAACCTGAGGCGATTTTAATCACATAGAAATCATCCTGCTTTATGTAACCATACTTAATGTGGGTATCACCTTTTGGGTCATCAAAAATTAATTCGCCAACGGGAGGAACAACAGTCTGACCATTGCTATAAGCAATAAACCCTTCTTCCATAGCTGCGACCACATCGATGTCATTTATTACGGATTGTATCTCTTCTTTATTAATAACCATTGCCATATTCTATCATTATTTTTGTTAGTAAATTAATGTCTACGCCTCAAAAATAGTTGGTCTAAATAAACCTGGAGAATAAATATGAAGAGAGACTGCTCTTTCACTTTCTGAAGGGTTTCCAAAAGCATGTAATCCTAAATCATCATCAATATAAGCGATCTGACCAAATTGATAGATAGAAGATGCTTTCGGCTTTACGGTTGTTGTATTATACCTAATTTCTTTAAATAAACCCTGAAAAGGAATGACCATGCAACCTTCTTCGGGATGGTTGTGGATTGGACTAAATTGCCCGGGTTCCCAACCAATGATAACCAAACTAAATTTTGGATTACCTACGTTTATTTCATTTCTACAATAAGTATTTTCGTTAAAATTCACTTGTTCCAAAACAACAGATTTTGTCTCCAAAATCGCAGGAAATAGCTGACTACTCAGTTCTCGAATATTCTTATAGGATGCTTGTTGCAAGAGCTCCTCTAGTTGATTTAATTGCATAATTTCAAGTTCTATAATTTCTATGAATTATATAGAAATCAATTTGGTGTACTAGAGTTTACTCCTCCTTCAATCCTCCATTCTCTCCTACCCGATCCAGATAATACACATCATCCACTGGCCGCACCGGTCTACTAAACCATAGTGGCCTACGCAAACCATCAGGTCCTGGAGCCGGACGAGTCTTCTTCACCCATTCCTTGTACATTTCGTGTGATTTATTGGTATCGACAAAAATATCTCCGTACTTATCATCAGGGCCAGGAATTTCTATACGCACCCTTTGGTGCCAACAATGCATTCCCGAAATCGGATCAGGATGAACGGCGTGTGTGATATTCTGATGTACACCGCCGTCGAGCCAAAATACTCTGGAGCTATCCGGGTCATCGGATTTGAAAGGACGAACGCCTTGCATGGTATTCATTTTCCATTCTCCTTTTTTTACATTTTCGATAGCGACGGTATTCGTTGCCCAGCGGTTTCCTTCATCCTGAGGGCGACGCCAGCGGCCGAGGTGGTGAGAACAAGCTACTACGCCAGGTTTCATTCCTTGCGTTACCCAGACCTTATCTACAAAGTAACCAATATCTGTATTTAGTTTTACAATATCTCCTGTTTTGAAATTCCACCGCTTGGCATCATCTGGATGCATCCAAATTGGATTCCGGTTAGATATTTCCATAAGCCATTTGGCGTTACCGGAACGAGAGTGAATCAATGTTGGCAAACGGAAAGTTGGAACCAATACGTATTCTCCTTTTTCCTGATCCAAGTTGTCTAAGTGAATATGACTTTTGATGTAGCCTGGTATGGCATGCTCTGGCCACTTCCAATCTACCATCGTCTGAGAATAAAACTCATTTTTTCGGGAGGGCGTCGGGAAGCCAACATAAGGCGTTCCTTTGATCATGATACCAATATCTTTTCCACCTTTGGAAATCACACCAGTTGTAGCATCAGTGTTGGAATCTTTCATCTTTTCGTCAGATAAAATTTCTTCATCTTTTCTGTATGATGTTTTTTCTACTTCAAAAGCACCGTACTTCCGCATATAATTCAACTCCGTCAAACCTTCTTTTTTTGCCGCAGCAGGAAGGCCTTTCGTATGCTCGAAAATGTATTGGTAATATTCGTCAATGGTAATTTTTTCACCGGGACGATAAGGAGATTCGAAGTGTTTACGAATTCCCATACTACCATCCGGATCGATACGCCAACTCAGTTCAATCCAAAATTCATCCTCTTCCCATACTTCACCGGGGTTGACTTCGTAAGTGAATTTCACCTCCTTCCCTGCCCTTCTGGCCGCTTCACGCAATACCGGTTGGCGGAAAGCAATCCACATTCCGGAGTGAGTTGCGTAACTATTCAAATCATGTCGTTCTGGAGCATGGCCCATTGGTAAAACGTAATCCGCAAAGAAAGCCGTCTCATTCCAGGTGGGTGTCATCGCGGCATGAAGTCCAAAAAGGTCTTCGTCCATGTAAGCTTCCATCCAGGTGAAACCATCGGGATAAGTCCAGACAGGGTTAAAGACTCTGGAGAAATAAACGTCCATTTTTCCTTTGCCTTCTTTTAGCATGTGTGGCAATAAAAAGCTCATTTCAAAAAAGGACAAGGGGTATTCATTTGGAAAGTGTAAATCGTTCCAAAATTTTTGTGCCGGTGGTGTATCGAAAAACTTTGGTTTGAATTTGTTCCAACTGTTTGGAGAAGTTCCGCCTACTGTTCCAACTGATCCAGTCAATACACTTATAAAATGTAAGGCCCTAGAAACACACCAACCGCCTAGGTTACCCGCAGCAGCACTTCGCCAATTGTGCGCAGCAAAACGCTCTCCTGCTTCGCCAATTTTGGTTCCAATTTCACGAATCATTTCTGCTTTGACCCCAGACTCTTTTTCTGCAAACTCTGGCGTATATTCGGCGTATTCTTCTTTTATTTTTTCAATGAAATTTTCAAATGTAACTGCTGTGCCTTCATGCTTTTTTTGCAAGTACGTTTCCCAGTTCACCCATTTCTCCATGTAGGCTCGATTGTACAAACCTTCGTCTAAAATAATTTTGGCGAAAGCTAACAATACTGCTGCTTCTGTGCCAGGATACGATGGCATCCAGTAATCAGACATGGAAGCCGTGTTGGATAAACGTGGGTCCATTGTTGCCAACTTTGCCCCTTTCATTTTTGCTTCGATGATTCGCTGGGCATGTGGATTAAAATAGTGTCCGGATTCCAAGTGCGCAGAGATCAATAAAATGAATTTTGCATTGGCATGATCTGGAGATGGACGATTGTGGCCATACCAAATGTTATAACCAAATCGGGCTCCGGCAGAGCAAATATTTGTATGACTGTTGTGGCCATCTACGCCCCAGGCTTGGATGACTCGGTTGGCATATCCTTCGTGCCCCGGACGACCTACGTGATAAGCAATTTGGTTGTGCCGTTTTTCTAAAATAGCTTTCCGCATTCGTGCTGCGAAAGTATCTAAGACTTCATCCCAACTGACACGTTCCCATTTTCCTTCGCCACGTTTTCCTGTTCTTTTTAATGGGTAAAGAATACGATCCGGATCGGTAATCTGATTTATCGTCGCCGGGCCTTTAGCGCAGTTCTTCCCCCGACTTCCGGGATGATATGGATTGCCCTCAAATTTCCGAACGGTTCCCTTTTCTTTATCTACATATGCGGTAAGACCACAAGCAGATTCGCAATTGAAACAGGTAGTAGGTACGATGGTATAGGTTTTCTTCTCCTTCTTTGGCCAGGACTTAGCTTCGTACTCTGTCCAGTTGTCCCATTGATCCATTGGTGGAAAACGGGTAAGGTCTTCTCCCTCCTCTATTAAGCGATCTACCGGAGCCTCCGTCTCTTTTTTATGAAGATCCGGAATGAGGCCAAGTTTCTCGGCCATTCTTTCTATAAATGATGGTTTTTTATGTCCCATGTTTTTTTTGATTCTAGATTTTGAATTAGACTTCTTAATAAGTCGATTAGCTCTTTTCAATGAGTTGATTAGCTCAATGGCAAACGTTGTGGTGCTTCCACCCAAATGTGTTCGGTAATATAGATTCCAATTAAAACGAAGATTCCAGCTATAGCTAAGACTATTGCGTTACCTCCTCCTAACAACATGGTTACAAATGGAATTAAATTTCCAAAAACAATAACGCCTCCCCAGAAGCTGTTTTTATATCGACCATTGAGAATCATATCAACCGTACGCTTGGCATCTTCTGTTGGGTGAGTTGTTGTCAACTCGATTAGCATTGTAGCCAGATTAATTCCAATTCCCGTCAATAGAACACCTTTCAAAAAGGGCAACCATTGTGCACCGCTTTCAATAAATAAAGCAATAATAGAAAATGCAGCAGCTCCCGCTAAAAAACTATGAAGTAACATGTGGATAGAAAGTGTTGGGCTTTGCCAAAAGTCCCTTCCCTTTGCTTGTGCGAATAGGAAGGCAGTGTAAACGGCGACTATTGATGCAACAGCAGCCGTGACCCACATCGCGATGGAAAAAACACCCGTCCATTCGAACAAAACTGCTGCTCCTAGTAATGTCAATAAACCACCATAAATGGTGATGGCGTATCCACCTTTCACCAACCAGGAGTTCCATTGTGGTCGTAATAAAACATAGAAAAATCTTTTTGGTTGATCCAAATCCATAATCAATAAAGCTCCTGTCAGCATTAAAAATAACATTGCTATTCCGATGCCCCAAGACATGGCTACCGTAGTTACTTCTGCCCAGCCAAAAGTCCAGGCAAGAAATGGTACTAAGAAGGCACCAGCGGAAATTGCTTTTGTCCAAACGTAAGCAGAAACCTCCCAGCCCCACAGAATTCCTTTGTCTGGCGTGTCATAAATACGACGCCCTTTGCCCATTACTACGTCAACAGATCTTGCATTACCATTGTTAGATAACTCATCAACCGTTGGCGATTCACTTTTGGCTTCCATGATGGCCTGGATCACATCACCATTAGAAAAAGCTAATTTTTCAGCTTCTTTGGCAAAGTGTCCAACACCTAGACCTTGGCTATTCCAAAAATACGGTTCCCCTTTTGGCGTAGCTCCCGGGTTTAACGAAAGGTCATCTGCATCAATATAGAAAAGGTTTGGATTGGTTCCTTTTTCTGGTTTACGCACTTTGACTTGTTGACGGGAAAGCAAGGCTGCAATCTTTGAATCCGGGTCTTCCATATCTCCAGAAATGATGGCCTCTTCAGGACATACATTTACACAAGCTGGTTCAAGTCCTACATCTACACGATGTGCGCAGTAGTTACATTTTGCAGCAGTGTGGGTTTCGGGATCGATGTAAAGTGCATCGTAGGGACAAGCTTGCATGCAGGATTTGCATCCGATACAACGATCCTTATCGAAGTCTACAATTCCATCTTCTCTGATAAAAAGAGATTCTACTGGGCATATTTCTACACAGGGTGCGTCGGTACAATGATTACAACGCATGACAGAAAACAAGCGGCGCGTATTCGGAAATACTCCTTTTTCAACTTGCTTTACCCAAGTCCGATTTACACCAACGGGCACTTCGTGTTCTGACTTACAAGCGGTTGTACAGGCATGACAGCCAATACATTTCCGGTTGTCAATTACAAATCCATATTTCATATAAATTGATTTTCGTCTCTGTTATTTTTATTCCCTTTTCTTAAGGATTCAAAGTCAATAACTATCCGGTTTGAGTGGAAACCATCTGAGCTATTTTTCTCAAAAAAACTTTGAAATAACTCGCTATGTCTACACTTTTTTCAATCAGCTAGCTCAAATATTTCGAACTCAAACCGGACACTTATTTCTCTCTCATCCCTTGACATTATAGCCAAAAACATAAAAGCACTAAAGTATGAATGAAGTTTCATGTTTTCAAATAAAAACGATATCTTTTTTGGAAAAACTGCACTTGTTCCACCTTTTAAATTGCGATCAACCGTTTTGTCAATATTTGATTGGAGCGCAGGTTAGCAAAATAAAAATGGGCTCCTCATCATTCAAATGACAAGAAGCCCAGTCTGTTTATAAAGAAATTAAGTCTCTATTCCGTAAGTTACTTTTTAACTATTGGCAGTTAGTGAACTGCTGAACAGTTACGAACTGTTTATTCATTTTACTTCAGTGTAGAAGGGCAAACAAAATCAGAAGTAGGAATGCTCGATGCAGAAATATCATCGTACGCTGCCTGGACATTGATCAGTTTATCAAAGCCTCTCGCCTTCAAAATAGATGCTGCAATAGTGGATCGATAACCACTTCTACAATGCATATAGTATTTTTTCTTTTTGCTAATTTCGCTCATGTTGCTGTTGATGGTATCTAAAGCAAAGTTCTGTGCGTTTTCTACTTGTTCACCAATAAATTCTGTAGGTTTTCGCACATCCAAGACATTGAGTCTTTTATTATAAGCTTTAGCAAATTTTTTGGCGTTGATCGTTTCAATTTTATCAATCTCTCGCTTGTCTTTTTTCCATGCTTCAAATCCACCTTTCAAATAACCAATAGCATTATCATAGCCTACCCTGGCCAAGCGCTTTACGGTCTCTTTATTATTACCTCTAGGTGCTACGATCAAAATAGGCTGATTCATCTCAGGAATCAAAGCGCCTACCCAAGGAGCAAAACTGCCATCTAATCCGATGAAAATAGAATTCGGAATAAAGCCTTTTACAAATTCTTCTTTAGAACGAACATCCAAAATCAAAGCTTCTGTTTCGTTAGCTGCTGTTTCAAAAGCACGAGGCGAAAGGGCTCTGGCGCCACGCTTCATTACGATATCGATACTTTCATATCCTGTCTTATTTAACTTCGCATTCTTCGAAAAATAAATCGGAGGAGGTAGTAAACCGTCCGTTACTTCTTTGATGAATTCTTTCTTTGTCATGTTCGCTCGAAGTGCATAATTGGTTTTCTTTTGGTTGCCCAAGGTATCCCAGGTTTCGGAACTCATATTTTTGCCACAAGCAGAACCAGCACCGTGTGCAGGATAGACCAATATATTATCCGGCAGAGTCATAATTTTTTTGCGTAAGCTATCGAACAACCAACCCGCTAATTCTTCTTTGGTCAAACTTCCATTTTTCTGCGCTAAATCCGGGCGCCCGACGTCACCAATAAACAAGGTGTCTCCAGTAAAAATAGCATACGGTTTTTTCTTTGCATCCTTTAAAAGGTAGGTTGTACTTTCAGGGGTGTGTCCCGGTGTATGCAAAACAGTAATAGATACTTTTCCTAATTTGAAGACCTCTCCATCTTTAGCCAAATGCTTTTTGTATTCCGTTTCGGCTTTAGGGCCATAGATGATTTTTGCTCCAGTCTTCTTAGCCAAATCCAAGTGTCCGGAAACAAAATCTGCATGAAAATGAGTTTCAAAAATATACTTAATTTTTACGCCATTAGCTTTCGCTTTTTCAATGTAAGGACCTGTTTCGCGCAAAGGATCAATAATCGCGGCTTCTCCATTACTTTCGATGTAATACGCTCCTTGAGCAAGGCATCCGGTATAGATTTGTTCTACTTTCATGTTAAGTTGAATTTTTATTTGTTGTAAGTCACGTTGCAAAGAACCACTTCTTTTGATTCTCGTTCAGTGACCTATGTTACACAGCAACCAATTTACTAATCTCCATCCTTAAAAACTATGTACTATTATATGCCCGTAGTCGGCCAAGTCCACATGAAATCTGGCGCTAAAGATATGAACCGATGTTCATATCTACAAATATCGTTGTTTGCATATAGCTATTTATTTTCCACCTAACAATTAGAAGTTCCTTCTTCAGCGTTTGGGTTCACATCACAGTAGTTCTATCTTATTCCGCCCTAGTTTAATTTTCTTCATCTTTTCCATTTGCTTTAGTATTCGGGAAACTCCTTCCCGAGAAGCATTTAGCTCATCAGCTATTTCCTGGATGAGTGGTAAGTATTAGAGTTTATTCCAAAAAAAATTGTATGTTCTCAAATGGTCTTTTTATCCAGCACTTCAGCATAAACGCTATTGTTTTGGACGTAGTAACTTCAGAATTTTTATGAAGGTAATCCAATAATCGAACATCCAGTTTATTAAAAACAATATTATCACGTGTAATGTGTTTTCTTCGCATCGATGCCAACAGGACTTTTATCGCTATGTATCATTTGGGCGATCTCATCGTAGGTTTTTTCAATTTTTGTATCCATTCTGTTTTCGTATTTTGATTGTTATAAAATCACTTTTTGTTTGGGCTTGTATCTTATGTTTATATGAATCCAAAGAGATCGGGATATGCGAAATATCCATACAAGGGAGATCATTGAAATTGCTATCAGTAGAGCGAAGGCTCCGTTTACCGACCATTCAAAATATGTAAGCGTAGAGGCTGTCCCAAAGCCTTAGCCATTGCTGCCAAGTTTCCGAATCGATCTAGTATGAGGGTGTTTTTTGATTTCATAAATTAAATACACACATTACAATGTATGTTGTTTTTTTCATGCTTTATGGTTAAAAAAAAGTGCAAAAAGCACTTTTTTTCATTCAGGGGTATTGAATATTAATATCACATATTGCACTGGCAGTTCTCCAAGCACTCAATAATCATCGAAATATCTTTCTCTTTAAGAGAATACATCATACTTCTGCCATCACGTTTCACACTGAGTAAGCCTTTCAATCGCATATTTTGTAAATGATGTGAGGTAAGAGATTGCTCCGTACCTAACATTTCACACATCGCAGTTACGGAAAGCTTTGGATGCTGCTCCAGCAAATGTATGATGCCTAGTCGGATTGGATGCGATACGGTTTTAAGTATATAGGCTATGCGCTCCAGCTTCTCAACCAACTCCTCATCTATTACTGATTTTTCTCCATTATTTGCATCCATTGAACAAAGATATGAATATATGAACATGTAAACAAGGGTATATAGGATATTGTTTGGGCGATTAACTAATGACGGACTATCAAATTAATGGGAACAATTCTTTTTCGGAAACGATCCGAACAGCCTTCCCTTCTCTAGTTGCCTTGCTTCAATTTGACACGCTCGCTCCTTTCTTCATTATTTTATTTTGTGTAATGGGCATTCAAATTTTGATCGGCCGTTTTGTAGAACCTCGATTACTCGGTGATTCTTTGAACATCAGCCCTTTTGTCATCATCCTTTTACTTATGCTCTGGAGCATCATCTGGGGCGTTGTAGGTATGCTGTTATGTGTACCGTTGACAGCTATACTTATCGTGATATTGGCTCAGTTTCCTACGACAAAGCCAATTGCCATTCTATTGTCTAGGAATGGTAAAATGGGGATTTGACCTAATCCCAAAAGAGGCCAATTCTCAGCTACCTTACTTGTTTTCTCCTTCTCATAAAATCATTCGATCTTTTATGTGACCTAATCTATTATTCCAGTCTTTCCGTTGTTTTACGATCAATTTTCATCAAACATTAGCAGCTAATTCAGAAAAATAAGACGCATGGCAACAACCAAACCACAAACAACTGCCACCATTGTACAGCCCGGATCCTTCGAAGCACACGAACACTGGTACCCCAAAGCATTGAATGCAACCATTCATCCAATGATTAGTTTTTTCCTTAACCTCAGCCAGGATCGCATCGTCAAACGTTATTGTCATATGCATCCTACCGTTAGTGCAGAAGATTTGAAGGAAGTTTTAAACTACAAATCAAAACACTTTTTATGGTCTGGCGCTGATTTACTCAACGTGACTTCCGCAGGTGGAAAAAGACAGATGGTTGTTATCGAAAATAACTCTTGCCCTTCCGGGCAGAAGTCCATGCCGCTTTTAAATGACAACCAAGAACAAGGCAGCTATCGCTTACTGATAGAACGGACTTTCAAACCTTTTCTCAAAAACCTTCGCAAAAGCGTCAAAGGCGGTTTAGCGGTTATTTATGATAAAAACCCAATGGAAACTTCGGGCTATGCTGAGGTCATTGCTGATGTAATGAACGAACCCGTTTACTACGTCCCTTTTTACATTGATGATGAAGATCCAGCGGTCAAATATGTAGATGGAATCATGCATGTTAGAAATGAAGAAGGGGAATTTGTGCCCATCCGCGCGGCCTTCAGATACCTGACGCAAAAGCCTTGGAACAGATTGCCATTGCATTCAAAAACGCGTATCCTCAATCCAATCATCGCTTGCTTGGCAGGAGGTAGAAATAAGATGGTCGCGGCCAAAGCTTACGACTTTTACAATACAGATTTGCAAGCTAAACATTTGAAGATCAACACGCCGGAAACGATCTGGGATGTAAGCAAAAACGAGGTACCACTTTGGGTCAAAAAAATGGGTGGCCATGCCGTAGTCAAAATTCCTTATAGCAACGCTGGACAGGGAGTCTTCACCATTGTGAACCAACAGGAGTTGGATAATTTTATGGCTTTGGATTTCGATTACGATCTTTTTATTGTACAAAGTTTGATTGGTAATTATAACTGGACCAGTACGACGGCCTCTGGTAAGTTGTATCATGTTGGAACGATTCCTACATCCAAGGGAGATACTTTTGTGGCAGATATTAGAATGATGGTTAGCTCTACAGAAAATGGAATTCGTCCGCTTTGTACCTATGCACGTCGTTCCGCAAAACCATTGACGGATCGGATAAAAGAGGGGGCAGGTAGCTGGGAAATGTTAGGGACAAACCTTTCCTACAAAAAACCGGATGGCTCCTGGGGGTCTGATACGAACCGACTGATACTAATGGATCGGCGGGATTTTAACAAACTCGGAATCGGCCTCGATGATTTGATTGAAGCTTTTATTCAGACAGTCTTGTCTACCGTAGCGATTGATAAAATGGCGCAGACTTTAGTCAACAAACAAGGCAAATTCAGAATGCGCCTCTTCAAAAGTTTAAACGACGATGCGGGATTAATTGAAGAAATTAAATTGGATTAATTATCACATTTTTTAATTGTTCAGTATATGACTTTGGGCCGTTAGCGATTAGCAAATGGCAGACGGCTTCCCTCTATCGCGCGTTATAGGGGAAGCTAACTGCTAAAAGCCAAAGCCAAAGCTAAATAATTATTATACTTTTCAGAACACCAAATACATGCGCAAATTAAAAATGCTGATCCTCACCGATCATAGCAATCATACGATACAAAATTCACTCTACCCATTGGCAAAAGCCATGATGGCACATCCTTTTTGTGAGCATGTAGATGTAGCAACCAGAGGAAATTCATCCAACGATTCTTTCTTTAAGGCGCAGCAAACCTATCCATTATTTGTTTCCAGAGTGGATGATGATTTTAGTTTTCACGAAGATGGTAAGTCTTTTAGAAGTCCGGTGCGAACAGCGTTATTGAAAAATTATGACGTCGTTTGGTTCCGGATGCCACCACCGTTGTCAGATGATTTTTTACATTTTCTAATTCTAAAATATCCGAATCAATTATTCATCAATGCGCCAATCGGTATTAAAAGAACGGGCAGTAAAGATTTCTTGATTAATTTTCCTGACTTATGTCCACCTATGAAAATCTGTAGGTCAGCAGCAGACATTACTGCCTTTGCAAGCGACTTTCCGATTGTACTAAAACCCTTTCGAGAATACGGTGGTAAGGGTATTGTTAGAATTGATGGAGATAAAGTGATGAAAGGAAGTAAAGAGACGACCTTAAGTGAATTCCTAAGCAGCCTTGAAGGAAATCCGATTGCTTACATTGGCGTAAAATTTCTAGAAAAGGTTTCTGAAGGAGACAAACGGATCGTAGTCGTAGATGGACAAATCATGGGGGCTTCACTTCGCCTTCCGGTAAAAGACTTCTGGATCTGCAATATAGCTATGGGAGGGAGCCATAACCATGCAGAAGTAGATGAAGAGGAAATACGAATTGTAAAACGCCTCCACCCTACTCTGGCCCGGTTAGGAGTAGTGATGTATGGAATTGATACTTTGATGGGCGATGATGGCAAACGAGTGCTATCTGAAATAAATACAACGAGCATTGGAGGCCTTCCTCAAATTGCAAAACAAAGAGACGAACCGCTCGTCGAGAAAGCAGCGGATTTAATTTGGAATTATATTGTTACAAAAAAGACAAAACATGTTAGTACAAACGGATAAATATGAGTTGGTTATAGACAAACTAAATGTCTCTTTAGCTCCAAAAGGAGAAATTACAAAATATTGGTTGCATATCGCAACGGATGGAATGGGCGTACCGATCCACATCCCAATCATCGTGGCCAGGGGAAAGGAAGATGGTAAAGTATTGGGTTTGACCGCTGCTGTTCATGGCAATGAGTTGAATGGCATTCCAATGATTCAACGCCTCTTCAACGGTTTAGATGTCAATGAGTTAAAGGGAACCATCGTCGGCGTTCCGGTGGTGAATGTCCCTTCGCTACTACGGAAAAAAAGACGCTTTATTGATGGCACTGACCTCAATCATATTATGCCCGGTAAAGAAAATGGCAACGTTAGCGAGGTCTATGCCTATCGAGTGGTCCAGCGGATTATCAAAGAGTTTGACTACCTCATTGATTTGCACACTGCCAGTAATGGCCGGATCAATTCTTATTACATCCGTGCAGACATGGCGGACAAAACGGTTCGGAAAATGGCGCTTTTACAAAACCCGCAAATCATTGTACACAATCCGCCTAGCGATGGAACTTTGCGCGGTACGGCTGGTGAATTAGGGATCTCTGCCATTACACTGGAAGTTGGGAATCCAAATACGTTTCAGAAAGGAATGATCCGGGACGGTTTAACGGGAGTTCACAACGTACTTTCCTTCCTCGGAATGACTAATGATGAAATGGAAGAGATTGATGAAAACACCGTGTTATGTAAAAGGTCATACTGGATTTTTTCTGATACGGGTGGGATTATGACCACCTATCCGAAAGTAACGGACTTGGTCAAAAAGGGAGATGTGATTGCGACGATGCGGGATATTTTTGGTGGCAAGGTTAAAGACTATCTGGCTCCGGAAGATGGGATCGTGATTGGAAAATCGGTCAATCCGGTGAATCAGACCGGGGGACGGATTTTGCATCTGGGAATTGTGAAGTAGGGGAATAATATTGTTTTAGTGTTTTGAAAAAGGGCCAATCTGCGTTTAGTGGGTTGGCTTTTTTTGTTCTTGAGGAGAGGCTGGACATATATGAATACCATAAGCAACAGACAGCCATTGCCTCCACTACTTACTAGCCCCCATCCTAATCATCCTGCTCCTCAGAAGACAAATCATCCAAATCCACATCTACATAATCATCCTCCTCCTCTTCCCCATTTTCATCATCCTCCTCCACCGGTTTCACCGCCCCCACCTTAACATTCGCTCCAATTCTAGAAATAATCTCCTTAGACTTAAGCTCATTACCAACCTCTAATTCAGTACTATTTTTCCTCTTCGCAACCGGATCCACCCCAACCGTCTTAGCCGCCAAAGACTTCGTAGTCGTCGGCACTGCCATCAACCGTTTCGTATCAATTTTCTCCCCCGTAACCATACAAATACCATAGGTCTTATTTTTAATCCTAATCAGCGCCTTTTCCAGATCCCAAAGGTGTTTCCGTTGACGGTCTTCCATGGTATTCAACATTTCCCTACTCATACTCGAAGAGCTACCATCCATCCAATCCCCCTCATCGCCACCATTTTCCCCCATCTCCGTTATTTGGTCAATGAGGTATTGCAAATTGGCTTTGTCCATCTCCATCATTTGCTCAATGCGTATTTTGAACAAGCGGAGTTCAGCGTCGGAATACCGTGTTACTTCATTCATGATTTTTTAGATTAAGGTTTAATTTATAAATAGTCTTTTTGTCAAAGTATCTACAGTCCCCCCAAATGAGACAAGGCCATCCCCGCAAAGGTCAGCGTTAAAAAGAAACCAACCATATCCGTGATCGTTGTCAATATGGGCCCAGAAGCCAGAGCCGGATCCACATCGAAACCTTTCAGAATCAAAGGAACCGTACCCCCTAAAGAAACTGCTAACATGGTGTTTACGGTCAAAGCACCTCCCACCACCAATCCCAGATACATACTCCCTTTCCATAGAAATGCCGCCAATCCAATGAGCGCTCCCAGTACCAATCCATTAATTATTCCTACCGAAATTTCCTGCCGCCAAACCCTGAATATTTCTTTGGGGTTGATGACACCTATAGACAATTCCCGCATACTCACCGCCACCGCTTGATTTCCCGAACAACCACTCATATCAGAAATAATCGGTAGAAAAACAGCCAAGGCTATGACCGAAGTCAACACGTCCTGATGGTAGGCAATGACGCTGGCCGCAATCATGTTTAACAATATATTTACAGACAACCAAGAGAGCCGCCTTTTCGCACGAAGTAACACTGGCATCGTTCTCAATTCATCTCCACCAATGATACCTTGGCTTTCGAGGTGCTCCTGCGTAATCCGTTCCGTTTCCGCCTCTAAAATATCTTTTCTCAAAATGACACCAACCAGCCTCTTTTCGTCATCAACCACCGGTACCCCAAAAAATTCATTGTCTTTAAAAAAGGTGCTTAATTCATCAAGCTCGGATAAATGATTTACAGAAAAAACTTCTCTGATTTTAATGGCCGACAATGGCGCTTCCATTTGTGCCAATAATAAATCCTGCATTTGCAATACGCCTTTAAGCATGCCTTCCTTGGAGGTAACGAAAATATACTTCAGTTGATAGTACTGGTATTTTTCTGCGTTATTACGTAAATTTTCTGTTACCCATTTGATCGTTCGCCCTTCAAAAAAAGAGAAGTACTCCGTGTGCATCATCCCACCAGCGGTATCAGAGTCGTAGGCCAGAAGCTTACGGACAGAGGCTGCTTCCCCTGGGTCCATTTCCTCTAAGATCGCTTGAGCATCTTCATCCGACAATTCCATAATCAAGTCGGCCTGGTCATCACTTTCCATCTCATTCAGAATGGCTGCCGCATACTCGGCATCCATATCTTCTATGATTTCTACGGCCAGAGTATCAGGTATCTCTTCCATTACCTCCGCCGCACCCTCGGGACTTAGCAAGGCAAATAGTTTCATCTGCTCCTCATGCCTAAGGTGCCCCATCAGATGTACAATATCTCTGGAATGACTAT
>JBLHRR010000088.1:0-22374 GCA_047626155.1 Saprospiraceae bacterium | reverse complement strand
CTTCCGGATTTTTAGGGGGGCGGCTTTCTTATTAACGCATGATATGCCTTTTAACTGCATTTGACTCTTACCTTATTCAGCTTACTCCTCTCGCTCCGGCTCCTCCAGTAACCACTCCGGAGACTCCATGAATTTCCATTCCCAGCTCCCCAAATCAAAATCCTTTTGTACATAGCGCGCATATTTACGTCCATTCAAACGAACCTTAATATCCGCATACACTATTGGGTTTTTCCAACCTTCTTGCTCCTTTTTCTTTTTCAAAAAATGAGCAAATTCGAGAATCATATCCGGTTGTCCGAAAAGCTTTCGTTCCTGGCGCTTGTATAAGAAATCCCGTGGACGAATTTTTTCTTTTCGGTCTGTTCCTTCCTCCAAGACAATGAAGCTGCCTCGCCCGGATTTTCCCCGAAGCATCATCCGCCAAGCCCCTCGATGGCCATTTTCAGTCCAAGCGGTATTTCCTTCATAAAAGTGCTGGCGAAGTGGGATAAGGATTTGGATTGTACAAAGGATAACAATTAGTGTAAGTATCCAGTTTTTGCCGACAGAACTTTGATGAAGGTCCTTCTCGGGAATGCTTTGCCAGGCCGTATCCCATTTGTCAAAGAGCATTTGTAGCTTTTTGATTTTGGCGCCCAGCCAGTTAAAGACGCGTCGTGGAAAGTCTGAGGTAAAAAACATAGCAGTAATGGTTGTTGAGAACCAAGGAAATATTCCTATTTGGAAAACCATCATGTTGATGAGGTGGAAAGAAATCACAGCCAAGAAGGCCATCATCCGCGTTCGTTTGAAGATGAGGAAGAAAGTGACGAATAGATCCAACAACAATCCTCCATAGCTCATGGCATAGGCCACCCATTCTTTTCCGAGCAGCGGGCCGATGATGAAATAGTCTTTTTTATATTTCAACCAAACCTTTAGCGGCAAGCCATTTAACCAATCCGGATTCATCTTCGCAATGCCGCCATAGAAATAGACCAGCCCCATCAAAAAGCAAAGCATAAATACTGGCCAGTAGGGAATATGCTTTACTCGTGCGACACGCCCCTGCCAGGCATCTAGAGAATAATTTCGATGCGCCGGTAAAAAAATCATGACCATAGAAACTACAGAAAAAAGATAGGCATGATTGAGGTAAAAGGCTTTTTCTAACATAAAGCTATAGAGAAAGCCCAGGGTCCAGATCGCCGTCGAGAGACGATAATGCCAACCAAGCATGATGCCCACAGCTGCGACCATCGTAATTAAAAAAACCAAAGTCAACAATGGCTCAGGCAATGGTTCGACCCATTCAAAACCATAATATTTGAAACGAAACTGATCGGGCACCCAGGCTTTTAACCACCAACGTTGATAAATATAAACGCTGATGATTTCAATCAATGCCAAAAGACCGAAAATGAATCGGAAGAAACAAAGGGAGGCGATATCTATTGGTCGGAAAAGAAAGGGGCGCATGGGGTGTGTGCTATTTTAGCTAAAAGCTTGAGCAGATAAATACTCAAATTGTTTTTGTGAAATACTCTGCATATTAATAACGAAAAATCACCTTCCCGATTGGGAAACAATTATGTAAATCAAAACGACCACAGGAAGAGTGGTTTATATAATTGTTTCCACGAAAGAAATCGGGAAATTATTTTTAGTGTAATACATAAAGGTAAGAAAAAGATACAGGAGTTATTTCAATATTAGTTGAATTAAGATTCGCGTTTATTAATTGTCTTGTGGGAATATAAAAGAGCGTAGCCTCGGCCCCGCGAATTTGTTTATTTACGGGTCGGAGCTACGCTCTTCTGTTTAAAGGATTGTCATTAGGACCGAGCGACGTAGGAGTGGGTCGAGGAATACGAAAGCTAACCCCTCGCTTAAATTTTGAGCGACGCAGGAGTCGAGAAATCTACCTCCTTAGGAGCCAGAGATTAATAAGGTTCTGATTTAGACGCAGTAGATTTTGTGCTGACCGAGGCAAAAAAATTGAGCATAGCCGTAGCTACACGATATTTTTACTCCTAAGCTAAAGAGATAGATTTCTGGTTCCCTACAATACGCTATGACATACCCGATTAAAACTTCAACGACTTCGTCTCCTCCTTCTTCCCATCTTCATTTTCCACAACAATCCGAACGGTATTCGTCCCTCTCTTTAAGTCAAAAACCTTTCGCAATCTCTTAGTTCGGATTCCATATTCAAAGTCAGTTACCTCTTTACCGTTAATGTACATTTTGATCTGAGATTTCGAGGTAATGTTTTGCAGCGTAGCAGTAGCACTACTTTTCGCAGAGTCAGGATTAAAAGGATCAATGGTTGGTTGGCTCAATCCGAAGCTATTAATCTTAGGCGGATTCTTAGCTGCTGAAAAGGAAACGCGTACTTCATCAGAATCTCTTCCGGCGCTATTGGTACCTGTTACAGAAATACTATTGTCGCCTTCCTTCAAAGTGACAGTAGCACTTAACTTTCCTTTTCTGTAGGAAAATTTAGAAATCGTACGGCCATTTACCTTCAATGTAATATTATTGTTGGAAGCTACATTGCTTAAAGTGGCACTTAGGGAAACTGTTTTTTTCTTAGCGGTCGATCCATTCTTTGGACTGGTGATTTTAACTATTGGTGGCGCTACTTTTTTCTTGTAGGTCACGGTTATCTGATCACTATCTTTTCCGGACTTATTGCGGCCTTCTACAAAAATGGTGTTGGTACCTTCTTTTAAACTTACGGTTGCGGTCAACAGATTTCTACTAAAAGAGGAAATCTTGACAGACTTTCCATTGACTTTAAGCGTAAGGTCTTTTTTGCTTTTTACATTACCTATCGAAGCATTTACTTCAATACTTTTCTTTTCTGTAATTGTCTTGTTTTTAGGCTGCGTTACTTTTACAACGGGAGGCAACATCGCTTGTTCGTAAATAACACGCACCTGATCATCAGCCTTTCCAGATGAGTTACGACCTTCCACGAAAATATCATTCGCTCCTACTCTTAAAGAAACTGTTGCAGTCAATACATTTCTGCTAAAGGAAAAATCGTTAACCGCTCGTCCATTTACTTTTAGGCTAATGTCTCTTTTACTACTGACATTCGTCAAAGAAGCCTTCACCTGTACGGTTGTTTCTTCTGTCGATAAACCATCCCTTGGGCTCGTTATTCTTACGGTAGGAAGTACCAATTTAGCTTTGTAGGTCACTCGTACACTGGCTTCATCGCTCCCGTCTTTGTTCGTCGCTTTTACCACTATTGTATTTGCACCCTCTTTCAATCCACTAACGGTTGCCGATAAACGACCGCCTCGAGAAGCGAAAGAGAAATCCCGAACTGTTTTACCGTTTAGCAATACCCTTATGTCTTTCTTGTTGATGACGTGTTGGATGGTTGCATTGAGGTTGGTACTGTTGCTCTCTGTAGTACTATTGTTTTCAGGTCGGGTAATGGTTACGATCGGTGGAGCTTTAGGTGTAACTACTTTGCTGTAGCGAATGTTAATTTCGTCGCTATCTGATCCGTAGTTATTATTGGCGCTTACTTTAATCTTGTTATTACCTTCGTTTAAATTGACGGTAGCTGTAACGACTTTTCTTCTGGAGTCATAGTTAAAACTAATGCTTCTTCCATTTACCAAAACGCTGATGTCACTCTTAGCATCTACTCTTTTTACAGTCGCTTTTAGGCCTGTCGTACCCTGATCTGTACTTGTTTTGGTTGGAGCAGTGATGTCTACTTCGGGTGCTTCGCCATCAGGCGTTCCAGAACAACTCGTGATTTGGTCACTGTCCTCATCTGACCCAGCGGCATTGGTTGCTTTGAATCGTACATTATATGTATTACCCTTTTGGAGGGTAAAGACCACCCGAACTTCTTCGTTGCTAGCCGTGTAGGTAAAGTCGTTATAAGAATTTCCATCAAGGTAAACATTAATGTCATTCTTGCTTTCTACATTTCTCACCTTTGCTTTAACACTAACCTTACATTGGTCTGGGTTGAAAGGATCAATGGTCGGTTGCGAGATAGAAATGATGCTAACGGTAGGAGGGGCAATTGATACCTCTTCTTCATAAATAATGATGGTTTGGTCACTGTCTTGCCCACGTTCATTTTTACCAGTAACCTTAATAGTATTTCTTCCATTTCTTAAGTCGACGGTAGCTGTAGCTTTATTGTTAGTATAACTATAGCTACGAACCCGGTTGCCATTTACAGTGATGACCACATTGATTTTATCTGGAACATTGTAAACATCGGCTTCTATTCGGTAGTTGTTGACACTTGTTTCGTAAGGATCATTGGAAGGGCGGGTAATATTGACTACTGGTAAATCCTCAAGGATTTCTGTTTTTTCAACTACAACTTTAGCTTCATCACTATCGGTCATTTTGCTGTCGTTACAAACGGAGATCTGTAAACGGTTTTCGCCATTGCGCAATTGAACGTCGCAAGAAAAACGATCATTACGGGTATCAAAATTGAAATTGCTGATATTTCTGCCATTGAGTTTAAATTCAATATCCTGTTTTCTATTTACATTCAACACGGTAGCTGTCACTCTATAACTATTGCTCTGAACATAAGCGGGGCTGCGTGAAGGATTGGTAAAATTAACCCTTGGTGTACGCGTATCTGTTTCTGTAACAGGAGGTATTATGACGCCTCCTTCTTCATAGAAAATAGTCAGTCGTTCACGGTCACTTCCAGCGCTATTGGTAGCAGTGATATCAACGGAGTTTCTTCCCGGACGCAGATAGAAGTTATGATCGAGTATTTCATTTCTAAAATTGAAATTGGTTGGCTGACCATTGACGCTATATTCAATGTCCATAGCACTATTTACATGCTTCACCTTAGCCTTAATGATGGCAAGCGGATCACGGGTGCGATGTGGGTTTGTCAATGGTGTCATCATCTCGATGATCGGTGGTTGTATTTCTTTTTCCCCCTTTTCAATGATCCAACGGAGGTGTAGATTGGTGTAGTGGTGCCAGTCATTGGTACCCGTTACTCGGTTGTTTTCATTCCATTGATTACCATCAAAAATATCAGATCTGGTAAACGTAAGTTTATGGCCTAATCCTATAGAAAAACGAGGAGTCAATTGATAACCTAATTCGAGACCTACTGCAGGCATGAAAGCCAATTTTCCAGCATCACCAAAACCTTCCGCCTTTGTTTCATAGCGGCCATCCAGCAAATTCGTCAACTCCGCTTTGTTTGTTCTGCGGCTACCACTGGGGTCAATCGTACTATAGTCGTAGAGCTGTCCATTGCTGTTTTCCTGGTCCGTATAAGTAGCGTAATAATCCAGACCAATTCCACCAAATAGGGAGAGATTTATATTGGTTTTTTCCCGCAAGCGGTTGAAGGAGAGAACGCCTTCCAGGCCTAGTTCACCATGGTGAGTTTTACTATTGAGAAAAGCATAGCCCAGTCCGCCATTTTCAGATTTGTAGTTTCCTAAGGCGGTATTATTATCAATACCAAAGGAACGCTGATGCTCAAGTCCAAAAGATTGGTCGTATAATAATCGTCCACGCAAATCAAAGGCGAAGGTCGATCCGGGTCTGTAGTATAAATTTTTAGCCAACGTAGCGCCCACTCCCCAACCATCTAGCGTTGATTTAACATCACTTGATTGGTAAGCCAGCCCGCCATTAAGACCTAAGGTCCAATAACCTGGTTGACGAACGTAAGTAGATTCCTGAGCATTTAGTTGTATGCTGCACAAAAGGGAAAGGGAAAGGAGGATTTTAATCAAATTCTTCATGGTAGTAGATTTTAGTAACAACGAAAAATTAACTTAGGCCGCTGCAATCTTTTAGATGAAGCTAAACGACTACAGGGACTGTCTTTTAGCTAAAAGGTTGAGCGTATAGTGGCTTAAATTATTTCTTGTGTCATACTTAATAGTTAACTTTTGCGATATATCGACGGTTATAATTTTAGGTATTAATAATGTTTAGTTGTTTACTTAGACCCTTAGGATAGGAAAAGATTAATTGCTGAAATAGGAGAACATAGCGAAGTTGTTGAAAATGCAAATAAACGTTAAGACTACAAATGACTAACCAAAAGGAGAAAAATGATTAGAGATGAGATTTATTCACTTATTTATCTGTTGTAAATAATTGAAAAACAGTTACTTATATAGGTGGTATTTATTACACCCTAAAACTAAAACTATTCACATGTTTTCTATGCCTAAATGTTAATATCTTGTTGTATCGAATAGTCTTTTTAACAAAAGGTTAAATTAAAATGGGGTCTTCCCTCAGACAACCTTTTCGAGCCCCCTACGTACTCGTAATGGTAAGGATAAATATTAATAGATCATAAACAGCCTTATACTAATTATCTTTTCTGTATATTTGTCTTCCGATTTGATGGCTACTTAAAAGTTGATTTTTCAATCTTTTTGACAATACTTTAAAAACAGAATTTTTGTCAAAAAGCGTTTTAAGCATGGTTCTTTTTAAGCCGTATAAATTATTCCTATCCCATTACCTCGATTTAAAAGTACAATAGCGTAAGCTATTGCGCATCTCTTATGTTCTTTATTTTATTCCTGTTATGAACTAAGAGGCTTTTTACTTAGTTAAAGTAGTCGTATTTCATTAGCCTACTTAGCTTAATCCTTGAACATATTAATAAAATTGATTTCTTGTTATGTTGAAACGTATACTTTCTATAGCTGTATTTACTGCATTAACATTCATGGCCAATGGCCAGGCGTACAGAACAATTGATGGCAGCGGTAATAATTTATCCAATCCTAATTGGGGGTCGATAGGAGAACAGCTGACTCGAATCACTTCCCATGCTTACGCTGATGGAATTTCTGCCCCTGGAGGCAATGGTTTGCCTAATCCTCGGGTCATTAGTAATGCTTTATTCGCTCAAGACAGTTCTTTGCTCGATCAACTGAACCTCAGTGATTTTGTATGGGTATTCGGTCAATTTACGGATCACGATATGATTAGTACGAGTAACGACCCTACGGAGTCAGCTTCTATTCATATTGATTTTGAAGATGAATATTTTAACCCCGGAGGTATTTTTCCGAATGTACAAATTCATATGTCTCGCTCACAAGAAATGGCAGGGACAGGGACAGATATTAACAATCCAAGAGAGCACGGTAATAATCTCACCGCCTGGCTTGACGCTTCAAACGTTTATGGTTCAGATACCGATAGAGCAGTTTGGTTGCGTAGCTTCGTAGATGGAAAGTTGAAAATATCTGCCGGAAACTTGTTACCATACAATACAATAGATGGAGAGTTAAATAGTCCCATTGATCCTAATGCTCCAGGGATGGACAATGAAAACCCTTTTGTTACAAAGCTTGCTATAGCTGGTGATACTCGTGCGAATGAAAACACCTTGTTAACTTGTTTGCATACTGTTTTTGTCAGAGAGCATAATCGTTATTGTGATGAATTGAAGGGTTTGAATCCGACCTGGGATGACACACAATTGTATCGAGAATCTCGCCGACGAGTAAATGCACATATTCAAGCCATTACTTATGAAGAATGGTTACCTGCCATGGGAATAGAATTAGCGAGCTATAGTGGTTATAACCCTACAGCGAATCCAAATATTTCGAATATATTCGCTGCTGCAGCTTTCCGACTCGGGCATACTTTGTTAAATGGTAATTTAAGGACAGTAGACAACAATGGAAATTATCTTGGAGATATAGCTTTGAAAGATGCTTTCTTCACCCCTTCATTGGTAGCAGATATGGGACTTGATCCTTTCTTTAAAGGGATGGCAGAACAAATAGAACAAGAAATGGATGGGAAAGTAGTAGATGATGTTCGTAACTTCTTGTTCGGCCCACCAACTTCAGGAGTCGGAGGTCTTGATCTTGCAGCTATTAATATAAACAGAGGAAGAGAACGAGGAATTCCACCTTTTAATACGGCTCGTACGGATTTGGGATTGACAGCTTATACCGATCTCAATGATTTTAGTTCAGACCCAATTATAGTTGATATTCTTGCTGCTCAATACGGTAATGTAAATAACATTGATCCTTGGGTAGGAATGTTATTAGAAGAACACATGCCTGGTGCTTTATTTGGTGAAGTGATCATGCATATTATGATGGATCAATTTGGAGCGGTGCGAGATGGAGACCGTTTTTATTATGAGAATGACAATTCTTTAGGTGGGGAAATCGAAACCATTAAGAATACTACTTTCCGGGACATCATCATGCGAAATACCGAGGTGACCATTATGCAGGAGAATGTATTTGAAGCGATGCCACACGATTCCATTTGTATGGCAGATGGTCCTTTGTCAGAAATCAATGGGGCGATTCAAACTTGGAATGGCTTAAATATAGAAGGGGTAGAAACAATAGCAACAGACGTATCAGACAATAGTACCGTTACCGCAAATACAACAGCTAACGGAGCATTCTTGTTAGAAGGTGCTACTTCTTGCGCACACTATGTAGTTACTCCTACAAAAAACACCAACCACCTCAACGGAGTGACCACCAATGATTTGATTAAAACGATCAGACATATTTTGGAAGTTCAATTGTTAGACTCGCCTTATAAGATCATTGCGGCTGATGCAAACAATAATGGTGAGGTGACTATAGGCGATGTCTTAGCCATTAGAAAGTTGATCTTGTTTATTGATACAGAATTTGAAAGTAGCAATTCCTGGAGATTTGTAGACGCAGATTATATTTTTGATGATCCGACTCAACCACTTGGTGAGAACTTTCCGGAGTCGAAAGACGTAGATTCAGCAGGTGACCTTTTGGAGAATTTGAATTTTGTAGCCATAAAAGTAGGAGACATAAATGGTAGTGCAAATCCAGACTTATTTGGTCCTAATGAAAGTGAGGTGAAAACGGACGAGACGCTAAGTTTTGAAATCGCAGATCGGGAATTCAAATCGGGAGAAATCATACAGGTTCCTGTTCGCAGTAGCGAAATAAACGAAATGGGCGGTTTTCAATTTACTTTGCAAGTAGATCCTTCGGCATTGGCTTTTGATGTAGTCTATGCTCAGAGCTTGCCTTCTTTGTCTGCTTCTAATTTTAACTATTTGGAAAAGGAAGGACAACTACTGGCGAGTTGGAATGGAGATGCAAGATCATTGTTGGGAACAGAGGTATTGTTTACGCTTCAATTTGAAGCAACAAAGAATGGCCGCTTAAGCGATTTTATTTCAATCAATTCAACTAAGGTTTCGGCAGAGGCTTATTCTCTTTCAAATATAGATGAAGTAAGATCGGTTGATTTGCGTTTTGGTGAAAAAGAAGCGGAATTAGGAAATGAATTTACCTTGTTGCAAAATCAACCAAACCCATTCAGAAATAACAGCCTCATCGGTTTCAATCTGCCAGGAGACAGCGAAGTCATCTTCACTATAAATGATGTAACGGGGCGATTGATTTATAAGAATACAACAAGTTTCGAAAAAGGGTTTCAGCAAATTGAAGTTGATCCTTCTATGGTTGCCGGAGGCGGAAGCGTTTTATACTATAAGGTAGAAACAGCATTCGGTACGGCTACTCGAAAAATGACACTGGTGAGATAAGAATTTTTACATTACACTTTGATGAATATAACGCGGCGGGATACTGGAAACAGTATCCCGCCTTTTGGTTTTACAACATAGTCCATGCTTCTGGGAGTCTAATGAAATAGCGTTTATTTTATGAGGTGGCCCATATTTCTTACATTTGCAGACTTTAAGGATTATATAAACTCAAGCTCTGACGCTGTAATATTTTGAAAATAAATAAATTCATTCCCATACTCGATTCTTTTGCCACCCACACTTCAGGGGATTGGTGGAAAGATTTTATGGCTGGACTTACCGTTTCTGTTATGTTGGTGCCACAAGGAATGGCCTACGCAATGTTGGCGGGAATGCCTCCCATTTATGGTTTGTATGGTGGTTTGATTCCCTTATTTCTTTATGCAATCTTTGGAACATCACGCCAAATGTCAATTGGGCCAGTAGCCATTTCTGCTTTGTTGGTTTTAGCAGGCGTAAGCAAAATTGCCGAACCCCTTTCTCCTGAATATGTAAGCTTTGTTATTCTGACGGGACTTTTGGTTGGCGTAGCACAGGTATTATTGAGTCTGTTTAGATTGGGCTTTTTAATCAACTTTATTTCTCATCCGGTTATCATTGGTTTTACTTCGGCAGCAGCAATTATCATTGCCATCAGTCAATTTAAAGATGTTCTGGGTTTCCCCGTTCCGCGTTTTGACTATGCTTATGAGAAAGTACGATATGTCTTTTTGCATTTGTCTGAAACAAACCCGCTATCTACTATACTGTGTTTTGGAAGTATTTTATTAATGGTCGTTTTACGAAAAATAAGACGTTCTATTCCAGGTGCATTGGTAGTGACCGTAATAGGAGCGGTGCTGGTTTATGCCCTAGGAGAGGAAGTCATGCTGATTGACATCATTAAAGAAGTGCCTCAAGGTTTACCCGCTTTTCAATCACCAGAAATGAGCTGGAAGAGTATCTCTATTTTATTACCTACGGTTTCTACCGTTACCATTATTTGCATCGTAGAAAGTATAGCGATCGCTAAAGTTTTGCAAGCGAAACATGGAGATTACAAAATACGACCGGACCAGGAGTTGTTCGCTTTGGGGATTTCCAAACTAGGAGGCGCCTTTTTTCAATCGATTCCAACCTCCGGGAGTTTTACTCGTTCTGCCGTGAATAATGAATCTGGGGCAAGCTCAGGTTTCGCTTCGATTATTACTGCCATCATTATAGGAATGACTTTGTTGTTTTTAACGCCTCTGTTTTATTATGTCCCAAAAGCAGTACTGGCTGCCATTATATTGTTATCGGTTCGGAGCTTGTTTGAGTGGGAGGAAGCAGTGGCACTCTGGCATACGCATCGGAGCGACTTTATGATGATGCTAACTACATTTGTGGCAACCTTGGTTTTGGGTATTGAAGAGGGCGTGTTCGCAGGTGTATTGTTATCAATTGTAGTAATTTTGTACAAGAGTACTAAACCACACATGGCGATATTAGGGAAGTTGCCAGATACAAATATTTATAGAAATATAGATAGGTACGAGACTGCAGAGCGATTAGACGGGGGACTAATCATTCGATTTGATGATCAGCTTTATTTTGCTAACGCTTCTTTTTTTCAGGATCGAATTCAGGAAATCGTAGCGCAGGAATCCAAGCTTCAGTTCTTTTTACTCGATACCAGTAATATACATGATATAGACAGCACCGGTGTTCATGCTTTGGAGGAAGTGTTTAATTTTCTAAAAAAGAGAAAGCTTCCGTTTTATATATCCGGACTGCGGGGCCCAGTTAGAGATCGCATCGCCAAAGAAGGTTTGATGGAACGACTTGGCGAGAAAAACCTATACCTGGAAATCCATCAGGCGATCACGGACTTGCGAAACCCTGATTCGGATGTCGGTAAAGACTGGCTACGAGATGCCCTTCAATCCAACTCAGATTGATTAGAAAATGGTCACTCAAATTCAAAGCGTAACCACAATGGCAAGACTTAATAGCCAAGCTGCCGTAGGGAACTTTCGTCGGTGATCCTCATAGCAAAGTATTAGAAAAAAAACGAGCAAGGTCAAGGGAGTGGAAAGATCGTAGTAGCTGCCGGTTATGTCTGGAGGGATGGAATAGATCATTGGGGGTTAGCTTTAGTTGACTCCTTTCCACTTTTGTGGAGCGTTTATTTATTGCTGGGTATTCTCACTAGCTCCGAAAATTAAGTCCTTTGTTGTTTTGGCGGTGAACTTCGAATTCGGAGCTAGTGAGAAGTGAGTATTTTTTCGACCAAGGCTATTATCGTTTCAAGATAGCCTGACTGAATTCCTCTCCATCTATTTGAACACGAACGAAGTAAGTGCCTGAAGTGAAATTACTTAAATCGAGTCGTTGCGCACCGCTGTGTGCAGCTTGTTGGAGAACGGTTTGCCCCAGTTGATTGATGATCTGGATCTTAGCTGTTGTGAAGTTCTGTTGGTTGATATTTACCAAAGTAAAATCAGTAGCAAGACTTGGATAGATCTTAACCAATTGGCTAAGGCCCGGCTCTTTTGTATTAACAAAAGGAGCGGTGGTAAATCGATAGACTCTTCCGTCGATGGGGTTAGAAGTCAAGGAAGAAATATCTTCCAGATCGTAAAATGAGGGATCATTTACGTCTGTGACGGTAGCAGTGCCTTCAGCTCCACTGATATAGTAGAGGTTCTCTATTGTTTCGGCATTGTTGTCAATACCTTCAAACATACCAATAAAAGGATCGCCTCCAAAATCATGGAAGGTGGAGTCCGGAAGTATAATGTCATTAGGTCCGAATCTGATTTCTATAGTATGGCTACCTTCGTAAAACCAAGCCTGGAAGTTGAGGGTCGAATTTGTTGGATTAGGGTCCATAATGTCTTCATAGAATCCAACATCTTTCCATTCTATTTTACAAATTTGATTACCAGGATTGCCTTCTAAAGCATAGCTGATTCTGGAGACGGTTGTAGTGTCATAGCCTATGTCAATAATATCAGAGCCATAAATAGAAAAGGCATCAACATCAGTGGAATAATCAAAATCGGAATTTCCAGTTAATATAGCACCGGTTCCAACTTGATAAAAATCACTAATCGGTTCTCCTAGAAATAGAAATTCGAAGCCGATGGGAACTTGAAATTCAGGGTCATCCCAGGTATCTCCGATTAAGTCAGTGCCTTCAATTTCTACATAGGGTTGCTCATCAATACTGAAGTAGTAAGGAAAATTTTGAGCATTAAGGTTAGTTGCGATTAACAAGGTAAGGACCAGCGCTTTGAAGTAAGTTTTAGAAGTCATTTTAAGTGTTTAGGGTGAAAAGTTATTTAAACTTTAGTGAAAGTAGCTAAGTTTCTGTAGTTACGGAAATCATCGAGAGATCGTTTGGTTAGATTGTGCTAATCATTGAAAGAACCGATGGGCATTTTCTAGAGGGTCTATGCCCGTCGGTTTGTTGTCTGTATTACATAAGTCTTTTTTTTAAATAAACTTTTACAACTAAAATAGGGGGTGCAAGGTTAGAAAAGCAGACTATTGTATAACAAAGGAGGTGTAAGCATTTAACGCACTTCGAGAATAGAAATCAGTTTAGCATTAGTGTTATTTGTCATTTAAAACAGTATTCCTTTATGAAAGTATTTACAAGCGTATTTATCATCTTTTTTTATAGCTTTTTGTTAACTGGGCAAGATTCCGGAGCGAAGTATTCAAGAGTGAAGGTGGATTTAACGACGACCAAAATTTCGGCAATTGCAAAGCTTGGATTAGAAGCCGATCATGGCGTATATGCAAAGGGGAGACATCTGATCAATGACTTTTCAAAAAAGGAAATAGCATTATTAAAAGCGAATAACATCAACTTTGAGATTCTGATAGAAGATGTACAAGCTTACTACATTGCTCAAAATGAGGGGCATTCTCATGAGGGGCACGAGCACGGAGCCGGAGCGAGAAGTGGTGGTGATTGTGGAGCTGGAGTAGGTCCGGCTTATGATTACGTGACTCCCGCTAATTATGAGTTTGGTTCTATGGGCGGTTATTATACTTATGATGAATTGTTGACGGAGTTGGACGAGATGGCTGCACTTTATCCAAATTTAATTTCTGCAAAAGAACCTGTTGAGAATATTACAACTCACGAAGGTCGTCCGATTTACTGGTTGCGATTATCTGACAATCCAAATGTGGAAGAAGATGAACCTGAAGTATTTTACAACGCAGCTCATCACGCGAGAGAAGCAAATAGTGTATCACAGCTCGTTTTTTATCTCTGGTATTTATTGGAAAATTATGAAACCAATCCAGAAGTGAAATACTTGGTTGACAATACGGAAATGTATTTTATGCCCTGCGTTAATCCAGATGGTTATATTTATAATGAAACGACAGACCCCAATGGAGGAGGCCTCTGGAGAAAAAACAGAAGAGATAATGACGACGGAACTTTTGGGGTAGACTTGAATAGAAACTATGGTTTTGAATGGGGTTTTGATGATACCGGTTCTTCTCCCGAGACTGGCAATCAAACCTACAGGGGGCCTTCCAGTTTTTCAGAACCAGAAACTCAAGCGGTAAGAGATTTTTGCAATTTGCATGAATTTCAAATTACTTTAAATTACCACTCTTTTGGAAACCTACTGATTTATCCATGGGGATACAGTGATCAAGTAACTAATGATGATCCTACCTTTTCTGCTTTCGCAGATGTTATGACTAAAGAAAATAATTTCCTAGCAGGTACTGGAACGGAAACCGTTGGCTACACAGTGAACGGAGACAGTGATGATTGGATGTATGGAGAAACGACAACTAAGCCTCGGATTTTTTCTATGACCCCTGAAGTTGGCCCTGGTAACTTTGGTTTTTGGCCCCCTCAGTCCGCTATTGATGAATTGAATAAATCAACGCTTTTGCAAAATCTGACAACCGCTCACTTATTGCTCAACTATGGTGAAGCTGCAGAACAAAATAGTAGCAATAATATCACAGCCTATGAAGGTACACTGGATATGGCGATCAAGAAATACGGATTGCAAACAGGAGACCTCACATTAAACGTAACCGGAATTGGAACAAAGGTAACGGTAACACCTAACAATAATAATTCATGGTCATTGGATCATTTAGAGGAAGAAAATATAGCCTTTGATTACACTGTTTCCAATGATGCAGTGGATGGCGAAATTATTCGTTTTTTAGTAGAAGTAGATAATGGATTGTTTGTACTATCTGACACCTTGGATAAGACATTTTTAGCCGGAGACATAACCAACATCTTTTCAGAGGACGGAGCAGATACGGGCTTATGGACAGTGAGCAATGGTTGGGCAACCACTACCGCTGATTTCGTTTCGAGTCCTTCAAGTATTACCGATTCACCAAATGGTGATTATGATGGAAATATAAATTCAACAATAATACTACAAGAGGAAATTGATTTGGAAAATGCAACGCAAGCAATCTTAACATTCCATGCTAAATGGGCCATCGAAGCAGCATACGATTATGTGCAGGTGATGGCTTCGACAAATGGCGGTGCTACCTTCAATGCTTTATGTGGAAAATATACCAAGATAGGAAATGGAGACCAGGACGAGGGCGAACCATTATATGACGGTACTCAAACGGACTGGGTCTTGGAAGAGATAGACTTGAACGATTGTCTGGGCGAAAAAGTAATCCTGGGTTTTAGAATTGTTTCAGATGGATTTGTTGAATTCGATGGTTTTTATTTTGATGACCTAGAGGTAAACGCAGTGGTGGCGGACAATACTTCTGCACTAGAAGGAAAGGCCATCGTCAATGACTTCCGAGTTTTCCCAAATCCGTTCAAGGAATCTTTAGTAGCTCGTGTAAATCTTTCGCAGCCTGCGGAGCATTTGTCTCTCCAGTTGGTTAATGCTTTGGGGCAAACACTTCGGACGAAGGCACTGGCAGATATTGCTTCGGGGAATCACCAATTAACTTTCGAAGAAGAGGGACTGACAGAAGGTATTTATTTCCTACAGTTATATGTAGATGGAATAATGGTGGAAACCGAAAAGGTTGTGAAGAGAAAGTAAGTTAATAAGGTATAGGAAATAAGAATGCAGTATGGCTTCCAAGTCATGCTGCATTCTTATTTCCTATACACTCAAATGCGATCCAGACTCTGGAGGAGTCGAGCTCCCATTTGCGTAGATTCGCAAACCAGGGAAGTAAACCCAAGGCGATTTTAAATAACCTCCGACAAACTTAAACATCATCCTCTTTTTTGTGTTTCACCTATCAATATATCAGTGGCAAAGTCGTACATTACGTCCTGATTTTACAAACATCAAAACCATTTTTACAATATGAGTAATTTTCCGGCTTACGACCAGTTTAACAAACGCCATATCGGAATCAATGAAGGCGATCTTGCCGAGATGTTGACCACCGTAAAGGCGAAGACATTGGATCATTTGATTGATGAAACGGTTCCCCAAAACATACGATTAAAAAAGGACCTCAACTTACCGGAGGCCATGACAGAATATGATTATCTGCAAGAGCTAAAAGAGACGGCTTCCTTAAATAAAGATTTCCATTCTCTGATCGGTTTGGGTTATTATGGGACCATTACGCCATCGGTATTGTTGAGAAACATTTTTCAAAATCCAGGTTGGTATACGCAGTACACTCCTTATCAGGCAGAAATAGCGCAGGGACGTTTAGAAGCTTTGTTGAATTACCAAACCATGTTGAGTGATCTGACGGGTTTGCCAATCGCGAATGCTTCTTTGTTAGACGAAGGAACCGCAGCAGCTGAGGCGATGGCGATGTTCTATGCTTTGAAAAATAAGCGAGCTAAAACAGCAGAAGATACAGCGAATGAATTTTTCGTAGCGGATGGTGTTTTTAACCACACGGTTGATATCCTTATTACTCGTGCGAAGCCTTTGAATATCAAAATAGTAAGAGGCGATTGGAAAAAATATAATTTTTCAGATAAAACTTTCGGCGTGCTTTTGCAGTACCCTGCCCAGAATGGAGCGGTAGAAGACTACAGAGCTTTTGCAGAAAAGGCTGCGGCCAAAAAAGTTTACGTAACCGTTGCGGCTGACTTATTGAGCTTGGCACTATTGACTCCTCCGGGAGAATGGGGCGCAGATGCAGTAGTTGGAAATACCCAGCGTTTCGGAGTACCAATGGGGAATGGTGGCCCACACGCCGCTTACTTTACCACAAAGGATTCTTTCAAAAGACAAATTCCTGGTCGGATCATCGGCGTTTCTGTTGATCGCTTTGGCAACCGTGCTTTACGTATGGCTTTGCAAACTAGAGAGCAGCACATCCGAAGAGAAAAAGCAACGTCTAACATTTGTACCGCACAGGCATTGTTGGCAATCATGGCCGGAATGTATGCAGCCTATCATGGCCCTGCGGGAATCAAAGCCATTGCGCAAAGAACGCACAGCATGGCGCAGGCTTTGAACAATGCCGTGAAGAAAATTGGATTCTCTCAACAGAACACTTACTTCTTCGATACCGTTAGCGTAGAAGTGACAAAAGGACAATTGTCTGCGATTAAAAAAGCAGCCTTGAAAGCGTGTTTCAACTTTACCTATACTAGTACAACAGTGCAAATTAGTCTAGATGAAACGGTTTCTGAAAAAGAATTGTTAGAAATTATAAACATTTTTGCGAAAGCAAAAAAGTATAAGCAATACACAAAAGTAGCTGCGCCAAAAGGAACGAAATTTCCTAAGCGCTTGATCCGTAGTTCTGAATACCTGACTCACCCTGTGTTTAATAAATACCATACGGAGACAGAGATGATGCGTTACCTCAAGTCTTTGGAAAATAAAGATTTGTCATTAATGCATTCCATGATTCCTTTGGGCTCTTGTACTATGAAATTGAATGCGGCTACGCAATTGATTCCAGTAAGTTGGTCGGAATTTGCGAATGTGCATCCTTTTGCACCACAGAATCAGATGAAAGGCTACCACCAAATTTTTACAGAACTGGAAGCTTACCTCAGTGAAATTACCGGATTTACCGCGTGCTCTTTACAACCAAATTCAGGAGCGCAAGGCGAGTACACTGGTTTGCTAACGATCAATGCTTACCACGAATCGCGCAAAGAAGCGCATCGTAACATTGCCTTGATTCCATCTTCTGCCCACGGAACCAATCCTGCATCTGCAGTAATGGCTGGAATGAAAGTAGTAGTAGTGGCTTGCGACGAAAGAGGAAACATCGATGTCAAAGATTTAAAAGCGAAAGCCAAAGAACATAAAAAGAACCTCGCTGCTTTGATGGTAACTTATCCATCAACACACGGTGTTTTTGAAAAAGCAATTAAAGAAATTTGTAAAATAGTTCACGACAACGGCGGTCTCGTTTATATGGATGGGGCCAACATGAACGCACAGGTTGGCTTGACCAGTCCTGGGGCAATTGATGCAGATGTTTGTCACTTGAACTTACACAAGACCTTCAGTATTCCGCACGGAGGTGGCGGACCGGGTATGGGCCCAATTTGTGTAAACGATAAACTAGCGCCATTCTTGCCTGGACATTCACTTCATAAAACAGGTGGAAGTCAAGCAACGAGCGCAGTTTCTTCTGCTCCTTGGGGTTCTGCAAGTATATTGTTAATTTCTTACGCTTATGTCAAAATGTTAGGTAGAGAAGGCGTAACAAAATCTACAAAATATGCAATCCTGAATGCGAACTATATTATGGCTCGTTTGGAAAAAGAATACTCAGTGCTTTACCTTGGCGAAAAAGGCCGCGCTGCGCATGAGTTGATTTTGGACTTACGTCCATTCAAATCTTTGGTTTCAGCGGAAGACGTAGCGAAGCGTTTGATTGATTATGGTTTCCACGCGCCGACACTTTCTTTCCCAGTAGCTGGTACGATTATGATCGAACCAACGGAGAGTGAAGGGAAGGAAGAACTGGATCGTTTCTGTGAGGCGATGCTGTCAATCAAAAAAGAAATTGATGAAATAGCAAATGGTACTGCGGATGCAAAAAACAATGTACTGGTAAATGCGCCACACACCCTTGGCCAGATTACGGCTGATGAATGGAACTTACCATATAGTAGAGAGAAGGCGGCTTATCCATTAGCTTGGTTAAAGCACCAGCATAAATTTTGGACAACAAGTGGACGAGTGGATAATGCGCATGGAGATCGAAACTTAATTTGTACTTGTCCTCCAATGGAGGCGTATGAAGCGTAGGTTTTGGTAGTCGCCACGGTGTTACGAAGGCGCTACGATTTTTTGCTTGTAGATAAAATTGTAGCTTTTTTGTAAGTGTTGCTTTTAGAAAAGATGGATTTTAGATTCGTGCTTTTAGTGCGAGTTTGGAATCCATTTTTTTGTTGGGTAGATGGTCGTCTTTTGTACAGATAATTAAAAAAGAATAATGCAAATGCAACAATGTTGCATTTAATTTATTACTTTTGCATAATCGTTAATCAAATAAAAAACAATAAAATGCTGAAAAAGACATCAATTATTCTCTTGGCCGCTATTACAATTCTATTTGCCGCCTGTGATAAGGATGACCCTATTATCCCGAATGAAGAAGAATTAATCACAACACTAAATTATAGCTTAACCCCAACAGGTGGAGGTGCTGCGATAGTTTTAAGTTATAAAGACTTAGATGGAGATGGTGGCGACGCGCCTATCATTACGGGAGGTACGCTTAGTGCTAATCAAACTTATACCGGTGCACTTGATCTTTTAAATGAAATAGAATCACCGGCTGAAAGTATCACCGCAGAAATTGAAGAAGAAGATGAAGATCATCAATTCTTTTTCCAGTCAACGGCTTCAGAAGTAAGCATCGTTTATAACGATCAAGATGCAGATGGAAACCCTGTAGGTCTTAGTACGACTTTAACAACAGGAGCTGCAACGACAGGATCTATAACAATAACCCTACGACATGAGCCTAGTAAAACTGCATCTGGTGTATCAACCGGAGACCTTACGAATGCAGGAGGTGAAACGGATATAGAAGTTACGTTCCCAATAGATGTTCAGTAAAAAACTTATACTCCCCATATTGCTCTTTTTTGTAACACTTAGTGCTCAATCTCAGGATTGTAAACTGAGTGTTACGGGAGAGGTTGTTGATGAAGTTTCCGGATTTCCTTTGTCTTATGTGAACGTCATTATTCAAGAACTCTCTAGAGGTATGACGACCGATGAGAGCGGTCATTTCCTATTTGAAGATATTTGTGAAGGCGAATACCATCTTATTTTATCACACATCGGCTGCGCACCAATAAAGATTCACCTCGACCTTTTTCGGGATACCTTATTAAATATTGCTTTTCCACACACGGCAACTTCACTGGATGATATCGTTGTCAAAGGAAAAAAGAATAACCACAGCAACCAATCCAACCTTTCGGTAAATAGGCAGGCTATTGAAGATAATGCGAATCAGAACCTGTCTGGCTTGCTCGAAAAAGAGACAGGCGTTCACCTCATTAAAAATGGATCTGGAATTTCTAAACCTGTTGTACATGGTTTGTATGGCAATCGATTGGTGATACTTAACAATGGTATTGCACAAAGTGGTCAGCAATGGGGGAACGACCATAGTCCCGAAATTGATCCTTTTTCTGCGGATAAAATAACCGTATTGAAAGGCGCAAATGCGATAGCTTATGGAGGAGGAAATCTGGGTTCTGTTATTTTGGTAGAGCCAAAGAAAATTGGTAGAGAGCCGCATCTTCATGGACAAATAAATTACGCCTACGAAACCAATGGAAGGGGCAATACTTTAAATGCTCGATTGGAAAAGTATTCTCCATTTTTAGCTTGGAGAATAAACGGTTCTGTAAAGAAATACGGAGATAGAAAAACGGCAGATTACTTTCTAAATAATACCGGTGTTGAAGAACTTAACTTTGCGGTTCAATTAGAAAAGTCTTGGAAAGAAAAATTATTTCTGGAGGTTTATGCTAGCACTTTTAATACTCGCCTTGGAATGTTAAGAGGCGCTCATATTGGGAACCTTACCGACTTGGACCAAGCCTTGATTAGAGAGATTCCGTTTTTTACAGAGCCTAATTTTAGTTACACCATTGAGGCGCCAAAGCAGGAGGTGTCGCATCATTTAGTCAAACTGAAATCGAAATATTACCTTGAAGGAAATCAATCGCTTGAATTGGTAATGGCAGGGCAATTAAATGACCGTAAAGAATTTGATGTTAGGCGAAGTGGAAGAACTGATTTGCCTGCATTAAACTTAAGGCAATATACTTTGAACTCCGAACTCAAATATGCGATAGACTTTGAACACAATTGGAAACTGCAAATTGGCAATCAAAATATAATTACGGACAATACGAACAATCCAGAGACAGGTATCTTACCACTCATCCCCGATTATATTTCTTGGAAAAATGGAACCTTCGTAGCACTTTCAAAACAAAAAGAAAAAACAAATATCAGCTTGGGCATTCGCTATGATTATGAATATCAAAATGTGGCAGCCATCAGCAATAGTATACCAAGAGTCGTAATCCGATTTGAAAATAACTTCCTTAATGTAGGAGGTGTTTTTGGATTAAAATACGATTGGTCTACTACGCAATCCATAACGCTGAATACTGGCTACGCTATGCGAAATCCAGCTATAAATGAATTGTATAGTAATGGCTTACATCAGGGCGTAAGCGGTATTGAAGAAGGAGATGTAAATTTGAACACAGAAAAAGCGATTAAGAATACACTTGAATACAAATGGCTTCCCACTACGAATTTCTCCTTGAGTGCTTTAGCTTATTATCAATATTTCGAAGATTATATTTTTCTAAATCCACAAGACGAAATCAGGTTGACCATTCGTGGCGCTTTCCCAATATTCAAGTATGAGCAAACCAATGCTAGTATTTATGGATTGGATATCTCTACTCAGTTTACCCTTTCTAATTCGCTGTTTGGATTATTGAAGTACAGTTTCATTAAAGGTAGAGATCTTAAAAATAATATTCCACTGGTTTTTATGCCTCCGAACAGTCTGTTTGGAAGTCTTACTTATCGTAGCAAAAAAGCACTGAAATTATCTAATAAAATAAATTTGGAAGAGTTGGAATTTGAGATTAATAATAGATTGGTCTTAGAGCAGAAAAATTTATTGGCTGGGCAAGATTTTGTGTTGCCACCTCCAACTTACAATCTTTTTGGTCTAAAGGTTTCGACTAATATAATTTCCCCAAACCATAAGTTTAGATTCTTTACCAAAGTAGATAATGTATTCAATGTTAAATACCGTGATTATCTGAACAGACAAAGATACTTTGCTGATGACACGGGAATTAGTATTACTTTTGGCGTGAACTTCAAGTTTTAAAACAACTAACATGAGCGACCAATATTTTAAAGGTTTATTGAATAGTAGGGGTTTAAAAGCCACAGGTCATCGACTAAAATTATTAGTCAGTATGGAAGCGTATACTTCTGCAATGCCTTATTCTACCATTCAGGAATCAATGAAATCTATTGACCGAGTTACGCTTTATAGAACTTTAGAAACTTTAATAAATCAAGGCATCATTCATCAAGCATTGCGAGAAAATAATGAAGTCTATTATGCTATTTGCGGAAAGAAGTGTAGTGAAAATAATCATCACCATGACCACATTCATTTCAAATGTACGGGCTGTAATTCCGTGACCTGTCATGAATTAAGTAATAATATAAAAATATCTATACCGGACTGTGAAATACATAATGTAAGTATTCATGTAAAAGGAATTTGCAAATCATGTAGGATATAACATAGTAATTTCAGTAGGTAGTTATGCAGCCATGCCGTCATTTTTGTTTTTA
>JBLHRR010000087.1:0-22395 GCA_047626155.1 Saprospiraceae bacterium | reverse complement strand
TCCCAGAGCGGCTTTATCCCTTTGTGTCCAGTAGAAGCACCCTCTTTTGGAGAAGAGATAAAGCTTCGAATAGGAGCAGTAGAATTGAGTATGCCAGCTCGCCAAAATTTAGATTCTTTAATTCCCTGTAACCGTCGCTAATAAATTCCCACGACTGACTGTAAAGAAAACCAGAAGGCAACAATAACAAAATAGAAAGTACAAGTAATTTCATAATCAATTTTTTGAATGGTTTTAGTAATTTTATTAACAAACAAATTTACAAAAACCATATCACTATAGGGCTACCATACAGGCCGCAAAGTCCACTCTAAATAAAGTCGTTAACTTTTAATTTAGAAAACAAGATAGTTAATACCATGCATTACAAGTACTCAAACATACCTCTCCCCTCTGAAAAATGAGTTTATCATTTTTCAATCCAAGCACGTGAGACTCATCCGTAATCACGACGACCACACCTAAGCTAATATTTCAAATCAGCATAGACAATTATAACCAGAACTAGTTATAAAACTAATAGTCATTATTCCATTGATAATACACGGGCAAACAAAAAGTAAATTTTAAAAAAGAGATGAAAACGAAAAAAAATTAGTTTAGTTTAGTTTGTTGTTTCAGCGTTTTCATCTTTTTCTTGACGTAAGTTTTTCTTTAGAGATAAATGTAGGATTTTTGTTTTTACAAAACGAATAAAATAACACTTATTTAAACTTTAACATATTTCATCAAAAATGAAAACTGCTTTATTATAAATAAATGTTTACCTATACGAACAGCACTCACGAAAATATAATACAAAACAATATCCCTACAAGTTATCATTATTTGTAAGAATATTTTTGTATTAATATAAACCCCTAGTATTTCCAGATTCCAGATTCCAGATTCCAGACTGCTTGCTGCTCCTTCTTAATAATGAAAAATACTATGCTTCTTGAATCCATAATTATATGTAAGCTCTTAAAAGGTACCCCATAAAGAAGTAAGAAAAAAGAGCTTGACTTCAAATTACATTGGCTACCACATTTCATGGTTTTCCTCATATATAAATGGGCAGATGTGACGGATAAGGGGTTCTCCTAGCTCGCGTTAACTTGCACCTGAGGGGGAACCTCATTTATCATTATAAGCCTATCCTGCTAAACATAAGTAAGAACTAGTAAGGCTACTAAACTATCAACATAATATCCTATCTCAATCACCTGCACGTATTCTTGCAAACAATTCCCCCCTTTCAACGTTTAGTATCTGTATTTCACTTTTAGTATTACACAAAAAGTAATTTCAGAATCTATTTCATATTCTGAAGTTAATTTTTCGTTGTTACTTATCCTTTCTCAAAACTAAAATATTCGCTTTTACATGCTTGAAGTTAGCAACCTTACCAAGACCTACGAATCCGGCAATAAGTCTCTGACGGTTTTAGATAACATTAATTTTACGATTCCAGCAGGTTCTAGCTTTGCGATTGTAGGGCCATCCGGAAGTGGGAAGACCACTTTACTCGGACTTTGTGCTGGTCTCGATCGAGCGACTAGTGGCTCCGTCAAATTGAATGCTACAGTAATCGATCAACTCAATGAAGATCAGCGAGCTGCTTTGCGGAATGAACATGTCGGATTTATTTTTCAAAACTTCCAATTGTTACCAACATTGACGGCTTTGGAAAATGTAATGGTTCCTATGGAATTGAGGCAGGATAAAGAGGCTGCTAAAAAAGCGATGCATTTACTAGAACGGGTTGGCCTCGCCGATCGACATGACCACTACCCTAGTCAGCTTTCTGGCGGGGAGCAACAACGAGTTTCTCTGGCTCGTGCTTTTGCCAATAAACCTAAGATTTTATTTGCAGATGAGCCAACGGGGAATCTCGACGAAGCTACGGGGCAAAAAGTAGAAGCATTGTTATTTGAACTAAATAAAGATGCAGGTACCACTTTAGTTTTGGTAACACATGATTTGGACCTAGCTGCTAAGACAGAATACATCCTAAAGTTGAAAGGCGGAAAAATGGTAGAATACGAGGGGAAAAGCTTATCTTAGGGAGCTTTTAAAACGCTTAAATTTTGCCACACCATGGAAGATGATATACTCGACCACTTCGACGAAGACAACTCTTCTGATAACAATATAATTGCAATTAAATATTTTTACTTTGAATCTCAGGCTCGCCTATACTCAGCGAAGTTAGAGACTGAAGGTATTCCTTCTTTTGTTAGTAACAGCAATGCCATTACTGCGGTACCTTTAGGCTCCCCTGGAATTGGGTTACACATTAGGCAAGGAGATTATGAAATGGCAAAACCCATTATTATTCGCATGGACCAACGTGCAGAAATGGAACTGGCAGATGATAACGAATCTTTTCGGGATGCGGATCACGACGATATCAATTATCAAAAAAAATTAAATGAACATCAGAAAGGGACTATTAGTAAAGCGGTGCAATATATCGTAGCAGTTATAATTGTGTTTGTAATAATCCGAATGATTTGGCGGTCATTAAATCCGGAAGGCTTATGGGATTTCTTTTAGAAAAAAACATGCCCACCCAAGTATTATTGGATGTTAGAAGTAAATATACTTTGGGTGTACATTCCCTATAGAAAATAACAACAAAATAGAAAGTTATCTTCTCTTCAGGCGAAGAGGGGGATAATTTTCTCTTCACAATATTAGCTTTTCCTATCTTAGAAAATAAATCTTATTTCTTCAAAAGTTAACTTCCAAAGAAGCCCTTTCATGGTAATTCTCCTATTTTAAATAACTTGCTAAAACGCCATAAGTAATGATTTTTATTTAAGTAATCACCTTTTCTAGAATCGTTTCGCATATCTTCATGGTTAATATGACAGTAATTTGGTACTTTTGATGAAGAGTTTAATCCTTACTCCGAAAGTTCACTTTCAGCATAACTGATAAAACCTGCCGCTCTTTGGGCAGAGACAATCCGATTTGAAGACTAAACGTTTATTGGCTATTTCAGTGACTCTTCGCAATAGCCTCTTAAACCTCATGAACAATCACCCCTAGTATGAAACTACCCACGGATCATATCTTTAGAATCATCCATGCAATGTCGGCCTCCGAAAAAAGGTATTTCAAACGGCATTACGCATCTGACAGCAGCCTTTTGACTACCCTTTTTGATTTTATCAATAATATGAATGAGTACGATGAAGAAGTCGTAAAAGAGCATTTTTCAGATTCTAAATTGGCTAAAAACCTTAAGGTCTACAAGGTGCAATTAGCCGATTTGATTCTTAAAAGTCTTGTGTCTTATCACAGCAAAAACAGTATTCATAGTAAAATCAGAATTGGTCTGGAAGAGGTTGAAATTCTAATCAACAAACAATTATATGACATTGCCTTATCGAAGATAAAACGAGTTAAAAGTATTTGTCTGGACTATGAAGCCTTCGAACATCTGTTCCCTATTCTGGCTATTGAGCTTAGTCTAAATAGTTTTTATAGTGCGGACAGCGGTGACTTACAAAGTACTACTTTCAAAGAGCTCGATGCGTCCATTAATGCCGTGCAGGAAATTTTGTCTTTAAGACGAACTAGTCATCAATTATCGGATATAAAAAATCACTTATCCAATCAAGCGCTTACCCCTGACCAACATCAAACCTACACGTCTCTTCTAGATAAGTTATTAAAAAAATCTGACGCTAACAATGACATTTCATTCAGAGAGCAATATTACCAATACCATGTTATCTCCATGATTTACCGGCTGGTACTCAATGATCCGGAACAAGAACATTTCTATAAAAGTGAGCAAATTGCGTTACTAAAAGATAAAGCGCAAATTAGTAAAGCATATCCGGCCTTGTATTTTGCTTCCATGCATAATTACCTGAGTAGCTGCTGGAAATTACGACGCTTTGAGCCGCTGGAAAAAGGGATTACCGATATTCAATTGTTCATCAGCAATAATTCTTCTTTAGAGCCAAATAAGTTGTTTGTTTATTATCTCCAATTGTTAGTACTTTTCGGGAAAGATATTTCGGCCCACACAGAGTCTTTTGAAAAAGAGATATTAGCCCACATAAAAAAATACAAACAGAGCGCCGACTACCTATCTCATCTTATTTATTTGAGGTTGGCCATCATACACCTTTGCCTAGATCATCATAAAAAAGTGCAATTCTTCTTGCGTAGAATCAATGAGAACACCTCTTCTATGGATGAAAACTTCAAATATTTAGTTACCATTATCGAGTTAGTGAGTCACTATTACTCAAAGGATCTATTCTTAGTTCAAAATATGGTGACCGCTCAGCTAAGAAAGCGGAAAAAGAAGGATAGTGCGGGTAAAAGATTATTCGAAACTATTATTTTATTCTTCCAAAAGCTGATTAAAGAAAAAGACTCGTCTAAAGTGAGCCAACTCGCTATTGACTTAAACGTTAATTTAAGTACTATGGAAGAAGCTTCACTCTCCAGCTGGCTAAAGGAGTACCTCTTCTTCGATTGGCTGGATATGATGGCAAAACAAAGTGACACCGAAGATCAACCATTGAAATTACTGAACTTTATAAATAAATAATTACCTTGGCTCTGTATTCATTATTTGACATGTCTGATTAAATACCCCAAACCCGCTTATATAAGTGCCCTAAAAGCTAAATGAACTAATATCAAGCGACACTTTACTTTTTTAATCAAACACTATACTATGTTCAACTTACTACACAACACACAATTAATTTTTAACACACCTACGCCCAACAATTTTGCTACACTTCAACCTTACGATCAGGATTTAGAAGTAAAAGCATAAAACAAAGCAGCCACTGATACTAATAATCAATGGCTGCTTTTTTTTACTTTTCTTAATTAATAGCGTTTATTCCAAAATAATTTGTATGTTCTCAAATGATCTTTTTATCGAGCACTTCAGCTTTTTGTTCGCCCGTAGCTAAGGCTACGAACTCAAAAAAGAGCTTCGTTCTGAAAAAAAACATCTATTTGATTCCTATACAAAACATTTCAGCATAAACTCTAATGCTTCGCCAGCCAACTCTTAAAATAATCTCCTTCCTCAATTGCTACGGCTTCTTCTGTCATTAAAAGAGGCTTGAAAGTGTCGACCATCACAGCTAATTCTCCTGTTTCCTTTTTACCTATACTGGCCTCCGCTGTTCCCGGATGTGGCCCGTGTGGAATTCCTCCGGGATGTAAGGTTATCATTCCTTTTTCCACATGTGATCGACTCATAAAGTCTCCATCAACGTAATACAATACTTCGTCACTATCTATATTGCTGTGATTATACGGCGCTGGAATAGCCAGTGGATGATAGTCATACAAACGCGGTACAAAGGAGCAAATTACAAAACCACGTGCAGCAAAAGTTTGATGCACCGGAGGAGGCTGATGTACCCGACCTGTAATCGGTTCAAAATTATGAATTGAAAAAGCATATGGATAAACATAGCCATCCCAACCTACTACATCAAATGGATGACTGAGGTAGTGATATGGATAAATGTTATCCTGCTTTTTGATGTATAATAAAAAGTTTCCTTGCTCATCATGAGTTTCCAATTCCGTTGGCTTACGAATGTCTCTTTCACAAAACGGAGCATGTTCCATCAGTTGGCCAAACTTATTTCTATATCGCTCTGGTGTAACAATCGGGCTCGTAGACTCTACAATCAGCAGGCGGTTATTCTCATCATTAAAGTCCATTTGATATATCGTACCTCTCGGTATTACCAGGTAATCGCCATATTCAAAAGGGATGTTTCCGTACATAGTACGCAAGGTTCCAGAACCTTCATGTATGAAAATGACTTCATCTGCATCCGCGTTTTTAAAAAAGTAATCTCTAAAGCTTTTACGGGGAGCCGCCAATACAATTTTGCAATCATTGTTGACCAGTACCGCTTTCCGACTCTTCAGATAATCATCCTCTGGCTCCACCTGATACCCCATCAAACAACGATGTTTTAGTTGCTTGTCGTGGATCGTTTTGGGTGCTACCGAATAAGGATCACCAACCTGAACTATTTGCGTAGGCGGATTACAGTGATACAACAAGGAGGACAGGTCACTGAATCCTTCCGTTGAAAATAATTGTTCACTGTACAAATTGCCATCGGGCTTTCTGAATTGCGTATGGCGTTTGGGTGGAATTTCTCCTAAAGTAAAATAATGCATGGTTAGGTTATTTGTATCTATTCAGTACATGGCTTTTAGCTATTCCCCCTGCTTCTCTATACTCGTTAGTGGGAAGCGAACTGCTAAAAGCTAACTACTGAACAGTTTTAATTATTTTTCGCTTTTTTTGTCCAGATTATCAAATACAACGTTCAAAAGATTCGTCATTTCTCCAAGCTGTTTCTTGGTCAGACCATTCCAACTGGTTTCCCGAAAGGATTGAACAACAGGTGAAATTTGTTTTACCTGTTCCTTTCCTTTTTTTGTAATCCTAATGTTAAATTTTCTTCGGTCAACAGAATCTGCTACGCGTTCTATCAAACCTTTAGTGCTGAGAATATCCAAAATTCGAGTAACGGTAGGGGCATCCTTGAAAGTGGAAGAAGCTATTTCGTATTGACTGGAACCATCTTTTTTATAAATTGCCTTTAGCAAAATCCATTGATCGACGGTTATATCTATATGCGCATCACGAAGCATTTTTTGGTAATATTGCTTCATACGTTTGGCCGTTCGTTCGATAACGAAACCAAAGGAATCTGATGGATCATCGATGGGAACCTTTACTGTAGAGGACATAATTTTTATTTAGTTGTCATGCTAATTATACGCAAGGTAATAATTAGAGTCTACAAATAAAAACTTCTACCTTAATTCTTAACACAACTAGACATCTCTTCCATTCCTCCTCCTAAAGAAGTAGCCGCTAACCCGCTCTATCTAGCTATGTGTTAATTCTTCTTGGTAATACTTCCCATATCGTCGTCCAAGCGGCTAGCCATTCTTTGAATGGCATCTACGATATTATCAACAGCAGGAGGGTAATCAACGTATTGTACTTTATTCTTGTCTTTACCAAAAATACTAATCGTTATTACCTTTTTCCGGTTGCCGTAGGCCACGGCAAGTCGGAGAGGGATAGGAGTTGGCTTAGCATGCTTCCGTTCCTGACAGAAGGCCGATTCACAATCATACATTCTTTCGAATTCAAAGAATTTTTTTGTGATGATGAATTCTGCAAACATCTCCAATTCATCACGGGAAATGTTCTTTTTTATAACTGTTAAGCCACTATTCAACCCTTTATATTCTTTGACCAAGCGGCCATCAGATTTAATGTAAATGTAATCGCGCAACACCGGGTCAATCCCTCCATAGTAACCACCACCAATAAGTTCAATGCTGATAAATACTTCCTTTTCTTTCTTCTTCTTCCTTTTTGATCTATCCCTTTTCTTCTTTTTCCTCTTCTGTCCAAAAGCAAAGCGACGGTTTTTTCGCTGACGGGTATCTTCTCTTTCCACAATAACATCCGGCAGTTCATAAGCCGGCTTTACAAAGGGAGCATCCGCGCTTTCAACCCTTACAAAATGATATTGATAAGTTCCTTTACTATTGGGCTGTGTAAACTCCAACAGTAAAGTCTTCTTATTGATTTCTGTTATTTTAAATTTCTTAATGTGCTTAAAGCTATAGAAAAGATCACTTTCATTAAGGCTCCAGGTACCTCGGGTCAACTCCCCATTGAGGTACTGCTCATAAATGTAATCGTATCGGAAATGTAGATAATAATCGTAAAAGTCCTCTGCTTGATGGATAATGGTATTCGACTCCAGGTGCAAGGCATAGGTATATCTCCACTTAGTTTCAGCAATAGCTCTTTCAATCTCAGAAGAATAGGCTACACCAGCATCTGGCGAGTCAGTCTGAGCAGAAAGATCTCCACAGATAAAAAGGAGGATAAAAAGGATGATTGTTGTGTACTTATTCATAATATAAAAAACGACACATCAGAATCGGAAACCAAGCGTTAATATCAACTTATTAATAGCTGACTCGCTGTTGATGCCTTGTTCATCTGATGGGTTTACCAATGCATATGGACTGTAATCATTTGTGACAGAAGTACGTTTATATGCCACATCCAAATAGTAGCTTTCTTGTCGCATTCCCAGTCCTAAACTATAGCTTGGATCAAATGATGATTTAGCGGCATAAGATGTGCCAAACATCCCATAACCTGCACGAATTCTAAAAATATCAACTGCTAATTCACCTCCTACCTTAAAATTAATAGCATTCGTTAAGTTATCATCTATCTCTTGATTTAGTGAACGTTCCAACTGTTGAGAAAAAGTATCGGAATTATCTTCTGTGAGGTCAAAGGAGTTCCCTGCATAGTTCAAGTATTCGAGCTCAGCGCTAATAAAACCATGTCTTTTAATCAGAACAGCTATACTACCGATGATTCTTCCAGGGGTCCGCAGGCTATAATCGAATGGACCTCCATCTAAAGCTTGGCTGGTCTCATCTGAATTCCCGTCATCATCCGTATAATCATAGTTAAAGGTATTTTGCCAAGTGTCTGTTAGCTGGAGTCTTGTTGGCGTATGAAATGCCAAGCCTACCCTTACCATTTGAATAGGACGATAGATAAGGCCGACCTTTAAGTTAAAGCCTGCTCCCGTTGTTGATATTTCTTCTGTAAAAGTTAGATCATTAAAAAAGGGCACCTCATCATCCGGATCTCGCTCACTGTAGGTACGTTCTATTGTATATCTCATGATGGGAACGCCTAAGGTTATTCCTACCATTAACTTATGGTTGTAGTTACCTGCAAAAGAGAAAACCAATTCATTCATCGCCCCTGACATTACTACTTCTTCCTCTCTTTGTATTACCGCATCAGGTGCCAGTTGAAAATCACTTTCGTAAGAATTATCTCCATTGTCATCATAAATAGCTAATGTATTAAAAGCCAATTCATCTTCAAAAGGATAAAGATTGTCTGAATCAAAACCTTCTGCTTGTTCTACAAAGCGGTTTATAATCGAACCTTTAGACTTCCCTTCATAACTAAACTTCTCGAAGAAGTCCACCATTTTATTTACGCCAATTCCAAAGTTAAAGGCCTCCCATTTGCTAGTAACTGGCTGAGAAGCATAAATATATCCAATATTATCTAAAAGCAGTTGGTTGGATCTCTTATCTGTTGTTTCGTTTCCAGCTCCTGTTAAACCAGAGGAAACGGTCATAAATTTAAACGATGGCGTAAACATAAAATCAGAGCTACGGTAAGCGGCCAAACCTGCAGGGTTGGTACTGAGTACCGCAAAGTCAGTACCTAATGCGCCCATACTTCCGCCTACTCCCATGGACCGGGCCGTCCCTCCAAAGTCAAGTCTGGAATAACGTAAAGCATCCTGTATAGTTTGCGACTGTAGCGGAAAAGAAAAAGCAATAGTAGAGATGATTAAAAAAAATAATCGAGTCATAAATATTTATTTTAAAGGGTATAATTTTCCAATTGATAAAAGTACATAAGAGCTTCGCCAAATAAAAATGATTGTCGCTTTTATTGAAGAGAAGCAAAAAAAATGAGTGGAAAAGCATTTCAGCTTAACCACCCACTTTTTTAATTTTATTTATTTTATTGTTCTTCAGCCAAACAAGCTATTACTTACCTCCTCTTCTGCTACGGGAAGAACTTTTGCCTGAAGACTTAGAGGAAGAACGGCTTCCGCTACTTCTTGTAGAAGAACCTGAAGACCTTTTGCTTCCACTACTTCTTGTAGAACTGCTAGAAGGACGTCTGCTACTACTTCTCGTGGAAGTTCCTTTGGAAGAATTATTTCTTCTGCTGCCTCTTGTCGAAGCTTTGTTATTAGATGTTCCTGTAGAGGACTTCCTAGTAGAACTACCTGTTGTTCCTTTATTTCTGCTGTACTTACTTCTTGAGCTTTTGTTATCGTAATCTCCTCTTGAAGATCTTGTAGCTGAGCTGTTAGAAGAACGCGCCTTAGTCTTGCTACTTCTTCTTGCTTTATCAGTATTATCACTGGAAGTAGAGCCCCCTGTTGCAGTTCCTACACCTCCTCTTCTTGGGCCATTGTAACCGCTGTTTGCGTTTCCAGAGTTAAAGGGGCTGTTATTGGAACTGGTTGGTGGGCAATATGGATTATATCCTCCACCGAAGTTATTATTGTTGAAACCGTTATTGTTGAAACCGTTATTGTAGCCATAGTTATTAAATGGACTATTGCCCAAGTATGGGTTGTAAAATGGACTGTTGAATCTATTTCCGTAACCGAAGTTAGAGAAAGCGAAACCTGGTCGGTATCCACGATTGTAACGATTGAATCCTCTGTTATAACGGTTGTTATTGTTTACTACATAGATCGAAGTACCCGGCCTGGAGTAAAAAGGATCGTAGTAAGCAACATCTGTATAGCAAGGATCGTAATAATCAAAACCAGCGTAAGGTCTGTTGAATCGACGGATTCGAGAGCTGTATTGATAGTTGTCATTATTATTGTAGCTGTTATTAGATCTGGTGTTAGAACTAGAAGAAGAAGAACGATCATCATCGTTATAGAAGCTGTCATCTTCGCTATAGTCGTTGTCACCACTATCTTCGGAAGAAAAGTCAGCATCCTCTTCTGTCAAGTCAGAATTGTAGTCTGTAGTTGTTATCTGATCCTCATCTGGATTGTAGTAAAGGTCATCATACTGAGCGAATGACGCGGTACTGAATCCTAGCGTTAGCAAGGCAACAAGGAAAGTGAAAAGCTTATTATTTTTCATATTAAAATGTGTTTTTAGTAATTACAGTGACTCTCTTACAAGTTACAGGGGTAATTTATTACTTTTGCGGCTAATTTTCTGTTAATATACCATTAAAGTTATGATTATTTAACGTTTCTGAGCCTCAAAAGGTTGGGTCGTAATTACATAATTAAGACGATAGCCCCCAAAAGAGTCACAAAGGGAACCTTTTAATTATTTGTTAAGTATCATATAATACTATATACTTTTGCAAGTGCTGCCCCAAACCCTAAAAGGGAGATCCGCCCGCAGGCATATCGGTAAAAGGAAGCTTTTTTCTGAAAAGTATACAATAGTTCATTAAGCATGCTACTTATTATAAATAAAAGTAGACATTCAAATTCAAGTAACAATCAACAATTATTATAAATGTCAAAAGAAATCACAAACAGAAGCGAGGACTACTCCGCCTGGTACAATGATGTGGTCAAAAAAGCCGAACTGGCTTCCAACTCTGCTGTACGTGGCTGTATGGTCATCAGACCAACAGGCTATGCCATTTGGGAAAACATGAGAGATCAACTGGATCGCATGTTCAAAGAAACCGGACACGTTAATGCTTCTTTCCCCCTTTTGATTCCTAAAAGCTTTTTAAGCAAAGAGGCGGAACACGTAGAAGGTTTTGCCAAGGAATGTGCAGTCGTTACCCACCACCGCCTGATGAACAATCCGGATGGAGAGGGAGTAGTTGTTGACCCTTCGGCTAAATTAGAGGAAGAACTTATTATTCGTCCAACTTCGGAAACCATTATCTGGAATACTTACCGCGACTGGATCAAATCATACCGAGACCTTCCTTTATTGATCAATCAATGGGCCAACGTCATGCGTTGGGAAATGCGTACCCGTTTATTTTTGCGTACTGCTGAGTTTCACTGGCAGGAAGGACATACGGCTCACGCCACTAGGCAGGAGGCAGTTGATGAAACGTTGATGATCTTAGACATCTATGAAAAATTTGCCGAAGAGTATATGGCCATGCCGGTTATCAAAGGTGTAAAAACAGCTAATGAAAGATTTGCTGGGGCGATAGACACTTATACTATCGAAGCATTGATGCAGGATGGAAAAGCTTTACAGGCTGGTACTTCTCACTTCCTCGGTCAGAATTTTGCGAAAGCCTTTGATGTAACGTTCTTATCTAAAGATCAAAAGCAAGAACATGTTTGGGCAACTTCCTGGGGTGTTTCTACTCGCTTGATTGGCGGACTTATAATGACCCATTCTGACGATAAGGGTTTGGTTCTACCTCCTAAGTTGGCTCCGACGCAAGTCGTCATTGTTCCGATCCCAAAACCGGGTCCTGAGATTGATGAAGCGGCTGCGAAAATTATGGCAACTTTAAAAGCTAACAATATAACTGTAAAATATGATCAGGACGATAGAAAGCGTCCGGGCTTCAAGTTCGCGGAGCATGAAATGAAAGGGGTTCCAATTCGTTTGGGACTTGGAAAAAGAGATTTAGAAAAAGGCCAAGTGGAAGTCGCACGTAGAGATACCGGCGAGAAGAACAGTGAACCACTAGAGAATATCGGCAGCACTATCGCCGGGCTTCTGGATGACATCCAGAAGAATCTTTTCAACAAAGCTTTGGCATTCCGAGATGAGCGCATTACGAAAGTAGATGGCTTCGATGAGTTCAAGGAGGTATTGGAAAGTAAAGGAGGTTTTATTTTAGCCCACTGGGATGGCACTGTAGAGACAGAGAAGAAGATCAAGGAGCTGACCAAGGCATCCATTCGTTGTATCCCTGTGGATAATGAAAAGGAGGCTGGCGTTTGTGTGTTGACTGGAGCGGCTTCAGAGCAGCGGGTGTTGTTTGCGAAAGCGTATTAAGAAGATCAACTTTTAACTGTTGGCTGTTAACTATTAACTTTCCACTAAGTAAGGTGGTGAAATATGGATTTACTGCTGAATGGTTACATTATTTTTAAAAATAGAAAACCCTTTATCGTGTTGTGCGATGAAGGGTTTTCTATTTGGAAAAAGCGGATAGTGTTTAAGGTTAAAGGTTAAAATCAAAAAGATCTTTTGGATGTATTTTTAATGCTGAGGCAATTTGAAATATTTGGCTGACACTAGTGCATTGTAACCAGCTATGGAAAATCAAATCAAATAGTGATAGTCTTACACAATTAACAACAAGTGGTAATTTTAACAACAATGCAATATGGAATTCAGAAGGAACGAAATTGATTTACAGAAAGGCAGGTGCTGGATCAGCTCCTTCTCTTTTCTTGATGATCGATGAAACGGGGGGAACGATTGATACTATTCCTGAACTAAGATACATTTCATCTTGGCACTGGTCGAGCGACGATGAAATTATATCATGTATAACAGCAAATGCTATGGATGAAGTAGTTCTAGGTTTTTACAATATTAATAATCGAGAGTTTAGCGAAATGCCCCCTTTAGATGTTCCTCAATATGGATATATAATGGATACTGATTGGATAACAGAGGATATTAGCGTTTGGGGAACTTATCAGTTAATTGGTACAACAGATATAATTACAAATGAATCAAAAGAGATTGCAAAAGGATATCAGAATCGTTTCTATGATAATTTAGCAGCATCGCCTGATGGTACATCCATTGTGGTAGAACGAGAAGATTTTTTCCAGATAGGCGACTGTGATATTGAAACTCGTCGTAATCTTTATATTATGAATGCGGATGGGAGTAATGAGCGAAAGATTAATATTCCGGAGTGACCCTCACCCAGTCCTATAATTCCGATACTCCCCCACTCGCCACCCCGTCCACTTCTCCACCCATTTCTTCATCTTAATTTTCACTGAATATTCATTTTTAGCCGGATCATAATCAAAGTTCCAATTCCGAGCAGCTATCCGTTCCTGCACTACCTTTGGATGCGCTCCTTCAAAACGATGTAACATTGTGATTGCATTATAATCAAAAGCTTCCACCTGCTGCACATTCGCTGCCACCCATTCATCGTCATGCCATAGTTTATTGAACTCTTCCTGCTTGTGTTGCATTGCTCTTGGATTTTTCACCCAACCATAATGATAAACAAAAGCATCAATCAACTTCACTGTAAGCTTCTTGTTATTTTCTTTGCGAAACCCTTGTGCATCCCGGTAAGAATAGATGGGCAAATTCCTTTTGACAATTCGAACTTCCCTCCTATACCAATCATAAGAATCAGCTACGTAGTCATAAGAACCATAGAAATGCAGATAATTAAATAACAATCCTTCTACGTTCTCATCTGCTACATGCTTTTGCATAGCTAAACGAATCGCAGGATGGTATTTCTCATGCACCACTTCATCTGCCTGAATATAAAAAGCCCAGTCTACATCTTTGGATATAGCGGCAAAAGCCTTGTCTGTTTCTCTCGCCAAAACAGCACCGCCTTTCCGCAATGAATCGTCCCAAACTGTTTCAATGATTTTAATCTTTGGACTATTAATACTTTTAACTAAAGAAAGGGTTTCGTCGGCTGATTGCCCAACCGCTACTATGAATTCATCACAAAGCGGAAGAATAGACTGAATGGCCTCCACTATCGGGTAATCAAATTTCAAGGCATTTCTAATAAAGGTAAAACCGGCTACTTTCATAGGGCAAAGGTAATATTTTGATGTAGCAATAAATTAGGAGCGATATCTATTGTTCGACTCAGGCTACCTGATATGGAATAATTATTGATTCCCTCTTAAACGAAGTCTGTTTTTTCATAATATGAAAGCTTTAACAGTTTTTATGATCACTGCCCCCTTGAAATTACTTAACTTTGATGGTTGAATGTTACCTGACCCAAATCTGACTTCCCAGCCAACTATTTAGCCATACTATTGATAATAGACCTCCCTCAAGTGGTATTTTCTGTTATGATCGAGGTTTGCTTCAGATGTAGAAATCAAATAAAACATATTCATCGTGCCATTCGTACTTAAGTATGGACTTCTCTCTTAAGGTAGAAACTAGATAAAATAATGAAACACTTCACATCGAACTTACTTATTGTCTGCTTATTGTTGACTTTATTTTCTGCCCCTGCTCGTGCTGGAGCTCTGGCCGCACCTATGGCTGAGTTTGTGCCTTCAATGGAATCTGAGAATATTCCAACCTTCAGTGATAAAGAGCTGGAGTTGCACATCAAGCAAATGTTCAGCGAGGTCGTTACGCCACGACTCAACTCTGCGGTCAAAAGTTATATAAAGACTTATACGCTCAAGAGAAGGGATAAAACTGCTGCCATGATTGGTCGATTTGGGATCTATTTTTCTATGTTTGAGAAGTATGCACGTGAAGCCAATGTACCTACCGATCTGAAATATCTTTCCATTGTTGAATCTGCTCTTAATCCAAACGCAGAGTCTCGCTCTGGCGCTGTAGGTCTTTGGCAGTTTATGCCAGCGACAGGAAAGGAACAAGGTTTGAAAATCAACAGTGAAGTGGATGAAAGAAAAGATCCACACAAATCTACGAAGGCCGCTTACAAGTATTTGAAAAAACAATATAAGCGATATGGTAATTGGGAATTGGCACTAGCTGCTTACAACGGTGGCGCTGGTCGAGTAAACCGTGCCATTAAAAGAGGACGAAGCAAAAATTTTTGGCGCATACAAAAGTACCTACCAAAAGAAACACGTAACTACGTACCTGCTTTTATCGGTGCTACTTATATCAGCCACTACTACGACCTTTATAACATTACCCCTACACCTGTAGGTGCAGAGCTTGCGAACACTGCGGTGACCACTATTAAGAAGCCTTATAATTTCCGACAAATTTCAGAAATTACAGGAACGCCTTATTATATTATTGCAATGCTAAATCCTTCTTATAAAAAATCCCTAATTCCCTATAACCACAAAGGAAATAATTTGGTTTTACCTCAAGGAGACATGGTGCGATTCTTAAACTATGTTGGACGACCAGATCATAAATTGGAACAAATGATTGCTTCGAGGGTAGAAGCTCCTGCTAATTTCAATAAAGAAGAAGTTTTATTAATCAGCCACGATGTGAGACCAGGAGAAACAATAGATGAGATCGCTGCTCAATACAACCATTCGATTGACGATGTGAGAAAATGGAACAAACTAAAAAATCCGGATCTAAGACCGGGACAGCGCATCATGCTTTTTATTCAAAAGACACCGACTGATTTTTTGAAGTACCAACAAATAGAAGATTTGGATCCACTCCGTTTAGAACACTTCCAGTACGAAAACTATAAGTACAGTATTATTTCTGGTTTCATTCCACAAATTGAGGATCCAGGAAAGTATGCCCACATCAAACCTCACAATCAAAAGGATTTTGTTTTCTATCGCCTAAAAAGAAGAGAAACCTTGATGGATGTTTTGCAAAAATTCCCAGAGGTGACCATGGAAGAGTTGATGGAATTAAATGACTTGGATCGGTATTCTAAAGTAAAGCCCGGGAAAAAATTAAAGATTAAGGAGAAGTAGACGTTTCAATTTCAAAGGCAACTTCAATTCCCCTAATACGTGAACATAGTGCATTGAAATAGGAGTTAAAAAAAATACCTTAGGATTGCCTTGCCTTGCCATCTTCCCTCTATTTTGAATCGAAATCATCCATTACCTCCGTGTTTATAGGTAATTATTCTCTAATGCCTGTTCTTAGATTAAACAATCTTTGACATTATGCGTTGGAACACGTAATTTTGCAGCCGAATTTAAAAATCACAAAAAAAATAGATAAATGCCTAAAGTAGAATCTAACATTAGCTACAAAGTAAAAGACATTAACTTGGCCGAATGGGGCCGCCGGGAATTAGAGCTTGCAGAAGCTGAAATGCCGGGTTTAATGGCTTTACGTGAACAGTATGGTGAAAGCAAGCCTTTGAAAGGTGCGCGTATTGCTGGTTGTTTACACATGACCATCCAAACGGGTGTTCTTATCGAAACACTTATTGAGTTGGGTGCTGAAGTTACCTGGTCTTCTTGTAACATCTTCTCTACTCAAGATCATGCTGCTGCTGCGATGGCTGCTGCTGGTGTTCCTGTCTATGCATGGAAAGGAATGAACGAAGAGGAGTTCAGCTGGTGCATCCAACAGACACTTCACGGTTTCGAAGGTGGCAAGTCTTTAAACATGATCCTTGATGATGGTGGTGATTTGACCAACATGGTTTTAGACGACAATCCTGACTTAGTGGCAGGTATCAAAGGATTGAGTGAAGAAACCACTACTGGTGTTCACCGTCTTTATGAAAGAATGAAAAATGGTACTTTAGCATTGCCAGCAATCAACATCAACGATTCTGTTACCAAGTCTAAATTTGACAACAAGTATGGTTGTAAAGAATCTTTAGTAGATTCTATTCGACGTGCAACAGATTTAATGTTAGCTGGTAAAGTAGCAGTTGTTGCTGGATATGGCGATGTTGGAAAAGGTTCTGCTGCATCTTTAGCTGGAGCAGGTTGTAGAGTTATTGTTACAGAGATCGATCCTATTTGTGCCTTACAGGCTGCAATGGATGGTTTCGCTGTTAAGAAAATGGACAATGCTGTTAAAGAAGGAAACATTATCGTAACAGCTACGGGTAACAAAAACGTATTGACTGAGCGCCACTTCCGTTCAATGAAAGATAAAGCCATCGTTTGTAACATCGGTCACTTCGATAATGAAATCGACATGACTTGGTTGAACAGTACTTATGGTGATACCAAGATAGAAATCAAACCTCAGGTTGACAAATACACGATTGACGGAAGCGATGTTATCGTTTTAGCGGAAGGTCGTTTGGTAAACTTGGGCTGTGGTACAGGTCACCCGTCTTTCGTAATGTCTAACTCTTTCACCAATCAAGTATTGGCACAGTTGGAATTATGGCAGCACACGGACAAGTACGAAAACAAAGTATACATGCTTCCTAAGCATTTAGATGAGCAAGTTGCTCGTTTGCACTTAGAGAAGATCGGTGTAGAATTGGAAGAACTTTCTGAAGATCAAGCTAAATATATTGGCGTGGAAGTTCAGGGACCATTCAAGCCAGAATACTACAGATACTAGGATTTTCATTTAGCTAAGCTAAATCCTGTAAAAATAAAAACGGGGCGATTTACTTTTAGTAAATCGTCCCGTTTTTTGTTTTACAATCTAAGAATTAAAACTAAAGCAATCCCTCCAAATAATGCGCTTCAATCCCAAAGCTACTTTTCAACTTCTCAATCTCCGCCTGGTAGTACGCCTTATCCACTTTTCGCTCATGCTTCTCTCCTACGATCATTACATTTTTTCCAGTATGCTCTGTAGAAATAAATTCAAAGACTTTGGTTTTATACCCTTGTGATTCCAATAGCAAAGCACGAATGGTATCAGTAACGATTTCAGCCTGACGTTCTTTTAGAATCCCATGGTCTAATACTGACTGTAACTGTTCACTCGATTTAATAGCTCTCCGAATTTGTTTGTGGCAACAAGGTGCGCAAACGATGAGTTGCGCCCCAGCGGCTATTCCTTTGGCAATAGCATCATCTGTTGCTGTATCGCAGGCATGCAGCGCGATGAGAATGTCTGTTTGGACTAAGTCGAAGGTATTGATAAAACCTTCTTCAAATGTTAAGTTAGAGAAACCGACAGCTGTAGCAATATTGTTACATTTCTCAATTAGATCAGGTCGAATTTCCACTCCGGTAACTTCGGCGTTTGCTTTCTTATGATTTTTCAAATAATCATATAAAGCAAAAGTAAGATAGCCTTTTCCCGCGCCCATGTCTACAACGCGTATCTTTTCCTTAGCCAATAATACTTTCTCCTCTTTCAAAAGTCCATCAATTATCTCTATGAATTTGTTGATCTGTTTGTACTTATCTCCTTTATCCTTCTTGATATTTCCCTGAGCGTTAGTAATTGCTAAGTGTTGAAGATAATCTGTTTTTCCAACTAAGTGATTCTTTGTTTTATCGTGTGCCCGATCGGGTTTAGCTTCGAAGGTCGGAGGCTTTTGTTTTATTTTGAAGAGACCGTTTTCTAGTGACTCTCCACTCCAGTCGGCAGTGGTTGTGAACAGGTTGTAAATGACAAATTGTTCCGACATTAAGCGTCCTACTTCTATATAGGCAGCCTCCAATAAAAAATTCTTAGTTACATCTTTTCGCTGATGGCGATAGACAAAGGAAAGATGAGCCGCATTTTTTATGCTTACTAATTTGATCAGTACTTTTTTTAGATCGGAAGATTGATCTTTATTCTTACTGAGTGTAAAACGGACGAAGCTGTCTGTTTCAATACTCGTTTTGAGTTGTTGTATGAAGTTGCTTTTGTTCAATATTATTTGGTTAAATTGTAAATAGGTGCAGCAGCACTTTTTTTAAAAGAGTTTGCGATGCTGCACCTATTCATTCTAAATATTCTTCAACAAATCTTGCTGCCGCTGTGCGAATTGGAAAGCCTCCAACATCGTCAGTGAAAGCGCTTCTTCCAGATTTCCATAACTCTTGTTATAATCTTTTTGACTTCTACGGATCACTTCTAATGCTTCTTCTCTTCCGTAAACTGCTGCGATTTCACACTTCGGTGCTTCTCCTGGCAACTGCTTGTAAGTTAAGAAATAATGTTGCAATCTATTGAGGATAGTTGTTGGCAAGTCTTTGATGTCTTTCCAGTGACCATACACTTCGTCACTCTTCAATACGGCAATGATTTTATCGTCCGCCTCCCCATTATCTAACATTCTAAAACCTCCGATTGGAATGGCGTGGACGATGATGTTACCGTGCGTAACTTCTCTTTCTGTCAACACACAAATGTCTAATGGGTCATCATCTCCTACAATACCTTTCCGTCCGGTTTGCTGCATACAATAATTAGCTACTTCTTCTTTACAAATAGTCTGTGGAACAAAGCCATATAATGCAGGTACAATGTTAGAAAACTTTTGAGGCCTGTCTATTTTCAAGTAACCTGTCGTCTTATCAACTTCATATTTTACCGTATCCGATGGAATTACTTCAATAAAGGCAGTCACCTTTTCTGGGGCATCAGGCCCAATGTCTATTCCATGCCATGGATGCGATTTGTATCGCAATCCTATCATTTTCCAAATCTTATTAAAAGCTTCTTTACTCATCTTAATAGTTTTTTAGCTACTTTAATCTATCCCACTTTTCTTATATTTAATTTAGGGGCTCTTTACTGTATAGGCCAAAGGTTACGGTTTTAAAATGCAACTGCAACTGCAAAAGTACGACAAATATAACTTCGATGCATATTCCGATTTTCTTTTTGGATGAGTACCTTTACACAAAATAAAAACCAACATTTAATGCCCAACAAAGAACAAACACTTAGCTTTTCACCACTTATTATAGGAACCATGCGGCTCGGAAAATGGGGCGTACAAATGAACAGTACACAACTTGAACAGTTTATTGACGCTTGCCTTGATCTCGGCCTTCGCGATTTTGATCATGCTGACATTTATGGCGACTATACCGAGGAAGCCGCTTTTGGTGCTGTTTTACAAAAACGCCCAGAACTCAGGAGCAAAATGCAACTGACTACAAAATGCGGAATCAAGATGGTAACTGCCAATCGGCCTACGCATCGAATAAAGTCTTATGACTCTGGTAAAGCACATATTCTCTCTTCAGTTGAGAACTCACTAAAAGCTTTACATACGGACTATCTCGATTTATTTCTCTTGCACCGACCTGACTTTCTAATGCATCCTCAAGAAGTAGCAGAGGCCTTTGAACAATTGAAAAAAGAAGGGAAGGTTCGTCACTTTGGGGTCTCTAATTTTACAACTAGTCAGTTGAACATGCTACAACAATTTACACCGCTGGTGAGCCATCAGATGGAAATATCTTTATCTCATCTAACCCCATTTAAGGACGGCAGCCTGGATCAGTGCCTTCAACTGGGTATTAGACCAACAGCCTGGTCTCCTTATGGTGGAGGCACCTTACTTAAGGACACGGAGAACCCGATCTTACTTAGAACGCAACAAACTGCAAGGAACCTGGCTAAAAGGTATGACGCCACTATCGATCAGATCATGCTCTCTTTTTTAATGCGCCATCCTTCTGGTATCGTTCCTGTTTTAGGTACGACCAAAATCACAAGGATTCAATCTGCCCTGAAAGCTTGTTCAATTACTTTGAGTAGAGAAGATTGGTATGAGCTGTGGCAGGCCTCTACAGGGGTAGAAGTGCCTTAGTGGATTCTATACTAAGTTCTCTATCCGTTGGATAGATTAACGTAAATAGGCCTCAACTGCAAGTCATCGCAATTGAGGCCTATTCTTTTTTCTCCATTTTATTTTACCCTTTACTCAGAATTTTTATCTCCACACGTTGATTCCTTCGTCTATTGGTAGGTGTATTGTTAGGGTATTTAGGGCTTGTTTTTCCATAGCCTTTGAATTTCACCCGTTGTTTAATGATTCCTTTTTGAATGAGGTAGTTGGCAACAGACTCCGCCCGCTCTTCTGACAAACTATTGCAAAATGGATCTTCACAGCGGTTGTTGGTATGGCCACCTAGTTCTATTACAACTTTTTCATTTTCCTCAAGAAAAGCAAATACATCGTCTACTATTGGGTAAAAACGATTACTCAGAACAAAGGAATCTGCATCGAAATATAAATTCTTTAATGTAATCTCCTGACCAACTAACAGCTCATCATCTAATTCTTTTAGATACTCTTTCTTCTTCTTTACGGGCTTTCCGTTCGCTTTTGTCGTTGGCGTTTCCTTTACTTCAGGCTTTTCCTTCTTCTTTGTTTTTTTAGTTTTAGGTGAAGTATTTATAGGTGTAGTCGAAGCGATTAATTCGTCTTTAGGCTCTTCTATTGCTGGTTCGGGCGCTTTATCACAAGGCACTGGAATTAAATTAGAAGCATTATCCAACAACATATTTCCGTTATACTCGGTGAATACCGGGGTTTTGTAAAAAACCTCTAGTATAAGGAAGGAATAATTACGAGAAGGCTCCAACCGCGTATTGTAGGTCCTCCAACTGTGGTTTTCTACCGCATCTGTTTCATCTAATAATTCTAATTTACCGCAGGGACTATTACTGCCCCAAACTCTAAGCACAGCCGCTTTTTCATAATTAACATCCTCATCCGAAGTTTTACTCGGACTCACATATCTTTTTGAACGCGCTAAATCAATACTAAAGTTATAACAATTACCTGCCTTCATCGGAGTCCTTAGTCTTTGTCCGATAGATTCCCAAGTGATATTATCTCTTACAACCATTCCTAAATAAGTATTCCCATCAGAAGGCCTCGTTGTAACTTCAAAGAAGGTGGAATCGGGAAATGGAGCAGGGTGTACATCTGGAGATGTTTCTCCCAATTTACCGCAATCACGCCAACCATCCGGTCCTTTGCCCGACCGCCTTCCGATATAGGGTTCATCCTCAAATGAACCATTTCTCAATTTAATCAAAGGTTGCAGCTGATCGACAACCTCCTGCGCCTGCACATTATTGGAAGAAGCACAAATCATCAAAAAACTACTAAGTAGAAATGAAATATATCTTTTCATAGGTGAAAATTTTGCCGGGGGGAAGCGGGTTTCAGTTGTAAGCTTTAAGATTTTGAAACCCAGTCACCCTATAATTATTACACAAAAAATAATTTAGACCACTAAG
>JBLHRR010000086.1:0-22815 GCA_047626155.1 Saprospiraceae bacterium | reverse complement strand
AAAATAGAAAATGAGCCAATTTGAGCCAAAATAATACAATTTTGAGCAAGTATACCGTTATTGAGTATTGAGCCGATTTGAGCCAATATTGTAATGTTTTGAGCCAATTAAACTATAGTGATTAAACAGAAATATTGAAATCTCGTAGCACCTCATTTAAAGACACCTTCTTATCGGTACTTTCCTTTCGCTGTCCAATAATAAGCGCGCAATTCACTTGATAATTTCCAGCAGGAAAGGACTTAGTATAACTACCCGGAATAACTACAGAACGTGCAGGTACCCGACCCTTCAAAACAACTGGTTTTTTACCGGTTACATCAACGATATGGGTTGATTGCGTCAATACGACCCCAGCACCAAGCACCACCTCTTCTTCGATATGAACCCCTTCCACTACAATACATCGAGAGCCAATAAAGCAGTTGTCTTCAATAATAGTAGGTGTGGCTTGCAAAGGTTCCAAAACGCCTCCGATTCCTACTCCACCACTAAGATGTACATTACGGCCAATTTGGGCGCAAGAACCAACAGTAGCCCATGTATCCACCATCGTACCGCTCCCAACCCAAGCGCCAATATTAACATAAGAAGGCATCATGATTACTCCCTTTTCAAGGAAAGCGCCTTTTCGTGCAATGGCATGAGGAACCACTCGAACACCTTTAGCAGCGTAGTTTTTCTTTAGCGGAATTTTATCATGAAACTCAAAAGGTCCTACATCAATAGTTTTCATTTTTTGAATAGGAAAATAAAGTAAAACAGCTTTCTTAATCCATTCATTTACCTTCCACTTACTTTTTTTCTTTGTTGGCTCCGCAACTCTCAGAATACCTTTGTCCAGAAGGTTAATTACCTTTCGAATACTTTTCTGATATTTTTTCTTTTCCAAAAGGGCTCTGTCATCCCAACAGGCTTCAATATTTTTTTGAAGATCTTTCATCGTTTTTCGCATAGATTGGTCCATGGCAATATTGCCAGAAATATCGGCTACAAATGTCTGAAAAGAAATTAGGATTAGTACAACTTAGGAAGTTATTTTTTGGCAGGCTGATTACTTAACATCCAGGAAACGCTAGTTTATAAAACTCATTACACCCTCCCTTTTAAGATCCTGTCTTCTCTAGCAAGCACAACAACAGTATGTTACTGATCGGAAAAACTTTGATCAGAAGTATCCACAGGCCATTCATGATTTGGTTAAAAAGTACTAAGCTTAATCTACTTATAGAATAAAAAGGGTACAAAAAAGTCCGAACCTTCGCTTTGAAGATTCGGACTCTTTTTTTTGAAAACACTTCTATCTAGAGCAGATTGACGGAATTTAATACTGACTCAAAGGCGCCTCTACAAAAGTTTTCATCACCTTCAAACCAAGCGCTGTAGCGGTTCGTGAATCAAAGCCCTTGTCCATATAATAGTCTTCCAAACGAACGAGGGTCTGGAAATAACTCAATTTTAAAGGCGTCAATAATTTACCATGCAAACCATCTTTTGCCCCCCATTCATCCATCTTGGTCCAAAGGTTTTTATTCCATTGTGTGATGATAACGTGTGCATCTTGTGATAACCCTTTAGGCATTAATAATAAGCGGGAACGCAAGTACTGATTTGCTTGGTCTGCTTTTGCCTCCGTATTGGTATTCAAATCATTTAGAATGGTTTCTAACAATTTGAATTCAGACCAGTCAAATAGCCTCATGGCATCTTCAATTGGATAGCTATCATCAATAAATTCAGCATAAGGTTCGAAAGCGGCCTGTGCAGCTTTTGGATGTTCTAAAAATAACCAAGCTGGTGCAGCGACTTGTTCCGTAGCAGCGCCCTGGATGTAGCGAAGATGTAGAATCAATTGATTAATATTCTTATAATCGTAGGTTACGCTATAATCAAAAGGCGGTTTGTTTTCCAATTTTTTATTAGAAAAAGCTTGCTTAACGGCAGCATTCATTAAGTCATTCACTTTTTTGTCTGCACCATTCTGCGCAAAAATAGCATAGGCCTGATAGGCTTTAGCTACGGCTTCCTTACTGTTCTTAAAGGCATTAATTGATTTTTCCGGATTTTTATCAAGCGTGTTTACATAATGTTGTAAAATATGTGCTGCAGACTTTTCGGTCATTTCCTCTTCCAAACCAGCGAGGATAATGTATTTTCTTAATTGTGCATTTGATTGTTGAACCGCTTCCCATCCTTTCTTAGTACCCGAACCATAATACCCATCAAGACTATTGTTATAAACGCCTTCTTGTTTCATAATCATTTGCAGGTTATAAGCAGAATTTCTTTTGACTTTTGCACGAGTTTTAGGAACTGGAATTTTAACAACAACAGGCTTTATTACGGTCTTGACCTTTGGTGTTTTCTTCACTACGGTCGGTGTAGGTGTAGTTTTTTCTTTTGGAATAGCTTTTTTAACAGGCGCTTTTTTGATTACCGGTTTAGACTTTGGTCTAAGGTCCGGTTTTGGTTTCAATCGTTTTTCAACAAGATTATAGTTTTCAGAAATGATTGCCTCTTTGGTTGTTAAAACATCTGCTTTTGGAGCAGTTGCTTTAACAACTTTCTTTTCTTGTTTTGGAGGAAGTACGAATAAACTACTGGAGGGAGTCGCTCCTTTTTCTGTAAGGGTTTCTGCTTTAGGAACAGAAATAGTGGCTAACGCAGAAGTATTGTTATAATTTAAAATTTCTCCTGCCTCAAAGTCTGTGATTGGGTGAAGTAAGATGCCATTCACCTTTTTTGTAAAAGCACCATTAAATCCAAGTGACTTAACGTTGCTAACGTAGTTATTGCTTTCCGAAAGGCTGGTAAATGGACCGGTCAAAATTTTAACAGTATTGCCTTCCAGTAAAACAAATAATTTCCCAGCAGTAGCATAATATTGCCAGTTGATGGTTTCTCCGACTTGTTTGGTGGTTAGTTGAACAACAGTCGTATTTTTGCCTTTTCTCAAATCACGACGAGTAATAAAGGCATCGGGGTAGTTGTGTTTTTTTACTTTATTCAGAACCGTCACTGCTTGCCCTTCAGTAGGGTAATCGCCCATGTAAACCTGAAGCAGATTACTGATGCGTTGCGCATACATAAAACCATAGGGTTTGATTTCTTCAAAATCGGAAGGATTGGCCTTGACGAAGGCACCAATATGAATGGTGAAAGTGTAGTCGTCGGCAGTTGTGTTTGTATTGGCAAACAAGCTAAAAGAAAGGAGGCTGGCCAATAATAAGGATAACATTTGTCTCATATGTAATTGGTATTTGACGAAAAATCAACGGGTTAATTTTTTGTCGTTGCTAGGTATTGTTTTCTGTATCAACGTAAAGATAGCTGTGCTTCTTATACGTGAGCGCAAAATTGAATCAAAGTAGGATCATTTATAGGCGAGTCATATTCTATATATAACTACCTTTAGGAGTCCTTTAAGGCAAAGATAATAATTCAAACATTACACCAGAAAATAGACTAATATGAGTCAGCTGAGAAATCCGGAAAATATCGCATTCTACAAGGAAAACGGATATCTTATTATTGAAGACTTCCTATCTGATGAAGAAGTCAGCGCATTAAGAGATTCTGCCCACCAGATTGTAGACGATTTTGATATGAATTCCATTTCTGTTTTTACAACAGAAGATCAAAGCCAGCATACGGATCGATATTTCCTAGAAAGCGGATATCAGGTCAGCTGTTTTTTCGAACCTGCGGCTATGGATGAAAGCGGACAACTAACAAGAGACAAACATTTGGCGATCAATAAGATCGGCCATGCTATGCATGACTTGATTCCTGTTTGGCAACAAATTTCCTACAAAGAGTCGCTCTGCACTTTCGCAAAAGCGGTAGGGCAGCAGAAGCCAGCAATTGTTCAAAGTCAGTACATCTTCAAGCAACCTCAAATCGGAGGACAGGTAAATCCACATACTGACTCAACCTTTATCAACACCAAACCACTTTCCTGCCTAGGGGCCTGGATGGCATTAGAAGATGCCGATCAAAATAATGGTTGCTTACTGGCTATTCCTGGTTCACATCATTTACCACTACAAAACCTCTTTGTTCGCACAGGAAAAGACAATGGAACGGAGTTGATTCCAATAGGAAGCGACAAAGTGGCTTGGGACGAAGAAAAGATGATACCATTGGAAGTAAAAAAAGGAGCGCTGGTATTGCTTCACGGATCTGTAGTTCATGGCAGTACTTTAAATAAATCTGACCGCTCAAGACATGCCTTTGTCTTACATTTGGCCGACTTAGCTTGCGAATGGCCAAAGAAGAACTGGTTGCAAAGACCAAATCATATGCCTTTTAAACCTATGAAGGAATAATAAAGAATACGGAGTTCGCCAAAGAATCATAAAAAATTTAGAAATGGATTAAACCTATGCCCTATAGCTAGGTCTTATTAATGAATCTGATAAAAAGTAAAATTTGCAAGCATCAGCGAAAGACATAACAGATCAAGAGATATTATCACTTCTTCAGACAGATCAAAGTGCTGAGAAGGGGTTCCGAATGCTGATGCAGAAGTATCAGGAACGCTTATATTGGCATATTCGACGAATGGTAACAGAGCATGATGATGCTAATGATGTTATTCAAAACACCTTTATAAAAGTGTTTAAAAGTATCAAACGTTTTGAAGGGAAGTCGCAACTATATACTTGGTTGTATCGAATAGCGACGAATGAAGCGATTACTTTTTTAAATAAGAGAAAGAAGAAACAAACAGAGAGTCTAGATAACGAGGAGTCGGGTAGGATAAACACTTTAAAATCAGATCCATACTTTGATGGCGACCATGCAATACTATTGTTACAAGAAGCCCTGGAGCAGTTGCCGGAAAAGCAGAAGAAGGTTTTCAACCTCCGTTATTTCGACGAAATGAGTTATAAAGAAATGTCAGACGTTTTAGATACATCGGTGGGCGCTTTAAAAGCATCTTTTCACCATGCCTTGAAAAAGGTACAGGCTTACTTAAAAGAACAATCAGAATAAAAGAACATAAAATTATTATAAAATGAGTGATTCACAAAATCGCAAAGACGAATTAAAAGAGTTTGCACCTGATCTACTTCGTATGGAAAAACGGGAAGGTTATGAAGTGCCACCAAGATACTTCGATCGTTTAGGCGAAGAGGTGATTCATCGAATGAGAATGGAGGAAGAGACAACTAAGGAAAAAAATATTTCTTGGCTCACAACGCTAGGCACCGCATTACAAAATACTTTTCAGCCGCGATATGCAATGGGGATGGCCGCAGTAGTTTTATTGCTAATCGGTATCCAACAGTTTGGGCCTGGTACCACCAATGAAGAAGCCAACCTTACTTTCGCTTCTTTAACAGACGCAGAGTTCGATTCTTATCTATCTGACAATATTCTGGATTTTGAAGACGAACTGTTAGATGAATTGGCCGCTGATATGTCTTTCATTCCCGAAAACATTGGCGATGAGGAGTTAGACATTTTCTTTAAAGAGAGAGGAGGTTTGAAGGATCTAGAAGAACTGTTGTTATAAAAATTCACTTTTTCTAAAACGCTAAAACTCTAAAATAGAGGAAGCAGTCCGCTGTAATACTTTGATACAAGCCCATTAGAACAGATCTATATTTTAGCAATTAAATAATACAACAATGAAGTCATTAACATCAATTTTAATCCTGTGCCTTTTTCTGGTTACTTCTTTGTCAGCCCAGGATTCTAAAAAAGAAGAGCGAATCCGTTCGTTACGTATTGCTTTTCTAACAGAAAAGCTACAACTCACGCCACAAGAAGCTGAAAAATTCTGGCCGATCTATAATGAGTATGAAAAAGAGCGTAGGACATTACGAAAGGATTATAGAAAAGAAAAGAAGGGAGCTGAGCTGAGCGTCGTAGAAGCGGATGCAATGGTAGATGCTTCTTTTGAACTTCAGGAAAAGCAGTTGAAACTAAAGCGTACTTATTATGATCGAATGAAAAAAGTAATTCCATCTCAAAAATTAGTAGCACTTGATCGAGCAGAGAAAGAATTCCGGAAGAAAGTAGTAGAAGAAATTAAGCGCCGAAAGAAAAAGGAAAGAAGAAAAAGTAATCAGTGATTATTTGTGGTAGATTTTTTAAATTTGCCCATCAGGCGGTCTTTGTACAATCAGGTACAGAGACCGCTTTTTCATTTGTAGAATACGTTAATAAAATAAATGCTCTTGACACCGACTATAAAAGCCCACCTCGCTCTTTTCGCCGTAGCACTCATCTACGGAGCTAACTACACAATAGCCAAGGAGGTTCTGAATAATGAATACCTACAACCACTAGGATTCATTTTAATGCGAGCGGCCTCTGCTTGCTTTTTATTCTGGATACTTAATATGGCGACCATCAAAGAAAAAGTAGAACGAAAGGATTTTGGTCTGCTAGTCTTGTGCGGCTTGACAGGAATCGCAATTAACCAGATGTTGTTTTTTAGTGGTTTGAAATTATCTCAGCCGATCAATGCCTCATTGATTATGACGACGATTCCGATCATGATCATTGTGATTGCTCCTTTGTTGACCAAGGAGCGAATTACTTGGTGGAAAGCAAGTGGAGTTTTGACAGGAGCCGTTGGTGCTGTCTTATTGGTCTTGTATGGGAAGTCCGTTCAATTGGGAAAGGAAAACCTGATGGGAGACATCTTCTTATTCCTGAATGCTACTTCCTATGGTTTGTATCTGGTATTGGTCAAAAAGCTAATGCAGAAATACCATGCCTTTACGGTAATGAAATGGGTATTTACATTCGGGCTACTCTTTATCATTCCTTTCGGAGCTCCTCAACTGGTGGATGTTGATTGGTCTTCCTTTCCCACCTCCATATGGTTGGCCATTGCTTATGTACTATTGTTTACCACCTTTTTTGCTTATCTCTTCAATGCCTATGCGTTAAAGATCGTTTCTCCCACTGTTGCGGGTATCTATGTCTATCTCCAGCCGCTTCTGACAACCATGGTTGCACTATGGACAGGTAAGGACGAATTGACGATGATAAAGGTCCTTGCAGGTATGCTCATTTTCTTCGGTGTTTTTTTAGTAACCCAAAAGCCAAAATAAGTCAAAAATGATGTCACAGATTGGCCTATTAAATTAGTGGTTTTTTAACAAAATGAGACGAAAATAAAAAAACACATATAAAAAAAACCTTTAGTTTTTAATCTTATATATTGTTGTATGTAAACGAGCGCTTTAGCTAAGCAAATATAAACTATTTTATATGTTTTATTTATTTAATTTATTGATTATCAAGATATTAAGTACAATACCCCTTTCTTACCTTCCGTTTTGCTTCAAAATAAAATTGTGGAAAAAAATGCGCGTCAAAACGACATTTCTTCAACAGTTTTTTAGGATATTTACTTCAAACAGAGAAGATTAACATTATGAAGCAACGTAATTTAAAAAAAGAAAGCCAGCTGAAAACTCTTGTCGTTGAGTACGAGGCTATGTCACAACAAGGAACGGTAGGTTTTTACGAGGAAACGGTATTCATGGATATCGTAAAATATTATGAAAATAAAAATATGATTGATAATGCCCTCGATGCCATTTCTCATGCAATTGAGCAAAATAGCTACTCGCCGATGCTTTTAGTCCGTAAAGCGGAGCTATTGTTGGTAAAAAATTGTGTAGAAATAGCCATGGATTTTTTAGACCGTGCAGAGCTCCTTGCACCAGGCGAAATCAGCATCAAAATCCTAAAAATCGAAGTCATGATTAGCCAGGGCTATTACAATAAAGCTTTGGTCATGATTATGGACTTAGAAGAGAACATAAATGGTACTTTGGCTAGTGAATTATTTTTTCTAAAAGCACATGTTTATGAGGCAAAACGTAAGTACGTAAAGATGTTTGAGGCTTTGCGCACATCGGTTAAGGAAAATCCAAAAAATGACGAAGCATTAAAGAAACTATGGCTAAGTGTCGAATTGTCTGGTTGCTTTGAAGAAAGTGTAGTTTTGCATAATGCAGTTATAGATGATAATCCATACTCAGCTATTGCCTGGTACAACCTAGGGCATGCTTACCTGAAGCTGGAGGAATATTGTGATGCAGAAGAAGCTTTTGAATATGCTTTCTTAAACGATGAAAATTTCGAAGAAGCCTACAGAGATTGCGCGGAGGTGAGGGTTAGAATGAAGGATTATGAAAGAGCGCTGGACTGTTATGAAGAAATGTTGATGTTGTTCAAACCGGACGCAGCATTATTTATCAATATCGGCTACTGTTACGAGCAAATGGAAAAGGTTGACCTGGCGCTAGTCTGCTATGAGAAATCTTTCAAATATAGTCATCTCAATGATTGGGCTTATTTTCGTAAAGGATCCTGTTTGCTACAAAGAGGAGAAATCGCACAAGCGATTGAATGTCTAGAAGAAGCAAACAAAATTCAAAAAAATAAGGAGCTTTATATGAATACACTGGCTGAAGCTTATTATCGAAATGGAGAAGAAGAAAAAGCAGATGATCTTTTTTATAAAGCAACAGGGGCAGCTCCTGACTTATGTACTTACTGGGTCAGTTATGCTCGCTTTTTGATGAAGAAAGGAAAAGCTGAAGAGGCTTTAGATTTAATGAAAGAGGCAGAAATATATACAATGGGTGTAGATTTACTTTATTGTAAAACGGCTTGTCTTTTCTTTGCAGGAAAAAGAAAAAAGGGATTTGATGCATTGAATTCAGCTTTAAGAAAAAATTATAAGCGGCATTATTCTTTATTTGAACTCTGTCCGATATTGAAAGAAGATTGCGATGTGCTCGTCGCAATATCTACTTTTAAACTATAGAGGATAAGCTATAAGAGAAGTTGAACGATAAGGTTTTACTGGCCTTGGTTTGGCAATTCCTATATATAAGATACAAAAGCGCCATCGTAAATTATTTACGGTGGCGCTTTTGTTATAGACTACTTTTCCGAGAATCCCTTATTCTATGGCATATTTTTTGAGTTTTTTACAAGTTAAGGAGCACTAAAAGATGCAGTGTTTCACTAACTACACACAACATACTACTAAAACTTTATAGAACTATCTTCCCTCAGGGTTCTCTATTCTGGAATCGTCTTGTAAATTGAATATTATGAGTAAACTAAAGAAAACAAACACAAGAATGTCCCTTAGCAGAATAGGAGTACTTTTTTGTGCCTTCTCCTTATTGGTATTAAGCTCTTGCGGGAGAGATGACGATAGAGTTATTATCGAAGATAAAAGGGAATTTAATGCAGAAGAGCTTCAGGTAATGAGTACTTTTCTAGAAGAATCTATAAGTGATAATTCAACATTTGTTGTCATTAATCCCCAGTCAACTTCTGAAATAGCAGCGTTCTATGAATATTTAGATAGAATTTATCAGTCCTTAGTCAACACAGAAAGAGTAACAAATAGAAATAAATTCATCTGGGTTATTCATGTACTACAGGATGAAGAATCGAAAAATACTTTCATTACTCCCGGAGGAGCTATGTATATTACTACTGCCATGCTAAAAACGATTCAGACTGAACATGAGTTGATTAGTATCCTGGCTCATGAAATCTGTTATGCAGACAATGGCTTATTACTTGAAAAAATAAAATCAGAATATGACGGAACGGTCCTATTTCAGATAATTAATGGACAAAATCCAACCGAATTGCTTGAAATGGCGGCAAGCTTAAAAAATATCTCTTTTACAGAAGAGGAGGTTATTGCAGCAGATAATTATGCAGTAGATATCATTTGTGATTTCTTATACGACCCACACGGAATGCGGGATTTTACAAAAAGAGCCATCAGTAATGAGCTACAATTGGATTGGATGGATAACAGACCTGGCACAGTGGACCGTTCAAAATTAATAGAACAAGCCGCTTCAGGTTGTGGACCTGGAGGAATTTTTGAGGATAGATATCAGGGTTTTCTGAAGAAGTTGCAGTAACTAACAATACTCTTACTGAATAGGAAACCCCTGCATTGATTTAATCAATGCAGGGGTTTTTTATTGTAAAAATGCGGTAAGTGTCTTATTATACTTTTTTACTTCTTTGATCAGCCAATACCGCAGCTCCGATTATCCCGGCGCTATTTCCCAAACGTGCGGGAATAACTTCGGTATTAACGATAAGGTACTTTTCAATTTTTTCAAAATATTTACTACCCCCTCCTCCAAGAAAAATAGCATCCGGGGAGAAAAGCTTATTGATCTCGGACAGGTAAAGGTCAAGCCGTTTGCCCCAGGATTTCCAAGAAAGATCCTTTTTTTTTCTGACCACATTAGAAGCATAATGTTCTGCAATCATTCCATTTAATTGGAAATGGCCAAATTCTGTATTGGGCACTAAACGTCCTTCGTGAAAGAGGGCAGAGCCTAGTCCAGTACCGATGGTTATCATCAAGACTGTTCCTTTCTGATACCTCTCATCAGCTCCAACACCATAAGCCATCTCAGCAAGTCCTGCTAGGTCTGCATCATTTGCAATGAAAACATCTTGTTTGGTAACATCACTTAACAATGATTTTACATCAGTGCCAATCCATGATTTATCGATATTAGCAGCGGAGAGTGCGTGTCCGTTTTTTATGATGGCAGGAAAACCACAACCAATAGGACCTTGGTAATCGAATTCTGTTACCAACTGTTCAACTACTTTTGATACGGCTTTAGGAGTAGCCGGAGAGGGCGTTGCTATCCGAATACGCTCAGTGATAAACGTTCCTTTATTAATGTCTACAATAGCTCCTTTAATACCAGAGCCCCCAATATCGATTCCTAAAATTTTCTTTTGACTCATAATCTAACTAGTCGTTGATTTTTCGTTGCCTTATTAATTTTCCCTTGTTACTTAATCGCTTTGATCTTCATTTTTACATCCTCTACAGGCCGGTCGCCCGGAGCTGTTTTTGTCCGTGCTATTTTATCTAGAACATCTAAACCTTCAATGACCATTCCGAAGACGGTATACTCTTTATCAAGCTGAGGGGTACCTCCTAGCGTCATGAAAACTTTGCGTTGTTCCTCACTGTAGTGTAAATCTTTCTTCGCTTCTACCAGATCCAATTGTTTTGCAGAAAGTGGCTTTCCATGCACAAGGTAAAATTGACTTCCAGAGGATTTTTTCTGTGGATTAGGTGTTCTGGCTGCGGCCAAAGCTCCTCTCACATGTACTAGCGAATCTACAAGTTCGGCAGGAATTTGATAGCCAGGTCCTCCAGAACCTAAACGCTTCTTAGCTGTGGCATTTTTAGATTCAGGATCGCCACCCTGAATCATAAAGCCATTGATGACCCGGTGAAAAAGAAGATCATCATAGAAGCCTTCTTCAACTAATTTCAAGAAGTTATCCCGGTGACCAGGTGTTTCATTATAGAGCAAAATGATCATGTTGCCAAAGCTGGTTTCCATTTCAACTAAACATTGCTCTGGTGCATTTATAACTACTTGCTTCTTTTTTGTATTGGTTTTATTCCTTTTTTTTACAGTCAATTCAACCGTATAATTTCCAGAAGAAGTATACTTATGTATTGGAGCTACTTCCTCCGAACTGTTTCCATCTCCAAAATTCCAGGAGTAGCTTTCTGCCTTTTTTGATTGGTTCTCAAAAGCTACCTCGGTTGGAGCTATTAATTTTTTATCGACATAGCTAAATTCAGCCATTGGTCTCCCACAGCTGCAAATCAATAATATAGCTAGTGCGAATAAGGTATTTCTAATCTGTGACATCATTTTTAATACGAGTTTACTTCTTGTAATATTGTTGTATTGGATTACTCCTCTCCCAATAATTTAATAGTCATTTTTACATCTTCTACTGGACGTTCACCATTCTTTTGAACGGCAGCTATCTTATCAATGACATCCAGGCCTTCAACGACTTCTCCATAAACGGTGTAATCCATATCAAGGTTAGGCGCGCCACCGACTTCTTTATACATTTTTCGTTGTTCTTGGCTGTAGGCAATTTTCTTACTTCGCTCAATACCGTTTAGTTGGTTGTCATCTAATGTTGTTCCCTGAACGATATAAAATTGAGAACCACTGGATTCTTTTTCTGGATTAGAAGGTCCTCCGGTTCGGGCTGCTGCTAAGGCTCCTTTGATGTGAGGGGCTCCCAATTCAGCAGGAATTCTATAACCAGGGCCGCCGCTGCCAAGGCGTTTAGTCAAAGGCGCATTTCTGGACTCCGGGTCACCGCCCTGAATCATAAAGCCCTCTCTAACTCTATGAAAAAGTAGATCATCATAAAAGCCTTCTTTGGCTAGCTTAAGCATATTTTCGCGGTGCAATGGTGTGCTATTAAATAATTTTGCTTTCATGATACCGAAGTCTGTTGTGATTTCGATATACTGGTGCTTTTCTGGCTGGTTGCAGGAACTAAGCGCTAACAAAAAAGCAAAAGAAAGCAGGAGATATAAGTTTTTCATAGATGTGGTATTTTATAATTCTATAATTTAGTTGATACGATAGATGTAAAAAATTACTCCTCTTCTCCCAAACCTCCATTCCATTCTTTTTGTAATTCATCAAAATAGAAAATCACTTTTTCTTTTAATAATTGCTCTTGCTGGTCTACTCCTTTGAGCGTTAATGGGTTTTCTTCTTCCCAGTGAGGCCAACCATCAGCATCGCGTCCTTTGAAAGTGTAATATCCATCTTCGCTTAAAAGCCGACAAACGGCGATATGCATTAAGTCTTGTTTTTCTTCTTTGGTGAAAACCTCTTTCCAACGCCCCAGCTCCTGAATACCAATTAAAAACAATAGCGCATTCAAATCAGGAAGTGTCTCTCGTCCTATTTGATCCTTCACTAAATGACGGATACGTAACCACTCAAAATCTAATTTCCATTCTACCATAGTAAACGAGTTCACAAATTTAAGTTTAAGAAGGCGCAAATATACATATTCCGTATTAGAAGCGCTTAATCCTCCCGAATCAAAGCAGAAATTCGTGCAGCTCGCAAAGCCGGGGGAATTGATGCGAGTAAACCAATGCTAATCACTGTCAGTGCAACGACGATAAAGTCAGAAAGCAATATACTGATCGGGTAAGCTTCTACAACAAATCCAGCAGGAATAGGCACCAGGCCAAAAACTTTTTGACTGATGTACAAAACAATGGCAATCGTAGCTCCTATTATAAAACCAGTGAAGCACAACAATAAACCTTCATATAGGAAAATATTCCGAATCGTCTTATCTAGGGCGCCCATAGATTTTAAAATGGCAATATCTTTTTGTTTATCCATCACAATCATCCATAGCGCACCAATCAAGTTGAAAGCAACTAAAACCAATGTCAAACTTAGAATGGCATAACTTAACCACTTTTCAATATTCATCAACTTTAAAAATGCCTCATCTTGTTGATAGCGATCTTTAATGATAACGGCCTCTCCTAGAATATTTGCAATTTCTTTTTTGACCTCAGTGATATTCGCACCTTCGGAAAGTTTAATTTCCAATGCCGTCAACTCATTCGGGTAACTTAGGATTTCTCTTACGAAACCGAGGGAGGCCAAAACGTATCGGCTCTCATAATCCTGTTGAATAACAAAAGTTCCGGCAGGATACAATATGCGCTTCTTGAAAGGATCTCCAAACATGCTCTTCTTTCGTTTGGCCATGTAAATATTAAGCGAAGAAAAATCGTCGTCAATATTTACCGATAGGTTATTACGCATCACTACGCCCATAACGGCCATCGAACGGTCTTCTTTATCTAAAATATATTGTCCTTCTCTAAGGGTAGAGTCAATGCCTGTTACTTCATCAAAGTATTCATCAACCCCTTTTAAGATTCCAAAATCCTGGCTACCCTTATATTCAAAAAAGGCAACCTCTTCTAAAGTAGAAGAAACAAAAAGGACACCATCAATTTCTTTAATTTGTTGAATGGAGGCTTCGTCCGGACGGAAGATTTTGCTATCAGCTGGAAGAACTTTGATGTCTGGATTGAAACTACTGAACAGACCGGTCAGTAATTCCTCAAAGCCATTAAAAACGGACAAGACTAAAATCAATGCAGCAGTACCTACACTAATACCAAATACCGAAATACCAGAAATGATATTGATGGCATTGGTCGATTTTTTAGCAAAGAGATAACGTCGTGCTATTTTCAAAGGTAGGTTCATAGTGTATGATTACTGCATGGCTTTGTAAGCAACCGATTGCATACGTGGCCGAATATCTATCTTGTTGAGTTTGAAATTTTTCATATTCGGATAAGTCCGATTCGACAAAAATACAAAGATTAAATTATTATCCGGATCGGCCCAAGTACTAGTGCCAGTAAAACCCAAATGTCCGAAGGTATTATCTGAAGCTTCAGGACACATGTTCTGACTTTTGGAGGCATTTAATTCTTTTAAGTCAAAACCAATTCCTCTACGGGTACAGCTGTTGTGTCTGTTGGTAAAAGTACGAACCGTAGTGGATTGCAAGTATTGACGTCCACCATAATAACCATCATTCAATAACATTTGCATAATCGTAACCAAATCTGTAGCAGTAGAAAACAAACCAGCATGACCACTTACACCACCCAACATTGCTGCGCCCATATCATGCACATCACCTTGTATCCGTTGCTTGCGGAAATACTTATCTTCTTCCGTTGGAACAATAATAGATTTTGAAAATTTTTCTTTAGGCAAATAAGTAGTGTTGATCAGCCCCATGGGTTTATAAAAATGTTCATCCACATATTGGTTGATTGGTTTTCCGCTGACGCGTTGTACCAGATCGGCAAGGATGTAAAACCCCAGGTCACTATATTTATAATCACGGTTCGCTCGCAAATCAGATTCCAGAATTTGCTTTCTTATTTCTCCCTCAAAACTACTGAGCATAAATAGCTGGCCAGTCACCAGAGTATTAAATTGCTCATTCCTTTTTTTTCTGTAGTATTTAGGAGAGGGCTTAGGCCTTTTACCTTCCGTAACGGTTTGTTCATAAAATGGAATCCATGGAATAAGGCCAGCACGATGAGCCATAATATCATTGATGGTCATGTCTGCTTTGTTGGTTCCTTTCAACTCTGGCAAATAATTACTAATGGCTTGGTTGATATTGATAAGGCCCGCTTCATGAAGTTTCATTATAGACAGTGTGGTAGCTGCTATTTTAGTAATGGAAGCCAGATCAAAAATATCGGAAGTAGTGGTTTTCTTTTTCTTAGCATAAGTATGATGACCATAAGCTTTATTAAAAACAACTTTGCCATCTTTAGCAACCAAAATAACACAACCGGGGGTTGCTTTTTCCTCAATAGCTAACTGAGCTAAAGAGTCGATTCCCAATTCTAAAGCCAAGCCATTTATGCCAACACTCTCCGGAACATCATAGCCCAAACGAAAAACAGCAGCGGTGCTCAAACCGTCATTGAATTTACTTTTTGGGGTAGCCGTCACCGGTAATTTTCCACGAATAGGAAAGACACCAAAAATGGCCTGAGCGGCAGCATCCTGTGCCATGGGATCTTCACTATATGCATTTAACAAGGTGTTTACATTGTCGAAATATTTCAAGGAATAAGGATTGCCAAATACAGTTAGAATAACTTCGGTTTTTGCATTTAACTGCGCAATCAAATCTTTCTGACTTTTTGTAATACCAAAATCTTTACTGGCATAACTACTCATATCATGCAAACTAATGATGACAACTTTTTTGCTTCCTAAGCGATTGACAATGGATTGTATCTTAGCACTGGAAATGTTTTTCCCCGTGTTTACAAAATCAATAGCAGTCATTTTACTCAGGCTATTCTGAAAAGGAGTTCTGCTTTTTGAACCTAAAGCTAGAGAGGCTATTTTCGTATTTTCAATTTCTTTAAATGGAATGACTTTATGATTGTCCCGAACCAATGTCAATGCATTTTGGAATAACTTCTTTTTCAATAACAATGCTTTAGCATTATTAAGATCGCTTCGTAGGTTCTTAGTCTCTACTCTTTGTGGCTCTGTTATCCCTAGTCGGTATTTTGCCTGAAGCACCTTTTTAACACTTGCATTTAATTTTTTCTGATCAATCTTGCCCGCTACTAAGTATTGTTTGATGATTTTTGCAGCTGCGGCTACATCTTGTGGTAACAATAAAACATCATTCCCGGATGCGAGTGCCTTTGCTTCTACTTCTCCATTTTTATAATGTTTGGTCACCCCCTTCATTCCGAGTCCGTCGGTAAAAATTAAGCCATCAAAACCCAGTTTGGTTTTCAATAAGTCATTTACTGCTTTTGGAGAAAGTGTTGTTGGTCGGTTATGGGTATTGTCAATAGCAGGTACATGAAGATGAGCGACCATCATGCTTTGTATGCCATGCTCTGCCAGCACCTTGAAAGGGAATAATTCGATACTATCCAATCGGTTCATATCGTGTTCGATGATAGGAAGATCATAATGAGAATCCGTATCTGTATCTCCGTGTCCGGGAAAGTGTTTGGCGCAAGCCATTAGATTGGCATCCTGCATACCGAGGGTATACATGTAACTTTTGACGGCCACGTTATAACGATCTTCGCCAAAGGAACGGGTATTGATTACAGGGTTCTCTGGGTTGTTATTGACATCAGCTACCGGAGCAAAGTTGATATGTACCCCAAGGCGTCTGCACTGATGAGCCACCTCTCTTCCCATATCATAAATCAAACGATTATCCTGAATCGCCCCTAGTGTTAAATGTCTCGGAAAACTAATGGTGCTACTTTTCAAACGCATCCCCAAGCCCCACTCTGCATCCATGGCAATCATTAAAGGAACCTTAGTCGCAAGACGTTGATATTGATTCGTCAATTCTGCTTGCTTCTCCGGCGTTCCCTGAAAGAAACAAAGCCCACCGACATGAAATTCTTTTATGAGTTTTTTTACTTTAGCAATATGATCAGGACCCAAATCCGAATGCGCTCGAATCATAAAGAGTTGTCCGATTCGTTCGTCTTCAGACATCGCATCGAATTGCTGATTCACCCATTCGGTTTCTTTTTCTAAAGCAATACTTACTGCCGATGTAGAATTATTGTTATGACTTACGTTAGTCGTCGAAAATAAAAAGATAAGAAAGACAGAAAGGATTGAAATTTTCAAGGAGTATCTATTTTAATTGTGTTTCAGAAAAAAGAAATAAAAGCGCTTACCATAAGCTCAACGTTGCAAACCTTTGCGCCTGCCTACCCGCGTAGTCGGTAGTGTAAAAAAACAATTGGCGGAACGCCGACTTAATTTACATCATAAGGGAAAATCAATTAACAGTGTTTATTCTAAATAAATTGGTACGTCCGCCGTAAACCGTACAACCGTCCACCGCACCACCGTCTAGTATTTAATACAAACATTTTTAGTCTCCGTAAAAAAGCGTAAAGCCTCTAATCCACCTTCTCGCCCAACGCCAGAGTTTTTAACGCCTCCAAAAGGAGTTCGCAAATCACGCATCAACCAGCAGTTTACCCATACGACTCCTGCCTGTAATTGTTCAGCTAATCGGTTGGCTCTACTAATGTCTTGAGTCCAAACGGTAGCAGATAAGCCATAAACAGTACCATTGGCATATTCCAAAACTTCCTCCTCTGTATCGAATGGAGTAATAGTCACCACTGGTCCAAATATTTCTTCCTGATTGGTTCTACAGCTTGGTGCCAAACCTTCAATAATGGTTGGTTGCAAATAATAACCATTTTCCAATTCGCCTTTCAACTTAAGTTGCTTTCCGCCACATAAGATAGTTCCTCCTTCCACTTCCGCCAATGCAACATAGCTCATCACCTTTTCCATATGGTCTTTGGACACCATCGCTCCCTGATCAGACAATTCTGAAAAAGGATCCCCCACTTTCAAAAACTGCGTCCGTTTTACAAATTCCTTTTTGAACTTCTCATAAATGGGACGCTCCACATAAATTCGGGAACCACATAAGCAAACCTGACCATTGTTGGTAAAAGAAGAACGCAAAGTTCCCAGAATCATTTTGTCAAAATCACAATCTGCAAATATAATGTTAGGATTCTTACCACCAAGTTCGAGCGAAAGCTTTTTGAACATCGGCCCTGCCGTTTGAATAATCTTTTGCCCAGTGTTGGTTCCTCCGGTAAAAGAAATGGCTTTTATTTTTGGATGCTCCACAATGGCTTGGCCAGCCTTTGGTCCGAGACCATGAATGATATTGAGTACACCTTTTGGCAAACCAGCCTCCATACAAGCTTTGGAAAGCAGATAGGCAGTCATTGGCGTCATCTCTGATGGCTTGGCCACTACACAGTTACCGGCAGCTAGCGCAGGGGCGATTTTCCAAGTGAATAAATACAAAGGAAGATTCCAAGGCGAAATACAACCGACAATACCAATGGGCTGCCGCAAAGTAAAATTGATGGCGCCTGACATTTTGTGAGACTCAGAAGCAAAGTGCAAAATCGCTGTGGCGAAAAAGCGGATGTTCTGATGTGATCTTGGAATATCAATCGTAGAAGAAGTCTTGATGGGCTTGCCGGAGTCGACAGATTCTGCGGCAGCGAAAGCCTCTAGGTTTTGTTCTATGATATCCGATAAGCGAGTGAGTATTCGAAAGCGAGTATCCACGTCGGTTTTTGACCAGATTGGAAAAGCTCGTTCGGCTGCTTCAACGGCTAGTTGGACATCCTTAGATTCGCTGTCTGGAATTTGGGAGTAGACCTTTCCGGTAGCGGGATTGTAGTTGTCGAAATATTCACCGGAGGCGGGCGGGAGGAGTGCGCCGTCTATATAATTTTTGATGTATTTGTCGGTAGTCATAATTGCTTTTTTAATATGCGCGGTGTCATTCTTAAAGATGACGATGTATTAAAAGCCTTGAAAGTAGCGATAATATTGAAATGTAACAAATGTAGGTTATGTTAGATTTTAAAGAAAAGGGTTTTGAGAAAATAGAAGTTGACAGGCTTTTTCAAATACGACTTCTAACAGTATGTGTTTATTCTATGTGTTCGTTTTGTAAAAGCATTGTTTGTTTTGATAAAATAAACATTAACTAGTGTTAAAGTTTGCGTGATTACAGAAATATAGTATAAAAAATTAGGTTGGGGTTTTTTTTCACCTTTGGAATATCTTAGAATAGAAAACGAATGACTGCTACTCAAATCTTGGATTATAAAAGCATTGCTAATAATCTATAGATAGAAATTAGAACTATAATACGCACATTACATTCGGAACGACAAAGGCTAAAATAAACTAATAAACTGCTATTCTATAATAATCGACTATTCTGTATAAACGTAATAATATTTGTAGTACACACTACTTATCAGCACTAAAACTATCTCTTAACCGTAAAAGATCAATTATGAAATTTAAAACATTTAATCAATTTGTAATATTATTGTCATTCCTAATGACTTCTAATTTATTGTATTCTCAAAACTGGAATAACAGCAGCACAGACACATGGACAGATAAAAAAGTCTCAATCGGTATGTAACCATTTTACTACAGATCAACTTACACAACTTAATATTAATCCTATTCTTCTCAGTCCTTCTTTAGAGGTTACAGAATCTCTTTATAGTAATAACTGGATGAAAAGTAATTTTACATTTATTGCAGAGGATAATTTTAAATACATTTCTATTGGTAATTTTAAAGATGATGCGGATTCTGAAATTCAACAATTTGATGATTATATAGTAGCAGGAGCGGTGTATTATTACATAGACGAGGTTTGCCTAGTCAAACAAGGCGATAATTGTTCGATCTCTACGTTTACAAACGTACAATTCTCACGACAGCAATACATCGAAATCTACCCAAACCCCAGCAGTAACGGTATTTTTAATATAGATATAATTGGAAATGATGAAGGTAATATCATTTTAGATATGCACGATGCGAAGGGGGTCAATGTTTATAACACTACGCTTCAAGAGAATGTGGGGCAACATGTAATAGACATTTCAAGTTTAGCAAGGGGACTGTATTATCTAACCATTAGTACACAAGATGATCGTCAGGTTCGAAAAATAATTAAGCACTAAAATCAAGTATGAAAAACTCTATACTTCTTATCGTATCGACCATTCTATTATCTAATACAATAACTGCTCAAAACCTGATTCCAAATTCAGGTTTTGAGAGTTATCATGTATTGCCGACAAGAGCGGGAGAATGGTGCGCGGTAAAAAAATGGAACAACCTGAATGGTATTTGTGAATATGATACAGCTAGTTATGGATCACCAGACTATCTTCATATGGATGGAGAACATCCAGCCTCGCTTCCTAATAGTGGCTTGTCAAAGGTAAGCCCATATGAAGGAAGAGGCATAATAGGCCAAGTCATATGGCGCGAGAATACACCTGAACTAAGAGAGTACATCTCGATAGAGTTATCGGAAGTAATGGAAATAGGAATGACTTATGAACTTTCTTTCTATACCTCAAACGGTGAGGATGATATTCGTTATGGAGGCTATGGGTCAAGTAATTTAGGTATCCACTTTACTACGAATGAACTTGTGCAATTAGGTAAAGGGCCTATTTCCCTTGATCCTCTTTTAGAGCTTCCTGAAATACTTTACAGCAATGATTGGGTGCAAAATACTTTTACATTTATAGCAGAGGATAATTTTAAATACATTGCTTTTGGCAATTTTAGGAATGACGACAATACTACGATTCAGCAATTTGAGGATTATACGGTTGCTGGTAGTGCTTATTATTACATAGACGAAGTCTGCCTCATCAAACAAGGAGACGACTGCTCTATCTCCACCGCTACAAATGACTTAGCCTCCAATCAAAGCGATGTCTACCTCTACCCGAACCCTTCTGTAGGGAAATTATTACACATTACTAAAAAAGGAAAGCCCTTATCAAATGCCACTATTTTAATCTACAATACATCAGGTCATTTGGTTTATTCCGAAAAGGTAGAAGGGAGCTTAACTTCCTATGAAGCGAATGTAAGCCAGCTTTCGGCAGGGCTTTATATTTTGATTGTTGAAAATGAGGAAGGGAGGTTTGTTCAGAAGTTTATTAGGAAATAAAGGCTAAATATATTTGAAGAGAAGGTTCCCACTAAATTTTAGGTTATGAAAATTTGGATATCATTGCTGTGTTTAATCTTGTTAGGTATTCCTTTATTAAAAGGTCAGAACCTAGTCCTCAACCCTAGTTTTGAGGAGATTGAAAAGACAGGTTGGCAAGGAGGTTTTGCTATGGGTGTTATTGATTGGGGGGGATATTTGACCTGTGATATACATTTCATGGGCTTCGGGGCTGCAGGGATGGATGTGCCATCTTTTGGTTATCAACCGCCTTTAGAAGGGCAAGCCATGGCGGGAATAAGAGCCTTTGATTTTAGAGAAGAGGAATGGCATGAATTCATTTACACCAAACTTACCGATACCTTAGAAGCAGGAGAACTGTATTACATTTCTTTTTGGGTAAGTCCAAGCGAAGCACCTAAATATGTAACAGATGATATAGGACTTGCTTTCTCAAATGTTGAACCTATTGACGAAGTAGCTTTTTTTTATCAGTTAACACCCGCGATTAAAAACCCAGAGGGCAACTTTATATCGGATGTAACCAGTTGGCATGAGATATCCGGACATTATAAAGCAGAAGGTGGCGAAACGTATTTAGTGATTGGAAACTTTACACCAGACGAAGAGAGTTCCTTTAAAGAGTCAGGGCCAGGTGAAAAAGCAGCTTATTTCTTTATCGATCAAGTTGTCGTTGAAAAATGCCCAATTCCTATTTGTCTTAATTTAACAGATACTGTATTGTGTGGACAAGAAATATTGAACCTTGATGTAACAACGCCAGAGGCAAGCTACTTATGGTCTGATGGTTCTATTTTGACAACGTTTGAAATTGAGAAAACCGGTAAATATTGGGTAGAAATTTCAGCAGGAGGATGTAGTGTTTCAGATACAATTAATGTACTACAGATTCCGCAATTATATTTGGGAGAAGACACGGTGTTGTGTATTGGAGAAGAAGTGGTCGTATTCGCGGATTTACCAGGAGCATCCTATAAATGGAGTAATGGATCTACCACAGATAGCATCTTGGTGGCGAAGCAATCGGGTGACTATTCGATTATAGTAGAAAAGGAAAATTGTATATTTTTCGATACTATTGCTATTAATTATCTGGAAGACTACATTGTAATTTACCCCAACCCAAATAGAGGAACCTTTAATATTGATACTAAATTATTGCCTATTGACAGGGTTGAGATTTATGATATATCTGGAAGGCTATTATTTGATTTTGTAGAAGAAAACAACAGTGCCATCTTATTAGAACTTGAAAAGGTATTGTCGTCAGGGGTATATATTGTTATAGTATCTTCTGCTAAGTGTACTTATACCCAAAAAATTGTGGTTAGCACAAGAGACTAAAAACTCCCATCCGAAAACCGATAACAAACCGCCAACACCGTCTGCCCCACCGCATGCAAGGTCTCTTTATCAATCCCACTCATATCATCTTGCTGCGTATGCCAGTGCGCTACAAAAGTAGTATCCGTAGGTTTATTGATGATGTCAATCATACGCACATCACTAAGTTCATTCACAAAACGATGATCATCCGTAATAGGATAAGTTAGATCATTCAAAAAGAAATCCCCATAACCCATATTCTGACCAAGCTTCCAAACCTTATCCATAATAGTAGGAGCGAAATGCATAGATACTCCTTCTTTTCTAAAGCGAGCATCTTTACCACCAACCATATCGAGTAGAATTCCAAACTGAGCAGTATAATTTGGTACATGATGATTCTTAGCCCAGTACTGCGCGCCCTTACACCAGCTCATAGGATCGTTCACTCCTTCTCGACTATCA
>JBLHRR010000085.1:0-22825 GCA_047626155.1 Saprospiraceae bacterium | reverse complement strand
TAGGAGGTGACTTTTCATTGGACCTCGGATACGGTAACGCTACCTTGGGTAATTCCGGTAACGCAGACGTGACTATAAAATACGGTAATTTTAAAATGAAGAATGCAAACGATTTGCGTATTGAAAGTAAATATTCTAAAATGAAAATAGAGGAAGTTCGTGACGTAAGAAGCCAGACAAAGTACGATACCTATAATATCGGCCAGATTAGAAGTTTGCGAAATGAGGGGAAATATGATCATTTTGATATTGAATACCTGGAAGACTTGGAGATAGAAACTAAATATACCGATGTTGATATTGACAATCTAAAACAAAGTGCAGACGTGGTCATGTCTCATGGAGGGGTGAATATTAGAAACCTGGAAGCCGGCTTCAGAGACCTTCGTTTAGAAGGACGATATACCGATTTTAAAATTGGGGTGTCCGGTGCTTTCCAATTAGACGGACAATCTACCTATGGTGGTATCCGCTATCCGGATGGAATGAAAATACAAATTGATAAAGAAAAATCCAACGAACACGAAGTAGAAGGTTATCGGGGCAGTAAGGATAGCGGAATGATTAAGGCGCGGCTGGACTATGGAAGTTTAAAAGTGTATTGAGTTGGATTAACAAAATTTAGTAAATAGGCGAGCGCTCGCTTTTTGACCAAAAGTCAGAAAGCGAGCGTTTCTGTTATGGCCGATCTATTACATACTCATGAAAATCTGGCCTAAGATGTTTTGGAGTATTAGTGGGTAGGCTACAAGCCTAAGATTCCTTGATTTTTTTCAAGACGCCGAGACGCGGAATCCCAGCCCTATAGCCCGGCAAATTCGGCCATCGGCGATGCCCATGGTTTTGGAATCTAAGGCCTGCAGCCTCTCTACCAAACGTAATTATCAATTACGTTTCCTCTCAGCTATTATAGTCTACTGCTATAAATTAAACCACAGAAATTTCCTATATTGCCTCTCGTTAAACACTTGGATATAATAACTTGAAGAAAACAAACCACCTTCTTTGACAAAATGACGTGGTTCCTCAAAAAGATTTACAAAAGCGACTGTAGTGCAACGAAAGGGGTGTTGAAAACCTTTTTGAGGAACTATAAAATACGGAATCCTCCCTAGAGGGCGGACAGGTTCGTCAAAGAACCACAAACATTACATATGAAAATTCAATTCTGCGGCGCAGCACGCGAAGTAACTGGGAGTGCCCACCTCATCACTTTAGATAGTGGCTATAAAATATTATTGGATTGCGGACTCTATCAGGGACGCAATAAGGAGATGAAAGATTTCAACAACAACTGGCTTTTCAAACCGGCTCAGGTAGATTGCCTTGTCCTTTCTCATGCACACATCGATCATTGCGGGCGAATTCCAAAATTGGTAGCTGATGGTTTTACTGGAGACATTGTTTGTACCCACGCAACCAGAAGTCTCTGCGCAATTATGTTGTTAGACTCTGCGAAAATACAAGAACGTGATGCTTTTTATCACAATAAGAGAATCAAGGCGAAAAAGAATCGGAAGAATAAAAAGAAAAAACTTAGAGTGCCTTTGTACACCGCAGCAGATGCTACTGCCGCTATGGATCAGTTCATGGGAATAGGCTATGAACGTTGGACTCGAATTAATGAAAATGTAGAATTATTGTTTAGAGACGCTGGTCACATACTCGGTTCTGCCAACGTAACGCTTCGGATTACAGAAGGAGAGAAGGTAACTCGCATCGGTTTCTCTGGAGATATCGGAAGACCGAATCGTCCAATACTTCGCGATCCTCAGCCAATGCCAGAAGTGGATTACCTAATTTGTGAATCCACTTACGGAAACAAGGTACATGAGTCGGCTCCAAATGAGGCCACTCGATTTTTAGAAATCATAAAAAAGACTTGCGTAGAGAAAAAAGGAAAACTCATCATTCCTGCTTTTAGTGTAGGACGTACTCAAGAGATCGTTTATATGCTCGATCAAATGGAGACCAAAGGCTTATTACCGAGTATCCCCGTTTTTGTAGATAGCCCATTGGCCGTAAACGCGACAGTGATCTTTGGTTCGCACCCAGAATGTTTTGACAATGACCTCCATCAGTATCTGTTGATAGATGACAATCCTTTCGGTTTTAATAAATTGACTTACATTCGTAACGTAGAGGTTTCCAAATCATTGAACAGCATCAACGGAGCAGCCATAATCATCAGTTCTTCAGGAATGATGAATGCGGGTAGAGTTCGCCATCATCTTTTCAATAACATTGACAATGAAAAGAATACGTTGCTGATAGTAGGCTATTGCTCACCAAACACTCCGGGGGGCATGCTCCGCGATGGAATTAGTGAAATCAAATTATTCGGAGAAGTGAAGCCTGTCAAGGCAGAGGTGGAAATTATGGATTCTTTTTCTGCTCACGCTGATCGGAATGAAATTTTAGACTTTATCAAAAATCAGAAGAAATCGGCAAAGAAGATTTTCCTCGTTCATGGAGTATTGGATCGGCAACAGGCGTTACGGGATTTTTTAGGAAAGAATGGCTTTAAGAAAGGAGTGGAAATCCCAAAATTAGGACAGCAGTTTGTTTTATAGAACAAACCACAAAAAATGTCTGCCATCAAGCAATTCCAATCATCCGTGATCAATTGTTGTAGCGTCTTGTCACATTTAGGCGTTTCTTTGAGTACAAGTAGTGACAACGAAAAGTTAACTTAGACCACTACAATCATTTTCTGTGTCATAGATATTTAATTTCTAGCTACCCTCACAAAGACTCCCTTAACATTACCCTAATAGTAACAGCAGCAATATCCGCCACTTCTATGCGGTTATTGATCCGTAAAAAAAGTCATATGTCAAATCAAAATACCTCCACCTATCGCTGGTTTACTGGCACCTCCCTTTTTCTTTTACTAGTCGTTATCTCGACTTATTCTTGTAAGAAATACGAATCAAAAGATATTGTTCTTGATGGTTACGATGCGGAATACGCCATTCCTTTGATTAACACGAGCGCGACTTTGCAGGACCTATTGGAAAAATTTGATAGTACTACTTTTATACAATTTGATGATGATGGTCTTATTACATTAAATTACAAAGGCTCTGTCAAAGCAAAAACTTCGGGTGAAATTTTCAATGTACTGGGTAATTACGATTTGATTCCGATTCCTCTTCAAGACACTAATACTTTCATTCCATATAATGCTGTAAATGGGGTTGACCTCGATTATGCCATCTTAAAAGAAGGACTACTCAAGTGGGGCTTTGGCTCAGAGCACTTGGAGCCAGTGGAAGTAACAGTCACCATGCCTACGATGACCAAAAATGGAATCCCATTTTCAGAAACACGAACGGTTGGCGCTTACAGTGGTTCCGGAAATCCGGTAATTGGAGGAAACCTCCTTCCAGGTGTAGATGTTAGCGAATACCGCCTAGAGGCGATTGATAACATCATTAATATAGAGTACGTTTCTGTGGGTCAGAACACTGGAAATAGAGACACCTTACAATCTTGTTTTGTCGTGTTGGAGGGTTTGGTCGCTTCCTATGTGGAAGGTTACCTTGGTAATGATTTGTATGATTTTGAACGCGATACAATTCTTATTGATTTCTTTGAAAACTGGACGCGTGGAGACGTTTATTTTACGGATCCTAGACTGACGCTAAATATTGAAAACTCCTTTGGTATTCCCGTTCGTTCCCAAGCAGACGTTGTCAATGTGATCACTGCCCTTGGCGAATTATTACCCTTGGAATCGGACTACCTCGATGAAATTGACATCGCCTATCCTGCTTTGGATGAAGTTGGGGTCATCAAATATACGAGCTTCGATTTTACTAAAGAAAATTCTAACATAGATGTTTTACTGGGCTCTAATCCTGTAGCAGTGGATTATGATGTAGACGCAGTACCGAACCCAGATTCGCTAACGTCCATCAGAGGTTTTATGACTGATTCGAGTTACTTTAAAGTACAGATGGAAGTAGATATACCCATTCATGGTTTAGCAACTGGCTTTGAGGCGAGGGATACTTTTGCCATTAATTTGAGCAATAGTTCAGATGTCATTTATGCAGAGTTTAAGGTCGTTACCGAAAATGAAATAGCATTGGATGTCACTATGCAATTGTACTTCGCTGATATGCTAGGAGTGATATTGGATTCCATGTTTATAGAAGATCCGGTCATCATGGGAGCAGCACCTGTAGATGGAGATGGTAATCCTACTGGAGCAACGGAAAAAATTACGTTTAGCAAATTCGATGAAGAGCGCTTTGAGGGTATTCGTGGGGCAACAAAATTATTGATGAATGCGAAATTTTCCACTACTAATAATGGCACACAGTCCGTAAAAGTATACCGAGACAACGAAGTCCGTATTCGGGCAGGGATGAAACTAGGCATTCGAGATTAAGTTCTTTTTTTAGCGCACAGTCCCCTATTCACTTATATAAACTTACTAACCTCCTAACTTAAAAATGTACAGAAAAATACTGCCCTTTCTCATTGCCTCTTTCTTTTTTCTTTCCGCTTCCGCTCAAAATGAACTGAGTTTGCAACTAATGCCAGAGCTCTTGCAAAGCACCAAGATGAATCCGGCGCTGGCTCCCAAAGAAAAACTAGTCATCAGCTTACCAGGCATTTTCGGTAACTATTATCACAACGTAGGCTCTGTAGGTGAATTGTTACAAAGCATCAGCGACTCTACCGTTCGGCTCAACGTAGATGCTCTTTTGGAAAACCTAATGGATGAAAACACCTTGAGGATAAATCAAGAGTTTGAAAACCTCCATGTCAGCTATCGGCTGAATGATAAAGTGACACTTAGTCTTCACCAGGCCTCTAAATCCAGTAATTATCTTTTTTATCCAGAGTCTTTACCTCGATTGTTTCTTCAAGGGAATAGCCAATTCATTGATCAGGAGATTGCTTTTGGTCCTGATCAACATACCATTGCCTATAATGAAATAGGGTTAGGGACTGCGCTTTCATTTGGGAAACTACAGATTGGAGCAAAAGTAAAACTATTGTTAGGTGTAGGTGACATTTCTACAGAACGAACAGATGTCTCCTTGTATACTGATCCGGATGTCTATCAATTGACGATTAATAGTGATTATCTGATCAACAGTTCTTCCTTTAGTGAGGTACTTTTATTTGATACCCTGTCCGGTTATAACATCGAATACAGCTGGAGGGAAATGATCCAATTTAAAAATTTCACCACCAAGAATAGAGGTTATGCTTTAGACCTCGGTATGAACTATGAAGTTTCTGACCGGCTTTCTATCGGAGCAAGTATTTTGGATTTGGGAAAAATTAATTGGAAAAATGACGTGGTCAATTACACCAGCAAAGGCTCTAATACCTTCTCTGGTCTGGATCTCAAAGGGGCACTTACCGGAGACTCCTTATCTATTACCTCGTCTATAGATACAGTGCGAAATATATTCGATTTTCAAACTTCGATAAATAATTACGAGACTAAAATACCAACTCGTGTTTATATGAATGCCACCTACAAACTCAATAATAAAGTACAGCTGGCTGCTACTGTAAATAATGAATTTTACCGAGGCCGCAACTTCTTTGCATTCGGACTAGGAGCACATTACACCCTCAATAAAAACTTCTCTGCGGGATTAACCTATAGCGTCCGAAACAATGCGTACTTTAATATCGGCCTCAACCTTATTGCCCGAAAGGGACCTGTTCAATTCTTCCTGGCAACAGATAATATAGCCGTAGCTGTTCAGCCTTACGGAACTAATAATATAAATGCACGTGTTGGATTGAATTTGGTTTTTGATGAGCTGAAGAAGCAGGAAAAAAAATAACCTAACCTTAATTACAAGCTCAACTTCAAGAGCAACTTCAACTTCAATTCCCGTAATACGCAAATTACAGGAATTGAAGTTGTATTTTGGCTAACCCTCATTTTTTCATAACTTTGGTTTGATTACTCATTACTTTTCTAAAAAGTAATGAGTAATTATAATAGCTGCCTAAAACTAAAAAGTTATGACAAAGTCCTACACTTTACTCTTATTTGCCTTTCTGTTTATCCACCAAAATAGTTCTGCACAGAACGTTGAGGGTTGTAATGGTATTCGTTACTATTACGATGTCTTTAATGACATATCTAAGACGATAGAACAATATGGTTCAAATACATTGGCCGATGGAAATCCCATTAATTTAGAGATGGATGTTTTTCAACCGGAAGGAGATCTGGTTGAAAAAAGGCCACTTATCATTTGGGCGCATGGCGGCGCTTTCGTTGCAGGAGAGCGATCAGATATGGATACACTCTGTTATACCTTTGCCAAAAAGGGGTTTGTTACCGCCACTATGAGCTACCGCTTATATCCGCTCACCTTAGGTATTCCCGATTCTCTCGACATGTTAGATGCCGCTATTAGAGCCGTTGGAGATATGAAAGCAGTCGTTCGCCATTTTCGGGAAGATGCAGCGACTACGAATAAGTATAAAATAGATCCCAATCACATCTACGTTGGTGGAGTGTCTGCCGGAGCCATCATGGCCGTGCAAGTTGGATACCTAGATAGTTCCGATAGTATCCCTGATTATCTTACAGATATACTGACGCTCAATGGAGGGCTGGAAGGAAGTACAGGAACGGCTGAAAACCAAAGCTATTCCTCGGAAGTGCAGGGGGTTATAAATTTGGCTGGGGCCATTCATAAATTAGACTGGATCAAGGACGGCGATATTCCCATCATGAGTTATCACGGTGATCAGGATGATGTGGTTCCTTATGCACATGGCTTCGCAAACGTATTGGGCTTTGATTTCATGTCGGTCAATGGAAGTGGTTCGATTCACAATTATATCGAGTCGTTTGATATTCCTAACTTCCTGGTGACTGCAGTTGGGGCAACTCATCAGTCTGCGTTCGAAAGTTCCTATTCTGTTTACCTTGATAATTTCATAACAGAAGGTCAGCTATTTTTACACGAATTGCTTTGCGCAGCCATTGCCATTGATGTAGATGAATTGTTAAATGAGAAGACTATTGAAGCTTTCCCAATCCCTTCCGATGATGTGATTACCTTAAAGTTACCAGATTTCAATGGCGCTTATGACCTGAGGGTGTTTGATATCACCGGCAAAGAAGTCTTCTTTCGAAGTCAACAATATGCCAAAACCTTACAGTTGAAAAAAGAGCACATAGGACAAGGACTCTTCTTTGTAGAAATAAGAACAGCGCAGCAAACGGAGATGGTGAAGGTCATTTTTAAGTAGCTTCCAGGAAATAATTACCAATCTCTTCTTTAAAAAACCGAATTTCGTCTAAAGCAGAGCATCCTTTACCAACAAATCCCTATTTTAGCTGTTCATTTAGAAATCATTAACTGTTCAAAATAATTAATAACTACCTATGGGATCTCGAAAAGTTGACGTAAATCCATTCAACTCAATATTAAGCATTGTATTTTTAGTCGCCATCTTCATTGGTTTGTATTATCTGGCCACAGGTATATTTACCATTCTGAGTGCGCTGGCTCCTTTCATGTTGCTCGGTGCCTTGATCATCAACTATAAAGTAGTGCTAAACTATGGTAAGTGGTTACTCAATACCTTAAAAACTAATTTCCTCCGTGGACTAGGCATGACGGTCCTGACGGTCCTTGGCTTTCCGGTAATCTCTGGGTATTTATTACTGAAAGCATTTTTATCGAAAAAAGTAGAAAAGATGCAAGCAGATTTTGAAGACCGTGCCCGACCGGACTTTGCAGACTTTGAGGAAGTGGATAATACCGAGGCTGATTTTGAAGATTTATCAAACGAGAAACCACTGGACTTAAACGCACCTAAAGCCATTAAACCAGAGATCAGGCAAAACGATCCACCGAAACGAAATGAAGATGGGAGCGAATACGATCAGTTCTTTCAGTAAAAAAAATCCACGTTTTTTAGTAATCTAAACCTCATTATCCCACCATTGCTAATCTACCTGCTGGTCTCCCTTTCCCTACTCTGCTGCTACGCATTACTGATGATGCGCTACTACCTCGATTGGAACGCCATCCCCGTTTATAAACCTGAGTTTAAAAAATCAGCTAGGCAAACGAAAGTAAGCATTCTGGTTCCTGCACGAAACGAGGAGGAAAGTATCGAAACTTGCATAAGAGCACTTCTCCAACAAGACTATCACAAATCCCTTTTTGAAATTATTGTCATAGACGATCACTCGGATGACGATACCGCGAATTTGGCAGAAGCCTTTGAAGATCCGCAAGTACGAGTACTACGCTTGGCTGATTATCCAGAGTTAGCGCAGCAGGCATTTAAAAAATTAGCGTTGGCCACCGGAATCAAAAAAGCTAGTGGAAATTTAATTATCACCACGGATGCAGATTGTTATATGGGCCCTTCTTGGCTATCCTTAATCGTTGCATATTATGAAGACCACAAGGTAAAGATGATTGCAGGGCCAGTAAGCATGGTAGATGAAAAATCATTGTTAGAAAAGTTTCAATCGCTTGACTTCTGTGGTATGATGGGGATTACCGGTGCAGGAGTGAGCAAAGGATATATGCTCATGGGCAATGGTGCAAATATCGCTTACGCTAAAAAAGCCTTTGAAGAAGTAAACGGTTTTGAAGGCATCGACCACCTCGCTTCTGGTGACGATATGTTGCTGATGCAAAAAATAGCAGCGGTTTACCCTGGGCAGGTTCATTATTTGAAAAATGCAAATGCCGTCGTCTATACCAAAGCACAACCCACCTGGAGCGATTTCATTCAACAACGAATTCGATGGGCTTCCAAATCCTCCGCTTATCCGCAAAAGGGAGTGACGCTGCAATTGGTAGTCGTGTATTTTTTTTGTTGGAATTTGATTCTAAACTTCTGTTTAATTCCTTTTTGGGAACTCGCCTGGATGCTCGCTGTCGGACAACTATTCCTAAAAATGGCCGTAGACTATCTACTACTGAGCACTATGACTTCTTTCTTTTCCCGAAAGGATTTGATGCGCTCTTTTCTCCCCTCTCAGTTGTTACATATACTATACATAGTCGGCATTGGCACCTTGGGTAATATCGTAAAACGCTATAGCTGGAAAGGGCGAAAGGTGAGATAACCCAAGTTCGCAAGTCTAAGATGAGAAGACATCTTCCCTATCATTCCGAGTGAACGCCAAATCCGGATTGCTAAATCTCTTCTAAAGGAGGCAAATCTTCAAAAAAATTGTTCGACGAAACGTAAAATTCATTAAACAAAATAGCCATTTTATTGTCTTCTAAGTATGATTTTATTTCATCTTCTCTTTATCTCTATATTAAGCTTAAATAATATGATCCTCTTTGATTTCACCAAGGACGCTGACCTAAGTAATTGGGCCATAGTAGATGATGTGGTCATGGGCGGACGGTCTGATGGCCATTTCGAAATTAACTCAGATGGGAATGGCGTTTTTCATGGGGAGGTTTCTCTGGAAAACAACGGTGGTTTTTCGTCTGTGCGTTATCGCTGTGATCAAAAGAATGTCGCTGCATTTTCTACGATGACGATACGGCTGAAAGGAGATGGCAAACGGTACCAGTTCAGAATAAAACCAGACAAGTACGATCGCCATTCTTACATCTATCATTTTGAAACAGGGACGGACTGGCAGACTATTGAGATTCCGTTGGCCGATATGACTCCTGCTTTTCGAGGTAGACAACTGGATATGCCAAATTATGCTGGAGAGGTTCTAGAGGAAATTGCGATCCTGATTTCTAATAAAATAGCGGAGCCTTTTCGATTGGAGATTGATGCTATTACTCTGAAATGATGAGATGCTGCGACCCCGATGGGGTCGGAAAAAACCTTAGCCCACAAACTCTAACCTACTGTGACCTCTCTGAGGTCCGGCTTTAATGACCTCAAAGAGGTCACAGTAGGTTAGGCGTAAACCACAACCCAATGCTTCCGACCGCAGAGCCGTCGCAAATTATTACAGTTCTCAAGAATTACAAAACAATAAACCCTTTATGAAAAATTATTTAATCATTGGCGGCTCATCCGGAATTGGAAAATCGCTTTGTCAAATACTTGCAGAAGCTGGTCATCAGGTATATGCTACTTACAACCAACATCAGCCAGAAGAGAGCTCGACTAATATTCAATACGCTGCTCTTGACGTAATGGCGGAAACGATGGATTTAGATTTTTTGCCGGAGCATTTAGATGGTGTAGCTTACTGCCCTGGAAGCATTAATTTAAAACCTTTCCACCGAATCAAAGCAGCTGCTTTTGTAGAAGATTATAAACTGCAAGTAGTTGGTGCTGTAAAAATATTACAAGCGGTGATGCCTAAGTTGAAAGCCGCGGAAAGTGCTTCTGTTGTTCTTTTTTCTACCGTAGCTGTTCAGCTTGGTTTTAATTTTCATTCGCAAGTCGCTGCATCAAAAGGTGCGATTGAAGGATTGACCAGATCACTGGCTGCGGAATGGGCGCCTGCCATTCGGGTGAACGCCATTGCCCCTTCTCTCACTGATACGCCACTGGCTGCTAAGCTTTTGAGCAATGACGAAAAGAAGGAAGCGAATGCGCAGAAACATCCAATGAAGAAAATTGGTACTCCGGAAGACGTTGCTCAGATGGCTGCTTTTTTGCTTTCTGATCAGTCCTCTTGGATGACCGGGCAGATCTTATCTTTGGATGGCGGGATGTCTAGTATTAAATAATATATCTGAAAAGCAAATTATAATGAAACAAACATTTGAAGAAGCTGACCTGGATCGAATTATAGAAATGGCTTGGGAAGACCGAACGCCTTTCGAGGCGATTCTATTCCAATTTGAGCTAACGGAGAAGGAGGTGATTGATCTTATGCGTCGGAATTTGAAGCTAAAGAGTTTCAAACTTTGGCGGAAGCGGGTGAATAGTGGGGTTAGTAAAAAACATTTAAAAAAGCGGAGTGAGGAGATTAGTCGGTTTAAATGTTCGCGGCAAAAGTCGATTAGTAATAATAAGATTTCGAAGCGGTGATTCCCTCGACTCGTCCCTACCTTACTCCCTCTGGATGACAGGATAGACGTTATCATTATCTTCCATCAAGGGGCGATTTCCTTCTGATTTGCTCAAAAAAAAGAGCCAGACTCATTCCGAATCTGACTCTTTTTTTTCTTAAAAACAACACCCCTACATATTCCTCCGATACTGCCCCCCAACCGCATACAACGCATTCGTAATCTGCCCCAAAGAACAAAACTTCGTCGTCTCCATCAGCACATCAAAAATATTTTCATTATTGATCGCTGCTTTCTGCAAGGCCGTCAACATATTGTTGGAATGTTCTACATCCGCTGCCTTCAAGTTTTCCAGCGTTGTAATCTGAGCTTGTTTCTCTTCCTCTGTAGCTCGGATAACCTCTTTAGGTAAGACTGTTGGAGAACCATCTTTGGATAAGAACGTATTCACTCCAATAATTGGGAATTCACCCGTATGCTTCAAGGTCTCGTAGTATAAAGATTCATCTTGAATCTTGCTGCGCTGGTACATTGTTTCCATCGCACCTAGCACGCCACCACGTTCTGTGATTCTATCAAACTCTAGTAATACTGCTTCTTCTACCAAATCTGTTAGCTCATCAATAATGAATGCACCTTGTAATGGGTTTTCATTTTTAGCTAAGCCTAGTTCTCTATTGATGATCAACTGAATGGCCATCGCTCTACGAACAGATTCCTCCGTTGGTGTGGTAATCGCTTCATCGTATGCATTCGTGTGCAGACTGTTACAATTGTCATAAATTGCGTAAAGTGCTTGAAGCGTTGTACGAATATCGTTGAAAGAAATTTCTTGTGCGTGTAGGGAGCGACCAGAAGTTTGAATATGGTATTTTAGTTTTTGAGAACGGGCATCCGCTTTGTATTTCAACTTCATTGCTTTCGCCCAGATGCGACGCGCTACCCTTCCGATGACTGCATACTCCGGGTCAATTCCATTGGAGAAGAAGAAGGATAAGTTCGGTGCGAAGTCATTGATGTTCATACCTCGACTGACGTAGTATTCCACGAAAGTAAAACCATTGGATAAGGTAAATGCCAACTGCGAAATTGGATTTGCTCCTGCTTCCGCAATGTGATAGCCCGAAATGGAAACAGAATAGAAATTCCGAATCGCATGATCTATGAAATAAGCCTGTACATCTCCCATCAATTTCAGAGAAAACTCTGTGGAAAAAATACAGGTATTCTGTGCCTGGTCTTCTTTCAAGATGTCCGCTTGTACGGTTCCTCTTACAGAATTTAATGCTTTTGCTTTTAGCGGCGCATAAACCTCAGGTTCTAGAATCTGATCTCCCGTGATTCCTAACAATAGTAATCCAAGGCTATCATTTCCTTTTGGAATCTCACCACGGTATTGCGGCCGTGACCCTCCTTTATCGTCGTACTGTTCTTTTAACTTTGCTTCTACCAAGTGCTCCAGCTTGTTTTCTTTGATGTACAATTCGCATTGCTGATCAATAGCTGCATTCATAAAGAAAGCACAAATGGTTGCCGCCGGACCATTGATGGTCATAGAAACGGAGGTCTTTGGACTACATAGGTCGAAACCGCTATATAGCTTTTTTGCATCGTCTAAACAACAAACGGAGACTCCTGAGTTTCCGATCTTTCCATAAATATCAGGACGTAGATCTGGGTCTTCTCCATATAAGGTCACCGAATCAAATGCGGTAGACAATCGATTCGCAGGCATATCTAAAGAGACATAATGGAATCGGCGATTGGTTCTTTCTGGGCCACCTTCTCCGGCAAACATTCGGGTTGGATCTTCTCCCTGTCGTTTGAATGGAAATACTCCGGCGGTGTATGGGAATTCTCCAGGGACGTTTTCCATCAGAACCCAGCGAAGAATTTCACCCCAGTCTTTATAACGAGGTAACGCAACTCTTGGAATTCTGGAATGAGCTAAAGAAGTCGTGAACGTCGGAACGCGGATTTCTCTATTTCTAACAAGGTACACAAACTCATCAGCAGCATAAGCTTCTTTCTTTCCTTCCCAGTTATCTAGGATTCTTTTACAACTTCCATCCAGGTCCAATTCTAAGTCAGTATATGTTTGTTGTAATTTCTCCAACAATCCTTCTACGTCTTTCTGTTTTCCAATAACCTCCATCGTTTGCTTCAAGCCAAAAAGCTGTCTGGCCAATTCACATTGACGATCAACCCAACGATCATACTGACGATTGTTTTCAGAAATCTCAGAAAGGTAACGTATTCTCGCAGGAGGAATGATGTAGATTTTTTCACTCATCCCTTCGCCAGCCTTGAACGTAGATTTCAATGCAGCCTTTGTTTTTTTATCTACCAAATCTATCAGACTGCGATAGAGTTGATTCATTCCAGGGTCATTGAATTGAGAAGCAATGGTTCCATAGACAGGAAGCGTTTCTGGGTCTACATCCCAAAGCTGATGATTACGTTGATATTGTTTTTTGACATCGCGCTGAGCGTCCAAGGCTCCTCGTTTGTCAAATTTATTGATCGCGATAATATCTGCAAAATCGAGCATGTCGATTTTTTCCAGCTGAGTAGCGGCACCATATTCTGGCGTCATCACATAAAGAGAAACATCAGAGTGGTCTATGATTTCTGTATCCGATTGTCCGATACCAGAAGTTTCTATAATAATCAGATCATAGTTAGCTGCTTTCAGTATATCAATAGCTCCTTGTACGTGTTTGGATAAGGCAAGGTTGGATCGTCGAGTAGCCAAAGAACGCATATACACCCGATCTTTATTAATGGCATTCATTCGAATACGGTCTCCCAACAATGCTCCTCCGGTTTTTCTTTTAGATGGATCTACAGAAACGATTGCAATACTTTTGTCATCAAAGTCCATTAAGAAACGGCGCACCAACTCATCAACCAAACTGGATTTTCCAGCTCCTCCTGTCCCTGTGATTCCAAGAACTGGAGTTGTTTTGTTTGCAATACCTTTTTGCAATTGCGTCAACCATTTTTTATTCTCTTCCGGAAAATTTTCAACAGCCGTAATCAATCTAGCTACCGTCCCCGGATCGCCATCTCCTACTCTTTTAAGTTCTCCATTCAATTTTTGACCCATCGGAAAATCACACTGCTCCATTAAGTCGTTAATCATTCCCTGCAAGCCCATCTTACGGCCGTCATCCGGAGCGTATATCCTAGAGATACCGTGGTTCTGTAAGTCCTCTATCTCTGTAGGCAAAATGGTACCTCCACCTCCTCCAAAAATTTTGATATGACCTGCACCTCGCTCTTTGAGCAAGTCGTACATGTACTTAAAAAATTCGTTGTGGCCACCTTGGTAAGAGGTAATGGCAATACCTTGAACGTCTTCTTGAATCGCTGTATTCACGATTTCCTGTACGGAACGATTGTGTCCAAGGTGTATGATCTCCGCTCCGGAGCTTTGCAGGATCCGGCGCATGATATTGATGGCGGCATCATGGCCATCAAAAAGGGCGGCAGCGGTTACCAGACGGAGTTTGTTTTTGGGTTGGTATGGTGCGATTTTTTCCATGTTATTTTAGGCTCTTATTTATGACACAAAAAATAATTTAGATCACTAGAGGTTATTCGGTTTCGGGCCTTCGGTGTTCTGTTTCCGGCCGACCGTACCATTCTATTTGGAATAAACTCTACTATACTAAGTTAATTTTTTGTTGTTACTACATCTATACTAAGTTACTGATTTCGAGAACAAATTTACGAAAAATCAATGAAGGAAGCGACCTAAAATACAAGTTCAATCTCAAGGGCAACTTCAACTTCAACTTCAATTCCCTTAATATGCGGACTCTGTATTCACGAAGGGAGCGCTTTGAAGTTGGGGTTGCAGTTGAAAACCTTCAATCCTCCACAAGCTCCATTACCTCCAACATTTCTCTAAGCATCATAGCGGTAGCTCCCCAAAGAATGTGACCTTCGACATCGTAGTAAGGTACTTTCTTCAAAGTCATTTTTTTAGATATTTTCATATCTGTCCTTTTACGGGTTTCTGGGTTAGCTAAATCATTGAGGGGGACTTCGAGAATTGATCGTACTTCTGAAGGCTGCGCCTCGAAAATAGGTGTTGCGTCCAAATAACCTACGAAGGGAAACACTTGAAAATTGCTAACGGGAATATAGAGTGGCGTTGTTGGGCCAAGTACCTTCACTGCTTTCATAGGTATTCCAATTTCTTCATATGCTTCGCGCAAAGCAGTGTATTCCAATGATGGATCACTGGATTCTTGCATACCTCCAGGGAAGCTGATTTGGCCGCCATGTTTATCGTCCGGATGAGAGGATTGGCGTTCTATGAAAGCTATGTGCCATCCTTCTTTTTTTGGATATAACAATGCTAATACGCAAGCCGTTCTGGCGTCATCCGGGATATTTGTCGCGTGCTTTCGAATAGCGTGGGACATTTTATCCTGCGCTGCTTTACCGGGGAGGGGGGATTGGAGGTTGGTTTTTATTTTTTGAATGAGGTTCATTTGAGAGGTTGTTAGTTCTTAATAAGTAATTATTCAGAGTCGTGCGACCCCGATAGGGGGTCGGAAAGCCCTTAGTATATTTAACCTAAACCTACTGTGACCTATCTGAGGTCTGGCTTTTATGGCCTCAGATAGGTCGCAATAGGTTAGCAATTAAGAGAACCGCTTTTTTCGACCCTGTCAGGGTCGCACCATACACAGAGCTGAACGCTTCCTTAATAATACAAATTGAGTGTTCTAAGAAATATAGCTTTCTACCAGATTCCCCATATCCTTAGATACACAAAAGCCCCAGTAAAAATTTACCGAGGCTTCTGCTTTTTTTTCGTTCTGCTCACTCCTTCTACTTGTTGGATTGAGACAAGTACCTTTTCAGGGCCATTGTCATAGAAGGTGTTTCTGGAGCTGGTGCTAATATGTTTACCGTAAGGCCTTCTTTTATAGTAGCCGCTTCTGTCGACTTACCATAGATGGCCATTCTGGTATCATTTTGTTCGAAGGTTGGGAAGTTCTCAAAAAGAGACTTGATACCTAGTGGACTGAAAAAGACCAGTACATCATAGGTTACATCCGTTAGGTCCGACAAGTCACTACTTACTGTTTGATACATCATTGCATCTTTCCAGTTGAATTCATTGTCAGTCATAAATTTGGAGACTCTTTGACTACCCAAATTGCTACAAGGCATGAGGAAAGTTTCCTTTTCTCGATGCTTCATCAATGGCGCTTTAAGATCTTCGATGGTTTTCTTACCTGCGAAGACTTTACGCTTTCTGTAGACAATGAACTTTTGCAAGTAGTTTGCAATCGTTTCCGAAAGGCAAAAATACTTAGTGTCTTGAGACATTTCGATTCTCATTTCCTCGCAAATACGGAAAAAGTGATCAATAGCATTCTTACTTGTAAATAAAACACAAGAGTATTCATTTGGTCGGATTTTGGCTTTTCTAAATTCCTTAGCCGTCAATCCTTCCACGTGAATAAAAGGTCTCCAATCTATTTGGAGATTGTATTTTTGTTCAAGGTCAAAGTAGGGTGATCTTTCTGGTTTTGGTTGGGATACGAGTATGGTCCTAATTCTTTTGTAGGATTCAACCACTGCTTTACTGTTTGAGGTCATTTATTAAAATGATTTTAGTAAAAAAAGCTTAATCAAGAGAGCAACACTGTGCTACCAACTTGTGCGTTTTTTTAAACTTATCAACAACAAAAAATAAAAAGTTGTATTGAAGCACTTTACTTAAAGTAACTAATTCAAAGCAATCAACAAATTATATTTTGTGTAATACGTTAATGAGTAACTCCCCCGCCATTCAATAATGCCACTATCAATAAGACCGGAGCTATTTCGATAGTGCAAAGGTACATAAAAAAATGAAATTTGTGAAAGGACAAATAACGACCTGCGATTAAAAGCCCTCGAAAGGAACGATATATATACAGGACAAGGATCAATGCCAGGGCCAAATAAATGAGCCCTTGAGCTAAACCTGGCGCCGTAAAGGCTATGAACAGGTTAAAAGGAAGAAGACAAATGCCTAAAATGATGTTAAACACGATAATCGTAAAGCTGTATTGTCGAATCTCTTTAGCAATTGGAAAGACTAAAGAAAGTATGATTAATGTAATATGTTTGACTAAAAGCACAAGACCTACACCGGCCAAACAGACGAAATACTGGTTCACTGGCTCTTTGAATAGAAGGTCGCCAATGTGTTCAGAAAGTAGATATATAAAGGTAGCTGCACTTACAAAGTAAAGTACATATAGTAATAGATAAGGAATGGAAACGATTCGCCCTTCATTCCGATGGATCATTTTTAAGAAATTTTCATTCAAAAATCCGCGATACGCTTTACTCACCAATGAGCTATAAAGCACGAATAACAAAGTCAGCAGAACCAATGAAATCGTCATGATCCAAAATTTGAAACGACTAGAGGGGCCGGCCTGAATTTTCTTTACCCGAAAACCGGTTGCTGATTTCGCGCCTTCCTTTTTATCAGAAGGAGGTGAAACTACCGCATTCCCTAGCGCCTCTTTTTCAAATGGATTGCCTGGATTGAGTTGCGCCTTTACCTCCACTTCTCCCTCCTCTAATCGGTGCTCCAATTCAAAGGGGTTTTGGCTGATGGCCGAAACGGCGAAACAGCAAAATAGTACTAAGAAAAAATATCGAAAAATAATTGTGTTTTTCATATTTAGAATTGCTCAAAGAATAATTTCATTCTGACGTTATTCTTTTGTTGCTACTGAAAAGTGAGTAGCAAAAATAGGGTTTCCATCTGATATATTCATAATATGTTTAAAATTTTACGCTACAATCATTTGTACGCCCAAAAATAAAAGGCGTTCTTTGCTACTACCTCTTTTTTCCGTCCCAACTACAATAGGTACTTGTATAAAAGCCATCTAACATTCATTGAATTTACCGATATGACATATCCTCTTATTTAACGTGAGCATGGATATAACACATTTCTTATAACTTTAATTTCACCAAGTACTAATTTCTCTTGAGACGAATTGCCATATCTGACATCCACGGATGCTTAAAAACATTCTACACTTTATTGCTCGAAATAAAATTCAGCAAGCAAGACCAATTGTACCTACTCGGTGACTACATAGATCGTGGGCCTGATAGCAAAGGGGTTATAGATTACATCTGGCAATTGCAACAACAAGGCTATTCCATTTTTTGCCTCCGAGGCAATCACGAGCAAATGTTCATCGACGAAATCAACAAAACCAAAAGTTGGTACGATGGTGAACCCATGACCCTAAAAAGTTTTGGCGTTGATAAAAATGAAGACATCCCTGTCAAGTACATTGAATGGATGAGGCAACTTGGTTACTTCCTCGAAGTGGATGATTACATATTGGTTCATGCCGGTTTAAATTTTAAACTTGAAAATCCGCTCAACGACCTTCATGAGATGCTTTGGATTCGACACTTTGAAGGAGACATCAATAAAGAATGGATGGGGAAACGAGTGATTGTTCACGGACACACGCCTACCAAACAAACAGTGATTGAAAGTGCCCTCTTGACCCTTGATCAACTTCCTTCGCTTTGCATAGACAATGGTTGTAGTTTTCAAAGCGCTGGCCTTGGTCATTTGATTGCTTTTGACATGACGAATCGGAAGTTGTACTTTCAGGGGAGGGTGGATGATGTGTGAATTTTGGTGGTTGACTAGTTTGTGGATTCGTTAATTAGTGCACTTAGTTTGCAAGAAAAAATCGCAGCGTATTTCGTTGCGCCGTTCCGCTTTCTTCAGTTGATCACAATGGAAAAAATGAACTCAAGAAAATACATTTTACTTCTTACTAGCTTTATCTTTCTTCTCAGTTGTTCAAGCAATAACGAAATTGTTCAATTGAAAAAATTCTATGAAGGTTATTGGTATGAGACAATTTTTCAATTTCACTTTCTAAAGAATGGTGCATTTATCTTCGAAACAAGTGGGCACGCAGGAGACATAAAACGGAAAGGGTCTTATTATATTCAAAATGATACATTAAGTTTAAAGCAGGATAACAATGAACTTATAGCAGATGGAATTATTGGATCAAAATTCCTAATTAAAACAGTAGACGCCTGTATTTTAGACTTGGTATCTAGAAGAAGTTATTGTGAAGACAAAAAGCTCTTGAATCAAAAAGATATTGAACGAGATGAATTTTTAACCATAGAACTAGTTAAAAATCTACCTGTAGTAATAAATCGTGATTCAATTGTAAAATCCACTTCACGAGGAAGAAGAAATTTATCCTTTATTATATACGAAAGGCCATCGGAAAGATTAGATATCAAATATTGGATTAAGGTAATTGAGAAAACGGAAATGAACTTCGTAACACATTTCAACTACCTTGTGAATCCGACATATAACCGGGTCGAATTTATAGATACTGTAAATGATAAAATAATACACGTAGATTCAATAAAGAATAATACACTATAGCTAACAGAAGCTCTATCTCTTAGCTATAATAAGTGGTAAAGGAGTTAATGCTTTTCGCTATGGTATAAAATTAAATCTTAGTTCAAATCTAAAAAGAAGAGCCACCCCACAACGGAACAGCTCTTCAAATACCCTGACTTGATTTATAAATTTTATTCCTTTACTAACTTATACAAACAAATTCGATCCTCCTCATCTCTTATCCTCAAGAAATAAACGCTAGGAGGCCAGTCCCGTATATCTATTGTTGACACCGCACCATGCCTTGCTATCGGCCGACCTAACACATCCACTACATAGACCGAACGTAAGCCCGCCTCTGCGTATAATTGCACTTCACTAGTAGCTGGGTTCGGAAATACATCTAGTCCTGGAATTGGGTCATCACAGTATCCTGTAAGCAATTCCAACTCAACTGTGTTTGACCATGGAGAAAGCGCCTTCCCTTTTTTAGCAGCTACTCGATAAACCACCGTCCCCATCTGCCCATTTCCATCCGAGGTATAAGAAGTACTATTTCGCGAAACCGTTTCTGCCTTTTGAAAAGAATTTCCATTGTCATTAGAAAATTGAACTAGGTATTCCTCTTCATCTCCTGCTAGGTCTTTCCAGGTCAACAATACTTCTCCATTTTCATAAACACCTTCCAAATCAATGGGAGCATCCGGATAAGAACCATGTTTTTGGCGGGCTTTCAATTGTGCCAAATACAAAGAAGCGGGTGTCACTGCCGTGCCAGTTGATTCTTCATATCCTCGCGCATGGTCATAGACATAATTGTCTTCAACCATAGCTTTGCAACCGATGGCATAGTTTTGTCGACCAGGAGGTTGTTGCAAAATCAATTCGCGTTCGGGGTCCATTGTGATGTTCCAGGCAACGCTATTTACGGCACCCCATCCGTGGCTATCGCCCCAACTACCTCGATTGTACAAGCCCATTAATTGCTGGCCTTCGGGATTTGTAAATGTTATGTTGTCAAAAAGCATGGCCTGGCTCCACATTCGATGGCCTTCACTAGCAGTGTAGTCGTGTTCGCTTTCGCAATTGTGAAAAACGATTCCTGACACTGCGCTTTTTCCGTTGGAAACATAGCTGTGTCTGCCCCAACTGGTTCTGCAATTTTGGAAAAGAATATTATTGGAAAATGGATTGACGGCAAAGTTGTACCTCCGCGCGCCATCTACTTCGGAGTGCGGTTCTAGTCCACTACAATTCAGCACAGAAATTCGATTGGCCACATTGGTGTAAACGGCTGCATAGACAAAGTGCAAAACGGTTACTTCCTTTGCCCAACAATCTTCCGCTCCCTCGAAAAGGATTCCACTCCAGGCATGACTCTCATCTGTATCGTCATCGGTTTCTACCACAATTCGTAAATTTTCCACTCCTGATTTTCTGATGATATTTGGTTCATCCAAAACATAAATTTCGGCTTGCGCTAAATCATTATCCAAATGATCATAAATCGGAACATCCAGTATGATTTTATTTTCTTCTGGAGAGATCGCCTTAATGGTTCTATTGTATAGAATGTCTATCTCTCCGGGTTCCCAATCATCGTCAGAGTCGGTATCTCCATAATTGATAGAGGCCAGCCATTTATCCGTAGAGGGATGAAATACAATAACTTGATCGCCGACTTGAAAAGGGCTAACATCTTCAACTTCTAAGGAGCGAGCACCCGCAGGTAAAAACGAACTCGTAATATTGGTTCTGGTACCTACCACTGATTCCTCCCATTCATCATGCTCTTCTGTACCAACAACGATTAAGGAACGCTTAGTCGGCGAATTCCCTGTTGCTTCTAACACGGTGTTTACTGTCGGGTCATTCCCCTCTCCTACCCCGCGCAAGACAATACCAGCTGCATCTATCCGCAGGACTCCTTTGACTTCATACATTCCTTCTTCCAACAATAGTGCTCCGCGAATTCCATTTGCGCCAAGTGGTAAAGTAGCCATTTCATCAATCGCATCCTGAATGTGTTGGGTATTGTCTCCAGATACGGGCTGGATGATTTTCACTACCGATACTCTTGGGATGGCCTCGTTGCCATTTCGGTAACCAGCGTAACTAAAATCGACTATGTAATTGTATTGTTTATCTGGAGTATACTCCATTAGGTCGTTGTCTTTTTGAAGGGCGCGCTGGGTTGTTTGTTGCGCGATGACTATGGTACACAGCAAGGTATACAGCAAAACAAGGTATAGTTGTTTCGAATTCATATTTTAGTTAACTAAATAGGTGAATAGATTGAAAATACCGAATAGATTGTCACGAACAAATTTACTGAACCTTTGAGACTCAGCAAATTTGCTGTGACTCCTATTTGTTAATTCTAATCTGGTCGGTGTAGAATGAATTCGTCCATAGGTGCATCCGGCTCTTCAACGGCCCAGAACTGGAAAGTTACTTTATCTTCTTCTACCAGGATTTTCATGGCCCCATGGATACCATCTATGCAAAGCACCTCAAAGTCATCCTCATCTTCTAGCTCTTCGTCTCCACACTCCTCGGCGCTTTTACCACTGACACCACAGATGATGTAAGGGAAATTCGGGTTGTCATTTTTATGAATACGCTGGTAGATGTGTTCATGACCCGATAGGACTGCATGTGCGCCCCACTCCTCAAAAGGCCATTGCATATCTTCGTCACTTCCGTGGCCGCCAGTAGAGTATGGCGAGTGGTGGAAATAGACAATTTTGAAAGTTGCATCAGAATTTTCCAATTCACTTTTCAGCCAGATGGATTGCTCACTATCGCAACAAAGCAAGTCGTCATCTTCGGGGGTACTGTCAATTACAAAAAACTGAATAGGGCCTTTGGTGTAAGTGTAGTAGCGCTCATTTCCCGGGAGGGTGAAATACAAAAGATAAGGCGCGCCATTGTCTTCGTGTACATCGTGATTTCCGAGGGAGGGGAAAAAACGATTCACTTTATCCTGGGCTGCGGAGCCATTGCAGCGGAGGTCTTCGGGGGCATCAGGGTTGTAAATAAACTCGCAGTAATATTGACCGACGTTTTCTTCGATGGTTTCGAGTTCGCCATCGCTATAATTGTTATCTCCGAAAGTAACGACAAAGTCTGGGTTCCAACTTTTAACTAATTCGGCCACATCGGCTTCGCCGTCGGAGTCATTGCCATAGTCACCAATGCCTGCAAAAACATAGGATTCGTTGGAGTTAGGATCATTGGGGCCTGAGGGCTCGTCATCTGAGGCGGGGTGGTCATCGCATTCATAGACAGAGGTGCCACAGTTAGTGAATAGTAGACATAGTAATAGTATAACCGGTAGGAAACGTGTAAGGTACATGGTGCTCGATTTTTGGATTAATTAATAAGTGTGAATCTAAATCAAAATGGAAATCAAAAT
>JBLHRR010000084.1:0-22923 GCA_047626155.1 Saprospiraceae bacterium | reverse complement strand
AGATAGGGCAGAGAGGGGGCTTGAAAAATGGACAGAAGTTCCTGGAGGTGGGACAGATGTTCCTTTTTAGGTATTTTGGAGGAATTGTTAATCAAAATTTCAATCAAAATCAAAACCAAAACCCACTCCTAAAACCGCTTCCGATACTCCCCCGGTGCTTCCCCTTCCCCTTTCTTAAAATACCGCGTAAAATAACCCGGATCTTCAAAGCCCAAACCAAAAGCGATTTCTTTTATTGATTTTGAAGTGTATCGCAAATCGCGCTTTGCTTCAAGGATGATGCGATCGCGAATGATCTCGGTGGGGGTATCATAATGGTGAGCGTTCAAACGCTTGGCCAATGATTTTGGACTTACAAATAATTTCTCGGCATACTCTTTAACAGGATGTACACTTCGAAAGTGTTTGTCTACCAAAGCTATAAAATCTCCTGCCAGGCGATTGGCTTCGTCGGTTTCCGCAGCGGGAACTGCCGCCTGGTCATCATGGAGGCGGAGTGCTTCGATGAGGAAGAGGCGAAGATAAGTTTCCAGCATTTCCTGATGTGCCTTCCCGGGTTTTGTCAACTCCCGAATCATGCTGTCGATCAGCATTGTGAAGCGAGGAAGATCTGCCTCAGAGAGCGGAAGGTGGGAGGCTTTATGAACATTATTAAAGAGCACGCCATTACAGGCGATTTCTTTCCCATGTGTTTCCACACAATAAAAGTCTTTATTGAAGGACAACTGGTACCCCGCTTTCATCGACTCCAATTCTACTGTAAATACCTGACCAGGCGAGAGGAAAAACATCCCTGCTCCATCTACCTTGAATTGTTGAAAATCTACTTGATACAATCCAGTTCCATCTTCAATAACAATAACCTTGTAATAATCGGAACGGTGACTCTGATTGCTCACACAACTGGTATCCAAACGAATGGCCTCCACTTCAAACACCGTCGGGTTGACGGAAGGGATCGGCTCTTTATAAGCATAGGTTTGGATGGAGGTTGTACTCATTTTTTTTTGCTTAGTTTAGAGTGAGGGTGGATCAGGGATTCCCACTAATATAAGGTTACGCGAATTAAGAAAGTCCGCATCTACCCTAATCTACCCTCTCAATACAATGGGTAAAATCCCCTACGACTTCTTCACATACTTCGTCAAAATAACAATATGCTGACCGTCTACTTTTCCTTCTATGTATTCCGCATTATTTGGATCGAGTCGGATTCGTCTAACAGCAACCCCACGTTTTGCCGTTATAGTGGAACCTTTAACATTTAGATCTTGGATAATAGTTACGTTATCTCCGTTTTCGAGAATATTGCCGTTGCTGTCTTTATGGACAATTTTAGCATCAGCGCCTTGCTGTGCCCATTCCATGGTTTCATCATCCATATAGATCGTACCAAGAGCATCTTGTGCCCATGCCTCTGATTCCAGTCCTTTCAATAATCGGTAAGACATCACCTGAACAGCAGGCACTTGGCTCCACATGCTTTCGTTAAGACAACGCAAATGGTTGACATCTGGTTGATCATCCCCTTCAATTTGAATGAGGCAGGTCGGACAAACGACGATTTGATCTTCTGGATTATCGGAACTCTTTGGTGGGACGGTATATTCAGCGAGGTCATTAGTTGCAGAACACAGTTCGCATTTTGATTCGGAGCGCTCAGTGAGGACAGTGGAAATACTCATTTTATTTGGATGGATTTGTTGAAGCGCTAAGGTAGGGAATAAATTTAAATGAAACTGTGAATCAAAATCAAAATGGGTAGCTATAGTTTTCAACTTCAATTCCCCTAATTCGCGAACTGAGCGCTTTGAAGTTGAAGTTAAAATTGCAGTTGAAAACCTCTAAAACCCTATCCTCTTCACCACCTCCCCAGCAGCACCCCGTACCAATAGATTATCATCCGTCTCTGCAATCTTCGCCAAGATCGGAATAGCCGCTTTCGCATGCTCACCCAATACGCCTAACAAGAGTATTACTTCTTCTCTGATAATCCGATCTTTATTTTCCAATCCTTCAATCAACGTTTGCACTACTGCCTGATCCATTTTTTTCAAAGCCAAAATAGCGCGCAACTTTTCTTCCTGGCCTTCGCCTAGACAAGCAATCAAGTGTTCCTGAAATGGTTTTGCTTCCTTCTGCTCCGCCCAATCCGGCGCTATATTATTAAGTGCCGTGACAATCCGTTCGTAGTCAGTAATTTCTTCTCCTTTGAAAAGCTGGAGTAATATGGGAAGGGTTTCTTCGGCGGTTTCGCCAAGTGCACCAATTGAGGTCAGTGCTGTTTCACGAATGGCGAGGTTAGGATCTTTCAAAGCCAAGACTAATGGCTCTATCGACTTTGGATCGTTAGCATCCGGAGTTGATAATATTCTAATGGCGTGAAGAATTCCAGTATCAATTCGCTTAAGGTCCTCGAGTATGTCATTGAGATGCCAGTTGACGTTTTGGAGTGCTTTATAAGGTTCTCTAGAAAAGGTCTCCATATCTACGCCTTTAAACAAATCGCCTTTGGTTCGTTGGAGCCGTTCTATTTCTATGGTCCGCAAATCGGCCCGTTGGTGAATCAACTCCAGGAGCTCTTTAACGGCAGGCTGACCGATGGCCGTGAGCGATTCTGCTGCAGCATTCCTTACACTTGAATCTTTATCTAACAATCGTTTTACCAATAGCCGGCTATACTCTTCGGCTTTACTGCCGAAAGGACCAAAGGCCTTTGCAGCTGCTTGTCGAACAGTAGAGGCCCCATCTTCTAGCAAAGGACTTAAGGCTCCCAATATCTTCAGGTTCTGGCTCCCTGTTTCCGTAAGTGTTCTGATCACAGATTCTTTAATTGTAACGTTACTGTTATCCAAAGCATCGATCAAAGTGGGCACTGCACTTTCCGCGCCTTCTTTTATCTGACGTATCACCTGTATCGCCTTCCACTGTACTTCGTCATTTGGAGGCTGAGATATGGTTTCTATCAAGGCTGGCAAAGCGACAGGATGCAATTGCGCCAACCATCGAGAAGCCGTCTTCCACACCTCGTCTGCACTGCTGCTCAACTTTGTCACCAGATAAGGGATCGCCTCTTTGGTACCCTCAGTTTGTTCCCATTCCTCGTTTATGATCAGCAATAGTTTTTCAGCGCTTGCCCGAATCTCCCCATTCATATCTACCAATGCACCCACGAGAGTTGGGATGGCCTTTTCATCAGGCATCTCAAAAAGTTCCTCTATGGCATAAAGCCGATCTTTCTCGTTTCCTGTTTTCAAACTATTGATGAGGTTGTCTAGTATCATTTAATTTTTAGTTGTTAGTAGAGTTAATGACTAATTCTTTCAAATGTAATTTTTTTACAAAAAGTCTCTTCCTATATTCTCCTTACATTTACGATTTAAACAATAAATAGTTTTAAACAAAGAAGTTATATTAGTGTTCATTTGAAAAAGCTTAAATAGAGTTAAACACTCTTGTATATCAAAATCACTTTATGAATCTCAAATATCTCTTAGGTCTGACCCTCTCCATGCCGCTGCTCCCTATAATGTATTTCCAAGGAAAAAAAATACGATCTTCTGTCCCTAAGCTAGACGAGGCCACAGGCATTAGCGGCACCACCGGACAGCACTCAACAAGAGTCTTACGAATGGTCACTATTGGAGAAAGCACTGTGGCTGGCGTAGGTGTCGCTACACATGAAGAAGGCTTTACCGGTACTCTTGCCAAAACCCTAGCTGAGGAATTGGACGCAACTATTGAATGGAAAGTCTATGCCAAAAGTGGCTATACCGCTAAACGAGTGACTTACAAAATCATCCCTAAAATTGAAGAAACAGACCTGGACCTGATTGTTATTGGTTTGGGTGGTAATGATGCCTTCAAACTCAACAGTCCTGGTTTATGGCGTTCCCAAATGCAAACCTTGATTGAAACACTACAAGTCAAATTTCCTAAGGCACCTATTTGTTTTATGAATATGCCGCCCATCAAGGAGTTCCCAGCTTTTACCTCCTTGATAAAATTTACGGTTGGTAATCTGGTGGAGTTATTGGGCGCTGAATTGGAAGCAGTGGTCCAAGCTAGGAAAAACGTATTCTACGCTTCAGAAGTCATCACACTTGATTTTTGGATTAAGCAATTACAAACAAACAAACGACCTGCTGACTTTTTTAGTGATGGCGTACATCCTTCAAAATTTACTTATCAAGTCTGGGGGAAATATTTTGGTGAATACCTTTTGTACGATAAGGAAATTCGAAGTATTCTAAATCAAAAAATAACGACGGCGTGAGCTATGAAAAAGGTGATTAGCCTTTTCTTTATGATCTTACACATCTAATAGAGTTTATTCCAAAATAATTTGTGTGTCCTCAAATGATGTTTTTAGCCAGCACTTCAGCTTTTTATTCGCCCCTAGCTAAGGCTACGAACTCAAAAAAGAGCTTCGTTCTGACAAAAAACATCTATTTGATTCCTGTACAAAACATTTCAGCATAAACTCTAATCAACAGTTCGTTTGTTTTCATGTTCCATCATTGTACATTTACGAAATAATAAAAACAACTCACAGATGAAAGTCATTTCAATAAAATCACCCGGCGGTCTTGATCACTTACAAGTTTCTGAAAAGGAAACACCAAAACCTGACACAGGTGAAGTACTCGTCCTATGGCGAGCGACCTCTTTGAATTATCACGATTACCTGGTGGCGATGGGCTTAATTCCCGTACCAGATGGCCGGATCCCTATGTCAGATGGCGCGGGAGAAATTATTGGTTTAGGAGAAGGAGTTACGGAATGGAAAATGGGTGACAAGGTCATGTCCATGTTTTTTCCAAACTGGATAGAGGGCAAACCTAGCGCTGCAAAAACAACAGCCATCATGGGCGAATCTGTGGATGGATGTATGACGGAAATGTCTTGTTACAAATCAACAGATTTAACAGCAATACCCAATGGGTATTCTTTTGCGGAAGCAGCAACCTTACCCTGTGCTTGTACAACAGCCTGGCGTGGTTTATTTGTGGAGGGCAATTTACAGGCTGGACAGAAGGTCTTGATTGAAGGCACTGGCGGCATGTCGATTTTCGCTTTGCAATTAGCCAAGGCTGCCGGAGCACGTGTTTTTGCGACGACTTCCTCAGCGGAGAAAGCCGACCGTTTAATGGCTATGGGGGCAGAAGCGGTAGTCAATTACAAAGAAGATGAACGCTGGGGCAAAACAATTTTTAAAATGACCGGAGGTGGCGTAGATCATGTTCTTGATGTTGGAGGAGGTTCTACGATGGTCAACTCCATTGAGGCGGCGGCCATTGGTGGGCACATTGCTTCTATCGGTATTTTAGGAGGAGGTAGAAAAGGAACGATTACTTTTCCTAAGCTATTTTTCAAACACCTGCAGATCACGGGATTGGCCGTTGGTAGCCGGGCGATGCAAATGGATATGGTCAATGCCATTAACGTAAGTAATATGAAACCGGTGATAGATCAGGAATTTGCTTTTGAAGAACTGGGTGCTGCTTTTGAATATCAGGCGAGTGGAAAGCATTTTGGGAAAATCGTGGTAACGATCTAGGGGCTCAGAATTATTAGAACTTAAATTAAGTATCAGACAAAAAAATAACTTGAGCATAAAATACTCAAGTTATTTTTTTTTGCTATTAGCCAATAGAGTTTATGCTGAAATATTTTGTACAGGAATCAAATAGATGTTTTTTTCAGAACGAAGCTCTTTTTTGAGTTCGTAGCCTTAGCTACGGGCGAACAAAAAGCTGAAGTGCTGGATAAAAAGATCATTTGAGAACATACAAATTATTTTGGAATAAACGCTAATACCTCAAAGCCGAATAAAATAGACATCCGTATCATTCCTAACAATACTCTTTGCAGAAAAACGACCTGGTAGTGGAATGATTTCCTCCAGATCAAATACCGTACAACCTTTAGGTAAGCCCGAGAAAATCAAGGAGTAGTTAGCCATTGTTCCTGCCGGGACCAGTTGCCACATCGGCGCCATCACTACCTTTTCCACATGTACCAAATCACTTCGATGTGGGGAATGCTGGTCCAACAAATACGTCGTTTGCCATACCCGAATATAGTGATCGTAATCAGCTGCCGCTGTGCTTATGCAATGCACGACCACTTGCCCTTCTTCCTGTATCTGCGATTGCAGATCTACTAGTAAATCCGGCGCTATTTCTACTTCTGGTTTTGTTATTACTTCGCTCATTATTGCAAACTTAATATTTTTATTTCTACTCTCTGATTTTTCGCCCGCCCTTCTTTATGGTTATTCGAATATTTCGGCTCTCTTTTTCCATATCCTTTATATAGTACCCGGTTTTTGTCTATCCCTTCCTTCACAACAAATTCAGTCACGGCTTTCGCTCTAGCAGTAGAAAGTGCATCACAAAATTCCGGAGCAGGTATATTATTGGTATGCCCTCCTACTTCGATCACTACTAAAGGGTTGTCTTTCAAAAAAGTAGCGATTTCACTCAAGGTTGGATACGAGGCCGGTGTCATGTTTGTACTGTCTGCTTCAAAGTACAGATTGGAGACCTGTAATGTCTGTCCCTGCTTCAGGCGCCCGGCAGTCAGGGCCTCAAGTATCTTCTTTTTTGTTTCTACCTGCAAAATCGCACTACAAGCATTAGCGTCAGAAACAGTAACGCTGTGATTCCCAATGGGGAGCTTTGCAGCAGCCTCCGTCGTTTCTTTCGAATCCCAAATATAGCTGTATGGTGGAGTTCCTCCACTTACATTAAGGCTTACTTTTCCATCCTTGCTATTTTCATTGGTCGCGGGTATATTTTTGTTAATCGCAACCATTAGGACTTCTGGTTCTTCTATCCGAAGGCTTGCTGTTTGACTGAGTCCACTAGCGTCTGTCAAGGTAAGTTCGTAATTCCCTCCGCCTAGTTGAGTCGCTTTGTCTCCGTTTACATTTGCTTGATTCCATTTAAAATCAAATGGTGTTTTCCCACCTTGTACGTTGACTTCCAGAGCAGCTGTTTTTTCACCATGACAATTGATGGAAGCGGTTTGCTTAATACTCAAACTCAGGGGTAGAATGTTTTCTGTAATTTCAATGTTAGCAGTAGCCGTACATCCATTTTCATCAGTTACTACTACTTTATGATTTCCTGGAGCGAGCTTAGAAGCCTTTATTGTGTTTTCATTGTTATCCCAGGTGTAGCTGTATTTTCCTGTTCCACCTTTTACGCTTGCACTGGCTTTTCCGTCCGAGTTATTAGTGGTAGCTGAAGCTTCTACTTTGAGACTAACTTCAAGTGGATTAGGCGATTTTATTTTTGCATTGGCAATAGCCGTAGTACCGGAAACATCTGTAACGGTAAGGCTGTAATCACCGGCCGACAAATTGGAAGCCGATTCCCCTTTGATCTCCCCGCTATTCCATTGATAAGTAAAAGGCGATTTACCCCCACTAATGTCAACCTTCAATGCGGCTGTATTATCGCCAACACACTTGATGGATGCTGAACTTTCCAGGCTGACGCTTAGAGGTAGAATATCTTCTGTAATTTCAATGTTAGAAGTAACGGTACATCCATTCTCATCAGTCACCGTAGCCGTATGCGTCCCTAAAGCTAACTTGGAAGCGGTTGACTCCGTTTCCCCCGTATCCCATTTGTATTGATATTTATTTCCTGCCCCTCCTGCTCCTTTAACAGTTGCTTTTCCGTCAGCATTATTAGCGGTAGCTGGTGATTTCACTTTGAGTTCGATTTCAAGTGGACTGGGATCTTTAATTTTTGCATTGGCAATAGCCGTAGTACCGGAAGCATCTGTGATGGTAAGGCTGTAATCACCTGCTGACAAATTGGAAGCCGATTCGCCTGTGACATCTACGCTACTCCATTGATAAGTAAAAGGCGATTTACCCCCACTAATGTCAACCTTCAATGCGGCTGTATTATCGCCAACACATTTGATGCCCCCTGAACTTTCCAGGCTGACGCTTAGAGGTAGAATATCTTCTGTAATTTCAATGTTAGAAGTAGCAGTACAACCATTGTCATCAGTCACCGTAACCGTATGCGTCCCTAAAGCTAACTTGGAAGCGGTTGACTCCGTTTCCCCCGTATCCCATTTGTATTGATATTTATTTCCTGTCCCTCCTGCTCCTTTAACACTTGCTTTTCCGTCAGCATTATTAGCGGTAGCTGGTGATTTCACTTTTGCCGTTGCAATCAACGCCTTAGGTTCCTCAATGGTGACTTCACTAACCGTAGTATTATTGTTAGAATCTGTTACTACTACTTTATATTCCCCAGCTCCCAGGTTGGTTGCAGCCTCCGTAAAACCAGAAGCTCCCATCCATTGATACTTATAAGGTGCCTGCCCTCCACTAACAGCCGCTTTCAATGATCCATTCTTACTTCCTGCACAAACAATGACTTCTGTTTGTTCTAAATTAACGGACAGTTCCCCTAGCTTTTCTTTAATACTTACTGTTGCTGTGGTAACACAACCGTTCGTTTCCGAAATGGTAACACGATGTTCGCCCGCAGGCAATTGAAGAGCAGTTGCTGTAGTTTCGCCACTGTCCCAGGCGAAAATGAAGGTTCCGTTGCCACCATTAATTTCCACTACGGCCGAACCATCTTTCCCTCCTCCCAGTGCAGCTTCTTTCAACTGACGGACTTCTACTGTAAATGTCGATTCCTTTATGATAACCTCTGCCGTCGCCTTTTTCCCTTTTTGATCTGTAATCGTTACAGTATAGGTTCCCGGACCTAAATTCTTTGGCGTCTCCCCTACCAATCCCTGATTCCACTGATAAGTATAAGGAGGTTCGCCTCCGGAGGCTCTGACTTCAAGGGCTGCATTCTTAGCCCCGTTGGTACAATCCAAATATTCTGTCACTTGCACCACTCCAGATAAGGAGGAAGATTTTCCGATGTAGAAAACACCTTTATTCTCCGTTCCGACCCAAAGTGCGCCATCCGAATCTGCTGCGATACATTTTACGGACTGAGAAGTGAAATCTTCAGCAGGACCGAAAAAGTCAAAAGACTCTAATTCAAAATGATAACGAACCACTACTTCTGAGGCAATCCATAAATTCCCCTTTCGATCAAAATCTATATCTACAGGTTTACCATCGAACATCCGTTCATCGAATTCTGTTTCAAAAAGGTCTCCCTTCTTTCCCATTTCCAGAACTTCGCCATCTGCAATTACCCAAATAATTCCTTTGTTATTCGCTATAGCTGTAAAATCATAGCCTTTAGAAAACAAGCTTTCTTTATTTTCATTTTTGGAAAAAAGACCATCATCAGTAGCTGCGAGTAGCTGTCCTTCCTTTGTTATAAAAATAGCTTGAATGGTATTAGAACGAAGTTTAGAATTGCTGCTACTTAGGTTTTTGAGGAGACTCAGACCATTTTTAGTATTCAATAGAAACAAGCCTTTGTCGGCGGTCCCAATCCATAATTCTTTTTCCTTGTTTATACTTGCACAGGTGATCTGGTTCACATCCATTCCGATTATTTCCTCTAGTTGTCCTTTTGGGAAATACAATTCCTTATTTCCATCCGGAGCTGAAAGCAAATTCCATTGACCTGTTTTTCCCTCAATGGTTTTAGCGAAATCAGGGCTTTGCGCCAAAAAAAGGCCCTGAGCATCAGCGACCCATTTGTTATTATCGCGGTCTATAAAGATATTCTTTATAGCAGCTGATCGGTCAATATCGGCACAACGTTGCACCTCTAATTGTTCCTGAGCGGACAGTTGTCCTGTGGTAAAAATGATAATGCTGAAGAGTAATTGTATTATTTGTTTCATCTTTCTCTATTCCTTAATTTCTAGATACTGGTTTAATTTCCTGCGAAATTCGGTATTTTTTCTGAGCTGTCAATGGTATTTTCACTGATTTAGTCAGATATTTATTTACGCCTTACAACTAACGAATAAAGAGGGAGGAGTGGTATGCCCTTGGAGGGAAGTTGGGGAATCTATCTGGATGACCTGCTTAAGATATGGCATATCAAGTGAGGGGGGAAAACGTAGGCAAAACATGGCATATCGGCAGCTCAAATAAAACATCCAGTCGCACCGAACGCATTGCAATGATGGCTCTTTTGTACTGCTCGACCTGATGGTACAATTCACCTCTTCCTAAATACAACAAGGCAGAATCAGGATGAGTCTTTATCTCTTTTGAGAAGGAAAGGATTTTTTGTGGACGTCTCCCTGAGCGAATGAGGAGACTGTACTCAAAAGCATCCAACAGGTAATTGTTCCGTGGACTATAGTTTAGCTCTGGATGGGAGGAAGGACCTAAGACGGAAGTCCGAAGTTTTCCCTCTAATGCAAACTTTGAATTTGACAGTCTTTAGTAGACTGTGGATTTCACGTTCGATGGAAAATCGGACTTCGGACTTCCGTCTCCGGTCTGAATAGTTATAATTCGTCTTCTATAGTTTGCCCAAATAACAAAACACCCCAAATCCAGAGGTGGACTTGAGGTGTTTTACTGTACTAAATGCGGTTGTTAACGCTGAATTACTTTACAGATAATTTCTTCGCTACAATACCTTCTTCTAGGTAGATTTTCACGATGTACATACCAGTTACCTGATTGCTCACCTGAATTTCTGTTTGTGTATTATTTACATTAGTATTAGAAGAAATCAAACGACCATCAATAGTGTACAATTCGATTGATTGAATCATTTTGTTGTTCGCTGTTCTTACGATCACTAAGTCGCTAGCAGGGTTAGGCATCATCTCAACAAGTGATTCGTCTAACAATGCTTCTTCAGCACTTGCGTTGATTCCTTCACATTGCATACCTAATGCCATACAAGCTCTTGGGATGAAGTAACTCATCACCTTTGCGATGTTTGCTTTTGCTTTTGCAGCAGACATTCCTTCATTAAGCACTAAACCACTTTCATGGAAAGAAACGCCAGATGGGTGTGGGCACATATTCCATGGAATTCCTCCACAAGGGCTGGTTACCGGAGTAGGGTCTGTTGGGTTCCACCAGTTAAGCACGACACCTTCCTCTTGTCCCAAAGAGTTCACAGGGTTAAAAAGTGGGTAAACACCTTCGTAGTAGGGGTGCATAGCAGATACGGTAGAATTAGTCATTGCTTCCATTGTCACAGCATCATTGAAGCCATAATCTTTCCACTGTTGGTTTGTTCCAGAACTTTCCAACCATTCTCCAATTTTCTGAGCACCTTGTACTTGTACGATTGGGTCACCAGTCGTTGGTACCAAAAGAATATCGTCATTATAAGGAGCAAACTGATCAAATGGAGACTGAACAGAGATCATTGGCGTCGTGTTGTCATCCAACCAAGAGATGTCTCCCAATGCACCTCCGACATTGATACTCAAGTGGTGTGTATTGCTGTATCCAACGTGGTTGGCATAGTTAGAAGTATCTCCTTCCATCAAACCAAAACCACCACCCATTGGAACAACAGTGGTTACCTCACCATTAATGTCACCATGAAAAGCTTCTACGATCATTGGTGTTTCAGGAACCATGTCGCCATTCAAATCTAACAAGAATTTCCCGGCAGTATTTGTTGTCGTAATAATTTCCTCATAGGCAGACAGCCCAGTTAAGCCAAGTACCAAATATCCACCTGTTCCATTACCCCAAACAGTAATTTTGGTTGGATCAATTTTGTAAGGATTTCCGTCATCCTCATATGTTTTGTTGAAAAAACGAATAGCCGTACGTCCATCCTGTACCCCACGGTAAGCCGCCTGAATCAATCCAAGCGCACGCTCTGGCTGAGACTGTGCCAATGGGTTCCACCCTAAACGGTAAGAAACAGAAGCAGCGGTAAATCCACGACGTGCCAATTGCTTACAAACTTCAACTGCTGAAGAATCTGTTCTTAGTCCTGAGATTTGTCCGTTGGTTACTGGTGGTAAAAAGTTTCCATTGTGAAAAACCAATACCAATGGTCGTTCTGCCTGAGTATCTCCTACTGGCTCATAAATATCCATCATCAGCTCTTGGTAGGTGATATCTCCCATTGTTTGAGCAAAAAATAAAAGTGTTCCGTTTCCACCATAAACTACATCAGGGGTTACAGATACCTCCGAGAAGATTTCGTCTACATATCTGTCCTGAGCCTCCGCCAATTGTACAGACAGCGTACATAATAATAAAATAAAAAATGTAATAATCTTTTTCATAATGAGTGATTTTAATGATTTAATTTTGCAATTGTTTAATGTATGTATAATAAACTTAAGGCAACGTCAATTCCACTTGACTCTGCCGAAAGATTTCATTTGTGATATTGCTGTTATAAAACCTTCGAGTTATTAAAATTTTATATTCTTTTACTTCGGCTCATAAGTCAGGGAAACATAAGCCAATCGTCCTATACGTGGGCCCCCGTAAGTTTGAAACCGTTTGTTGTTCAGTAGATTTGAAGCTCCGATTTTGAGCGTCGTATTCAGCTCGGCAAATTTGTAATTCACCTGAGCGTCAAGCATATCATAAGTAGGAATAAATCCTGTAAATTGAGGCGAGCCCTCAAAAATAAATCCTTTTATCCATTTATAATTTATATTAAAGGCAAAGTCATTCTTACGTGGTCCAAAAGGCACCTTAAGCTTTCGAGCACCGAAACCAAGATTAAATTTATGCTCCGGTGTATTAAATGCTGGAATGATAGGATCATCCGCAAAAGTCTTGTTAAGTTTATTCCAAGAGTAGTTCCCTTGTACAGAGTACTTTTTTCCAAGATAATAGTTCAAGCCAATCGCAAGCCCCTGAGTGGTGACTCTATTGTTAGAGTTAGCTGCGTATCGGTAAGGCTGAACCTCTTGAATGGTCAGTGGCCCATTTTCAATATCGTATTCTAAATCTACTCCAATTTTAAAACCTAAAAAGTCATCATAAATACTGTAGTAGTAACCGGCATCTACATATAGCTTCTCAAACAATGTCGTTCTAAAGCCAAATTCAAAGGTTTTCACTTTTTCTGGTTTAACCCCTTCAATGCTAAAACTATCTAAATCAGCTGGATTCTGAGAGGCAAAAAAGTCCCCTAATGATTCTACCGTTACCAAATCTTGTACGCCATCTAAATTTCCAGAAAGAATAGCACGCCCCACATCTAGAGACAAGTACTGATCAGAAAGCGTTGGGTTACGAATGGCGGAAGAGAAAGAAGCCCGGAAGAAATTATTTGGTGAAGGCGTATAAACGATGGAACCTGCCGGAGACAATAACCAATTGAAATTTTGGTTCTTATCCGCACGTAGCGCCCCTTGCAATTTGATTTTATTTTCATACAAAGACTTTTCAAGCCCTGTATAGAATCCAATTTCTGAATTGGTAATTACGTTTCCTGTAGTATCAGAGAAAACAGTTCCTTTCGATTCAGGGCGGTACAAACGTGCATTAGAACCTACTGTTATTTTATCCATCCAGGTTGGTGTAAAAACATACTCTCCATGAACGTGATATAAAGCTGATTGATCAAAAAATTTAGTCCCACCTTGCCCACGTAGTTCTCCTGTTATTTTGTCAACTTCAGCATCGAATCTATCTGTACCTGGAGCGAAGTAAGGTACTGCTTGAGAGGCTCCACTCTGTCCTCCCCCATCTGCATAAGCAGCTGATTCATTGTGCCACTGCGTGAGTAATGCATTGTTGTCTATCTGCCATTGATTGGCCCCATCAACATCAAAAGCTGTGATGATTTCACCGTTAGGCCCAATTTCAACAGAGAGCTTAGGGTAGTCACTGTCTTGTATTTGAGGGACAATATTACCTTGCCAGTAAGAAGCATAATCAATTGACCATTCTCTATTCTCTTTTGAATTTTCCTGCAATTGCAAAGCGGTAAAGTAAGGATCATAAGAATCTCCCGCTGTGGTTTGGGTACTGTAAGCTCTTAGGAAAAATTTGTTCTTTTTTCGAAACTCTACCTTATTTTGTAAAAAGGTAATTCCTTTTAAACTAAAACGATTATCACCCTGATAAACCGTTGTTCCAGAACCATAACTAGTCCCTACTATTAATTCTGGAGATTGCTCTCTTTTAGAAGGAAACAACCGAAAATGCAAGGCTGCGTTTGCTTTAATATTTCGGGTATCATAATCAACCAAATCCTCTTCTTCATATCCCGTACGATGCCAGACACCGAGTATACCAGTTGGATCATTTAGTGGCAATTCAGAAAAATCATTTCCCCTTTGATATTCATCTCCGTAAATATTAACACCATCTACACGCCCTGGATTATCAGCGGAGATGTCTGTTCCATCTACCGGATCAAAATTGTTTGCGACCCAATCGTCTGCTTGTAAATATTCAAAATTCAATTTATAAGCAAAAAACGGATGATCCTCTTTATTATTCAACACATCTGCCCAACGCACAGCCGTTTTCAACATATTCCGCTCCCCTACTTTTACCATCGCAGAAAGTCCATCGTGGAAAAAGGGATCTTTAGTTTCCATACTGATCACTCCATTAAAAGCATTTGGCCCGTAGAAGGCCGAACTTGCTCCAACGACCAATTCTACTTTATTGATATCCAGTTCTGAGGAACCCAAAAAATTACCTAGGGAGAAACTCAAACCAGGAGCCTGGTTATCTACGCCGTCGATGATTTGCAAAGAACGAACAGGACTCGTACTATTGAAACCACGAGTATTCACTACTTTGAAACCCAAACTGGCCGCCGTTAAATCTACGCCTTTTAATGCACCCAATCCATCATAAAAATCTGCGGCTGGTGTTTCTTTAATAGCGATATTATCCATTGCTTCTATGGTCAGTGGAGATTCTTTTTGCTTGTCAGAAATTCTACTGGCTTTGACCTCTATTCCGTCAATCGTTACGACATCTTCTTCCACCCCAATCTCCAATCTTTTGTCAGAATCGACATTAACTACTTTTGTCAGATAACCGATATAAGAAACTTCCAAGTCAAAAGGAAAAGGAGTGTCGGTTCTCAATTCAAAAGTGCCATCCCAATCCGTTACGACTCCTTCGGTCGTTCCTTTTATTATAAGGGTTGCACCAATAATTGCATCATTATTAGAAACATCACTGACGAGGCCCTTTATAACATTTTGGGCATTCAGTGTGGTAAATTGAGCCAAAATGATGGCTAAACTGAGTAATCTTCTTATCATCTGTTAATATATTTTAGATGGTTTTTACTATACCTATTGCGATACATTCAGAGAACCTATTACACCCTAAGTGCTTGACTACGAGCTTACTAAGTGGAGGATTTGTTGCATAACCTTTGGCAAATCTAGTCCCTAAAGCATCGATGACTTTCATTTGGTAATAAATTGGAGAATTAAAAGTACAAATATATTTCATATAAGTGACTCGCTATTTATTATTTAATAGGCTAATAGTGCCAAATTATAGCGATTTTTCGCCAAAATATCCTACACGACCCTTCTCAAGGGTCCTCATTTACAGATAAAACCTGCCGTATAAATAAGAGCCTGCAAAAGTTATTCTATCGCTGTTGCAAAAAATCAATGCTGCATTAGTTCATTAATTATAAGCAGAGCAAAAGGCTACCACAAGCATAAAAAAATTCCCTCCAGATAACATCTGAAGGGGATCGGTTTAAGGGACTAATTATTAAAATTCCTACTCCACTATCGTCATCTTCCGAAGCGCCGTATGTTGCCCCGTAGACAATTCATAATAGAGCACGCCTGTAACAGGCAAATCATTTCGTTGTATACTCACTTCGTTGTAGCCTTTAGAATAGCTGTCTTTCATTTGCATTAAAATACGACCTGACAAATCGTAGATCGTCAAAGTAGCTGCTCCACCATTCGGTAAATCAAAACCAATAACGGTTTCGTCCTTAAATGGATTCGGTCGGTTCTGGTGCAGTTCGAAAACAGTAGAAATCGTAGGAGTATTGTTTTCATAAAAATCAACTCTGACATCTAAAAGAGTTGCTTCACCTGATTTATCAGCATAAGCTTCCGCAGCAGTATAACGAGAAGTTAATTGCAAGGCTTCACTTAATTTCACATAACTCTCCGCCTTAACGCTTATGCTAAACAATACTGCCCCATCACTAAGACTTGTAGCCTCCTCAGTATTCCAGCTAGTTATCAATATTCCATCTTCCAAGGCTTGGGTACCAAAGTTGGCTATAGACATACCAGGCAATTCTCCTGGTGTAACATCAAGCACTTCCAAATGATCAAACAACATCGTAAACTGATAACCCAACATAGAATTAAAATCTTTTGCTTTCACTTCTATGATACGAGACTCTCCTGTTTCCAATTCGGCTTCTTCTATTTCTAATTTTAAGGTTCCTTCAAAGTCGCGGCCTTCTGCATCATCTGTAAAGCCATTCGTACTGGCACTGCCATTTACATCACCAATTTTTACCGCAATAAAATCAAGATCTTCCATATCTCCTGTCAGGCCATTGATGGCATAGCTTTCTGGGAAAATTTCTTCGAAAGGGTTCGTCGCAGTTGGAAAGACATAGTCTGCATCTACAAAACGCCAACTGCTGTTGCTTGGGAATTCATCATTTATAAAGCTGCCCCTTCTGTCACTTCATTTATACTACCTGTACTACCATTGTTATCAATAGAATTATCATTATTCAGATCCACCGTATAAGTTATATTAGCCGTTGTGCCTGAGCACATATTATTTGCGGTTTTGTTTACAACTAAATTGACTCCAGTAACTACCATTACAGTATCTGGGCAATCGCTGGTAAATACCGGTCCCGGATCTACTACCATGTATCTCTCACTTTACGGTCAGAGTTTTTCCAACCGTTTTAAGTGGCCAGTTCCTTGAGTTGCTGTTCTAGGAGAGTTGCTCATTTATATGCTTAAAAAAACATTTAAGTAAGTATAAATTAACAATAATATCAAGTTTTAAAATATCGTATACTTTATACATTTATAAATATTCACCATACAAAAGTCCCCTTCAAATTTAATTTGAAGGGGACGAAAAATTCCAAGGAACTGATTTCAATAATTAGTCCCAGAACAGCATCTTTGCCATCTTCGCTTAAGGATTAGTTTAGAATTCTCAAGTGCGAAAAGGCCTTAACAACTCCGCTATGCACAGTTGTTATATTTTTTTATTATTTATACTTTTTTAGATTCAATATTATTAAGGCTTATTTTAAGAACGGTAGCATACCGTATCTAGAAAAGAAAAAGTGCCAAAAAGGGCGCATGTTACTCGCAGCCCTTTTCGGCTTTCTAATCCTTTCTATTAATTTCTTTGTTCTTTAGAAACGCTGAATCAATAACTGTCCGTTTTGACTATCAGACATTCTTCAAAAAACGAGTTCTATTTAAAAGTAGAAAAAAGGAGGAACAACCTTCTCTCGAAGGATCAGGTTGTTCCAGTTCTATCCCTACTCAATTATCGTCATCTTTCTAACCGCAGAGTTGTTCTCTGTTGTTAATTCGTAGTAAAGTACGCCCGTACCTGGTAAATCGGATCGGTTGATACTCACTTCATTGTAACCTTTGCTGTAAGCTTCTTTAACTTGCGTCAAGATTCTCCCAGAGATGTCATACACTGTCAATGCAACATTACCAGCTTGTGGCAAATCGAAACCAATTACCGTTTCATCCTTAAATGGATTTGGACGGTTTTGGTACAATTCGAACTGATTGGCAACAGTAGTTCCATTGTCATTACGGAAAGTAAAGTTCACATCTAACAATTCAACCGCATTTCCTTTGGCTACATAAGCTTCAGCAGCTGTGTAGCGAGAAGAAGCACGTAAAGCATCGCTCAAGTTTATATCCGCAGTTGCTTTTACTTCAAGTGTAAACAATACAGCTCCGTCAGCAAGACTAACTGCATCTGTACTATTCCAACTTGTAGTTAACATACCTTCCTGCAAACGTTGCATTCCGAAATTGGCAGTCGTTAAAGAAGTCAATTCACCTGGAGTAACATCCGTTACTTCAAGGCCATCAAAAGCCATAGTAAACTGGTATCCCAACATATTGTTAAAATCATTCGCTTTCACCTCAATAGTGTGCGTCTGACCTGCTTTCACGTGAACATCTTTCATTTCTAATTCGAGTGTACCATTGAAATCACGGCTATCTGAATCTCCGCTAAAACCATTGGTTACTGCGGTACCGTTTACATCTCCAATTTTCACTGCCACGAAATCAAGATCTTCCATATCTCCTGTCAATCCGTTAATCGCATAACTCTCTGGGAAGATTTCTCCGAACGGGTTCGTCGTATCAGGGAATGCATAGTTTGCATCCACAAAACGCCAACTGCTATTGTTCGAGAATTCATCGTTGATGAAAAGGATTACTTTACGTAATTCAACCATATCCAGAGTCGTAATACCACCAGATTTGTTGACGTCAGCTGCAATCATTTTGTAAGGAGAATCCAAAAGATCAATTTGCAAGATATGCTTGCTCATCAATACGATGTCATAAGTAGATACTCCATTGAGGTAATCGTCATCCTTTTCAGGAGTTACATTGTAGTTTTCATTGGTAGCCAAGTTCAAGTTATAAGTACCATTGATGTCTGTCATAGAAACGTCCATGCCTGAGGCAGGTGTTACGGTTACGTTTTCTAACATGCTGTTAGATTCGTTGGAGATAGAACCAACTACATTCGCTGAAGGAGGTGTAGACCCACAAGCTGCTGCTCCACTAGCAGATACCAAAGTGACTGAATTGGTACAAACAGCTGAAGTATAACCATCAGAAACGGTAACGATTACAGGTACATCTACAGTAGACAGGTTGCCTAAATCCGCACAACTTACCGTTGCTGGTGAAAAAGTATACGTCAATAAATTCGTTGCAGTACAAGCTGCTTCATCAGAAGCAACTACGCTCACATCTGTGAGTACTATCGTTCTAGGAATATCTGTTCCGCCTACACCTGTATCTCCAACTTCTATGTTTACTTGAAGCGGCGTATTACAAGTAATACTTGGCGAAGAACTATCTGTAATTCTCATTGTAACTGGACAAGCTACGCCGCCAGGCAAATGAAATACCACATCTACATTCGTTGGTGCTGGAGCAATGTTCTTATCCAAATCTGCACAGGTAAATGTAGCAGGGCTGCCATCAGGCTTCGTAATCGAAATACCTGCAATCGGTACAACAGGTGGAGCATACATATCCGTAATCGTTGGGTCGAATGTACCGGAACCACTAATATCACCTACATTAAGATTGTAAGCAGGATTTAATAACGCACCAAAAGTAGTACAGTCAAAATTAACATTAATCACCACACTACATGTATTTGTAATGTTACAACCGCTTGCAGAAAAAGTAACAGTATGACTTCCTATCGGGAAGTTTGCTCCGCCAACCATTCCAACAATTGTAGAAAGATCACCTCCTGTTCCTACAGCATCTGGGGTACCACCATCACTGTTCAGATCAATCGCATAAGAAACTGGCGTATTCGTATTACCACAAACATCAGTTGCAGTAACTACAGTAGCAGAAGTTTCTCCGATTGTCAAATTTTCTACACCTGGACATCCGGTGAAAGTTGGTCCCGGATCCATGATTTTTATTAATTGAACTCTTTCCACAGAAACTGCAGCACATTCATCCCAAATAGTAAAGGTTCTTAATATTTTAGTGCAAACTCCTGGATCAGCTGGAGCTGGCGTAAGTATATTGTTAGTATACCCCATCACCTGAACATCTTGGCAACCTGAAATGAGACTAGAAATGATTGGCCCTTGCTGATTCATTGGTAACTGAGAAGGATCAGGATTAGTTTGGCTTGTAATATCTGTACATTGAACAGTAGCATCGTTTAACACAATGGTCGTCAAATCAAAAGGTAGTTGATTATTTTCCACGTCGAAAACAACGACACAAGTAGAAGTCTGACTTCCAGAAGTTACGGTATAGGTTCTTGTTACATTACCTAAACCACAGCTCGTTGAATTATCAATATCAACAATTGATACTGCAGCAGTACCACAGCCATTAAACCGAACACCAGATACTGGATAGTAACCCGCCGTTTGATTCGTTACTCCGCTGATATCGGTATGGCTTACCTCTATAACTGTTGGCGTTTGTACCACATTGGTTAAGCCAATAGTCGCTAAATCTCCAGCTATATCATTACATTCTAAAGTTGTGTTTGCAGGAGTAGGACAAGTCGTAAAGCCGAAATCAGCATAAGGAGATACGGCAATCGTTGTAGAACAAGTGTTAGAATTACCTGCTGCATCTGTTACTCGGAATTCTACTACCACATCAGTTCCAGCATGGCAACATCCTAGTCCTACAGAAGAAGCAAAAGTCGTTTGTGGAACGGTAGAACAATCAGATGGAAGTCTAACTTCATAAGTTACAATCCCACAATTATCACTATTTCCATTCGCAGTTTCAAGTTGAGTCTGAGCGTTAATGGTCGCTGTACCAAAGTTATTCAAAGTCAGGTTTTCTAAAGAAGTACAAGAAACTGAAGGGCCTTGTAAATCAGCTACATCAATTGTGGAAGTACAGGTAGAAGTATTTCCACATCCGTCAGATCCAATATAAGTTACTACGTAACTCGTACCAACAGCTAAATTGCTAAGGTTGTAAATACCAGTGACTGCATCTCTTATTAAAGTGCCGCCAGTAGTTGTTGCCGTGTATGTTAAATTAGTTGTAGCATCACAATCATCTGTCATTGGAGGTGCATCCAAGTTCACATTTCCTACACATCCAGTGCCTACTCCTACAGTTGCGTAAGTCGGGCAAGTGATGGTTGGGCCATCAGTATCTACTACTTTAATGGTTTGAACACATGGTATCATTACACCTGTACACATATCCAAAATCATCCAAGTTCTCTTATAAGTTACATTTCCAGAACAACTTCCAGGGAAGATCACATCTGAATAAGGCAAACCATTGTTATCTGCAAAATTGAACATACAAAGCCCATTGATCGGTAAGTCATTGTAAGTAGGCACTCCTGTGTGCGTTGGAGATGGGTGTCCGTTCACATCTAAGTCAAAACTTCCCGGAGCACAAGACAAAACAGGCATTTCTCCTGTTTCTCCATTCCAGTTTAATGGACAAACAATATCATCCAACGTTGGTCTAACTATCGTAATAGTTTGAGTACAAACATCTGTTCTGCTGTTGGCATCCGTTACAGTCCAAGTACGCAAAATTTGTTGACCATCACAAATGGTCCCAACTATTTCATCTGCCATTGAAGTCGTAACAGTCGTACAATCATCCTGAGCAAACGGGTGGGCAAAATCAGCCTCAACTATTAATTCTGCTCTTGTTATATTATTAGTAACTGCCCCATAAGAATACACTCGCAATATCCAGGTACCTCCAGCAGGCTTAGTATCAAAAGCTGACAATACAGATGCTGATATAAACGATCCTGTAATATTCCCTGTAGATGGCTCACAAGCTGTTTGAAAATCTGCATGAGTCTGTGTAGCCTCATCATTGAAGAGGACCACCAAACCTGTAGTAGTACAGACAACAGGCGTAGCTGCACCATTATCTGGGCGATTGAATAAAGAAACAACTGTTCCATCCGGGTGAACTAATTCAGCAGCATATTCACCTAAGCTAGATGTTCCCATTTCAAGTACAACATCAACATCAATAACCGGAGTTGGGCAATCAAAAACTTCTATTGGAATTTCGACCAATGAAAAACTAGAGTTAGTTGCAGGAATAGGTATGTTTACCGGAGTTGTTGCTACATAGGTCTCTTTTTCTCCGTTAGTCGCTAACTCTGTAGGGTCGGTAGGATCTATACAAGAGATAGAAAAATCGGAACAACAAATCGTTGGAGCCATTTTATCTTCAATTGTCCAGCCTTCTGCCCAACAGGAATTTGTAGTAGGATTACTGTTATCTGTTACCATTACATTGAAAGCCGAAGAAATACCGTTGGTAGCAAAACCATCCAGTAAAGTCGCATCAATCAACACTCCTCCAAGCACCGTAGTGATAGCAGAAGCAGGGGTCAAGCCAATAACAGTTACCGTATAATTATCTTCACATAGGTAGTTTCCATTACCCAAAACCATGTTTGGCGTAATTAAAACTTCACAGCCTTCAGCTGTACTCAGATTGATGAAATTCTGACAGCCTAAAGTACTCACTGTTCCACTAAATTCATTGATCGTCACATCTACAGTACAGATATCTAAATCAGGGACAGCACCATCAAAACCAAAGACCGTATAAGTTAAAGTCGTAGTACCAATTGGAAATGCTGAGCCTGATGCTAAACCTAGAGTGGGAGCAGAAGTCACTATAACGTCCATTGGAAATCCACAGGCGTTAGTTACTGCAGGTACTGCTAAAAATACTATTTTTTCACACTGTCCCTCATCAAGTACTTCAATCACATTATTAGGGCAGCTAATAGTAGGAGCAGCAGCAGGACCTGCTGTTACCGTAATATCGTGAGAACAGGTTTCTCCCGTAGGACCGTAGGTATACGTTCTCGTAACGGTTGTGGCATTCACCACTACATCTGCAAAAGTAATTGTCGTCGCTCCGCTAGCACAAGAAGGATTAATAATTAGTAAATCTTCGGGACTTGGGATGGCCTCTGCACAGTCAACTGTTATATCAATTCCAGTAACATTACTGCAATCTACGCACTGCGCATTCAAATTCTGACCATAAAGGCCAATACAAAGTAAGACAACAAAACGTAAAAGTCTTGTTGATAAAACAGCTAACCTCGGGACATCTTCCGCGCGGTTTCGCCATCTAGTTAATAGGGTAAAAAGATTTTCATTCATGATAATAATAATTTGTTTTTGTATAATTGAAAAATAAGATCCAAACAGTAGTATCCACCCCCGAAGTCATGCAACTTCAAGTAGGATCTCGATTTCAAAAACCTTTGAAAGTCGAGTCAAAGACCGAATACGGGCACTGTACACGCAG
>JBLHRR010000083.1:0-22963 GCA_047626155.1 Saprospiraceae bacterium | reverse complement strand
GAAGAAGAGGCGGTACAATTAACTAAGGTTGTTCCATTTTTAGTAGAGGATATGTTGAAAGAAAATGGAGGTATTTTTTCTAAGGGTGCGGACTGGAATCCATATGCTTTGGAGGATGGGTTGTTGATTACGGGGCAGAATCCTGCGTCTTCTGAGTTGGTTGCGGAATTGTTACTTAAGAGATTAAATTAAGGACCGTAACATAAGTGTATAGTTGCACTCCGGGAAGGCCTATGACTTGGGCTTAAATTGTTATAACAATACTAACACAAATATTACTGGGTATTAGGACTTGAAAATTTCTGATGCCCAGTTTTTATTATTTGCTATTCCTCGACCAAATTGATAATAACTTATGGCTGGTTACACATCTTCAATTACCTCCATTAACCTCCACTTTATATAGTTTAGGTTAATTTTGTACCAATGTAAGCTAATATGGTATCTGTATCTAAAGTGTATAGGGCTTAATTTTACCGTTCCATTATTAAGTCCCCCCGATCAATAACTGTTCGGTCTGAGTGGAAACCATTTGAGCTATCTTTCATCTCTAAAAAAATTGAAATATGCTAAGTGCTAAAAAACCTGCATTGGAAAAGGTCAGCACCGAATTTGGTAGCTCCTTTTCCGTAAAACATTATAACGAACCTTCCCCTAACGAAAGATCCCCTTTATGGCATTTTCACCCAGAAATTGAACTGGTCTATATAAAAGGAGGAAACGGAAAGCGCCACATCGGGAATCACCTCTCCTATTATCAGTCAGGGGATCTAGTGCTCATCGGGTCTATGCTTCCCCATAGTGGCTTCACGGATCGGCTCACCGGGAATGAATCTGAAACGATTATTCAGTTTAATAATGATTGTTTGGGTGCAGGCTTCTTTGGGCTGGAAGAAATGCGGGATATACAACAGCTGCTTCAGCGGGCAAAATCAGGAATTGCTTTTCAGGGTCAGGCCAAACGAGATATAGGTGCCCGAATGGAAAAACTGGTGACGCTGGATAAATTCGCCAAATTGATTGAACTACTTTGCATTTTACAGGATATGGCTTGGACCGAAGAATACCTCATTCTCAATGCCGATGGTTATGCTTTTGAAGTGGAGAATACAGACAATGATCGAATCAACATCATCTATAATTACGTGCAGACTCATTTCCAAAGAGCTATTCCACTTGACGAAATAGCCGCTGTAACAAATATGACAGTGCCTTCTTTTTGCAGATACTTCAAACGAATTTCTGGAAAAAAATTCACCCGCTTTGCCAACGAAATCAGAATCCTCCATGCTTGTAAACTACTTACGGAGCAACAACTTAGCATTTCAAATGTTTCCTTTGAAAGTGGTTTCAATAATTTATCTCACTTCAACAGGCTTTTCAAAGACATCACCGACAAGAGTCCGTCCGAATATCGAAAACAATTTGTTACGATTTTGCATGATATCGAACAATAGTATTCCGGATGGTAGAAAAAAAAAGATCGGTCAAATTTGACCGATCTTTTTTTCATGAAAAATAGCGTAACTGTTCAGTATTGGCTTTAGCTATTGGTAGTTAGTATTACACAAAAAATAATTTCCCGATTTCTTTAGTGGTAACAGTTATATAAACCACTCTCCCTTTGGTTATTTTGACTTACATAATCGTTTCCAAATCGGGATTTAATTTTCTGTTGTTACTTAGCAGTTACAAAACAGCTTATATTATTTCTTCTTTTACAAGCCAGCAATAACTGGTGACAATACGATAGTCTCACTAAATTCTTTATAGAGAACAGGGTCCTCGATTATAAGTGTAAAACTATATAAGCCATACTCCAGTGTTGAAAAATTGAACCTTCTTTGAAGACTGCCTTTTGGCTGAACCAATTCCTTGTAGATCACATTCCCATCGACATCTGTAATCTTCAATGAAATTTTCAGATCGGATAAGCAAAGCATGTCTAGGTCCAAGTACTGTGAATGCTGTCGAATACACGGTTGGAATATCGTTTGCAAATCTTCAGCTTCAATTTCTAGTACCTTGCCCTTTTTGATCGGTTGTACTTTTATGACGGCATCATAGGCGACCACTAAGGTATAGTTCCCCGAAGAAAGTTTCCCGATGTCATATTTTTTCTGATCTAAACTAGCTTGCATCAGCGTTTCATTATACAGTGTCGCTCCTTTTTCATCCTTCAAGGTGACTTGAATTTGCGCTTGCTTTATATTAGTCAATTGGAGTACAAAGGAGCTCTTGTCTGCTACTTTAACGGAAAAAACAGAGAGGTCCTCTGCCATACTTACCATGCTGGCAAAGCATAGCATTACTGTTGTTATAAGGATTTTACTTTTCATAAGACAAAAAATTTAATTGAGTTAATAATAATAAATATGCTCTATTTCTAACACAAAGATGTGCCGACTTCCTGCAGCATTCTACTACTATATTACCTCTTTCCAATTTTATTTTAACCTAACTGAAGAAGTGAAAATCGGGTTGTTAATTCTGTGTTATATGCAGATAAAATAATATCATTCTTAGGCGAAAAGAAATCGATTAAAAGAGAAATACCAATCTATTTGACCAGTAGGAGCAATAAAAAAATCATACAAAAAAGAAATTAAAATACTGCGGAACCTATGATCAGATCGGGACGAAAGGATTCAATAATGAACCAGCATAAATCTTAGGTTTTAGCTTGACACTACATATTAAAAAAAATAGTTATCTTTATTTTCTAATCGCTACACAAACCAAATGTGATTAAAAATATCCGTAAATCAACTTTATGAAAAACCAAGAAGAACTAGTTCAAAAGATAAAAGACCTCATCCAATCCAATCGAACAGCAAAAGCCCTTGAGCTTCTAGCGAACGAACAATTGTCCTCCCTTGATAAAGAATTGATTATTCTGAATGGAAGATTTAACAAGATAAAAGAGGAACAAATTTTTGGAACAATCGATGACAATGATGCTCGAAAAGAGATGAACAGAATAAACGTGGCCATCCTTAGTCTGTCTGAAAAAATAATAAATAAACCTGGAAAATCTACAATAGCATCTAACCTGATTCAGGTCGATAAAAATAATACTAAAGTTAGAAATTACTCCCTCGGTTTTTTAGGATTGATACTCATTGGGGCACTTGCCTTTTGGATGACTAGGGCTTCAAATCCTAAGCCCTTAGACCCAAGCACTAATGAAGCTAAAGCTAGCGAGCAGCCTGCTTCAGTCGATGAGGGTCAGATAGAGCAAGATCGTTTAGATAAAATCAAGCGTGACCAGGCGGCAAAGCGAGAGCGGAAAGCAAAAATTAAGAGAGATCGCGAAGAAAAAAGAAAACGGGAGAATTCCAATAGAAAAATAAAAGTTACGCTTATCAAACTAGTGTGCGAAATGTCTGATGATGAAGGAGCCGGAAATGATGCTGATATGGATCGATTTAAATTTATATTAAAAGCAAACCAAAGTGGCTGTAGAGAAAACCGGGACAAAGGGCTAACGGGCAATGGAATGGTTATTTACGATTATAGTGGTGGTGAAATTACAACTCCAAAAGGACATGTTTGGATGGATACAAATCAGTCTGTTGAGATTACTTTCGATAAAGAGCATTGTAATAAACTAATTTTATCAATAGATGGCTATGCCAGAGAGAATGACAATAGTGCCGATGAAGAAGCTCGAAACTCTTACTCGGTTCCTGCTAACAATATATACACAACTCACTCTTTCAAACTTAGTTCTTCTGACTTTAAGTATCGATGTGAATTTAGAATTGATAAAGTTGGCAATTGGTAGAAGGATACCTCTCCTAGTCCGAAAGAAAAATGAGGTATAAATAACAGTAAGATTTCAGAAGGAATATACTGGGAATAATTTCTTAACTTTGGAAAGAGCTTAGTAAATAAAGAATTCGAAAGCACATGACAAAACCCCACGTAAAAATATGCTGCATAAGCAGTGTTAGCGAAGCAAAAATGGCAATTGAACAGGGTGCCACTGCATTAGGTTTGGTCGGACATATGCCAAGTGGTCCAGGCATAATCGGAGATGAACTAATAAAGCAAATTGTAAAAACCATTCCTCCACCTATCTCATCTTTCTTGCTCACAAGTGAAACCAACGCGCTCGATATTATCAGGCATCACAAGCGGGTTCACACTACGACCATTCAGATTGTTGACGAATTGGAAAACCGAGATTATGAAATGCTTCGTAACGAATTGCCAAATGTAAAATTGGTGCAAGTCATTCATGTTATTGACGACAATTCCGTAAAAGAGGCCATAGCCATTTCAAAATTTGTGGATGCCATTCTTTTAGATAGTGGCAATCCAAATTTGCAAATTAAAGAATTAGGTGGAACTGGGCATACCCACAATTGGGATTTAAGCAGGGCAATCAGAAAGTCAATTCCAATCCCATTGTTTCTTGCAGGTGGACTTAATAAAGATAATGTCAGACAAGCTATTGAAGTCGTTCAGCCTTTCGGAATTGATCTTTGTAGTGGTGTTCGGACGAACGGAATGTTGGATCAAAAAAAATTGGAAGCGTTTTTTGATGTATTGGAGGATTGAGGTGACGTAAAAGGGAAGGCATGAAAGACCATTACAGTTAAATGTAAGAACATGAAGGTCAAAAGCTAAAAATTAACACAAAATGAATTTCCTCAAATTATATAATATTTTTATTCTCCTTATTGGAATTACCGTTTTTAGTTATAGTCAAAACACCATTGATGCAAAATTAAAAATGGAGCAATCAGATTCTTCAACCTTGATAATTATAAAAATTATAAATACTTCTGAACACCCAATATATGTTTCGAGTAGTCTTAACTACGGGGGAAGTTTCGTCTCCGATAGTTCTGCATTACTTGATGCAAGTTATTTAGAAACTGGTTATGATTGGCTACTAATACCTAAACTAGAACTAGAGTACACAAAACTAGATACCAATGAATATTTAATTTTACAAAAAAATAAAAAATCAATCTCTATACAAGAAATAAGTATTCGGGTTGATGTCTTAGAACATTTTGAGCAGCTCCCTTACAGGATCAAGAGAGATATTTCAGATTCGAAATTAATGACTAAGAATATTTTTTTAGAAAGTATAAGCAAACACTGGAAAGTTATTGAAATTAATTTTTCTAAAAAAGGAGTTGACAAATATATTAAAGAAGTTCGTTGGTAATTTTAAACAATAGAGAGAATATTAACATCGAAGGAAAATACAGATTAATAAATTATGAAAAAAATAACTTACAAAAGCAAAATTTATTACTACGGTATAATTGTTTTGTTAGTTATCATATCTCTTTGGAATGTACTAAGCTTAGCATATACCGGAGGGCCTCACCAATTAGTCATTGCTATCACTACAAGCCTGACTCTAGGAATCGTTATTACTAAAAATGAACGCACTCAAATTGCGCTGAAAATTTATAGTGGGATCTTTCTAATCCTATCCTCTCTGCTATTTATCATCGGTCCATTACTTAATATATTTGGAAAATACTTACTTAATGAAGATATACTAGCATCAAAACTAACCACTATGTATTGGGCGCTTTTACCGTTGTCTATAGGTCTCTTAGTTTATCATGGATCAAATCATTATATCGAATTGAAAGACACTTATAGTAAAGTTGAACTAGAAGATCACCTAATCGAAAAAGATTAAAAAAAATTAAAAAAAAAGCAACCAACGCTTAGTAACTTGGTACTTTTTCAGAATATACTTACCTTGGGGAACGAGCGCAGGCATCCGCCTTGTTTTTTGTATATGTATTGTTAATATTCTTGAGGAGTGACTCTTTTTTTGATTTTCTTTTTGAAAACTAGAAATACTTATAGGGCAAGAATAGTTATGGGGCGGCTTTGTCAAGTAGAATCTAGCTGCCACATCACCACTCTTCATAAAATAGAATCCAACATGAAACTAAAACACCTACCACTATTCCTTCTAATACTATGCAGCCAAATTTGCATTGCTGATCACATCATCGGAGGTCAAATATCATTCACTCCTTCTGTAGACAATAACTACAAATTCAAAGCGTAAAACAAATAACGAATGAGTGTTTCCTATCATTTAGTACCCATAGAAAAAGAGACAGAATCTTTCATCAATGTTAACAGTTTTGAATTCAAAGTGAATAATGATTTGCCTATGGGGCAGTTGGATATAGAGCCTTTGGAGTCTTTGGAGATATATCATTAAACAAGTTCCATTTTTATAAAATCATTCCGTAAATTGAAGCGAATTTAAAAATCCAAAATCAATTTATGAAATTTCAATCCTACTTCCTCCTATCACTTTTATTGGCAAGCCAATTTATATCCGCTCAGACCATTCTGCTTTCTGAAGATTTTGAAGACCCAATTTTTCCTTCCCTTTGGGATCAAGCCACCAACGCAACTGATGGTGGATGGCTATTGGGAACAAACACAGCGCTGGAAAGTGAATTTTGGTCAATCGCTCCTCATGGAAACTTTATTGCGACAAATGATGATGCCTGTGATTGTGATAAAAGCACAGACTATCTGATCCTGCCACCTTTAGATCTTTCTGCTTCAACGGTAGTTGCGCTAGAATTTCAAAACTACTTTGATGGAGGCAGCCTCTTTGGAGGCACAGAGGTCGCAACGATTGAGTATTCTTTGGATAATGGAATCAGCTGGAATATCCTGCAAGAAATGGAAGGTACGAATGATGGGAACTGGGATTCACAGCTCATTGATTTGAACTCACTGTCAGGGAATGAAAATGTATTGTTAGCCTTTCATTATTACGATGACAATAACTGGTTGTTTGGTTGGGCTATAGATGATGTCTTGGTATATGAACCCGAGGGACTTGACCTCGCCTTATCATCTGTTGAAGTCCCTTCGGTTCTCAATGCACCTAGCAACCTATCCATTTCCGGAACCGTAACAAACAATGGGCTTGAGGAAATAAACTCCTTTGACCTTTCCTGGAGCATTGGAGCCGTAATTTATAACACTTCTTTTACGGGACTCTCCATACCTCCTTTGGGAAGTTATTCTTTTTCTCATCCAGATGAATTAGTAATCACAGCCTCTGGAAATTTTGAACTAAACGTTAGCATCAGTAATATAAATGGAATGCCGAATGACCTGATTGAATCCAATAATTATTGGACGCAGGGTATTCAGGCTGTTGAATACGGGCAAATATCAGACAATGGATTCGAGCGGGAATATATTTATTATCATCCGGGGACGGCGCCAGAACAATGTCCCTTAATCTTTGTCTTTCATGGATATACGGGAACCGCGCAGAACATCATGGACTATTCTGAATTTAATGCATTGGCAGATGAATTTGGTTTCGCCGTATGCTATCCCCAAGGTATTGAGGATTCATTTGGGAATACTTTTTTCAATGTCGGTTATGATTTTCAAAATGGAGAAACGGTAGATGACATCGCCTTTACTCAAAATTTAAGTGATCATCTTCATGCGAATTATTCTTTGAATGACAATGACGTATTTGCCACTGGCCTTTCTAATGGTGGTGACTTTTGTTATATGTTGGCCTGTCAGGCTTCCCAACAATTCAAAGCGGTGGCGCCGGTTGCCGGAATGATTTTACAGGACATCATGGACGATTGCAACCCGGAAAATGAGGTATCCATTTTTGAAATTCACGGCACCGAAGATAACGTAACTTATTACGATGGCGACCCTAACAATATCGATAATTGGGGAGCCTACCCTAGCATCCCGAATACCATCAGTTTTTGGACAACTCTTTTCGGACTGGATGTTTTAACAACTGACAAGTTGCCGGATACCGATCCCAATGATGGCAGCACCATTTCTGCGGACAAGCATAGTCGGGAGGAAAGCTGCACGGAGGTTTGGCTATACACTGTTGAAGGGGGTGGGCATGATTGGCCCGGTGCTTTTGGGAATAACGATATATCGGCGACTAGGGAGATCTGGAATTTCTTTGAGCAATTATGTGAGACTCCTGTTGGGATAACAACACCTTTTCAGAATACAGATCGGAAGTTATTAAGGATCGTTGATGTGTTGGGAAGGGAGAGTACCGAAATAAAAAACGTGGTTTTGTTTTATGTGTATTCTGATGGCAGTATAGAACGTAAAATAATAATTGAGTAAGGTTTCTAACTACGAACGTTGATGGCAATTGAAATAAAATGAAATGAATAAAAATGAATAAAAAATACGTATCTCTAATTACAGGGATTTTAGCTTTGATCGTTTTCATAGGATTCATGGGGGAAACTGGACCGAAGGCTTTATTTGGATTTTCGGTGAGCATTTGGGTTTATAGGGTCGCTTGGTTATTTCTGACTATTACCTTTTTTAGGAGGTATTTTAAATTGAAGAAATTGGAGGAGGAGTCAAGTTAAACAACTAGCAAAACGACACAATCCTTATTTTGATTGTGCTTATCGGAGAGTGGGTCAAAACCAACTTGAAATTTCTGATTTGATAAATGATTTAAAACCTATGAATTAATAAACCAGAAAACCGCTACTTAAAGAATGGAAGCATTCAATAACTACTTAAAACAATTCCCTCATTACTCGCCAAAAGTATTTGAGGCCAGCACGTCCATACCTTCCTAAAAAAAATAGTAAAGAATAAAACAAATTAACTTGAATTAACGATGATGAAATTAAATCTAATAACCATTTGTCTCTGTATCTTTTGCGTCCAATCCGTTTTTTCGCAGACAAAGAAGCCTACAGTTTTACCTATGACATTGCTAGAGGAAGGAGATGAAACTTTGGTAAAAGCAAAAGTGAATCATGTGCTGGATGATGGCCGCTCAGTTGACATTATGTATAACCGCCTGGAACTTATTTTTTCGATTTCAGATACCAACCTTAAAATAGAGAATACTAAAACACACAAGATCCGCGATTATTATGAAAATTGCCGTGTCGAAAAAGTCTATGAAATCAACCAGGACTTTTACTTGAAACTCAAGCCCAGGCCAGTGACAAAGAAAAGTCTGTTTTTTAAAATTGACCTATCCTCTTTAAACTTGACTCCATTAAAAGTTACTATTGGTAAACGTGAGAATCGACCATGGAACGAACATTTTATGAAAAGTGAAAGCGACAATAAATACTTTCTAAGTGGCTATATTGATACTCGTGAAGAGATGTTGACCATACGTACCTATGGTACTGATATGAAGCGGTTCTATGAAAAAAGGATGCCGATCTCCGGCTATAGTCATAAGTTACTGGGGTATGAAATAGACTCCGAAGGGAATGCTTATGTTATCCTTAAATATAAGGAAGGGAGAAATACGAACAGAAAAGAAATAATTAAATTGTACGTCGCATTAATGGATCTAAGCGAGATAACTGAACACGAAATTTCCACAAAGAAAGGGACCTCTATTGGAGATTTCAGAATATTAGCAAAAGTGGGTAGTGGTCTTTTTATTAGTGGCCAGTATTATGATGAAAATATTGAGTTAAATAAAAATGAAAATAAACAGGCGGTTACCAATAACGTAGATTATATCAACAGACTTTTTTTTCCGACTGCTGGAAAAATTACTTTTTCTTTTGATAATCAAAATGGATTTTCAGAAATGAAATATTACCGCTATCCTAAGGAGGTGCTAAAACCTTCCTTTGCAAAGAAAAAAAGATATACAAAAGTAACAGCGCAAGATATGCTGAGTGGGATTCCAGGCCTGAAAGTGAATGACATGATTTATTTATCGAACGGTAACATTGCTGAACTTTCTGAGGTCTTCTATTCAAAGGGCTATACCTCGCCGAAAAAAGCGGAACGTAACGCTCATTTCTTAGGGAAAACCTTACTTACTGTTCTGTCTCCCGAAGGAGAAATTCAATGGATAAAATCCATTGACAAATTCCATCGGAAAGAGGGCTCTGCTCTTGGAGTAACAAGTGAAATAAAAGCAACAGACAAAAATATTTTATTGACTTATGTCTATGGCAAGGAAAACTTTCTTTGTGTTTACGACCTGGAAACTGGAAATGAAATGCACTATGTTTTTGACAATGGTTTTGATACTTCTCCTAGTAGACTAAAGGTGTTGAGCGATCAGACGGTGGTTGTGAATGGTTGGGTGGGTAAGGACGCTAGGTATGGTAAATTGGAAATTAAGTAGGAGGGTTTAAGTAAAAATAATTTTTAAAAGAATCATAATTTCAATTTTAAGATAGATGGCTTTGGGTTGACAAAACCTCTTCACCCCTACCTAAGCTTTTTGTATCCCGCAGAACTAGTTGTTCATACCATTTCTTTGAACAAAATAAATCTTACTCTTACTTTTGTTCAAAATAAATACAATGAAAAAGAGAATTTTCAGATACCTGAAGCACACAACCTTAACCATTTTAATACTCGGAATTGCAGCCATTTCATTTGGCTTATACCATGGAACAGCCCTCCATTATGGCGACAATCCTTTGATGATGGACTGGGACAAAGAAGGGCCTTATGCCTTTTATGAAAACGACAGTACGCTACAAGTCAATTACATCAGAGGAAATAAAACCGATGGCTTTTATTTAGATCAAAACAGCCACAGTACCGACTCCTTAATTTCTGCTTCCTGCTACTTCCCTCTTGATTCCACGACTTTTAACTTTTCAATTACAACTGATTTTAAACCTTCCATTAGTACCTATAATGATGGTCAAAAAATTCTGGCCATATCAGATATTGAAAGTGGTTACAAAACATTTCGTGATTTCCTGATAAATAACAATGTCATTGACACCGACCTCAACTGGACATTCGGAAAAGGACATTTGGTTTTAGTTGGTGATTTTGTTGATAGAGGTTTTTCTACAACTCAGGTTCTTTGGTTTATATATAAGTTAGAACAGGAAGCTGAAAAGCAAGGCGGCTATGTTCATTATATTTTGGGAAACCACGAATTAAAAAACATGCAAGGAAAGTATGAGTCAGCCTCTCTTAAATATTTTCACGTTGCAGCAATATTAGAAAAGCAACAAAATGATTTGTATGGTTCAAATTCGATAATGGGAAAATGGATGGCGAGTAAAAATACAATGGAACTTATAAACGGTCACCTATTTGTTCATGGAGGAATTCATCCGGAGGTAGCCGATTCTAAATTGAGTATAACCGAAATTAATCAAATAGGAAGGCAAAATTATTACACCCCATTCTATCCAAAAAGAGAAAAGAATATTGAGCAATTGATACTTTCTACGCATACGGGTGTCTCTTGGTACCGAGGTTATTTCAAAGATGATTTAACCGAGGAAGAAATTGATTTAGGACTAAATAAATTTAAAGCGAAGTCCGTGATTGTTGGTCATACGGTTCAATCAAAAGTAAATAGAAAATACAATGGGAAGGTCATTGGAATTGATGTCCAGCATCCGAAGGATTATCATGAAAACTGGCCAAATAGGAAATCAGAGGGATTATTAATAGAGGGAGATAAGTATTATAGAATTTTTAATAATGGAGAAAAAGTAGAACTATGAATTTCTAAATAAAGAGAAAAAGTATTTCAAACTATCCATCTGGGATTGGGGAATTGGCAACTATAACATCTCTCTAGAGCACCACAAACAATAAAACTCAAGTTACAAAAAATGATAAATGGCAACACCCAACGCTCAATATTTTCAATCATCCTACCCATCGGGTTACTATGCTGTCTTTTCATTTGCTCACAATGGCCTACGATAAATGAATCCTTTGACGGTTCCTGGAATTCAGCAATCGAAAATAAAACAATAGGGCTACAAAATCCAGGCAGTCTCCAAAATAAACAAAAAGGCGCTCACGTTTTTGGATCCCTTGACTCCATGAACCTACAACCTTTCGTCCAAAACAATTTTAACTGGATCACCCTTGTCCCCTATGGCGACCAAAAGAATCATGATAGTCCGACTATAAACTATTACCGAGGAGACAGTTTACGCATGGCCCGAAGAGATTCCGCTTGGACAAGTCAAATAGATCTAGCGCATTCCTATGGCTTTAAGATTTTCCTAAAACCTCATATTTGGTTGCACGACCCTGCTAGTGGAAAATGGCGCTCTGATATTTTCCCTACCAATGAAGACAACTGGTCAGCCTGGAAAAAAAGCTATCGCGAGTTTATTATTTACTACGCAAAAATGGCAGAAAAAAACAAAGTCGAATTGTTTTGTATCGGTACAGAACTAACCCGACTCTCTGCTGAGAAATCTGTTTTTTGGAAAAGCCTCATCCAGGAAGTCCGAAGTATTTATTCTGGAAAAATAACTTATGCCGCCAATTGGTATAATGAATTTGAAAAAATAACTTTCTGGGCCGACTTAGATTTCATTGGCATTCAAGCATATTTTCCTTTAGTTAACAATGAGTACCCGACTGTTGAGCAAATTTCAAAAGGTTGGAAAAAACATCTCCCTTCCATCCTGTCCACTCATAAAAAATACAATCGGAAAATACTGTTTACAGAAATGGGTTATAAAAGCACGCCCGATAGCGCCATCGAACCCTGGCAATGGATTGACTATTCTGAAGATCAAGACAAAACCATTTCTACAGAAACACAGGCCAATTGTTACACAGCTTTTTTCAATACCTTTTGGGAAAGAGATTGGTTTGCAGGCGTTCACATCTGGCAAATGAGAAGCGATTTTGTGAAAGGTCGTGGGAAGAGTGATTTGGATTTTACGCCACAGGGGAAACCGGCGGAAGGTATTATTGCGAGAGAGTTTGAATAGTGGCCCCTCGTTTTCACTTAGTATTACACTAAAAATAATTTCCCGATTTCTTTCGTGGAAACGATTATGTAAATCACTCTCCCATTTTGCAATAGATCATAGCTATGCCCTTTTCAAAATCAATTGAGCTGAACAACTCTAATACATATTCATAAGACAGATTTGCATGGCCAGGTTGATTCATAAATGTTTCAGCCTGACCTTTATAGAAATAGGTAATTCCCTTGACCTTTACATTTGGTTCTTTTTCAATTATGGAAGCACATAGGAATGAACTACCCCACCGCAAGCGAATGGGGTATTGCGCCCGCAAAGCTCTACTCGGAAGTTAGTTTTCCGACGCAAGCGTCGGGGTATTCTTTTTTAATTCTTTTTAATAAACTCTAATACATATGTAGTCTTTTGATAAATCTCCGTCGAGTTCTTTCTCGATTCATTTACTTGTCTTATTTTTTTCTTATTTTTTTGCCATATTTCTAATTTAATGGTTATTTTTGAAACAATACTTCATTAATAATTAGATGGCAATTTTGCCAAAATTAAGCAGCTTTTTAATCGCTGGTTTATTTTTTACCAACTCTGGGTCAAGATCTAAGTTTGATAAAAATAAATTGAGCATAAGTTCATTGAAATAGCACGTTTTAACATCCGAGAGCGAGAAACTTTTTCTTTGTTCCTTTTCGATATTTAATAAGTCCGTAGCTTTTGCAATATTCACACTTGTCAATGACATATTAAAGTGGTAATATAATTTATTTTCGTTTCTGGACTGGCACTGAGTTAATCCAGTAAACTGTTTAGCATCTCTAAAAAGGAACTCTATTTGAAAACGCGCTTTGTAATATTTGTAAATCAGCAATCCTTCTAATTCTAAGTCTGTTGAAAAATACAATGCATAGCATTCGGTAGATTCTCCTTCTTTCAAAAACTCAACATAAGCCAGGTTGATTTCTCTTTTAAGATTAACGGACCAGCAATTGAGTTGATAAATCTTTACCTCTTTGTCTTGGTGTATTAATTTGAAGCGGCGTTTATCAATCTTTTTAACATTGATCTTACAATCATATTTTTTAGGCCTACCTCGTCCTTTTTTTTTGGTACCATTGTAGAGATATTTCAAATTAGCATCTTTCCTAAACTTGCAAATGATATTTAGACTTGTCTGATCACAGACTGGTTTTACAAAAGATTGTTTAGCAAAATAGCCATCTACTACCAGATGTTTTGAAATTGTATCTACTCGTGGAGCAGCATCTATAATGGTTTGAGCGTAGAAATCAACCAAGCTCATACCTTTTTCGTCTAGGGATTTACGATCTATTGTTTGAAGTGCTTCCAGATGGAAAGCAGTATTGTTATCTATACTCACCGCTGCCAAACTGCCAATCTCTAAACCTTTGGCGGCTCTCCCTAGGCTACCACTATAGTAGTTACCCAAATGCGGAGTATGTTTCCCGCTTTTCGGAATATAAGAAGGGTCGAATGCTAAAATAACCGGCCCTTCAAATTGATCTTTGCACAGCTCGATATTAAAAGATAGAAAATCAAAATCTTTGTTGAACTGATTATGATAGGTCATTTCATTATATCTACCATACCTCTGCATCCCTTTGAAATTATATCTTCCTCGCATCGACAAAAATAAAATAATCGTCGAAATGAAAAAATTCCGGCTCGGTTTAGTAACGCCTTCTAATTTATTTATTATTTTTCCGGCGAGAGCTTTGCTCTTACTGGAAGTTCTATGATTGGGTACTCGCATACACAAAAACAAGCTTCCTTTTTTATTTCCTACAACGTGCTATTTCTTTATGAACCATTGAAAAACAATTAGGCGCATTATAACAGTGCTTGCATTTATTCACTGAATGGCAAAACAGCTGATGCCCTTTCTTCCTTAGAACGAGCATTCGAAAATGGTTCTAGTGACCTGATACACGTTCAAAACGATCCTGATTTAATGCTTACCCGGAAACTGGACGGCTATCAATCTCTGATAAAACAATACTTTCCCGGCCAAAACAAAAGATAAAACCAAATCAAATACAATATCCTTCTAACAATATTATTGGGAAGTCTCACAAGCTTCTCTCAATCTCGTAAAACGGAACATCGAGAAGTACATTCCGAATCTCGATGTTCCGTTTTGCACCTTACGGCTAAAGACAGCTTGACAATTACTTTCTTAAAACATTTTTGTCTTCAACAAATGGGATCCTCTTACCCTTCTAACATTCGGTAATCATTGGTATTGTATTGCTTGTCGATATGCGGAATCAATTCCTCTTTCATAAAAAAGGCCAGCATTTTGTTTGCACCACCTGCCGTAGGCATATTTTGGACTGCTTCTTTGTTTTTTTCTATCGGAGGGGTCAGGTCATGGGTTCGATCGGTCGTATTAGGAATAGCTACAATCATTGGCCGTCCACGCTACTCATAATATTCTTTAATTTAGAACGAACAAATTTTGCGTTGTAGAAGTAGCCCTCTTTCTCCGCAGTCACTAAGCTACCTTTAGGAGCCAGAGATTAATAAGGTTCTGATTTAGACGCAGTAGATTTTACTTTTGAAAATAACAGCGCCATCATTTTTCAAATGGACGACGAAGCACCGGAGGAGAAATTGAAAAATTGTATCAAAGCCGCTTTAACTTATCATCAGGTAAAAAACTTAGCGCTCTTGGGAATGTGACAAAGCAGCGTTCTATCTCCTTTATAAGTTTTAAGACCGTACAAAACTGATTATTTAACCTTAGACTTAAGTCCTAAAAAACAAAGTCTATCTTAACAATGAAAAATGTTCAACTTAAAAAACACAGCCTGGAGTTTCTGCCTCCTCTTCGCCTTATCTTTCACTCTAGCGCTGACTTCTTGTTCCAGCGATGACACGGACGATGAACCAGAAGACAACTGTACTGCTGAGTTTCTATCTCAAAATGCTCAAGGTTCTTTTATGGGCGACAGCTACAACGTGGTGCAAGGAACCGCCGAAGAAGATTTTGCAGATGCAACTCAATTCCGATTCAACCTATATGGAGAAGCAGTTTCTGGAGATGCTTGTGATGGTTTCAATTTTGACAAACCAGATTCTACCATTATTTTCAGCGTTCCTATGGTCGTTGGCGTCTATGAGTTGGGGACAAGCTACAGCCTCACTTTTAACGATGCTTCTGTTGTTAATGAAGTAAATGCCGTAATCGCACTTTGTGGTGCTATTGAAATTACGGAGGTGACTGCTACTACCGTTGCCGGAAAAATAGATGCGATCGGCGATGACACTAGTACATTAAATGGAAATTTCACAGCAGTTCTTTGTCAGTAAGCTACAAAGAATAAGCATTGTTATATAAAAACCGATTTGAGTTAAACGATTTAGCTCAAATCGGTTTTTTTTTATGGCTTTTTTCGAGCAGATGACGAATTATCCTTATTATTACATGCGTAAAGTAAAAACGATAATATACGTTCAACAAAACAAATACAACAAACAAAAAGAACGCCCATAGGACTCGTTATTGGCCCTGCAATAACGGGCGCAAATATACTGATGGCCGCAACTGCAAATGATAAGTTCAAAACGGAATTAGACAGATACGACATCAACGGAAAAACAATAAAAGCGGGGAAAACAGTTCATGGAATCATCGGTATACATAGCCTAGGCTATGACGCCCTAAAGGTGAACACCTTATTAGACTGAACATAGAATGCAAATTAAAAAAGGAACCAGTTTTAATACCACCCAAGATAATCCAGTACTTCCCTGTGCTCAGGAAGCGCTGGATTATTACCGTTCCAAACTCGACTCTGCTAGCCAACTTCTAGACAACATTCCGCTATTCCCGGATACCAATCTCTTACTACGCGGCTACAGTCTCACCCCTGATCGAAGACAGCTGCTCTACGAATTCTTTGAAGCGCACCAATCCCAGATCGTCATCAGCAAACAAGTCCATGACGAGTTTATCCGAAACAGAACAAAAGTAAGGGAAAGCTTTGCGCATTCTCCTGAAGCCCAAATTTCGGACTTAAGTGATGCTCTTGCAAGTCTACTGTTAGATTTACAATCGGATGAAGGCGACGACGACAATGATCCTAATAAAGAAAGCCTGGATGAATTAATGGATAGCTACGCTACCTTTGAAAAACTAGAGTCGCTATCAGGGGAGGAAAGACAATTTCTAATCAAAGAATTTGATGACCTCAAAACCAACAGGACTTCCGCTACCCTCTCTTTCCCTGGCATGGGCGATATTACGGCAAAGCCAAATTTCCCCTATGGCGATTATTTTCTATTCCATGAAATATTAAAATACGTTGTAGAACAAAATACCGATGCCGTTTTCCTCACCTTCGACGTAGCTAAAGAAGACTGGCTACAGAAAGACAAACAAGCTCACCAACATTACATTTACAAAACTTACACAATCAATCAAAAAGTCATTTTTATTCTGGATGCCAATGCCTTTTTTCAAAAAAAGTACGACACTTCTTTTGAAGGTCTGATTCCGCCGACGGAGCAAAAGAAAACCAAAGAGACAAGAACCTATGTTGTAAAATCGGAACTGGAGGAAGAACTCAGTTTGTTATTCACGAGACTAGAAAAAACAATCCGTCGTATTGCCCAAAAGTTTGATATTGCTTCGGAAGCGGACATCTCCGCCAAGCGAATGCTAGATGATTTGAACTACGATGAAATCATTTCGGACGCCGTTTACTATGAGTTGACTGGTATTTGGTCGGTCAGAGATGGTCTTATGGAAGATAACATTGATATCATTCGAAGAAATTATACGGAAGACGAATTAAGAGAAATCCTGTTGATTCTAAAGGAAAATTCGCGAGGCATCGGCCGCCTCTGATAACAATACTTACCCTTAGTCAAGAAGAACCTACCTCCTACCCTACTTATGGCATTGATATTGGAATATGTTAAAACCAGTAATTCTTTTTGTTAAACCAGCTAAAAGGCAGGCTTAACCGCTAAAATATCAGATTAATCGAAATAAAAAAGGCACATGTTTACCAATAAAACGCTAGATCCAGGGTTAATGCGGGTTTCTTTAGAACGACAAGCACTTAGCATCTTCGCTGACAACAGCTCTCAATTTATTTTTTGGAAAGATAGGGATTCCGTATATCAGGGCTGCAATGATAACTTTGCCAATTATGCAGGGATCGCCGATAAGGCCCAAATTGTTGGTAGAACCGATTACGACTTACCCTGGAGTAAAGAAGAAGCTGATTTTTTCAGAAAGATAGATAAGGCTGTGATGGATTCAGGAGAAGCTAAGTTGAATTATGAAGAATACCAAACGCTTTCAGATGGAAAGATAAGGTGGCTACAAATCTCTAAATCTCCTTTGTTCGATTCGAGGGGTAAGGTGTACGGAATCGTTGGTTGGTACTCTGATATTACATCGATAAAAGAAATGCAAACCCAAATTAATGAACACACCAAGTCTATGGTGGAATATAACATCAGGCTAGAAGACACCAACAAAGCATTAGAACTGGCCAATCTGGATTTGGAAAAATTCACTGCTGCCGCTTCTCATGATTTAAAATCTCCGATTCGTTCTGTCATGAGTTTCGCTCAGTTGCTCCACGCAAAAAAGAAAGACGAGTTTGATGAGGAGTCTATGGAATATCTGGATTTCATCATCAATTACGCGAAAAGGATGGACACCCTCGTTCATGATATTTTGACCTACGCTAAATCAGGGGCTAAGAATTTAAAATCCAGTCATATAGTGCTATCCAAACTCGTAGGGCACAAGCTTCTTGATTTGCAAGATGTCATAAATACTCGTTCTGTAAAAGTAACTATAAATCTGCCCACGAAATCCATTGCCTGCTATCCCGAACTGCTGGGAATGGTTTTTTACAATTTGGTCAGCAATGGAATTAAATTCAATAAATCGGACCAACCTTGTATTACTATAGATTATTCCGAAACAGAGGATTCCTGGATTTTCAAAGTCACGGATAACGGAATGGGCATTGGTCAAAAACATGAACAGGACATCTACGAACCTTTTAGAAGATTGGTTGGAATGGACTTCGAAGGATCAGGCGTAGGACTTTCCATTTGCAAAAGAGTAACTAATATCCACAAAGGAGAAGTGTGGCGAACAGCTAATCCGGAAGGCGGCAGTACCTTCCATTTTTCTATTTCTAAGTTTTTGAGATAGAGGCTTTTATTAATAAACACACTAAATACAAATAAAAAGCCCTGGAGATTCATTTCTCCAGGGCTTTTTATTTGTCTCTCCTAAGTAAATTCATTCCACAAAAGCAAACAAGCGGCAGGTACCTTAGCATTACACAAAAAATAATTTCCTGATTTCTTTCGTGGAAAGGATTATATAAATCACTCTCCCTTTGGTCTTTTTGATTTACATAATCCTTTCCAAATCGGGAAGTTAATTTTTTGTTGTTACTTAATGAAAAAGCAATATATTTGTAGCTTTTAGGATCAATAACAAAATCCAGCACAAATATGCCCCTTACGAAAATACATAATAGACAGTCTCTCTTTCTTGGTAGTCTCAATCTAGCGCTACTCTTTTTCTTTGTTTCTTGCACAGAACAAACGCCAAGCTCTTCTTCAGAATATAACAATAAAAATACAATAAACATCAACTCCATTTTGCAAACTCCAGAAAAACAAGAAGATAGCTTAGAAGTCCCGAGCGAAATAGACAGCTCCAAGCCCAAAGAAACCAATAGCACAGATACGACTACGCTCCTCAAAAGCAGGTCGATGCCCAAAATCAACAGAAGCTATACCTTCCCATACGACCTAGACAAGCCCGATTTCAAAGGAAACCTTCCAAAAGAGCTCATCGAAATATCCGGACTCACTTACAACTCCAAAAACAACACGCTGCTCGCGATTAATGACGAAGCAGGAAGATTGTACACCTTAGACGCAACCGATTTTAATCTCATAGAAAAAAAAGAATTTGGAAATAACGGAGATTATGAAGGAATCGAAATAGTTGGGGACATCGTTTATGTGCTTAAAGCCAATGGCGACATCACCCCAATTGACATCAAAAAACCAAAAGTAAAAAAGACCATCAAAACTCCGCTTACGACTGCTAACGATGTAGAAGGGCTCGGCTTTGATCCGACGACCAATGAACTCATCCTCGCCTGCAAAGGAACTCCTGCCCTCAAAAAGAAACACAAGTTAAAAAACACCAAGGCCTTCTATGCCTTTGACCTAGATAGAAAAGAGCTTAATGACTATCCAAAATTCACCATTAGTGATGAGCAACTAGAAGACTTTTTCAAAGATTACTTTGATGAAGATTTGTCTAAAAAGAAAAGGAAAAAATTAAAAAACCGACTACTTGATTTTTCGCCTTCCGCTATTGCGAAACATCCAATGGATGAAAATTTCTACATCCTTTCTTCTATCGGAAAAGTATTGTTGGTTTGCAACAGCTATGGCCGAATAGCGGATGTTCAATTTTTAAATGATAAGAAATTCTCACAACCGGAAGGCATTTGCTTTGCGCCGGATGGCACGTTGTATATTAGCAATGAAGGGCGCTCTATGAAGGGAACGGTGATGCGATTTAGGTTGATTAAATAATTTACTTCTTATAAAGCATTTTTTTCATCACACAGAGGCCGCAGAGAACACAGAGTGATCGTACTTTTCGCGTTAGTGCTGTGCTCTCGGTGTAAGCCATTTACTCTTAGACGGATAAATTTATTGTTTCTTATAACGCGTTTTTTTTTCATCACACAGAGGCCGCAGAACACGCAGAGCTATCGTATTTTTTTTTCGCGTTAGCTCTGTGCTCTCTATGTGAGCCATCTGCCCTTCGTGAGCAAAACTTATCAAATAAACCCAAAATATAATTATATTTGTCTTTCGAAGTTGAAACAATGCTATAATACTATTCCAATATAGCAATTCAATCGCATCTACTTCAGGTGACCCTGCCCGCTCAAAACTACTTCAACAAATAATAAGGCCCCGTAAATCAAGGAGTTATGCCATTGTGCATAGATCTTATTAGGTAGTATACACCTTATAATAAAACCGATTACCATGACAAAGCAATTACTCACCCTACTCCTTTTAGCACTTTGCCTACAAGTCAATGCACAGGAATTATTTCGCCCAAGCGGAATGACTGCTAGTTCCGCTGCCCACAAAAAGTTCATGCTTTCTAAAAAAACGGAAGCCACCAAACGCGCCACTACATGGAAAGTTCCGGTATTTATGGTGCAACTAATAGCCTCTGTACAATCCGGTGCCGGCACAGAATCCGGATTTAATTATGGCCAGGTACTGCCTCATCCGGGCCTTACTAAATACTCCAAATTTTCAGCAGTTGGAAATGATGGTTTACTTACTTGTATCAAAAAATCCCGAGGAGTAGAAGCTATTGCGTTAGCGCTAAACGCTATAAAATCTAACAATAAAAATACATTAAAAACCAGCCGAGACTATATGGAAATAATCTTTGGAGCTGGTGGCGATTTAGAAAGCATGGCTAAAGAAGCGGAGAAAGCTTACACGGTTTACACCAAAAAAACCATTAAACTGTATGTTGAAAAACCAGCCGAGGTTGTCACCGCTCCTAAGCCAGAACCAACGGTAAGCATCAGCGAAACTAAGCTCGAAATGGGCAAAACAGAAACGGCGGTTTCGACTAGCGGAAACTTAGTACTAACAGAAGCCGATACCAAAATCACAAAGGTAGAAGAAAAAGAAGTCGTCATTACCCCTGAAGTAAGAACCGAAGCCGAGCAAGCAGCCGCTCTAAAAGCAGCTCAGCTGAATGCCAGCATGGCGGCAGAGCAAGAACTGGTAGCTGCTCAAAAAACAGCAGGCAAAAAAAGAATGAATTCCGAAATGGGCATGAGAGATGGCAACGCTGACGCTAAAGAAAAAGGCCGATTAGAAGCTGATAAAAGAGAAAGCGAAATAGAACATGCTGCACGCATTCTGGAAAAAGAAAAAATAGCTCGTGCCGAAAAAAACAAATTAAAAAAGAAACCTAAAAAAGTAGTCATCAGCGAAAAAACTTTTGATGAATTGAGTGGTGACTTTTTTACGGATTCAGAAGACCTAGAACCTAGCAAGAAAAAAAAGCGACGCGTTGGATTCGGTTTTAAGGCTGGACTAAACGCCAGTAAATTATTGGTTAAAAACGACGACAGTGAAACCAGCGAAGACGATTCCTTCAAATTCGGAGCCATGGGAGGAGTGGCCGTTGACTTACCTCTCACCAATAGCCTCAGCATAGAAACGGGCGCGCAATTTTCCATGAAAGGTTCCAAATATAAAGGTTCTAAAAATGAATTAGATCCTTCCTTTACTCGTACATTAAATTATATCCAAATTCCCGCTCACTTCAAAATCATACCTAATAATGGTAACAGTTCTTTCTTTTTCCAAGGTGGCCCTTACCTCGGAATCGCCATTAACGGCAGCAGCGAATCAACCCTAAATGGCAACAAAGAAACCAACGACATCAATATCGGCAGCTCCGACACTGACTTCATCAAGCTAGTGGATTTTGGAATTGGTGCTGGCTTCGGCGTTCAATTCGGAGCCATACAAATTGGGTTGACTTATGATTTTGGTTTGGCTAATTTGACGAACCTAACGGATAACGGAGGGATGATGAAGAATCGGGTGGCTGGTTTATTTGTGGGGTATCGTTTGTAATAACAATAATATTCCTGATTCGAATGCCCTAGATTCACCGCAAAGTAGCTCCCCTTTAAAGACTAGATAGCGTGGCAAAATACAAGGTTTCCTCTATCGCCTGTTGGTTGGAATTTTGTGTTCCTTCCTGCTCTCCGCCTATCGTGCGGACAGGTTTGTGGTTATAATAACTTTAAATGAAGCGAGTGTCAAAACGCATCTAACGCATAGCTTTTGTTCCTCCTTTGATATGCCATATGCTTAGCTCGCCAACCAACCCTTCCCCCTTCCTACCCTTCCTCAGTCACGGCCAGGCCATTTATGATGGACATATCCAAGACGCAGGTACCCGGAATGAACTCTCTGAAGTCAACATCCAATTGCTAGGTAGTGACATCGAAACGCAGAGCAACTTCTATGGTGATTTCCTACTAAAGAATACCAAAACAGATGCCCTTCAATTTCTATCCAACAGCTATCGTTTTTTCAACAATGCGATGATCTGGGAAGGCCAATTTGATATTGATCTGGAGATATTTGCAGTAGAT
>JBLHRR010000082.1:0-23551 GCA_047626155.1 Saprospiraceae bacterium | reverse complement strand
TCCAATCCAGTAACCATATAATCAATCCAATGGTCAAACCAGAAGTTGGCATCCGCTCCGCATTCAATCACATCACATACCGATGGAGGTACTTGCGTAAATGTAGGTGCGTTGTTATCCTGAATCGCAATAATCGTCGTTGCCGTAGCGGTACGTCCGCAAGCATCAGTTGCAACAAAGGTTACAACGGTAGCAGAACCACAAGCGATCAAATTGAAATTTTGTGGAAAGTGATTAATAGTTACATCAACACCACAAGAACTGTTTGCCGTTGTGATTCCAATATGCGTATCAACATAAGCCTGGTTGTTAGAATTTCCACATTCCAAAATCAAGTTAAATGGAGCGGCAGTAACGGTTGGTCCATTATTTCCAACAATAAAATCACGAGTGACGGGTGCAGAGTTTTGCCCACATTCATCTACCACACTATAGCTATACCTCATAATCGTTCCAGGACAATTTTCCGGACCAATTACTACAGGCCCCGTAATACTAACGCTTGCGTCTCCATTACAACTGACCTCATAACTAATATCCTCTGCTGAAGGATTGGCCTGATAGTCACAATACTTGTAGCAAGTCGGCGCTACCGAAGTAATTACAGGAGCAGCAGCATTCTCCAAATAAGAAACCGTTTGTTGAGAAGTGGTACTGTTTCCAGCAGCATCGAAAATAATAAAGGTACGTGTAATGGTGTACGGATTATTATTGTTACAAAAATCACCGGTTGTAGCTATTTGAGTAAAAAACGAAAGGTTTTCCACTGCCGTACAGTTGTCTGTAATGACGCCTCCCATTGCTATAAAATCGGAAGCAGTCTGCGGAACAGCAGGAAGAACATCCCCACATGTTAAACCAGTAATAGGCTCCAGTTCGGTTAACACCATTGGTGATTCTACATCTATTTCTCCTTCTACTATAATCGCCTGAGAAACGATACAAGTACCTGCGGGCAAAGCTGTATCTTCTGCTGTTGCCGTATAATTCCCCATGGGTAAATTTGTAAAAACACCTGTAGTATTAGTCATCGTTACCGGGCCGGTAATGGTATAACTTCCCATCAAAGAACAGAAGGAAGCAGCCATCGTTACCGAACCATCTCCTCCCTGGCAACTAGCAATCGTGCTTTCCAGACTTTCTAAGACGGTACAACAAACCTGAAAATCGCAAGTTGGTGGTATATCTAAATCCGCATCTGAACTCAAAGACCAGTTGCCCGGAGTATTAATCATAGCGGCCACTTGGGCTGGTGTCTCTCCTGCAAATACCAATTGAGGAGGGCCACAAGCATAAGAAGCATTTTTTGTTTGTGGATCAATGAATAAGGAGTTTACGCCATCTGTAAAAACTGAAGGAAGTGCCGAAGTATTGGTATTTGTAGCATCCGTCTGCCAAGGGCCGTTCATTTGAATGGCCGCTAAAAAACCGCTCATATCAGCTGCCGTAGGTAAAGCTCCCTGAAAAGCAAAAAGCTGATCTCCTGTAGGTGCTAAATTCACAACGAAAGGGGTATTCGGAAAAGGCGTATTGTCCACGATCGAAAGATCAGGGTTCACCAAGGTTCCTGCAACTGTACCATCCTCCGCTAAACTTTCACTCGAGTTTGGCAACAACTCAATTTGAATACCGCAAGGATAAGCAACATCAGCTGTCCAGGTCATTACTAGCTCCTGACTGATATTAGCTGGACCAATGGTTCGAAAACCTCCTGCTCCCAACCATCCATTATCCGTAAAGGAAATACTGGTTCCTGCTGTTACTGGTTTCAATAAAATAAAAGATATTTTGTTGGGAGGATCTGATTGGTAGCCGGTAAAAGCTATCTCTCCGAGCCCAAGGGTTGTTTGCCCAAATGTATTGTTAGAAAATAAGCAGCTTATGACTATGAGTATAGTCAAGCCGAAATTTAGTGATTTGTTCATGCTCGCGTCTTAGGTTTTTGTATGCTATTAAAATGTGTTAAAAAGTCGAGTAGGGATTATATTAAAATTCATGGTGTACATTAGAGCTTATTCTGAACTAGCAGAATAGATCAGAAAGAGAAACTTCCAACGGATATAGCCAAGCAGTTCAATAGTCAACGGAAGTCAACTTTAGAGCTGTTCAGTATATATGCTGAGCAGTTTAGCTGTCGACTGATTTGGTCAACAGCAAATAAATTACGGTTTGTGGAAAAAGTCATTGTATTGCTTTTAACAATAATATCACTAATGACGAAGTGAAAGACTTTAGCGTTGTGGGCTACCATTTGTTACGACCACTTTTGAGAAAAGTTCTCTATTTTTTATAATTGTGACATAAAAAATATTAGGTCAGGCCCAAATGTAAGAAACAAGGTGAGATCTAACGCAGGTCTGAGGTCCACCAAAGTGTAGCTCCTCTTTAGGGGTTTGGAGTGAAAACGCTAGCAAGCCACATACAAAAGCCCCCTCCTCATTGCTGAGAAGGGGGCTTTTTAAAAACTAGTCTTTTACAATGTCGACTACCTTGATGAATTACTTAACGATCATCATCTTCTTAGTCGCTTCAAAGTCTGCAGTTACCAAACGGTAGTATACTACACCGCTTGCCTGTAAGTCACTCTTGTCTAAAGATACTTCGTTGTATCCTTTTACAAAGTCACCTTCAATTTGCTTTAGCAAACGACCAGATACATCGTGAATGCTCAAAGTTGCCGCAGCAGCTTCTGGCAATTCAAAACCGATAGTTGTGCTAGACTTGAATGGGTTAGGTTGATTCTGGTACAATGCAAATACATTGTTAGCTACAGCAGTTGCTGTTTCTCCTTCGAATCGTAGACCTACTTCCATCAATTGCTCCGCTCCGTTGTAAGCTTCTGCTTTTGTGTATCGTGAGCTGATAGAAAGTGCTTCTGAAATCTTAAGCGCTTTCTTAGCTTTGAAAGTCAAGGTAAATAAAGCAGCGTCAGCATCCATGCTTAGTGCTTCCTTACTTGTCCAACTTGTCATAATTGATCCTTCGTTTGCTTTTGTGAATCCGAAGTTTCCTTCGTTCAAATAAGGCAATGCTCCTGGAGCCATTCCTACAAATTCCATTTCAGCAGCATCGAAGTTCATCGTGAACTGGTAACCGATTACGTTATTGAAATCAGCAGCGCGAACCACCATTTCGTAAGTTTCGTCTACAGCTAAAGAAGCATCCTTTGCTACGAAAGTCAAATCTTCAGCAGCATTTCTGCTTTCTACAGCGGTGAAGCTGTTTGCTACAGCGCTTCCATTTACATCACCAATCTTTACTCCTACATAGTTCTGCTCTTGTCCTAATACCAATCCGTTGATGAAAGTCTCTTCTGGGAAGATCGTTGCAAAAGGATTGTTAACTTGAGGGAATACATAGTTAGATTCAATGAATCTCCAAGAAGTGTTGCTTATGAATTCATCATCAATGTGTAGGATCAATTTACGTAACTGAACCAAATCCATTGTAGTAATAGAACCAGACTTGTTGATGTCCGCTGCAATTAACTTATATGGAGAATCCAAAGCCTGAAGCTGTAGGATGTGCTTAGTAATCAAAACAAGGTCAAATGAAGACACTCCGTTTAATGGGTCTGTATTCAAGTAAGGTGTAACTGAATAGTTTGCACCAACCTCTAAGCTGTTGTAACCATAAGTACCGTTTCCACCAGAAGCACTCAATAGACTCAATCCGTTTGAGCCACTCAAAGTAACCTGAACATCTTCAACTGGCGCTTCTTCTTCTGTATAGATAAATCCAGTGAAAGAAGAATAATCGGTTCCGTTAATGTCAAAGTTTTGAACAGCTGTTGTTGTGTTACCACAATCATCTGTTGCTGTCCACTCGCGACGATATTCGTAATCTTCTTCATTGTCACAGCTGTCTTCATCTCCTTCATAGAAGTAATCTTCGAAAGTAATATCTACTATACCACCACAGTTGTCTTCTGCTACCGGAGTTCCAAAAGCAGGAGGGAAGGTAACGAAGTCACAATCGTCATATCCTGAAGCAGGAACGAAAGTGAATACTGGTGGTACGTTGTCTCCCGTGAAGTTCACTGTTTGAGTTGCAACTTCAGAGTTACCACAGTCATCCAAAGCAATCCAAGTTCTAGTGATAGAACCGTCGCAACCTAGTACTATTTCATCTTCAAAAAGAATCGTTACTCCACTACAGTTGTCCTGAGCCGTTGGTGTTCCAAATAGCTCACCTACTGAGTAAGTTACATATAGTTCAGCAGCTTGATCAGGATTAAGGTCATATGCAATAGCTGTTCTTTTTCCAATTCCTTCAATAACGAAAGCCAATGCAGACTCAGCAGTAAAACCACCTCTGTTTACAATTTCTTGAACAATTGAAGTCAAATCAGGTGTACGCTCTACTTCTAAGTTGTCTCCGATTTCCTGCCAGTCTCCTGGGTTCCAGGTAGCAGAAGCATCTGTCTGAGGACGGTCAGAAATATTGAAGTCTTCGTTAGTGAAAGTAGTAGCATTGTCGCTGTCTTCTCCGTGAATAGTCAATTCTGATGGATCAACATCAATCGTCGCATCAGCAGTAAACTGAATATAAGCTGAAGTAATCGTTGCGCCAGCAGGGATATTCAAATCCTTGAAACGAACTCCTACTTTTACATTCTTATTTTGAGAATTATCTTCACTTAATTCTAAATCAGAACTAGTCAAGTTCATATCTCCTTCGTTGCCATTTGACTCATCTTCCTCTGCATCATCAGAGCTAGAGCAAATTTGTGCATATACTGTTACGTTTCCATCTTCATCAACACATGGTCCTGTGTAATCTGCTGGTACAAAAGTAAATGTAGGAGCAGTGTCATCAAATACCGTAATGTTTTGAGAAACAGAAGATTGGTTTCCACACATATCAATAAAGGTCCAAGTTCTAGTCATCATAAATTGATCCTCACAGTCACCTGGTGTAATAACAGCAGATGGAGAAACAGTGATGTCACCATCACAATTGTCATTAGCGGTTAAATCAACTGGAGCAGGAACATCAGATGCACACTGTACATTAACGTCAGCTGGGGCAGCTGGTGTAGCTGGTGCAGTGTCGTCAAATACAGTAATGTTTTGAGAAACACTAGATTGGTTTTCGCAAGCATCAATGAAAGTCCACGTTCTAGTCATCATAAACTGATTATCACAATTACCTGGTATAATCACAGCAGATGGAGAAACAGTAATCGCTCCTTGACAAGCGTCTTGAGCAGTCAAATCAACTGGAGCAGGAACATCAGATGCACATTGTACGTTCACATCAGCTGGTGCAGCTGGTGTTACCGGCGCTTGTGTATCTACAGCAGTAATGGTCTGACTCACAGAAGTAGACAATCCACCACAGGCATCTGTAGCAGTCCAAGTACGTGTATATAGTACAGCACAAGGATCAGAATCATCTACAGTGTCCATTGAAGTAACAGTAGTCTGACAAGTTTCTGTCACTGTTGGAGTAGGACCGAAAGTAGGTGCTGAACCGGTACATTCTACCGTTGCATCAGCAGGTACATTGCCAAACAATGCAGGCGCTGTATTTTGAATTGTAAAAATTCTTGTAAATGTAGCAATGTTGTTACAATTATCTCTTGCAGCAAAAGTTACAGTAGTTATTGCTTTTCCGTCTGCATTACAGTTTTGATTTAACTGTGGGCTTACAGCTGAGATACTTACATTAGAGTCACAAGCATCTGTTGCTTCTAAGCTATCGATATTTGCGTTGATCCATTTCTGGAAAAAGAATTGTGCATCAGCACCACACTCAATTACATCACAAGATAAAGTAGGCTCGAAAGTAAATTCAGGAGCAGTGTTATCCTGGATAGCAATTACTGTAGTACAAGTAGCTGTTCTTCCACAAGCATCAGTTGCTACGAAAGTAACTACGGTTGAAGAACCACAAGTAATCAAGTTGAAACTCTGTGGGAAGTGGTTAATGTTTACATCCACCTCACAAGAAGAATTTGCAGTAGCTGTTGCTAAATGTGTATTAATATAATCTTGGTTATTTTCATCACCACATTCTAAAATCAAGTTGAACGGAGCACAGTCGATAGTTGGCCCGTCATTTCCGATAACGAAGTCACGTGTTACGGGAGCAGAAACTCTACCACAGTCGTCTACTACAGTGTAAGTATAGATGTAGCTTGTACCAGGACAGTTGGCTGGACCATTTTGTTGAGGACCAGTAATATTAACAGTTGATCCGAAAGAACAATCTACATCGTAAGTAATATCTGTATCCATTGGGTTAGCCAATGAAGCACAGTACTTGAAACAAGTTGGTAAGATAGAGGTGATAACTGGCCCAGAAGTACTTTCTAGGTAAGTAAAGACTTGGTTACAAGTAGAAACGTTTCCACAAACATCAGTTACAAAGTAAGTACGAGTAATTATTTCTCCATTACCTGGACAGTTGTCTCCACCGTTGTTGCTATCCTGGCTGAAAACAACCAAGTCATTAACAGCTGTACAGTTGTCTGCAAGCGTTCCACCCAATGCGATAAAATCTTCAGGAGTAGTTACAGGAGCAGGACTAGTTACAAAACAACTTAAAGTCTGACTTGGAGGGCAAGTAACAACCGGTGCTGCTCCATCAGAAATAGTTATTGTTTGAACATGTACTGCAACGTTTCCACAACCGTCATCTGCGCTATAAGTTCTAACAATAGAACCACAAAGAGCAGAACCAGTCATGGTTTCTATCAATGTAGCAACGATCGTCGCAAAATTCTGATCTGCATTCAACATGCCTGGAGATTCTGTAAGAGGTCCTACCCACATGAAGTCAGCAGCAGCAGCTCCGGTTCCTGTCAGTTGCAAAGATTCTCCAATTGCACCTGGCTCCGTTACGCCAATGTCTGTTGAAGTCATGCCATTTGCAGGGCCACCATTACCGACGAAAGAACCTTCGTAGCTAAGGAATTGAACAACAGTACCTCCATTGTCTACTAAAGCAACTCCATCAGGAGCTCCGTTTTGCAAACCATTTGATGGGTATGGGAAAAATACTGCGCCAAAACCAGAAGTTTCACTTGGTATCATACCTGCTAAGTTCATCGTAGATCCATAAGGTGCTCCGCCATTACCATTATAAGTAACCAAGGTATATCCTGCTAGATCAAAACCGGCAGTACCAGCAATTTCTATGAATTCACCTACATCCCCTCCTGTATTATCGTAGTGGATTTCATTAATCCATACTCCGGCTACTGCCGAACCCGAGCTACAATTGTCAGAAGCCAAAACCGTTGCTGCAGCAGGAACAGGATCTGTACAATCCAATGCAAGGTCAGCTGGAGGGTCCATGAATGTAGGAGCCGTGTTATCTTCTACAGTGATTGTTTGTATAAATTCAGCAGTCTGTCCACAACCATCTGTTGCGGTATAAGTACGTACCAAAGTAAATTCACCTGCGCAAGAACCAGGAGTGGTTGCTTCTGCAAGTGTTACTATTGCTGCGGTAGAACCTGAGCAATCACCCGCTTGGAAAGATTGTCCTGGGTTTAAAGTTCCTGGAGATTCTGCGTTTGGGCCTGCCCAAACGAAATCAGCAGTAGTACAACCTGGGTTGCCTATAACTGCGTTTATTCTTCCTAAGGATTGGCCTATTGGAGTTCCACTTGTTTCAGATACACCTATGTTGGTAGAAGTCATACCGCCAGCTGCTCCTCCTACTGCAGTAAATGAACCTTCGTAAGAAAGAAACTCTACAACGGCACCTCCGCAAACTAATGCCAAACCATCAGGACCTCCATTTTGGAGTCCATTTGACGGAAGGGGGGAAAAGGTTGCTCCGAAACCAAGACCTTCGTCATCAATAGTTCCAGTTAGGTTTATAGTATTGTACAATGATCCGTTGCTTCCATTGTATAACAATACAGAGCAGTTGGATAAATCAAAGCCAGCTAAGCCAGCTACTTCGAAAAATTCACCAACATCGCCACCAGCGTTATCGTAGTGAATTTCATTAAGAAAAGCAAAAGGTGCTATCGAAAGACAACCTTCTGCAGTTAGGGTTGCTGGAGCCGGAATGGCATCACAGGCCGCTGTTACGTTGGCGTCTGGCAATGTACCAGTGAACATCACTGGTTGGGCAAAGAGACTGCCCATTGTGCATAGCGAAACGCAAAACAGCAATAATTTTTGTAGCGTGTTTTTGTTCATGACTAGTTTGTTGATAATGAAATTAATGATGATGGTTATTAAATCGTTTAAATAATTACACAGGAAAAAGTCTGTATACTAACGGCATTTTGTTAGGATACAAACTATTTACAAATGACCTATTCTAAGGCAGGTCATTTGTAAATTGATAAAATCTGCGAAATTGACTTTCGGTCAATTCACACATAAATTTTATGTTATAAAACGGTTAAAAGGTGATACTTGAGAATCTCCAAATTAATAAAGTGGATCAAGTATGGATTTGGGACGTGTGAAAGAGGGAGTAAACTGCAATTCAATGAATTACATTAGTTAGATAGGCTTTTGGAAAAAAAGAACATTTGAGTATTCCTCTTTCACATCTCATAAAGGTACTCTTTTTGAGGGATAATGTTGAATGAAAGAGGATGAATAAACAATAATTCAACAGGAACGGTCTCCTTTCAGCGGTTATTTGCCGACCACCAAAGTATTCAATTAAATTTACATGTTTTTTTTACAATTTTGAAGGTATAAAATATAGTCCTCAGCTTTTGCATTTATGGAAATCAATTGTAGTGTACTACCACAAATGAAGTACTTAATTATGACAGAAAGGCATTTTAGAATACGTTGAACTAAGAGAGCTTGAGTTAAGTGCTTCAGTGTAGGGGTTAACAAATTATTTTTTTTGTGTAATTCTAAAATGTGGATATCCCCAAAGTTCTGCTACATTTGTTTATGATTTTTTGAACTGTCCATTTTTTGAACACAAAGCAAATTTCAACCCCGTGCCTAAGAAAAACTCCGATTGCTCTTTTTACCAATTCAAAGAAACCTTTTCCCTTGAAAACGGCGGCCAGATTGCCGAGCCCGTCATCGCTTATCATACCTATGGAACATTGAATGAAAGCCGGGATAATGTGATATACATCTGTCATGCCTTGACGGCCAATTCAGATGCAGAGGACTGGTGGCATGGCCTCTTCGGGAAAGGCGACATTTTCGATTGGGACAAATATTTCATTATTTGCGCCAACAACCTCGGCTCGCCTTATGGCAGCAGTTCTCCAAAACAGATTGATCCTAATAGTGGAGAAAAGTACGGCATGGACTTTCCATTTTTCACCCTGCGCGATACCGCAAAGCTGCACATCAAACTTTTAGAGTACTTAAAAATTTCCAGTATCAAATTGTTGATCGGTGGTTCGGGCGGTGGAAATATTTGCCAGGAACTGGCTTACCTTTGGAATGACCAAGTCAAAAATATGGCGCTACTCTGTTGTTCCGCAAAGGAAACACCTTGGGTGATTGGAATCCATGAATCACAAAGAATTGTATTGAGGACAGACCCTACCTTAGGCAAAAAAATGAAAGACGCAGGAGCCGCTGGTCTGAAAGCTTGTCGGGCAGCTGCTTTGCCTTTTTACAGAACGCATGCTTCTTTTAAAGTGCGTCAGCATGAACATGACCTCAATAAAATGAGCGACTTTCGGGCTTCGTCTTATATTAATTATCAGGGAGATAAGTTCGTCAAACGTTTTGATCCGCATTGCTACTATCATTTGCTGAATGCATTGGATACACACAACATGGGCCGGGGCCGGAAAGGTATTGAGAAGGCACTTTCTGAAATAAAGGCCAACACCATTGTTATTGGTTTTGACTCTGACTTGTTGATTCCAAAGGTGGAGCAGCAGTTTATATCTAGGCATATTCCGAATGCTACTTACGTAGAAATAAAGACGCTATTTGGGCATGATGGTTTTTTGATTGAGACGGATGACATTAGTCGTTCGATTCGGAATGTTCTTTCGTTGTGAGTTTAGAGTTGGCGTTCCGCCAATAGAGTGCTTTTTTAACCGCAAAGGTGCAACGAGCGCAAAGGTTCGCAACGAGAGCTACCTTTTTTTTAATCACACAGAGGCCGCAGAGTCAACGCACCAATATTTTTTCTTCGCATATCGCTCTGCGGCCTCTGCCTGAGCCAATCGCGTTCGGGTACACACTACTTTTACCCTTCTTCCTTCACCTCCATTATTTGAATCGCAACCAAGGAAATCAAGCAATACGCCAAAAAGTAGTAAAACCCATTGTGCAGCTCTGCATGAAAACCATCGTTTGACTTCGTTGCCAAAAAGGCAAGAAAAACACCCACTACAAATACATCTGCCATCGACCATTTCCCAATCATATGAACAAAGTTGTACAATGCTTTCCGGCTACTAAGCTTTCTTACAAAAAGAATTAACAATAGTACTACTGCTTTTATTATTGGCACAACAATACTGAATAACAAAATCAGAAACGCCACCAGCTTATTGTCATTCTCATACAAGGTATCCACTGTTTTGACGATACTCTGGATACTCTCATACAAGGTGACCTCTCCTACCAATGGTAATTTGGGCGTTATGTCTATGCTCATAATCGGTTGAAAAAGTCCCGGATAGAGGCAAAGCAAAGAAAGGAGGATAAGGATAAAAGCGATCCAATTTCGGATTGACATCATCTATTTTATATTTGGTGAGTGGCGAAGATAAGTAATTGGCTTTAATTACAAAAAGCAGCAATCTGTTGCTCTACCCAATAATGAGCTGAACCCAGCATGGTAAAGCCCACATGGCCACCATATTTCGGCATAGATAGATGCAAGAGCTCACTTTTCTTAGCCAGGTCTATGGGGAAACAGGCAGGTGACAAAAAGGTATCATCCTGTGCATTTACGATCAAAGTAGGTATGCTCACATTCCTCAAAAAAGGCAAAGCACTACAGCGAGTATAATAATCCGTTGCGTCTTTAAACCCGTGAATAGGGGCCGTAAAATAATCATCAAAATCCCGAAGTGTTTTTACCTTTTCTATATCTGCTATAGGAAAACGTTCTGGAAATTGTGCATATTTTTCATTAGCCTTTTTCCGCAAACTTTTCAAAAAGCGTCTCTCGTAAATTTTGTTCTTTGGTTTCAGAATTTCAATAGCGGACGAACCTAAATCTACCGGGGCTGAAACAGCTATCGTCTTTTTTATTTTTGGTGAAAGCTGAAAAAGGCCATCATTGCTGTATTTCAAAACCAGGTTTCCTCCAAGGCTAAAACCCACCAAAATGATTTCCTCATAAGCTACTTCTACTTCTTCAATGACAAAGTGTAAATCGTCTGTCGCTCCACTGTGATAGATGCGGTATTGCTTATTTATTTCACCACTACAGGAACGATAATTCATAGCTAGCACGTCCCAGCCATGATCGTGCATAATCGTCGAAGTTCCTTTGATGTATTGGGAATCGCTGCTTCCTTCTAAACCATGACAGAGGATAACGAGGCGCTTGTTTCCGTTTTTTAACCAGTCTACATCGAGGAAGTCATCGTCGGGTGTCGTGAGTCGTTCGCGCAGAAAGGCCGGACGCTTTATCTGACGGAAGATTGCCGGGAAAATGGTGTTGATATGTGGATTCCGGAAAGGGAATATAGGGCAATAGTTGGTATTATTTAGTATGGGCATAAGGATGGCGAAGGTAATGGTTTTGTTGAGAAATTTCAGTATGAAAGAGAAAGGAAAAACAACTTCAATCTCAAAAGCAACCTCAACCTCAATTCCCTTAATACGCGGACGAATCTCATTAAAGTTGAGCTTCTCGTTTCCCACCTCAACGCTCATCTACCACATAGCCCAAGCGCTTCATAAACCGAACCTCTACCGAAGGAAAATCAAAATCCAACACAACTTTCCCATACATCAAATAACACCCCGGTCCCGTAAACGGGTATTTCGCCAGCGAAGGCGGGAAATGAACCGTATCAAAAAAGCGCCCTTCTGTATCCAACCAGGTGCAGAAATTCATCCGTTTGCCATTGCTAGTTGTTACTGGTTTTCGAGCTACGTAATAGCCTTGTATTTCTATTGTTTTATTTTTGAAATCTTTTAGTTGAGCTGCGGTAATTTTCGGATAAGGTGAAGGCTGTTTTACCCTAACCTCAGGTTCATGGGGTCGCTCCTCCCCTGCTGCCACCAAATCAAAAGGCGTACAAAGCGGGAATCCCAATAATTCCATTTCATCAAAAGCCTGATCGTAACGACCTTCTTCTAATTGCGGTAACGTAAAGGATTCATACAAGTCTTCCTCAAACAACAAAGCCGAAGCTTCTCTTTTTCGCTGTGGATCAAATACCATATTCTTCTCCCACATCAATTCGTATTTCGTCATTCCTGTAAATCGAAAAGCACCGATGCGGATTAGAATATCCAGTTGATCGCCGCTGATGTCTACTCGCTGAAGGAAATCTCCAAGTGTTGTGAATCGGCCCGAAGAGCGAATAAAGACAATCTGATGGGCCACTCTTCTTTCCAATTGGTGTAGATGAACAAAGCCGATATAAACGTCACTGCCCTTCAGCGTTGTCGTGTAAAGACTATTGTTAACACAGGGTGCGTATATGGTTCCGCCCGACATCCTTGCCTCATGGACATAGACTTCCGTCCGATAAAAGCCTCCGAAATTATTAATCACAGCTACCATAAATTCTAACGGATAATAGGTCTTTAAATACAAACTTTGAAAGGACTCCACCGCATAACTTGCCGAGTGCGCTTTGCAAAAGGAATAACCGCTGAAGCTTTCAATTTGTCGCCACACTTCTTCCGATAATTCGCGAGAGTGTCCTTTGGATTCACAATTGTCAAAGTACTTTTTGCGTAACCGTTCAAAATCATCGGAGGACTTTTTCTTCCCCGACATCATCCGACGTAGCACATCCGATTCATCCAGGTTTAAACCTGAAAAATGATGACAAATTTTCATCACATCTTCCTGATAGACCATCACTCCAAAGGTTTCGCCCAGATGATCTTTAAACACCGGATGCAGATATTCAAAGCTCTCTGGTTTGTGAAAACGATTGATATATTCTCGCATCATCCCCGACTTTGCTACCCCTGGCCGAATGATCGAACTGGCCGCCACTAAGTGGACGTAAGTATCACAGGCTAACTTTGTCAACAGCCCTCGCATCGCTGGCGACTCAATATAAAAACAACCAATGCAATGTCCATTCCGGAGCTGCGTTTTCACGCGTTCATCATTCTTTATCATCTCCACATCATGAATATCAACACTGATCTTTCGGTTCTTTTTGACCAAGGCAACCGCCTCTTTTATATGTCCCAACCCTCGCTGACTTAGGATGTCAAATTTATGCAGACAAAGGTCTTCAGCGCCATACATATCGAAGTGGGTGATGGGGAAACCCTTGGGCATCAATGTCAAGGCTGTGAAATTATTAATGGGTTCTTCTGTGATCAAAATGCCACCGGCATGGATGGACAAATAATTTGGGAAACCTTCTATCAATTTACCGAACCGAAAGATGTGTTTAGCGTAAGCATGGTGCTTCTCTTTTGCCAGCGGTTCATTTACGATCATATCTATTTCGCCTTTCGGCAAACCAAAAACTTTTCCCAATTCTCGGATAATTGACTTTCCTTTGAAGGTATTGTAAGTCGCCAATAGAGCCGTGTGCTCTCGGCCATATCTTTTAAAAATATAGTCGATGACATCATCCCGTTCATCCCAGGAAAAATCGATGTCAAAGTCGGGAGGGCTCGTTCGATAGGGATTAATGAAGCGCTCGAAATACAAATCCAATTCCTGTGGATCTACATCGGTAATATAGAGACAAAAGGCAACGATGGAATTAGCGCCGCTTCCTCTACCAACATGATGATAACCAGCTGTTTGTGCATAGCGAATCAAATCCCAAGTAATGAGAAAGTAAGGTGCAAATTTCATGATGTCAATTACCTTGAGTTCTTTTTGGACCCGCTCCATTGCTGCAAGGTTACCATCTCCATATCGTTTTTCACACCCATTAATAGCGAGTTTTTTCAGTAGTTCTAAATCGCTGATTTTACTTCCCGTAAAGCTTTTTTTATTATTGCCAAAATCGGGGAGCAGATCAATCGTGCAGCTATTTAACAATGCTTCTGCATTCGCTGTAAGGAATGGAAATAAGGCGTACTGCTTACGCAAAATTTCCGGCGAAAAAAGTTGCTCCGTTTCTTTCGCAATATTAGTTTTATCCAGTTTAGTGATAAGAGCATTCTGATCTATCGCCTGCAGTAATTGATGTACCTTATATCCTTCCGGCTTTAAAAAAGTAACGGGACTCCAAGCCACTAATTTATCCGGATACTTTTTCCAAGGATGTGTAAACAATGCATTTACAACTCCGGGGCGAATACCCATAAATTCGTTGTTTCTGAGTTTATGTATTTCTTCTGGTGGGTCTGCGTAGATTAAAAATACGTCATCCATTTTAGGCGCGCGTGACGGCAAAGGTATTCCATCCAAAGAACAATCAGTCAACAATCGATTTAGGGATTTCCAACCATTTAAGTTTTTAGCCAGACCGATGTATAGTAGCTTTCCTTCTTTTCGGAATTCAATTCCTAATACCGGCTTTATCTTATGTTTTTTGCAAAAATGAATAAATGCATAGGCTGTAGATGTATTGTTAATATCAGTCAATGCTAGTACTTCTATCCCCAGACCCGAGGCTGCTTTCACCAGCGTTTCTGCGGACATAGTTCCGTAGCGGAGACTGAAGTATGTGTGGTTATTAATGTACATGGAAGGAATATTTTCAAAGCCCAGAAGCCCGCAAAACAGCCTTCCCGCCAAAACGTTTCCGGATAGAATCCATTTGTTGCAAGAGTTTTGTTTCCTTTATCGTGTCTTCAAATAAATTGATTTGATAATTGCCATAAACTAAGTGACTGAAACGAATACCGATCAGGCGAATCAGTTGCCGACGATTATACAGCTTGTCAAATAACTCATTGGCCTCGGCGGCAATCGTTTTGTCACTAGCCGTATGCCCTAGCCGTTTCTGTTTAGTGTAAGTATTGAAATCGGTATAACGTATTTTTATTGTTATACAAGAGGTTAACTTTTCCGATTTACGTAGTTCAAAGCAGAGTTTATCCAACATTATACTGAAAGTCTTTTTGATCAATTGGAGATCAATAGTATCTTTCTGAAAAGTATGCTCTGAGGAAATCGACTTCTTTTCAGTGAAAGGCAAAACAGGGCTATTGTCAATGGCATTGGATTTTTTCCAAAGGCTGACACCCGGTTTCCCAAACTCTCTTTGTAGCAGTTTAGGGGGAATTTCACTTAGGGTTTTGATGGTTTTCACGCCCATGAGGTTCAATTTTCGTGCGGTGACTTTACCTACCGAAGGTAATTTTCCAACCAGAAGTGGAGCGATAAAGTTCTTCTCCCGGCCATTTTCTACTTTGATGGCGCCGTTGGGTTTGCCTTCACTGGTTCCTATTTTAGCCACCAGCTTATTGACAGAAAGACCAAAGGAAATAGGAAGTCCTGAGTTTTTGATGATGGATTGCCGGAGCTCAGTAGCCCATTGATAGCAACCGATGTAGCGATCCATTCCCGTGAGGTCAAGGTAGAATTCATCTATCGAGGCCTTTTCAAAAACAGGAGCCTTCTCTCCAATGATTTCGGTAATTAATTTGGACTGCTGGCTGTAGCTTTCCATGTCGCCACGGATGAAGATACCATTAGGACAAAGACGCCGCGCCACGTTTATAGGCATCGCCGAATGAACGCCATAGGCCCGCGCTTCATAACTACAAGAGGTCACCACCCCCCTGCCGCTAATGCCGCCAACGATGAGTGGTTTCCCCTTTAATGAACTGTTTTTCAGCTGCTCAACGGACACAAAAAAGGCATCCAGATCGAGGTGCAAAATCGCTCTATTGTACATAATTTTAACTTTAACTGTTAACCTTAACTGTTAACTGCCCACTTTCGTACATTAGTGGAGATTAACAATTAATAATTGGTTAGGTGCATGATCGTATCATTCCTTCGGGAGACCGAAAGAGCAATACCTTATAATTGAGTTACCGGTATTCTTATTATCGTAAGCAACTGACCATAACGATCGATGATCATTACAGCCAATTACTTAACAATAAAAATACATCAGTAAAATATTACTGGGTTTGCTGACGACACATGACCGCCAGCACAAAAAATGTGTGGATTCTCAAGTAAAAATTCTTGTGTGAAACGGGCTACTGCCCTTGTGGAAACGGGAGGCTTAGTTTGCTCGAATAAAAAGTATGCAAGCAAATAACAAAATACTTACATAGCTTGTGTGTATTAGTATGTTTAATCGACCTGATGAATAGGAAATAGTTAGTGCATCAGGTACAATGACAAATATATAAACAAAATGTTACTTTATCAAGTTAAATTTAAAAACTTTTTGTTTACGCCCAGTTGCGCTGATTTCTTTAGGTTGATATTGAGAAGCAAGATTTTTTACTACCTTTATAAAAGCCATTTTAAATCAATAAAACCAACATTATGGAAATTGCATCCAAAGTCGTCATTGCGCTTGTCGCTGTATTACATATCTATATCTTATGGTTGGAAATGTTTGCTTGGACGACGAAAGGAAGGAAAGTATTTAAGACCATTCCGCAAGACATGTTTGAACCAACGAAGGTCATGGCAGCAAATCAGGGTTTGTATAATGGATTCCTAGCAGCCGGTTTGATTTGGTCTTTACTGATTACCGATCCGGAATGGAGTTGGAATGTAGGGTTCTTCTTTTTGGCTTGCGTACTAGTGGCAGCAAACTATGGCGCCTATAGCGTAAGTTGGTCGATTTTTAAGACACAGGGCGTTCCGGCTTTAATTGGAATTGTATTGTTATTGTTAAGTATGTAAATAAGGCTCTTGGTTATATTGAGGGGTGGATAATGGTAGGTCAGGGTAGATGGGCGGATCAGGGTTCCCTTAGTTCGCACCAATTTGGGTTAAGCCAAATACTCAAAATTCAAACATTTATATTCCTTGTAAACTTACATTAAGAAAATGAAGCCCCGATTTGCATCTATTTACGTTAGTGGGAAACCCTGATCTGCCCCGATCAACCCTCTACTTTATCTCCAACCACTTATGCGTCTGCAAGCTCAGGCGCCATTTCGGATTTTCCAAACAATAGTTTAGCGTAAGCTTCGTATTCTCCATTCCTTGGGGCCCATCCATTGGCTGAAGGAAGAGGTGATCGAAATCTAATTTGTCATACAACTCCGGTTCTGCATTCTTTTGAGGGAAAATCACTTTGAGTTCATCTCCTTTTGTTAATAATAATTCTGCATTTGCTTTGGGGCTTACACAAATCCAGTCTAGGCCAGCAGGAGCTTTGATGGTTCCATTGGTTTCCACAGCTATATGGAGCCCTACCTCATGAAAAGCAGCGATCAGCTCTTCATCCATTTGTAACAATGGTTCTCCGCCCGTACAAACGACATAGGGTTGCCCCTGATCTTTATCTGGCCATAATCCGATGACCTTCTCCGCTAAAGAGGCTGCTGTATATTTTCCTCCGTTCTCCCCATCCATTCCCCAGAAGTCCGTATCACAAAATTGGCAGATGGCTTTATCGCGGTCTTTCTCCAAACCCGTCCACAGGTTACAGCCCGTGAAACGACAGAAAATGGCTGGGCGCCCGGTCTGGGCTCCTTCCCCTTGAAGGGTGTAATATATTTCTTTTACTTTGTACATATCTTATATAATTCTTTGACGAATTCCGTGTTTTATAATTCCTCAATAAAATTTCCAACTCTCCCTCCGTTGCTCTACGGTCGCTTTTGAAAAGTCTTTTTGAGGAATCACCTCATTTGTCAAAGAAGGTTTTACATTAGACTTTATTCCAAAATAGTTTGTATGTCCTCAAATGCTAATTCTCGCCAGCACTTCTCATCCCTTCCGCTTTGCGGTTAAATCACTTGACTGTTCACTGAACAGTCACCCTTTGGGATCGCTCTTTAATGTTCGCCCGTAGCTAAGGCTACGAACTCATAAAAGAGCTTCGTTCTGACAAAAATTATCTATTTGATTTCTATACAAAATATTTCAACATAAAATCTATTAAGCCAAGCGTTTGGCTACAATCACATAATAATCAAAAAAGAAAGCCTTATCAATCAAAACTGGCTTTTCTATTTCACAAGCTCTATTGGTCAAGAAGCTCTCGTACTCCTCTAAATTATATTGATGCGGGTGAAGAATATCTCCAGGGACTACGCGAAACAGATGGCGAAAAAAGGACCAATTGTGCGCGTCTATGGAAACCACTAGTTTGCCCCCTACCTTAGTATGGCTCACCAATTTGTCAAAACAACGATCGAGGTCAGACACGTGATTAATGGCATTCAGGCAAAAAACCGTATCGTAAAGCTCTTTGTTTTTAAATTTTTCAAGGGGCTGTGAAAAGAAACGGACATTTGGATATTGATTTTTATCAAAATGTGCTAACTTCTCCTCATATTGATCGAGCAATGGATCGACTGCATCGACTTCCTGATTTTTAAAGGTCATGAAAATACCGGCAGGACCACAACCAGCATCGAGAATACGCTCGTTTTTTTGAGGGCTAACTCCTATTTGAGTTAACAAATTTTGCCAGTAGTTGTTTTTCCATTGTGTATAATCTGCCTTCGGTTTTCCCGAAAGGTAGGATTGCCACCAACGAATCTCTGCGGCCTGGGCTATCTTCCAGCGTAATTTCATGGCGGCAAAAGTATTGGTTTTCAGTGACAATTCATTAGAGTTTATGTCAAACTCTACTAAATATAAGAAAATGCTATTCATAAAAGGCAGCCGGATCAGATTCAAATACACAGGAGAGGAAGGAACCATCATTAAGTTGTTGGAAAATGACATGATCAACGTGGAGTTGGATGATGGAGAAATCATTCCGGCCTTCGAGGAGGATGTGGTCAGAATAGAGGATGATGTGCGGTCGCCTCATAAGCCCATCATCAAAGCGAAGAGCGTACCGGGTAAGCAGAAAAAAGTACCGCAACAACCTAAGCGAATAGCTCCGGAAAGCCAATATCAGATTTTAAAAAGCATAGGCATTCAGCTAGCTTTTGAGGAACGAAAACGGGCTGATGGTACCACGGAAAAATTCATCATTCACCTGATAAATGACACCAGGTATGACGCGCTCTATAGTTTTGCGCTAAGCAATGAAAGAGATACTACGAAGACCGTAAATGGCAAATTGGAAAAACTAACCGCTATTGCCATTGAGGAAATGCCCTTTGACATGCTTAATGATTCGCCGAAAGTAGAGCTGGATTGCTGGCAGATTACAACAGAGGGGACGGGTAAAAAGCTTTCAAAAACCATAAAAATAAAGGCGCAACAGTTTTTTAAGAAAGTAGCCACAGCTCCCATTCTGGATATTCCGGTACACCATTATATTGTCTTTGATGATTTTGAACCAGAGAAGGCTTCTCCTAAAACAGAAGATCTAAAGAGCTATACCCAACGAAAAGTGGAGGAACAGCCCAAAAAGAAGTCTAATAGTCACGTTACCCACAACACTTATAACACTAAAGCTTTCGCTGAATTTCATAATGAGTTGGACCTTCACCTTGAAAATCTAACAAACAATTCACATGGAATGACTAATGCGGATATTCTACATTTGCAGACGAGGCACTTTGAGGCTTATATGAACAAGGCCATCAGGCTGGGTGTGCCTAAAGTCTTCATCATTCATGGCCTTGGGAAAGGGCGCTTGAAAAACGAGATTACACGATGGTTGGATGATAATGCCTATGTGGTTTCGCATAAGAATGAGTATCATCATCGCTTTGGCTATGGAGCTACGGAGGTGGAACTTTAGTCTCCTTTGGGATTATACTTTCTAATACATTCCCTTTTCTTAATACTATCGTTTTTTAAATCACGCAGAGGCCGCTGAGAACGCAGAGTTAACGCGGATTCTCGTAGCTGATATTGATACGATTCTCCCTAGCCCTATCGTTTTTCATCAGACAGAACTAGCGTGGATTTAGTCTCTCGCTCTTTATGAGCATTCACACTAAATTGGTCCGGATATTTATTTCCATTTAAATTTCAAAAAATTATTAAAAATAAATTTCAGACTTCTATAAAGGCTATAAATACACATTAAACAAATCAACATCTATCAATTGCCAATTATCTTTCCCCAAGACGCGATTGTCACGAAATTATATTTTTTAAAAAGGTTACATGACTTTCTGATTACACTGGCAGAGCATCTTTTGAACATGCTTTGGCAAAGCTTTTGCCTTAGGAGTAGGAGTATCACTAAAATCCTACGAACATGATAACCTATGAGATGGTAAAAAGGGCGATGGTAAATCCGCCACAAAAAGATTTAGTCGATCTGTATAATGAGCTGGGGGCTTATGTTACAGAGCATAATCACTGTATCAACGATGACAATCCTTTCCAGAAATTGGATAAAATAGGTAGTTTTTGCATTAGTGCCACCAGTATTCAAAGCAGCTATATTGCTTTTGTCTTAGGTAAGCACAGTGACTCTATTTTTCCGGAAGATGTTATCAACAAATTTTTCAACATTCCTTCTGACTACAATGTACAATTTGGGAATATCACAGGAAAACAAATCGATGGTTGTATCTGCCTTATTCATTTGGAGGATAAGCCTTATGATTTGCAAATGATTTATGACAAAATTTATAATTAAACCCTATCATAAAAGGCTTCCTCGGTAATGAATTAGGAATACTGAGTTAATTGGTGATCCAGGCTAATAAAGAATCAAATAAAAAATCCTTGTCGAAATAATCGGCAAGGATTTTTTGGTTTTTTGGGGGAGAACCGCGAGGGCGCTACGTTTTTTTTGTTTTGTGAAGCAAACGCGATTTTTAACACTCTAGAAGAGCAACACTTAATTAATATTTAGATCACACAGCGGGAGTCTTCAACTAAGGGTATTTCGAATCAAAATCAAAATTCGATATTCATTATTCGATATTATTGCGTATTGAGAAGTTACATCCTCTGGTACGTTCGCCGGATACCGAACACCGGAAACCGGAAACCGGAAACCAAATAAAGTCCAATACACCCTACCACAAAGAGACACAGTTTTTTTCTACTCCTTAATAAACAAATCCTTAATCTCCACCTTCACTTCCCCACTCGCATATAGCGCTACAACGACCTGTTCCTTTTCCACAAAGAGTTGCTTGATCGTCAAATCAGCCACAGTCCCTGTGACTTCTAATTGTGGATGCTGAACCAAATTTTTCATTTGTTCCTGAATAGCCATTTTACTCTCTTCCAATTCTTTTTTTACCGGATAATTCAAATTCTCTTGCAACTGTTTTTTGAGGTTCCTTTGAAGCAACCAAGCCATGCTCTTCTTTAGAAATTGACGGGTTTTCAGTTCAAAATCAAAGTCAGCTAATTCGAGTTGGCCCTTATCTTTATTGTACACCGGTTTGCCCAATAGATATATGCTGCCATCGTAATCACCGGAAAGTTTGGCGTTGACAACGAGTTGGTCATTTTGACCATAGACTTTTATGTCTTCCACTTTGACCTTTCGTTTGCCATCTTCGAAGACTTCACCAAGGAGTTGTTTTTTAGCTTCAGCTTCTATAAGATGATAGGGCACTTTGGTTTGAAAATAAAATTGGAAGCCCTCCCCTTCTACTTCTTGCTCTTCTAGCGTTGGTAGTTTTTCAAAACTTGTAATATTCATGTTAGTTTTATCAACGGTAATATCCGTTTTAGCTTCTAGTAATATCGCAGTGCTCACCTTTCTTTGATTGGTTTCTAAAGGTGCCATAATAATCCTGCTGGGACGAACGGAAAGCCAGGCATCATATTCTTCAGAAACCAGAAAAGGCTTTTGCAAGGTATCTACTGCCAGCTGAGCGTATTCTTTTAGTGCGAATCGTTCTTGCAGTTGCTTGTCTATTTCTCTGGTGAGGGTTTCCTTGCTTCTATCGATAAGTTGGTTTGCCATTCCTTCTAATGGAACTTTAATAATACCCATATCGAGAATTGGCTTATTAGTCCACTTGTAGTTCGTGACGGACGTTTCCGTTTTGATATTCCAATCCTGATCTATTTTATAATTGGTTTGCAAACTTAGGGTAATGGCTCCATCTGCTTTTAGATCTGTGAAGCCAACATTCTTTTCCAATTTTAAATCAAGCGGCACATCGAAGGTTACGGAACGGCCTTTGGCAGCAAGTCGGATGGTACCGTTTTTTGTTACTTTAACTTTCAGTCCATTGCCATAATCTTCAGGAAGGACAGCTCCGTCAATAAAGAGTTTGTCAATTTGATCGTTGATGGTTTTTTCCAAGTCATCCAAAGAGATGCTGAGCGGAAGGCGTATGGTGGAAGCTGGAAGTGCTTCTGCCGTTTTATAAATTTCAACAGGCCGAGTCGGTTTATTGGTTTTGCAATTGCTTAACAATAAGCTTATAAAAAAAAAGAAGAGTAATTTTTTCATGTAGTTGTGTTGTGTTTGATAGCGGTTATTCGATATCCGATCTTTAGGTATTGGAGGGAGCTCTTCTTACCGTAGACCTTATCTAGTAATAAGTTCTGAGCAAGTCAATCCTCTGAAGACTTCCGATAAGCCGAAAGGCCTTGAAAACAAAAAACCATCCCGAAAAGGTCAGCCTCCATAATTAACCGTTAATCAGGGAATACCTTTAAGCTCGGGATGGCAAGTTCTATCTAATGATAATATTTTCCTTATACTTTATTATTATCGCTAATATAGGGATAATATCAAAAACCCTCGATTTCACTGCCTTTCTGGTAAATGAAACGCTTATCATCAGAAGTAACATATATTAAGACCTGGCTTTTTCCCTTTCCCCAAGTACTTCTATTACAAAGATCGCCCTATCGCCAATTAATTAGTAAACAGCAAGTCCAAAAAAAGTAAAAAACGCATAGTTTTCGGGCCATCCTTCTAGTAAAAAAAAGAAAATAAACCACTTATAAAGTTTATTTACCCATAAATCATTGAATAATATCCACAAAACAAGCTAAAAAAGATGTACTTTTTTTCACATATTTTTCACCTTAGAATAACACACACAAGGTTTTTACCCATAAAATACGCGTAAAAGCCTTTATAATCGAATGAAAAAAGAAACAAAACTATTCACAAAAGTCTCTTTTTGTCCTTTGGTAAGGCCCAATTAGTCCCCATATTTGTATTGTAATTAGAAGGAACTAGTGGAAATCGAAAAGAATTACAAATTCAGCAAAGGCTGAATATCGCCTGAGAAAGGCCACAAATACGGATATGTTCATGGGATTATAATTTGTTGATGGTGAGTCATTCCGACTCAGGAATGACTCGCCCTTCAATTTTTCTCAGATCAAATATATAGTCGCAGTAAAGGCTCGACAGTCAGGAGAAAGACCTGGCCACAAACACGGATATGTTCATGGGATTATAATTTGTTGATGGTGAGTTATTCCGACTCAGGAATAACTCACCCCTCAATTTTCCTCTGATCTAAAGATATAATAT
>JBLHRR010000081.1:0-24115 GCA_047626155.1 Saprospiraceae bacterium | reverse complement strand
CTCTGGTCCATTTCCGGAAAGGAATTAAAAGACACCTCCTACCTCTATGGCACCATTCACATGATTGAAAGAAAGGATTTCATTATGACGGATTACACCACAGCTGCTTTCAACAAAAGTGGCCAGGTCGCCTTTGAAATAGACATGAATCGAATGAATGATTTTTCAGTCATATTCTCTCTCCTTGGCCAAGTCATGATGAAGGACGGCATCACTTTGGATAAATTATTAAGTGCTGAGGATTATAAAATAGTCAAAAATCATTTTGAAACAATGGGCCTCCCCATGTTTATGCTCCGAAAAGTAAAACCCCTGTTCCTATCCACCATGGCCTCCGGCGATATGATGGGCGGTGGCGATCCTTCAGATTCTACCAGCGCTGATATTGTATCCTACGAAATGGAATTTATGGACATGGCCAAAAGCCAGGAAAAAAAAATATTCGGCCTCGAAACTATCGAATACCAAATGAGTGTTTTTGACAGCATCCCATATCAGGATCAGGCAAACATGTTGATGGAAAGTCTGAAAGCAGAAACCAGCGGCAGCAACGAATTCGACTTCATGGTGGAGCTCTACAAAAATCAGGACATCGTTGGTATGCAAACCATGTTTAAAGAGGACGAAGAGGGCATTGGAAAATTTGAAGACGTCTTCCTGAAAAATAGAAACGAAAATTGGATCCCGGTCATTGAAGATATGATGAAACAGAAGCCAACCTTCTTTGCGGTAGGTGCAGGACATCTCGGAGGAGACATTGGTGTAATTGCATTGTTAAGAAAGGCAGGATATAGTGTGGAACCAATTAGAGGAAGCGTGGAGGTTGATAGACCTTAGGGAGTACTCAAAGTTAAATCTTGTTAGCTTCTGCCTTCCGGCATGAGTTTATAGAATCACAAAGTTCCACAAAGGAAAAACATTAAAAATGCTAAAGCATTTCATTTATCGCATCCTCTAAAAACTTCGTGCTCTTTGTGCCCTTCCTGGTTATTCTAACACAAAATGCGGAACGCAGGAGTTCTCCAAAAACAAAAAAATGCCACTAATAAAATCCGTCCGCGGACAGTCCCCCACCTGGGGCAACAACGCCTACATCGCCGAAAACGCCACCATCATAGGCGACGTCATCATGGGAGATGATTGTAGCGTTTGGTTTCAAGCCGTCATCAGAGGAGATGTCAATAGCATTCGCATTGGCAACAAAGTAAACATTCAAGATGGCGCAGTGATTCATTGTACCTACGAAAAAACAAAAACCATCATTGGAAATAATGTCTCCATCGGGCATCGGGCGCTGGTGCATGGCTGCCAGATTGGTGATAATGTCCTGGTCGGAATGGGCGCTATTGTTATGGACAATGCTGTTGTGGAAGAGAATGTGCTGATTGCTGCCGGAGCTGTAGTGTTAGAAAATGCACATTTGAAATCTGGTGGGGTCTATGCAGGGGTGCCTGCTAAGCGGGTGAAGGATTTGAGTCCTGAGCTTTTTAAGGATCAGATTGAGCGGATTGCGGATAATTATGTGATGTATGCTTCTTGGATGTGATTTGGGGATTGGTTAATTTGTTGAATAGTTAATTGGTCGCTCAGTTCGTGGGGTAACGTAATCCCGTTTCGGTTACCCTCTAGTTAGCACACATTTAAAAAAAATGAAAGAGATCAAACCCTACATATTGGAATTTATATGGTCAGGCAAAAGTGTATCTCAGTTTGAACAATGGCTATATGAACAAGATTCTGTTAAATTTGAAAAATTAATAGGAGAAATCAATTATACTGAATTAGTAAGCTTTGATTATGAAAAGAAGACAGTCGAACTGATTAAAGAGTTTATTAAAACAATTCTGCCTCAAAATTTGATATATGAATTTGAATCAGAATTTGATAAAAGGAAATCAAAAGTTATCAGAGGCAAATGTTTAAAAAATGAAGCCCTTGATTATTATGAAAAGAAAACAAGAAATTGGGAAGTAGAAATCGGAAAGGAATATGAATTTCTCATTGTTAATTCAGGAATCCAAAATGGAAATCATAATCAGCTTGTAAATTATGTTGATAGAACCAACCATTTCCAGCCGTCAGGTTTCGTCCCAATGGAATTATTTGAAATAGATTTAGCTAACCTATCTGAATTCTATCACAAAGTTATAACTCCAGAAAATGAATTAACAATTGAGTTAATAGCTTTTTCTAAAAGTAATTATAGCCCAAGTCAATATTCATTTTGGGAAGATTTTTATGCTGATGATGAAAAGGCAGTCAATACTTATTTCGATATAATAGAGAAATTAGGAATAAAAAACGTGTGGTAACAAAGTATAAAATATTTATAGTGACTAAACACCCCTGTTCCATTTATGCGAAACGTTAAAAGGTGCGTTTTGATAAATCCTCAACTTCCAGTTAATATGTTGCAGCTACCCCCTATTGGTACGTTCAGTTAATTTCCAACCCTCCATTTTCAATTAACACAATATGAAATTTTTTACTTTTATAATAATCATCGCCACCACCCTCTCCCTCTCCTGGAACTTCACACCCTCCAACGAACCAAACGACCTCTATCTAGACGACCTCTCCTCCATCTACAAAAGTAACTTCATGCAATTCAACAGCGAAGTAGCCAACTTAGCCAGCCTCGCCAATCAACCACGTCAAGCTTTCAATCCTATAAAACTCCAAGAGCAAATCAAAAAGACCAGACTGGCCTTCAAACGTATTGAATTCTTGTTTGACTATCATAAAACAGCTTATAACTACATCTACGTCAACGGGCCGCCACTGCCAAAAGTAGATGAAGATTTTTCGCCAACAGGTCTTACGCCTCCTAATGGCCTACAAACTTTAGATGAACTTATTTTTAGCGAAGTGCCTTTTGCAGAATTGGAACATATAAAAACACTGGCCACTGAATTAGAAAAACGAATAAAAAAAATAACCTCTAACCATATTAATATCCGACTGACTGAACGTAGTACCATGCAGGCGCTTCGCTCTGGAATGGTTCGTTTGTTCACCCTTGGCGTCACGGGTTTTGACACGCCGGGTTCTGGCAATTCGATAGAAGAATCCAGGGTGAGTATGGAAGCTATGAGCGAGGCATTTGCCAGTTTTGGTAATAATGTAAAACCGGAAGCTGAGGATCTATTCGATGAAATAACAATGCTTTTTCAAAAAGGAATAAAATTACTTTCAGGCGATGCGGACTTTGACAGTTTCGACAGATTGGTTTTTCTAAAAGAAATCATCAATCCACTTTACGCAAAGATCTTTCATTTCCAAAAGGCAAATAAAATAGCCATCGGCGGTTTCAAATACAATGCACAAAACTTTGAATCGGAAAATCTTTTTGATGAAGACTTTCTAAATCTTAGATTTTATTCCAATTCCGCTTTTATTCCTTTGGACAATCCAGTTACTATTGAATTGGGAAAGATGTTGTTTTACGATCCTATTTTATCGAAAGACTTAGATATGTCCTGCGCTTCTTGTCACGATCCTAAAAAAGCATTTTCGGACGGACTTTCCAAAAGCAAAACCAACAATTCGCACACGTTCACCAAACGACATGCGCCTACTTTAATTGATGCCGCATTTTCGACTCGATTTTTCTGGGATTTACGGGAATACAATCTGGAACAACAAATTGCACACGTTGTTGCGGACAGCTTGGAGTTCAACTTTACCTTTCGCGAAATATCAAAGCGGCTTGCCAAGTCAGAAATCTATGCTACCCTATTCGAGGAGCAATATGGCGCCGTGACCAGGAGTCCGATCAAGCGAAGATCCATCAGCAACGCCATCGCTGCCTACGTCAACTCACTGACTTCTTATGACAGCGAATTTGATAAATATGTACGAAACGAAACCGAGGAATACCCGGAAGAGGCAAAACGTGGCTTCAATGTTTTCATGGGCAAAGCGGCTTGTGGCACCTGTCATTTTGCGCCAACTTTCAGTGGGTTGGTTCCACCATTTTTCATGGAAATGGAATCCGAAGTCCTCGGAATCACCATGGGCTTAGATACTTTAAACCCAGTAATGGACATGGATCTGGGCCGCAGATTGAACGGTAAAAAGAAGGAAGACTTTGATCATTTTAGAAATTCTATGAAAACCGTTACCGTCAGAAATAGCGGCCTCACTGCTCCTTATATGCACAACGGCCTTTTCAAAACACTGGAAGAAGTAGTTGAGTTTTATGATCATGGCGGCGGTGTCGGCATGGAGCTCGATATAGACAATCAAACCCTGGCTCCGGATCGTCTGAATCTTTCTGTCCAGGAAAAGTCTGACATGGTTGCCTTTATGCAAACGTTAACGGATACGAGTGGATTGACAAATTCGAAGGTGATGCTTCCGAAAATAACTGGGCATCCTGAGTGGGATGAGCGTGGGGATTATTAGAGTTTAATTAAGCCTTTTCCTTTATGATCTTTTACGAACTAGTGCTATGTGTCCTTAGTATTACAGCTGTATAAAAGTTTGCTAAAAACAAAGTTTCAGAATTTCTCTAGCTCTATCTTTTAGCGAGAAGTTTTATTATGATTGCATCCAATTCGCAGATTTTACCATATAGACACAGAGAGCATATAGCCCACTTTTGAGAAAGGACACATAGTAATTTACTTTCAGTAAATCTGACATAGTTCATAAAGAAAATAGAAATACGTAGTTCATAAAGAAAGGCTGCGTGAACTATATGAAAAAATGCGAAAGCATTGTTTTCCTATGTGTTCTTTTACGTTAGAAGGCTTAAATGTCCTATGTGCCTATATGTTGAAAAATCGCGTTGGTTTTACAAAATAAAAATACGTTACGACTTGTCGCAATAGGCCTTTGTGTTTAAAAAAACGTCAGAAGGCCACGATATAGCACCACATTCGTTACCAAAAAGTTAACCCCCATAACAATAGCCCAATCGGCATCGTATATGTAGCAAAACTACCGTTAAGTAATTGGTCAAAATATAGACAATTAGAAACAAACCTCAAATATGAAATATACACTTCTTATCCTCTTTTTAAGTTTCAGCTTACTAAGTCAAGCAGAGTCCTTACAAAGCGCTACCGACACCATTATCACTATAGAAGAATACCTCAACGCCAATGAGCTCAAAGCTCAAATTTCCGACAAAGGTGTTTACTACCACCTCGACAACCACGGCAATGGCGCGCAACCTCAAAGAGGCGACTATGTAAAAGTTCGCTTCAAAGGAATGTTACTAAATGGAAAAGTCTTTGATCAATCTCCAGAGAAGGAACCCTTTGTTTTTCAATTGGGATACCGACAGGTTATTCTAGGTTGGGAGCATGGCATTCCATTATTCCCGGTAGGAAGTAAAGGCAGCTTGTACGTGCCTGCAGAGATGGCCTATGGCAGTCAAGGCGTAGGAATGGTTCCTCCAAATACACCATTGCTTTTTGAAATTGAATTGTTAGATATTTTAACTTTCGAGGAATACGATGACCACTTGGTGGAGATGGAAAAGAAGCAGCGTAGAAAATTTGAAGAAGAAAAAGAAAGACAATTCAAAGCAGATAAAAAAATCATTCAAGAATATATCATTTCAAATAAAATAAAAAAGGCGAAACGAGATGACAGCGGAGTAAGCTATGCCCTCTCCAAAAAAGGAAAAGGCGACTTACCGAAAAAAAGCGATCTCGTAGAAGTCAGTTACAAGGGCTACCTCACCGATGGTTCTGTTTTCGACAAAGGAAAATACACGGTAGAACTTGGAAAGGGAAAGGTCATCAAAGGGTGGGAAAAAGGTTTGCCCTATTTTAAAAACGGAAGCAAGGGCTGGATCATCGTTCCTTCTAAATTAGCTTATGGTCCCCGGTCTATCGAAGAAGATAATATCTCGATACCTGGAAATTCGGTGTTGGTTTTTGAGATTGAGATCTTGGAAATAAAAAGAGCGGGGAAGGATAAGAAGTAATGGTCCTTAGTCACGGCATAAATCTGTAAGAACCACAAAGATACGAGGGCACGAAGAACACAAAGTAAAAAACTTTGTGTTCTTCGTGCCCTTTGTAGTTTTTATAACTTCTATTTCCCACTATTCCGCTTCGCCCAATCCTTAGCAAAATAAGTCAAAATTACATCTGCTCCAGCTCGTCGAATACTCATCAACGCCTCGGGCATCGCCACTTCATAATCCAACCAACCGTTTTGGCAAGCTGCCATCAGCATCGCGCATTCCCCACTTACATGATAGGCTGCAATTGGCACATTCGTATTCGCTTTTAACAAATGAATTACATCTAAATAATGCAGCGCAGGTTTGACCATCATAAAATCAGCACCTTCCAATTCATCCAATTCTGCTTCGATCAGGGCTTCCCTTTTATTGGCCGGGTCCATTTGGTAAGTCTTCTTATCCGCAGGAATATCAGCATCTATCTTTGGCGCGCTGTCTAGTGCATCCCGAAAAGGACCATAAAAGGCACTGGCATACTTTGCGGTATAAGCCATGATACTTGTATCTGTGAATCCATTGTTATCTAAAGCTTCACGGATGTAACCAATGCGGCCATCCATCATGTCAGAAGGGCCGAGCATGTCAAACCCCGCCTCTGCTTGAGCGATGGACATTTGCGCTAAAATCGGCAAGGTCTCATCATTCAATATCTTTCCTCCTCCAACCAAACCATCGTGACCATCGGAACTATAAGGATCCATTGCTACATCGCTGATGAGGCAAATATCCGGGAATTTCTTTTTTATTTTAGTAGCCGCTTTTAGATAGAAATTGTCTTTATGATAACTGTAAGTCGCGGTCTTATCTTTTAATTGTTCGGGTACTCCGGGGAAAAGGATAAAGTTTTTCAGACCTAGTTTTCTACAAGATCCAATCTCTCTCAACAAGCGATCAATGGACCAACGAAAATTACCCGGCAAAGAAGAAATCTCTTCCGCTATGTTCTTTCCTTCCACTAAAAAAAGAGGATAAATAAGATGCTCTACTGTTAAATCGGTTTCGCGAATCATGCCTCGAATGGCATCTGATTTTCTGTTTCTTCTTGGGCGTTGCTGCATTGTATTTTTTTTGCGAGCCCCGAGCTGCGGCTCGGGGTGAATATAGGGTCGACTCCTCCAGAGTCTTGCGTATGTGATTTTTGATATTATTTAGTTTCGAAGTCTTAGCTCTCTTTCTTGCGCTTCGGGTTCTCCGGCACGGGATCATGCCCATGCGGTCCCCAGGGATGGCATTTGAATATGCGTCGAATTCCTAACCACATTCCTTTGATTACTCCCCATTCCATGATGGCCTCCAAAGCATACTGTGAGCAAGTTGGTTGAAAACGGCACTTCGATCCTAATATAGGAGAGATCGCTAATTGATAAAAGCGAATAGGAAGGATGAATATTTTTTTGAGTATTTCGTTCACTTATTATTTTTGATTCTTGATGATTTCATTTGCTCCTTTCAGAGAATTTAAATTGCTTCACTTCTCAAAAACTCATCGTCTCTATCGCACTCCCCTTCTCGAATAAAAAATACCCTTGTTGATTACCCGGCGCCATAATGCTCACAATGTTTTTCTGATCATCGTACAAATCCATCAACACTTCATTTTCAATTGTCAGGTTTTTCAATTCTGTAATGTTTGGAAATTCCAGATAACACCAAGCGGCTAGTAAATCTCCTGAAGGTTCTTTTCCTATAAAGTTAAATTCGACAACCTTGTCATTTACTTCCATTTGAAACTGCTTTCTTAGATAAGCAATCAAATATTCCTCTGCTCCTTCTGTTTCCAGTTCCGTACAAATAAACAATTTATCCGCTCCTTTTTTTCGAAGTATCTCTTCCAAGTCATCAAGATAAATGTGCATTGTCACCTGAATGGCTTTGTCCTCCTCACTATATTCTACCTGGCATTTACTGATATGGATTTCATGCGCAGCCGGATTTCCCGAAAGGAATAAAAACGCAGTTATTAAAAAGGAAAAGATCATAGTATTTATAATTTGTTAGCTTCTGCCTAATGACATAAATTTGTAAAAACACAGAGCACGCGAAGATCCACAAAGGAAAAGCACAAAAGTTATAAAACATTTCATTTACTATATACTGTAAAAACTTCGTGCTTTTTGTGGCCTTTGTGGTTATTCTAACACGAAATGCGGAACGCATGAGCCCCTCGTTACAACTGCCCCAAAAACAAAATCACCCCGATCCCCGCTGACGCTCCTGAAACAAATAAGTTCCAATCCTGTTGCCGCAGCTTGAGTATATTCAACGCAACATAGGTCACTACCAATATAATCCCAACAATAATTAGCTGGCCTATTTCAACACCAATGTTAAAAGCCAGTAATTGTTCCAAAAACTTAGATTCCTCTCCCGGCATCAGCATGGATTTCAGGGTATTGGAAAAGCCCATTCCATGGATGAATCCAAATCCCAGGGCCATAAAATAATTATCTTTTGCGGTAGACTGTTCCACACGTTTTCTACGCAATACATTATGCAAAGCGGTGAAAACAATCGTAACGGGAATAATCAATTCTACCCACTCCTTTTTGAATCGGATGATATCTGCTGCTGCTAAACCTAGTGTAATCGAGTGACCGATGGTAAAGGCTGTTACCAGAAGCAGCAAGGTTTTCCATTGTCGAAAATGATAGATTGCACACAGTGCCACTAAAAAGGCAATGTGATCCTGTGCATCCATATCTAAAATATGGTTGAAACCAAAACTGAGGTAAAAACTGAAAGTATCCAAATACTTAATATTGAGTGAATAAATTTTGAGCCAATCTTACAAGGCCTCTAAAACAAAGATAAGGATTCCTCATTTAGCAATAACAAAAAATTAGCCGCTAGCCCCTGAACTTGACTCCTTTGTTACTATATTTGGATTAGCGATTTACCTTAAATATTACAAAAAAAATAATTTTCCGATTTCTTTGGTGGAAACGATTATATAAATCACTCTCCCTTTGGTCGTTTTGATTTACATAATCGTTTCCAAATCGGGATTTAGTTTTTCGTTGTTACCAAGTCTATTGTAAACCAAGTTCAGTCTATTTTGAAAGCTTCATTTCTAATCAAAACAAAATATGCAAAACGGCCGCCCCAGTCATAATACCTTAGATACACAACGAATAGACCGAACCATTAGTCGACTACTTAAGCGAATCGATGAACGATTCCCTGACTCTGGTCTTGGAAAGGTAGGCACAGATTTCTATGAATTCAACAAACATTGTGCGGAAAATATTGAATGGATTTCCCGACCCATTTACTGGATAAGAATTGTCACTTATCTTTTTATTGGCTTGGCTGCAATCGGTTTAATCTATAGCATTACCTTGCTTAGATTTGAAGTTACACCAACCTTCTCCAACGTTGCGGCAGTCTTAGAAGCGGTGGTCAATGATGTGATTTTGCTCGGCGCTGGCATTTTCTTTTTGTTCACTTTAGAAAACAGGGTAAAGCGCACACGTGCAATTCGTTCACTGAATGAACTGCGGGGTTTTGCACATGTAGTGGACATGCATCAGCTTACCAAAGATCCGCAGTTGATTGGTCAGCCTTATTCAAAAACCGACAACTCTCCAAAACGAACGATGACCAAATTTGAATTGCAGCGTTATCTTGATTATTGCTCAGAGCTGCTTTCTCTAATTGGAAAAACAGCAGTACTCTATGCGCAACAATTACCCGATGAAGTAGTCTTGAGTTCAGCAAATGAGTTAGAGCAACTCTGTAGCAGTTTAAGCCAGAAGATTTGGCAGAAGCTGATAATTTTGAATGGAGCGGAATAAAGTTATTTTCTCTTCGATATCTTGTATGCCTTGCTGCGCTTAGGTTCATCTCACTCTGCGGCCTCTGCGTGATTATTCATTTGCGAGTGGTACAGTTGCGAAATTAGAAGAAGAAGAAGAGTCTGTTCCTTATTTAGTGTATTTACTCACGCAGAGCGCGCGGAGGCCGCAGAGCGAACGTGCACTTGGTTTACATTTTCTTGAGCCTGTTCAAACCTGCCTTCGCTTGCTGATGCAAACCACTCTGATATTCCTCCGGGTAAATTTCCAGGCATTTTTTAAAATTCTGTTTCGCCTGCCCGTAATTTTTTAAGGATTCGTAGAGCTTCCCCAATTGCAGGGCTGAATTACAGGCGAAATAATAGGATTGTTTTCTTCCTTTTTCAATGGTGATATTGTAATAATGGACCGCCTCTTCTGTCAGCTTAAGCTGATGTGTAATTCGGCCCAGTCGATAGTTAAATTCCAGTTGACTTTTCAAATCATTAAAGTCCGCATGACTTTTTCCTTTCAGTAAATCATAGGCACGTTGGTAATAGCCTCCATCGAAAAGTAGGCGGGCTTTCAATAATGTTGTATTGGGTAGCAAACCTTCTTTTGCTTCTTTTAGAGCATTCTTATCAGACTCTACGAATGCGTGTCCATATTGTTGGCAGTCTTTCATATAACCCTGACAAGCCTTTGTATCACTCTTTAATGCCGCGTCCCAGGCCAGCTTCTGATAAGCTTCTTTTATATAATTCTGTCCTTTGAAATTTTGAACGTATTGTTTCAAATAAAGTACAGCCTCTCCATCCAATTCCCGAAGTTTGGCAACGCCCATCATATAGTCCAGGTAATGAAAAGAATGAAAATTAGCTGCTGTAGGTCTTTCCGAAAGTATTTTTATTGCTTCTGCATTTCGTCCCGTACGCATGGCCAGGTTGGCGAGTGCGAAAGCCGAAAGCGGGCTCGTTTTATGATCTAACTTGCTGTTGCTAATTATATTCCAGGCATCCGCGCTTTTATTGTTAAGATGTAACATTAAAAAAGCATAAAGTACCACTGCCTCTTGTTCAAAAATAAAGTCCTGTTTTTTTCCATAATCAATAACTTCTTCCAATTCCTTTTGTCCCTGTGCGATAGTTCCGTCCATTCCACTCAATAACTTCACTCCCCAGCGATAATTATCAGGCACTGTTCCAATCATGGCGTGCATAATAGCAAGGCTTTTTTTATTGGCAACAAAGTCAGGAAAACGCTTTTGATTTTTCTCTAACAACTTGTAGGCGGATTTTATTTCAAATAGTGCGGTGACGTATTCTTCAAATTTCAAACGCACCAAAGCCCATTGCAATTTGATTTCAGCTTGCATGAAGAGGTAATAAGGCGAGTCGGAATCTCCCGTTTTTATTTTCTTGATTCGCTCATCCTTTGCTTTTTCTAATTTTTGAAATTCCTTTTTATCCTCGTTGATGAAGATGGTGAAAAAGTCGATGTAGTTTTCGATGTAATAAGCAGCGAGGTTGTCCGGAGAAGAAATTTTAAGTTGAGCCACTTTTTGCTTCGCTTCCTCCAATCGCAGTTGGGTAGCCAGGTCATAAGCTGAACGAGCTTCCGCTGAAAAATCAAAGTAACCAGTAGCCTGGGTCTGATTGGACAAAAGCAAAATGAATAAAAGTAGCGAGAGGTATTTCATAAAAATAATAACGTTGAAAGTCCTGGAATTGGTGCAACTAGTAGTAAGGAATTTTGATTGGTTTAAAACTGAAAAGAGGATTCTGATTAAAAGGTGTATGCGGGTATGGCTTCCTTTAGGATTTGAGGTGTGGGAGGCAAAAAGACATACATTAAATATATGCCCACCAATAAGAAAGCCCCGGGACAATGTCCCAGGGCTTCTTTTCTTTATTTTTATAAACTAAAGCTTATACTTTCTTAGCCGGCTTCTTACGAGAAGTACGCTTTTTCTTAGGCTCCTCCACTATTATTGGGCGGATGATACCAGCGACTTCGTCATCAACCAATACTCGGCCACAGTGCTCACAAGCGATGATCTTCTTTTTCAAAGAAATTTCCAATTGGATTTGAGGTGGTATTTTATTGAAACATCCACCACAAGAATGTCTTTCGATCGTTACTACTGCCAATCCGTTTCGGTAAGCCTTACGAATCTTAGTGTAAGCCTTCAACAAACGAACATCGATTGACTTTTGCGCTTTATCTGATTTCTTACGCAGTTTTTCCTCCTCTTTTACTGTCTTTTCAATAATGGATTCCAACTCTACTTTTTTGGTTTGCAAGTCGGTCTTCTTTTGCTCCAAGCGACCCTCTGCAACTTTACGAGTGTCCATCTTAGTACCAAGTTGCGCTTGAATTTCTCTGCTTTTCTTTTCAGACAATTGAACTTCGAGGCGTTGCAATTCCAATTCCTTGGAAAGAGCATCGTATTCTCGGTTATTCTTTACATTGTCCATCTGCTTTTCGTACTTCGTGATCAAGTCACCCGCTTCTGTGATATTTCCTCTGTGTCGCGCAACGACATCTTCCATATCCTTGATAACGCCACTCAATTTATTAACACGGGTTTGAAGCCCACCTACTTCATCTTCCAGGTCATCTACCTCCATCGGTAACTCCCCTTTAAGAATAGCAATTTGGTCAATTTCAGAGTCGATAACCTGCAACTCATGAAGATTCTTGAGCTTTTCTTCAATAGAAAGTTCAGTTGTATTAGCCATAAATAATATTGATTTAGACATTAAGTATTACACAAGAAATAATTTGACAATCTTTATTATAGAATCGTTTAGCTAAAACACTCTCCCCTAAGGTTGTTTAGCTTTAACTAAAAGCTTCCAGGTTGTCAAGTTAATTTTTTATGGTTGTTAAGGATAATCCATTCAGTATAAAAAGCTGAATCTGAGTTATTTAGCATAAATATCTCACCGGATTAGTATCTACTTTCGTAGAATAGGCGGCAAAGTTACTAAAATTTTGACTTATAATGTCAAAAAGTAATTCGATTGTGTATTGTTCACTCTCATAATGTCCGATATCGGCAATTATGATTTTCCGATCGGCATCAAAGAACTCGTGGTACTTAAAATCAGCGGTGATAAAGATGTCTGCTTTTTGCACAATGGCCCTTGGCAACAGAAAGCTACCAGCTCCTCCACAGACCGCAACCGTTTGAATCATCTTCCGTCGGATTTGAGTATGTCGAATGCAAGGAGCGTTCATGACTTCCGCTACTTTTCGGAGGAAAGGCATTTCGGCCATTGGTTCTTTCAATTGCCCGATCATACCGGAACCAACCATCATATTGGCGTTGTCCACAGATGTAATTTCAAACGGAGTCGCCCGACTTGTCTTTTGCAGCTTCAAAGCCGTCAGGATAGAACGTTCCCGATCTGGCTGAAACAACATTTCAATTTTCACCTCTTCATCCATTTTTTGATTTTGATTTCCCGTTCCCTGAGAGAAGTAACTCAACTGTTGGAACATCCCCACGTTTCCAGCCCCAGCATCTAATAAAGCCGAACGCAACGCAGGTGCATCCGAAGAAGCCGTATAAGCATTTAGTTTCTTCAATCCAGATCGTGGAGACAGTACTCTGGTCCGAGTCAAATCGAGCTTTTCCGCTATTTTGGTATTCACACCCTGGAGGTACATATTATCCAGATTGGTATGAATCGCATAAATGGCAATATTATTTTGTATCGCTTTAATAACCACCCGCTCCACGTAATTCTTTCCCGTCAGGCTTTTTAGGCCTGTAAAAACGATAGGGTGGTGTGCTACTACGACATTGCAATTCTTAGTAATCGCCTCTTCCAAAACTGCTTCGGTAGAATCGAGGCAAACGAGAACACCTTCAATTTCCATCTCCGGGTTCCCGGTAATGAGCTGAGCATTGTCATAACTCTCCTGATAACGAGGTGGGGCGACGGTTTCGAGGAAGCTGATTAGTTTCTTTAATTGCATGTTGTAGAGTGCTTGTTTTGTTACTTTCTAGTCTTGTTACTATAATACGGACAAATGTACGAAAAGGTCTAGGAATGAAGACTTCTTGCAAAAGGATTATCAGGATACTCCTTCCAGTTGATGTAGCAACCATTCCCGCTCGGTTAGTGGATTCGCTTCTTTAATTTCCTTTTTTAGCTTTTCCCTATCTTTTTTGCTGTAAGGGTTTACTTTAAGTAGCTTCTTGGTTAGGCGAATGATGTTTTTATAGTTGGATTTGTGGTAGCCCAATACTTTTTTCCTAACAACGTAATTCCGAAAGCTTTCCAGGTAGGAATCTAGGACATCAAATTCGCTTTGTTGGTAGTAGATTTTCATAGCCATGGCTCGGGAGTAGAGGTTCATCAGCGTTTCATCATAATCCGTTTGGGTGCAAATTTTCAGAGCGGTGTTGAATTCCTTTTTTTCGAAATGTAATCGAGCCAAACAAAAGAGCACGGTATCTTCTCGATACTTCTCTTCCAGGTAGTGCTTATAATCGTGAATAAAACGCTCAACCCAATCAAACTCTTTGCACTTCAGTCCCACCGTAACTACGTTTGGAAAAGTGAAGCGAGATATTTTTCCATCCTGGATAAGTACTTTTTCCTCAAAGCCCCTACGGTAAAGCTTAAATGATTCTAGACTATATTGCTTTATTCCGGCATTGTGCCGGGCGATGCCATAATTAATAGCAATGACATATAAGTTTAGCAACTCGTCATGTGGAAAAAGGTGACCATGTTCAAAGATTTGTTCTTTAAGCGCATGAAAGTGCGATTCATTATTTTTATCCGTTACTGTTTTGTATCCGTAGAAGTAAACCGCTATTGCAGAAATCTCCAGTAACTGAGGATGATTGTCTATATAAGTTAGCACCTCTGTTATCAGTCCAAAATTATACTCCACCTTGAAGACCTTCTGGTGAGATAGCATAAATATAGCATTCCGCAATTTATCTATGATATAATTAATATCTAGCAAATCGGAAAACTCCTGTAAATTCATAGGAGAAGTACGGGTTTGATTGGCGAGAAAAGCTAACTCCTCCTTTTGTCTTAGAAATTGACTCCTAAAAAAATGATCATTCCGGTATGCTTGTTTCTCTTGCAGCCCTTTAATGACTCTCATATTTTTTTCAAAGTGTTTATCAAGGCCCTTTTTTCGATAAACCTTTGACAGAACCATTTTAGACTCTATTTCATCTTGATTTATCTCCTGATAAATTAGATATTCATCCACTGCTTTCATTAAAAAGAAAATAGTCTGCCTCATTTTAGCGTCATCAAAGCTTTCATTTCGGTAGACCCAACGGTAGGCAACAGACTTGGCAATAAATTCGTCTTTCCATAGGTGTTCATCTTCTATCAGGTAATTATACAGTGATACAACATCCTCCCTTTGATTGTGAGCTGGAGACTGAACCCATTTTTTAAGCTCCCGAAGCTCTCTTTTACTGCAGGTTCTCAATATTTCTATCAAGCGACTCTTTTTCATGCATTACGATTTAATAAAATGTATCCAACAAAGAATCAAAAAATCAGTTCCCTATGAATAACAAAAATAAACATAACTATTTGATTTACAAATATTTAAATAAAATAAAAATTACTAACCAATTTAAAAATACGAAAATTATGCTCAACAAACGCTGTAATATGTCTTTGTTAACAGTATTATTTACCTCCATATTTGTATCGTATCCAAAGAGAAACAAAAAAAATCTACCTCCTGTGCAAATAACAAACTACATATCAACCACTTTCAAACAAATGCTTCTGGCAGTTGTATTGACGGTGATTTGTTCTGTTATAGCAGTTGGACAAGCAGTAGATGGCTGGGAAAAGTACTACGGAGTTGAACTGGTTTTCTCAAAAGCATTTGATTGTCTTCAAAATGAGGATGAGGGATTCATTATAGTAGGAGAAAAAGGCATTGGCAATTCTTACATGGTCAGAACAAACCCGGATGGAGATATTCACTGGGAAAATACTTATGACCTTGTTTCGAACTTATTAGGTCATAGTTTAAAAGCGGTTACCCGCGTTTCTGACGGTTTTGTGGCAACTGGCTTTAGCGAAGCAACAGGGGGGGGAAGTAGAGATGTCTTCATTATTAAAGTTGATGAAGACGGTGAAGTGATCTGGTCAAAGACCTATGGAGGAGGAGAAAATGAAGAAGCCTTTGACATTACGACTACCTCAGACAATGGTTTAGCAGTCGTTGGATATTCAGAATTGGCAAATGGCACTAGAAATGTTTATTTACTAAAACTGGATGCAGACGGAGATACACTTTGGACAAATACTTATGGTGAAGCCGCTTATGATGACGAAGGATATGCCATTATAGAAATCGCAAATACAGATCTCGTCATTACCGGTAAGACAGAAGTCAATACCAATGTACCTCAAGTTTTATTTTTACAAGTAAACGCTAACGGTGACGAAGTGCTCTTCAAACAAGTATCAAATGGTTCTATCGGAGAAGACATTATTGCGGCTAACGAAGGAGGATATACTATTGCTGGAAACATAAATTCAGATGCAGTAGTCATACACCTTACAGACAGTGCCAACCTAGATTGGTCACAAACTTTTGGCACTGGTTTAAGTGATGGTTTCAAATCTTTAGTTCAATCTTCAAGTGATAACGACTATGTATTTTCTGGCTTCATAGAAACCTCTCCTTCTGATGTTCAAGGCTATTCCGTAAAAACCACTGTTAATGGTTCCATTGACAATCTGGACGAATGGGAGAAAAATTATGGCAGTACCAATAGTTTTTCAGTTGAAGGCTTTGAAGTGGTTACTAAAACTTTAGACGGCGGATTTATTTTTGTTGGAAAAACAGAAAACCCACTCAACTTTGATCCCATTCTTCAAAGCATCTATACCGTTAAGGTTAATGCGCAAGGAAATTTCTACTCCAACTACCTCGTAGGAAATGTATTTTTTGACATTGATGGAAGTAATGATTTTACACCAGGTGACCAAGCCATTGAAGGTTGGATTGTAGAAGCCATCAGTGAGGAACAAACTTGTTTTGGCACCAGCCAGGCGGACGGTAGCTATAGCATTCTGGTAGATACAGGTATGTATGACATCCTTGTAAGAAAGCCAAATGATTACTGGAACTCTCCTTCCACTATTGGATTCAACATTCCAAACACGGATGATACTTTTGACATTAACTTCGCTGTTCAGGATTTAGAAATTTGTACAGATCTAGAAGTCGACATCAGTACCTCTGCTTTGATTCCAGGTGAAGAAGCAACATACAAACTACTGCTTTGTAACGATGGAACTACAACAGCTACAGATCCTTTTGTAGAGGTCACTTTCGATGAAGATTTTACGATCAATGGTGTTGTTGGAGCAACCTTCTCCGTTAACGGAAATGTACTTACCATTGATCCTCAAATGGACCTCGTTCCTTTTGCCTGCCACGAAATATTCATTACTACAACCTTGGATCCTGGTTTAACAGAAGGGGAAACCCACTCTATGAAAGCGCATGCTTTCCCTGATGAAATTTGCACAACTGGCGGTGATGGCTCACATCTGGAAGTACGTGCAGAATGTGTTGGAAACGATGTAAATTTAATTATTACAAATACAGGCATAGCAGCAATGAGTGCTGCCACAGAATTCATCGTAATTGAGGATTTTGCAATGCTAAATGTACCAGAAACCGTTGGCCCTTTAGAAGCGAACGAAGAGCTTATCATTCCCAGAACCGCAAATGGTTCCACCTACCGCATCTGTGCAAACCAAACTCCTGGTCATCCAGGCGATAGCCGTCCGACGACAGCTATTGAGGGTTGCGTTGCGGGGGGTGGTTCCTTCACAACTGGTTTCGTCAACCAATTTACTGAAGACGACTACGATCACTTTCTTTCCGTTGATTGCCAGGAAAACGTAAACACATTATCACCTAATGAGAGTAGAGGCTATCCCAAAGGCTACAACTCAGTAACAGATTCACAACTTAAGAATGAGATTTCTCCATGTATTGATCTCAAGTATATCCACCGGTTTCAAAATACCGGCCCAGATACGGCAATCAGGGTGGTGATTCAGGATACATTATCTCGCTTCCTAGACCCTGCTTCGGTAAGGCCTGGTGCGAGTAGTCATGACTACCGTATGGAAGTCTACGGCTGTGGCATCCTGAGATTCACCTTTGACAATATATTTTTACCAGGTAGCAGCACTGATCCACAAGCATCACAGGTGTTTGTAAAATATCGTGTTTCCCAAAGACCGAGCAACCCCGCCGGTGCAATAGTGGATAACAGTGCTGCTGCTTATTTTGATTACAAGGCTTCCGTGAAAACGAACTCTATATACCATACCATTGCTGATGACTGTTCCAAGGAAAGTTATGTAGATATTGATTCTACCAGTCATGTCATTTACTTGGAAGCAGTGGAGGATGTAAACATTTTCCCAAATCCTTTCCAAGATAAAATGACCGTAGAAATCATCGGTGAGGTACAATTAAAAAATGCCAACTTCAGCGTCTATGACCTTAGAGGTCGCTTAGTCAGAAGAGAAGCATTTACTGGAAAGACATTCACTTTCAATCGCAACTATATGACGAGCGGAATGTATGTCTACCTGATCAAATCGGAAGGCCAAATGGTCAGTACCGGAAAGATCATTGTCCAGTAATTAAAATGTCGCAGCGGGTGGAAACTCCCCTTTAGGGGTTGGGGGTAAGAAGAGGAAAAGCGACATTCACAACATGTATTTGAGATTCAATTTTTTATAACCGTTTTTTTAAGAGATTCAATTTAACCGATTACCGCTTTTAACAAGCATCCCAAAATTCGATTTTTTTTATTTTCATGAGATTATTTTAAATCGTATCACAGCTCGAAGGTTGTGATACGATTTTTTTTTACGGAAAGCTCAATTGATTACTAACTTACACTTTTTAGAAAAAAACCAAGCAACCCTTTATCTCCTTATTCCCGTTTACTTATATAAGTAACATTTACGCTTCACCTCTTAACACAAATCCAAGATCATGAAAACGCCCTCCCACTCCCCTCTTCTCTTTTTAGCTTGCCTGTTCCTATTCTCATTAAACACTAAAGCGCAAAGTTGGGAAAAAACATTTGCCTTCAACGTCAACGGCCTGTCCAAAGGCTTTGACCTCGTAGAGACTACTGACGGTGGCTTTATCATGTGCGGTGAGCTAGATCTGCCTACTGGTGCTCCTCGCCACTACACCTGCGCTGTAAAAGCAGATGCTAACGGTGACGAAGTCTGGTCTCGGTTTTATAATTACAATGACATTAGCCAAGATGAAGCCAAGGCTTTGGCTCCCACTCCTGATGGCGGCTTTCTTATCGCTGGTACAGCTATGCTAAACTATGCCCAGGTATTGAAAATCAGTGCAGCAGGGGATTCGCTCTGGCGAAAAGAGTACGCCCTGAATGGCCCAACAAAAGCCGAATCAATAATCCCAAACCCTAACGGTAGTGGCTTTATTCTAGCGGGATCTAAATTAATTTTCCCCAGTACAGAAACATCATTTTGGATAGCGGGTATAGACAATGAAGGAGAATTGTTGTGGGAACAAAACTATCCAGATTTTACCGATATTGGCACATTAGGGATGGATATTAAAGCTACCGCAAATGGAAACCTTTTAATCGTCGGCGTTTCCCAGGGCAGTCAGGTTGGGCTACTAAAAACCAATGCAAATGGAGAACAAATTTGGGCTAAGAAGTATCCTCTTTCTACTGCCGACTGGGGGATAGCACTTGAAGAAATGACGAATGGAGAAATATTGTTAGGAGGCTCCTCTACAGGCTTCGCAGGAACAAGCCCATTCCTTTTACATCTGGACGCCGATGGAAACGAAATAGACCAACCAGTCATTGATGTGGTTAACTTTGGCGCCGTAAGCGACATCGAAAAAACTTCTGACGGTGGTTATATTCTGACAGGCTCTGGCTATTCCTTTTGGAATGGCATTGATACAGGTCCCGGATTCATACTTAAACTAAACACGGACCTCGAACCTCAATGGGACAGTGTACTTTCCAACAACCAAACTCAGGGTACCGCTATTATGGAAACCGCTGATGGTGGTTTTATCATGAGTGGTTACAATGAAACAGGCATGCTTCTTAAAAGAATAGCGGACATGACCAATAGCAATGAAAATGTATTGTTGGAAAACGAATTGGCGGTAAGCGTATATCCGAACCCGAGCACAGACAAAATTACTTTTGAATTTCCTATAGAATTCTTGACGGCAGATTTGAGTTTGGAACTCTATAGCCAGGAAGGCCGTTTGGTGAGAACGCAAATGGTTGATGATGAGGTATTATTGTTAGAGGGCTTGGCAGCTGGAACCTATTCTTATGTTGTTAGAAATAGAAATGGAGAAGTTAAAACAGGGCTAGTTGTTAGAATGTGATAGAAAGTTCAACCAAAACCCATTCTTAAAATCGATTTAATACCAATAAAAAAAGCCGATCTCTAAGAGACCGGCTTTTTTTATTATCTGTAATTAGAAAAATGTATTAATCGTCTTTCTTCTGCATTTCGATTTTATTCAGTAATAAAGCTGCCTTCATTAAGAAGTCGTCTTTGTGCTCTTTGAATTCCTGATGTACCATCAGCAAGCGGGCAGCATCCCAAGCTGCAGCTCCTGGAACAATTTGCTTAGCTGCAATTGGGTGCAAGCGGTATTGGCAGTTGTTCGAACGTACGTGGGTATCTGAAGCCTGAAAACCAATGACTTTAGCCAACTTGTTAAGACTAAAAAGGTAGTTGGTTTCTTTGGTGATGTCTTTCTGTAAATCGTGGATATAGTATCCTTGGAAGTCAACGAAAGATTTTTCACAAAGGAAAATGTCTCTTCGGCCATCAAAGGTTATGATATTTCGGAAACGATATTTTCGGAAATTTTTCATGAAGAAACCTTTTATCCATTTTTTTCCTGGTCGAAGGAAAAAGAAGGCCTGGTCGAGGTCTCGTTCAGAAAGTTGGAATTCTTCGTCGAAAGGTCTTGATCGGTGGGATTTCATATTGTAAACTTCCTTGACCTTTCCGATGGTGTTACCCAGTTCGTTGGTTTTGGAGAAAACGTTTACAATATCCACATCCACATTGACCGGCATGCTTTCGAGGAATATTCGGTTGGTTGTCGGTTCAAAAACAAGAAGGGATACTTCGCTTATCGCGTAAAAGTTAGGATACCCTCCGTAAATGTTTCCGTATTTGAGTTCTAAGAATGCAATGTTGTCCACGGCTGTAATGTATATATTAAGATAAAAAACAAGTTATTGGGAAGTAGAGAGCAATATATTACTATTTTCACTAACAGTAGCAAATGTAGTAATTAAGTATTACACAAAAAATAATTTTCCGATTTCTTTAGTGGAAAGAGTTATATAAATTACTCTTTCCACGGTCGTTTTGGTTTAGCATGACGCTTTCCAAATCGAAAAGTTAATTTTTTGTTGTTACTATACTATCAAAAATCTTCCACTTTCATAAATCTTTTCGTCATCTGCGTAAATTTCTCCTCCGTTCACCATATCTGCGATCATATCCCAGTGTATAGTTGACTCATTCCTGCCACCCGCCTGAATGTAGCTTTGGCCAATGGCCATATGGACCGTCCCTCCTATCTTCTCATCAAACAGTATATTTTTGGTAAACTGCTTAATATTGTAATTTGTTCCGATCGCTGCTTCTCCAAATCTTCGGGTTCCGGCTATGCTAAAAATCTGGTCTAAGAAAGCCTTTCCTCTTTTTGCCTCCCACTTTTCGATGTGTCCATCTTTCACCCACAAGGTAACTCCCTCTACTTCATTTCCCATGTAAACGGCAGGATAAGAATAATGAATCGTTCCGTTGACCGAATCCTCCACTGGCGATGTATATACTTCCCCGGAAGGCATATTCGTCTGACCGTCAGAATTGATCCAGGTTCGTCCTTTTGTCGAGAAGGTGATATCTATTCCATCCCCTTTATACTGAACTTTTTCTCTTTTGTTAAGGACATCAACGATTTTCTGTTGCTTTTTACGAACATCCAACCAAGCTTGTACAGGATCGTCCTCGAAGAGGTTACAAGCACCAAATACAAATTCTTCATAAGCTTCCAAAGACATGCCTGCATTTTGAGCGGCAGCCATAGTCGGATACTGACAAAGGTTACGTTTTAAATCACGAGTAGCTGTTCTTTTAAAATAAGATTGATTGATAGTCGCATTAGCCGCTTTCACTAATTTCACTTTTTCCGGATCGTTATCCTGTCCTTCATATAAATTGAAAGGCGCCCGAATGTGCAAATAAGCATCAAAGTTATCTATCGCTTCTTTATAGAAAGGAGAGACGCGTTCGAGTTGGTCGGTACCCGCTTCTTTTATAAAAATACGTCCTTCTTCCCGAAAGGCCAGCTTAGTTTCCACATGAGCTCCAGCGCGCAAAGCATAACGATATACTTCCCGGACTAATGGCTCTGCTAAAGTGGTACTTTTTATATAGAGACGGTCGCCTTTTTGAATATCAAGACAATAATGCACCAGCAATTGGGCATACTTGGAGAGGATTGAGTTCATTTATTTCTTGTTATTTTCTAGTAGTTTACCAGAAGATCAAATCTTTATGAGTTGGTAGTCCTCTGCGAAAGGTAAGACCACTTGTTGTACTTCCATGTATCTATTACGCTATTATCTTCAACATGTTCTAATTAGGTCCCGATTTTTCTATTGCTAATATTATGCTTTTCAACAATTCTTCAACAACCTTAGGGTAATTGTCCTCCGCTGCCCAATATGCACACCAGCAATCAGAATCTGCTGGAAATAACCCATTTACTTTATTCTCTATTAACCCAATCTTTTTTATCAATTCATCCTCCTTGTTGTATAAGGTCACTTCATCTAATTCAATTACTATCTGACCATAAGATTCAAATTCGTCAGGCCTCCCTATTATTAACCCTCCAACTACTCCAAACGAAGCTGACACTGCTACCCTTTTTATTGCATCTCTATGAGCCTCTTTTGAAAACTCTTGCGTTGTTCTATAATTTTTCAATTTTGCTGTTACATAATAATCTGATATTCTTTTTTTTCCATAGACTACATTCTTAAACAACTGGCTTCTTTTCATATAAGTTGCAGTTACTTTTGTTAGGTTATAGTTCAATGGTTGCCTATAACCTTTTTCAGAATTTATGCATACTTTTCCATCTTCGCCCTTATATATTTTTCGCTTATTTAAATGTACATTATTCTCTTCCTCGTTTATTCTAACATCTTCAAATATTTCGATGCTCAGTACTTTATCTTTTATTAAATCCTTTTTTTCTATTTTAAAATCAGTCTTCAAGAAGCCAAATTGATACTTTCTTGTGCATCCACTTAAGTAAAGTGTTAGCAATATAAGTATTAAATATTTTTTCATCAATTCAATTTTATGTTGTTCGTATATGCGCGTTCAAAGTAGCTAAAACAGATAGAAACGCCAAATATAAGAACACTATAAAAAACAACAAAATCACCCCTTCCCCCATATCCGATCCCACAATTCTCTAAAGGTCTCCTTATTAATTTCTCGCCCTTCTCGTGACTGATGCATCTCCAAACCTTCCTTCTTCTCTTCCAAAATAAATTTGAAAACATAGTCTGTGCTCTTTCTCAATTTATTTCCAAATATTCCAAAACGAACATCATTCATTTGCATATCGCCATCAGGCCTACGCAGCACCGTGTAGTAATTGTTAGAAAACCAGCGCAATGTTTTTAAAGTTGGATCGCCTTCATAATCAGCTAATATTTCATGTTGTTTAGGAAAGATATTGTAATCGTCCATCTCGGTATCCTCGTCCATAAAGGAATAGTAGGCATGATAATAAGCCGTATCGCTTTCTGCGAGGCCTAACCAAAGTACATTATTGAAAATCAGAGGTGACGTCATGTACCTACTGTAACTGATGTTATTTTCCGAAAGGGAGCGCTCAAATATTTTATTGACTTGTAACTTATGGTAGAAACAAAAAGTCATATACAGACTACTGACAATAATCCCAGTCCAGTTAACAATACTTCTCCATTTCGTACCTCTGCGTTGTAAGGCTGCGATAATCAGTGTAATCAAAAAAGGAACGGTGTAAATTGGATCAGCTACAGAGATGACGTTGAACGCTACTCGGTAATCACTGAAAGGTAAAAATATCTGTGTACCATAAGTGGTAAAACAATCGAGGATGGGGTGTGTAATAATGGCCCAGAAAAAAAGCCAGTACCATTCCCGCCAAGTGGTCTTTACTACTTTCTGCTCAACCTGAAAGTAATAGCGATTCATTAATAACAATA
>JBLHRR010000080.1:0-24274 GCA_047626155.1 Saprospiraceae bacterium | reverse complement strand
AAGACTTTGGAGGGGGCAAACCTACATTCACCCCGAGCCGCAGCTCGATGCTCGAAAAAAGACGATCGGTACATGTTAGGTACGCAAGACCCTGGAGGAGTCGAACCTATATTCACCCCGAGTAGCAGCTCGATGCTCGAAAAAAAGACGATCGGTACATATTATGTACGCAAGACTCTGGAGGAGTCGAACCTATATTCACCCCGAGTAGCAACTCGGGGCTCGCAAAAAGATTCTAAAAGAGCCGCTCCTAAGTAGTCCTAGAGTAAAAAACGCTAGGACAAAAAAGAAATCAAAACCCCAGCTGCAACAGCAGACCCAATCACCCCCGAAATATTACTCGACATCGCATATTGCAATAAATGGTTACTCGAATCATACTTCAGCGCAATATCATTCGCAACCCTCGAAGCCATCGGTACAGCACTCAACCCCGTAGCCCCAATCAAAGGATTAATCTTCTTCTCCGCAAATAGGTTATAAAATTTAGCCGCAAATATACCACCTGCAATCGAGATCGCAAAAGCAATAAAACCACCAACCACAATCATAAGTGTTGTCGGATTGAGGAAGCTGGTAGCCGTCATAGTCGCACCCACCGTTAAACCCAGGAAGATGGTCGCTGAATTCATGATCGTTTCTGAAGCAGCTTTAAATAATCGATTAGTATCTGAGCCAATTTCTTTAATCAAATTTCCAAATAACAACATCCCTACAAGTGGTACTGAAGAAGGAACTAAAAGCGCAACTATGGTTCCCAAGACAATTGGAAAGACAATCTTCAAGGTTCGCAGATTATTGATTTTAACTTTATTCGGAAACAATTTTTCCTGTTCCTTCATATTGATTTTCAACTCCTTTTCAGTCATCGTATACTTCACGATTAATGGAATGATTACAGGGACTAAAGCCATATAAGAATAAGCGGCAATAGCAATAGGTCCAAGCAAATGTGGCGCTAATTTTATTGCAGTATAAATTGCTGTCGGGCCATCAGCTCCACCAATGATTCCAAGTGCAGCTGCCTCTTGCAACGTGAACCCCATAAGCACAGCAACTAGTAAAACACTAAAAATACCGATTTGTGCAGCAGCGCCAAAAAAGGCCAATCTTAGGTTTCTGAGCATTGGACCAAAGTCAGTCATCGCTCCAACGCCCATGAAAATAAGAGGCGGTAACAAGCCGGTTTTAATTAAGGCATAATAGAGCATATTCATGATACCATAATCCTTGGCAATACCGACCAATGAAATGTGGTGTAATGTTTCTTCGTCTATAATAACCACATTCATTTGCCCACCAGGAAAGTTTGCCAATAAAACACCAAAGGCAATAGGAACCAAAAGTAATGGTTCATACCTTTTTGCTATTCCAAGATATAAAAGTAGAAAGGCCAAGGCAAGCATTAGTAAGGTACTCGGCTGTGCTGCAAGCTCCCCGAAGGCAGTCATATCGTAGAGCCGTTGTAGTATGTCCATCTTTTTAATTTTTGTAGAAAATTACTAGAATTTATTCCAAACAGAGTGGTACGGTCGGCTGGAAACCGAGCATCGGAAAACCAGAAACCGTATAAACTCTATTGAATTAAAAAGATAACATCATCTTCTTCAATGTCTTCGCCATGTCTACCAACCACTTCCACGATGGTACCGGATTGATCGGCGGTAATGGCGTTTATAACTTTCATTGCTTCGATGTAACCTATTGTTTCTCCAGTAGTTATGTTGTCACCATTTTTAAGCGCAACTTCATGGCTGTCCTTAGTGAGGAAGAATTTTCCTTCGAGTGGAGCAACGATTTCTTTAGTATTCCCCGCTGGAGTAGTTGCAGAAGTTCCAGTCGCAGGTTCAGGTATGGATTGCGGAGTAGGGCTTGCAGTCGAATTTGTAGAGTCATTGTTTGAATTTTCGTACGAAACCTGTACTTTGTATTGCTCACCGTCTACATTGATATTCATCGTACGAGGACTTGGCGAAGCTGCATTGGTCGAAACCGGAGCAGGAACTACTACGGAAGCACTTTGTTGGTTAGCTGCTGCTTTTCGTTTGGCAAGGTCCGCTTCAAAGTTTTCTTTTGCTTTTCCAGAGCGGTAGTCTAGGTACTGAGCAGGGTGCATGGCATACTCCAAAAGTTCCTCATCATCCTCTCCATAATCCCAGCCGTTTTTGTCCATTTTTCCTGCAAAGAGTTCTAATTCATCTGGGTATAAATCCTGCGGAACACCGGTGAAGAACTTTCTATCCTGCGCTCTTGCTAAAGCCAAAATTTCATCTGAGGGAGAAGCAGGTAACTGACCAGAGCGTCCCATCAACATGCCCCAGGTATTTTCGTCAATCATAGACCAACGTTTCTTTCCTTTGATCATTTGAATGGTATTCATCAAAGAAACATTCTTGACATATTGGCTGAATGGCGTTACTAACGGTGGATAACCCATCTTAGGCCAAGCATATTCTACTTCATTAAAAAGCGCCAACAAAAGATCCGACTCGGTCATTGTAGGCTTATTGTTTTTTGTGAGCCACTTGTTCAAACTGGAGATGTTTTTTTCCATATCTGACATCAGCGAGCCCATCATTCCGCCAGGTAAACCAGGGCCGATAAGCAAGGACTCCATTTTTCTGTTTTGTGGGTTAATGTAGTAACCCAACCAATCATCAATGAATTTTTGTGTAAGCGCACGAGTCGCCATATATGCATCTTTATTGATGTCCGGAACAGAGAAGCCGTCATCTTTCAGCATCGCATGAATAGTCAGCAAATCTGCATGACCAGTCCCCCAAGAAAGCGGGCTCATTCCCACATCGATATACTCTGCACCCGCTCGCGCTGCTTCCAATGCAGAAGCAACAGAAAGCCCAGGCGTTGAATGTCCATGATATTGAACTAGAATATCTGGATGTCTTGATTTTATGCCTTTTACAATTTTGCCCACCGAGGCAGGACGGCCAATACCAGCCATGTCCTTGATGCAAATTTCTTCTGCACCCAGCTCAATATATTGATCAGCTAAATTGATATAATAATCAACGGTATGTACCGGACTGAAGGTCAAACTTAGCGCACCCTGAGCAACCATTCCTCCTTCCTTCGCATATTCAAAAGAGAGTCGTAGGTTTTCCGGATTGTTCAAACCATCAAAAGATCGAGAGATGTCCGTACCTTGTTTTTTCTTTACGATAAACATCAAGCGACGAATATCTGCTGGGACGGGACTCATTCGAATGGCGTTTAAACCACGTTCCAACATCTGTGTTTGGATTCCAGCTTTATTAAAAGGTGACGTCCACTTCCGAACCGCATTATTTGGATTTTCTCCATAGAGGAGATTGATTTGCTCAAAGCCACCACCATTGGTTTCGACTCTGGAGAAGCAGCCCATGTCAATGATGGTTTCTGCCACTTCGCATAACTGATCTACTTTAGGCATATACTTACCCGAAGACTGCCACATGTCTCTATAAACAAGACAAAATTTGATTTCTTTTCCCATACTGAGTTTATTGTTGCCTATAGTATTGGAATAGCTTTTCCAATAACAAAGGCAGTATTTGTTATTTCGTATTATATCGTTGTGGCGTTGGGGTTACCTCACACTATACTTTTTCAACTTTAGTTACGGTACCTCTTCCCCCAGTTATAGCCTCTACCGCAGCAATAATGGCTGCTAATTTCTTTGGATTTAATTTTCGATCTGGACTTGCTGCAATTTTCGTTCGTTTCTTTTTGGCCTTTTCAGGAGGTAGTGGAAAGAAGCGATTTATAATCGAAATAAGCATCTTACCACTTAGAACAACTAAGGATAAGATGACGATGACGGTAATCATACCAACGAAAAGAAGAAGGAAGGCCTTTGATAGCGTAGGGTCCATATGGTCGTTTTCTCTAGTGTTTAATGTAATAGCAAATGTTATTCTTGATAAACCCACAGATTTACTATAAAGTGTTCGTTTAACAAGAAGGCCAAAGTTAATCATTTGGTTGAAAGACCCAAGTGAAAATTGAGGGAATTAACGGGAATGGGACAGTTATTTCTACTTCTTTCTCAAAAAATATTTTTTCTTGCAAATATGGGAAGTCAATAGATTAGAGGTTATTCGGTTTCGGGTCTTCGGTGTTCGGTTTCCGGCCGACCGTACCATTCTATTTGGAATAAAGTTTAATAGTCAATAGCTAAGATTATTAGGTTCCATGCCTTCCTCGGTTGCCCTAAAATGACTAATTTGATTCTTATACAAAACCCTCAGGCATAAACTCTAGTATAATTTTTATTTATTTCTTACTTTCGTGGAAAATAAAACACCTTCTTTAGCAGATTAGGACGTTCCCTAATAGATTATTCAATAACGATCGTACAATACTTAATTTATGAAACGTATATTTTACCTATTACTCCTTTTGATTGTAACAATAAGCTTACAAGCACAGGAAGAAAAAAAAGAAAGACCAACTGAAACAGTTGAACTCATCAAAAAGCATGGCCTTGAGCAAAGTCAAGTTATGGATATCGCCTCTTATGTTTGTGATGTTCATGGGCCAAGATTAACTGGCTCTCCCGGATTGGACAAGGCAACTGCTTGGGCACAGGAAGAACTCAAAAAATGGGGCATGCAAAATGTCCACCTCGAAGAATGGGGCCCATTTGGCAGAGGTTGGGAAATGACCCACTTTGAAATGCATGCGACGGGTCCTACTTACTGGCCGATTATTGCTTACCCAAAGGCATGGTCACCTTCTGTCAAAGGAAGTGGTGAAGTGATTTATCTGGATATACAGGACAAGGAAGACATTGCTAAATACAAAGGCCGTTTGGCTAATAAATTTGTATTGATGGATACGATCCGTGAAGTAAAACTTCCAGAAGATGCAATGGGGGAGCGACATGACGCAGAAACTTTATTGAAATTAGCGGATGCCGGAATGCCTACGCCAAGGCCACGACGTGGAAATAGAGCGGGTGGTTTTTCCATGAATAGAGAAATTTGGAAAATGTTGGAAGAGGAAAAACCAATTGCGGTTTTGGATAGAAGTTATAAAGGAGATCTTGGGACTGTTTTCGTTTCAGGAGCAAGAACTGGAGAAGGACGTGCTCGTAATAACGGAAAGAAAGTGGTTCCCCAGATGACTTTATCTGTAGAGCATTACAATCGTATTTTCAGATTGATGAATAAAGGTATTCCCGTTTCACTTAATGTTGATTTGAAATCAGAATACACCAACCCAGATGGAATGGAGCACAATATCATCGCTGAAATTCCAGGAACGGATAATAAAGACGAGGTTGTTATTTTTGGAGCTCACTTTGACTCCTGGCACACTGGTACCGGAGCGACAGATAATGGAGCAGGTTCTGCGGTGATGATGGAAGTTGCAAGAATATTGTTAGAGACGATTAAAGAATCGGGGGTGAAACCAAAAAGAACATTGCGATTGGCATTATGGACAGGGGAGGAGCAAGGCTTATTTGGCTCCCGTGGCTATGTCGGAAATCACTATGCTGTTTTTGATTCATTGGGTTGGACGCCACAATCTTTGAAGCCAGATCAGAAAAAAGTATCTGCTTATTATAATTTGGACAATGGTACGGGGAAAATTCGAGGTATTTTTACGCAGGGGAATAACGATGTCGTTCCTATCTTCAGAGAATTTCTCAATCCGTTTAAGGACATGGATGCCTCTACAGTTACCCTTAGTAATACTGGTGGTACTGATCACCTCCCTTTTGATGGTGTTGGTATTCCTGGCTTTCAATTTATTCAAGAACCAATGCACTACTTCACTAGAACGCATCACTCTAATATGGACAACTGGGATCAACTTTCTGGAGATGATTTGAAACAGGCTGCGACTATTATTGCGCATTTTGTTTGGGAGACTTCGCAGCGGGAGGAGATGATGCCGAGGAAGGAGTTAGATGAGGATTTGAAATAATTAATGAATGAAAGTATCAATCAAAATGCCAATCGAAATTCGAGATGTGGAAATCATCGTAGTGACAATGAAAAATTAACTTCACGATTTGGAAACGATTATGTAAATCAAAACGACCACAGGGAGAGTAATTTATATAATCGTTTCCACCAAAGAAATCAGGAAATTATTTTTTGTGTAATACGTAGAATATTTTGATTGGTATTTTGAGTTTAAATTTACACATGGAAAAACAACCAAACAACCCGCTTCACAGCATAAAACTCGCTGATATCCTAGAATACCTAGTCGATAGATATGGCTTTGAAAAGCTAGGACAGGAAATCAATATTAAATGTTTTAATTCTGATCCATCGATCAAATCCAGCTTGAAGTTTTTGCGTCGAACGCCTTGGGCACGGACTAAGGTGGAAACGCTTTATCTGGATTCTATTGGGCATTGATCCTTAAAGCTCTGATAAAAACCGAGTGACTGCCATCTCCCATATTCGTTTTTTTAATTCCGACTCATTCTTTTCAAAACAATCTAATTCCGATTCAGAAAATAAACCAATAACTACTCCGATCAATTGGGCTTTTAATAGCTTATTCTTCTGTAAAAATTCTTTTAAGGTGTCTCTGTTCTTCTTTTCCCTTTCTAATTTAAAGATCAAGTGTTTAAAATGTGGCGCTCCTTTGATGCATCTAATTAGAGTCGAATGTTGAAATTTCAGAATCGGTCGAAGGGTTTGATGCATGAAGGCTTCCACCTCGTTTTTGTTGTCCTCTAAAATCAGTGGTATTTGTGGCCGTAGCGCTAGTAGTTGTTCATCTCTATTCATGGTGGAAAGGTAGCTATTTCGTAAGAAGAATGAGTTAGTTTTAAAAAAAAATGAATAATTTAAAGTTAGGGGAACTCGCTAATTCGAGGATGGGTAACCGAAACGGTGGAACGAAAACGCAACGACTTCCTTCGAAGGGAGGCCCCCAATTGACTAACTATCTCTCATCTTCTCCACCTTTTCCACTATTTCCATAACCGTCTCCTCTAGTTCTTCTCCCATACGCAACCACTCTGTGGGGTACTTCTTTTTTAAGAAGAAAACGGTGGCATAATAGATGGGTTTTAAACGGTCTCTGATTCTGAGATGATCAGATTCTGGACTATTGAAATGCTGATATAGGAATTCATATTCTTTGGCAGCTAATAAATAAAGCAGGTGGAAATTAACAGGATGCTCTTCGCAAATTCGTATGAAATTTTCAGAGTAGAGCAACCCCGATTTGATGGCTTGCTTGAAATACTTGGTAGCCTTGTTGGCGTCCTGATATACCTCAATGTACAAATATGCGAGGTTATTCATCGCTTGCATTTGTCCTTCTTTTGCTGCCGATTCATAATACTTTAAAGCATTAGCTGGTTGCTTTAACTCATTGGCATAAAGATTCGCGAGGCTAAAAAGCACGTCTTTGTCTTTCTTTTGATCCAGTGATTTTTTGTAATATACTTCAGCTTGCTTGTACTGCTTTCCCCGGTTTTTATAAAATAATCCTAAATTATATAAGGCATCTGGCTGATTACTGAGGGCGGCTTTTTGGTATAATTTTTCTGCTAATTTTGGTTTGTTGTGGATGCGTTCGTACATGACCGCCAAGTTATTTAAAGCGGCTACATGCCCTTTAGTCGCGGCCTTTTTGTAATGTTTTTCAGCTTGGGCGAAGTTTTTATTTTTATGATAGACCCAAGCGATTTTAAAATCATCTTTGGTTTTCATCTTTAGCAAATAGGGCAAAGCCATATTGAAATCCTGTTCTTTAAACGCAAACTCTGCCTGGTTCAATAACTCCACATCTGAACGGATTAATTGCTTGACATACGGGCTGTTTTTCTGAACTAAAAAATCACGTGTCGCCTCTAATAAACGATGTTGACTTTCTGAAGTCAGGTGATTGGTCATCGCTAATGCTTCTGATAAAAGTACGGCACCTTTGGGATTGTAATTACCTTGTTGTAAGTTTTCAATATGCCTTTTACTGCGTTCATCAATTTCCGATTTATCGCACCATTGTTCGAGAAAACGAACGAGCCATAACACCTTCTGTTTGTCTCCGCTACGGCCATGACGCATGAGGTACCAAATGTTGAAAAACCGTTCATTTATTTGGTATAAATGGTTTTTAGTATTGGTTTTTATTTTACTGACAATTTCTTGTTTAGTCAGCTGTTGTAGCAGTGCTGAAATGAGTTTGCTTTCCATCCTCGTAGCCCCTTGGATCTCTTTTACACTTATCGCATCCCAATGTAAAGCAATGGTTTCTACCACCTCTTGTTGGCCCGGAGTCAGGTCGTCCATTCGATGTTTATACAATGGCGTAACCCGATCTAGTACCTTCTCCAAATCGATGAAAGTATTACCGGTATGGTCATCTGCAAAAATTTCGAAAAGTAAAATGATGGTTCTGGTAACGCCGCCAGTTAAACGTCTAAGCGCTTCTACCCGGCCAGGTTGATTTTTGACTAAAGATTGAATACTCTCTTGTTCATAGACTTCCCCGAGCTGCAGCAAAAGTAATTTAGTCTGCGCCGCATCGAGGCCTTCTAATCGCTCCACTTTAAAGAACTCATAAAAGGGATGATTGTATTGGTAGAATGCTTCGAGTACGACAGATGAAGCGGCAATCAATCGTATGTCTGCCGATGACTGTAATATCTTTCTCAGTCTATGTGCTTCAAGGTCAGTGAACTTCTGAAACATGTCTCCGAAGTTGTCAATAAAGAGAATGGTTTTCTTTTTCTGACTTTGTAATGTTTTTGTTAGTAGCTCGTATAAAGCTCTTTCGTACTCATCGTCAGAACGATAAGCTTTAGACAGGTGATCCGCCTGTTGTTTCATTTCTAAGAAGATCGTATGTTTTTCTGCAAGTAGTTGAATGATCCGTTCCCAGAATTTATATAATTTACGAACGCTGTATTCTTCCTCATTGAAGTTCAAGGGAATCAGCCACTTACTCAACTTTTCATCTTGTTCTACTTCATAGGCTAGTTTAAGTAAAAGCGTTGTTTTCCCCATGCCACGTTTCCCTTCGATCATGAAATGCTGCTCGGGATACTCCATGCTCGATGTCTTGATTTCCGCAAAGAGTTTCTCAAATATCCGCTTCCGAACGATAAAGTGTTTCGCTAGTTCTTCCGGCGATTGGTTCTTCGGATTGTAAATGCAGGCTACTGTTTTTGAAGGCATGTTGTCTGAGATTTATAGCGTTTTTATTATCATTAACGAGAGATCGAAAAGAAGGTGGAGTGAGATGTGTGAACGTTTAGTAAACTTCAAAAGTTTACTAAACGTACGAACATAAAACCGCGGAGCAAATGCGCCTTTTTACGATCGACCTATGGCCTCTGCGCTTTCTGCTTGTGTCTTTACGGCTTAGTCGTTGGCATACTTAATCCACCAATTTTGCAAAATAGGGGAGTTGAAACTAAACTTACCGCCGTTGCTATTAATGTAGCCATCGAATTCCAGTATTTCTAAAACGGCAGCTCCATCTTTTTCTTTTTTAAAGGCATCCAATGCTACTTCATTTTCTACTGCAATTTTCGACAAAATCATTTTAGCTAACTTGGCATCTTCCTTTACCAATGATTTATCTAAGCGGCTGTAATAGTTTTCGAAGTAGATATTGTTTCTATGGTTGGAAGCTTTTTCAAAGACCTTATCAACGGTTTCCTTATTGATGGGTTTGCCAGTTATTTCTGATTCATCGATTAGCATCTGAACCATCAACTGAATAAAGAATGGCATCAACCATCGAAGTTTATCCAAGATATATGGGGTGGTTCCTTTCTCGCTTTTTAAGGAATAATTTCTAAACAATTTTCGGATAAAATCAGTAGCTTCTTTTCGAGATAAAGGCGGGACCTCCACCACATTCAAGTCGTTAATCGTGGCAGTGGCATTTAGTTTTCTCGCGATATTGGGTAAGCCAATAGAACCAGTATATAAAAACTGAATTCCTCTCTTTGCCCGCTGTCGAATACTTCTGTTTATGTGCAGAAATCGACGAGACTCTTCCGCGTCTGTCTTCTTTTCGATTTGTTCTACTGTTACCGGAAATTCATCTACTAACATTACAATTGTAAATGTCGTTGTATCCAAAGAGCTCATCAATTTTTCAAATTCTTTGCTGTACCTCGGCTGTTCTTTGGATTGTGTTTCCACTTCTATTCCCCAGACCTTGATCTTCTTTACATGGTCCGCAAAATCTTCGAAGAGGTTTCTTGTTTTCTTAGTAGCCTTCATCAAAGTAGTCACGGAGGAGCTATTCAATAACTCCTCTGAGAGGGTTCGGAAGTAGTCTTCAGAATCTTCGACGTCTTCCACATTGAGGTAGACAAAAGCATAACCTTTACGAGGAGACTCTTCCATGAATCGCATGATGGAGGTTTTCCCTGCCCGACGAGGAGCAGACAAAAAGATGTGACTACCGGCATCTAAACGTCGATAGATTTTATTGATGACGGTATCTCTTGGGTAGAAGTCTTTCCCTCGAGGCGTTTGTCCGACGATATTTCTCATGGTAAAATAGTTTGTTGATCTTTGAGAATTTGGGAATTCCACATAGATTGTATATTAATTTAATGCAAAGATGGTTAACAATTATTATATTGTCAAGTTTTGACAATTAAAATGTTGTTAAATGTTACTTTCCTTTGCGTTTCCAGCAACTTAAGATGTGATCATCTACCATTCCAGTGGCTTGCATATAGGCATAGCATATGGTTGTACCAATAAATTTAAACCCTCGTTTTTTCAGATCTTTTGCCATCGCATCACTCTGTGGAGTAGAAACAGGAACTTCTTCCATTGTTTTGAAATGATTAATAGTGGGCTGACCACCAACGAATTGCCAAATGTATTTATCGAAACTGCCAAATTCTTTTACCACTTCTAAGTAACAATTTGCATTGACTACCGCGGCGTTAATTTTTAGCTTGTTTCTGATGATTCCTGCATTTTCTTTCAGTTTAGCCTTCTTAGCTTCTGAATACTTCGCAATCTTCTTCGGATCGAAATTATCAAAGGCTTTTCTATAATTTTCCCGTTTGTTTAGAACTGTCAACCAGCTAAGTCCTGCTTGTACCCCTTCTAGTATCAACATTTCAAAGAGCTTTCGGTCATCGTGTAAAGGGACTCCCCATTCTTCGTCGTGGTACTTTTGGTAGATTTCTGGGGATTGCCCCCAGGCGCATCTTTCTTTTTCTTTTGCCATAATGGTATGTTTTAAATTTTCCAGAGGAATTAGATTGTCGTCCCGCCAATTATATATTTTTTCACCACAACGATGCTATGAGCGCAACGTTATGTGGTTTCAAATGTAATCGAAAAGATTGAATTTATTTGCTAATTTTGACTCAAGTAATTAACCAAAATAAAATGAGTAAGACAATAAGCTATAGGGTATTGCAAGTGCTAAGTTTATTACCAATTTTAGCTTGGCCACTTATTGCCTTTGGTACTATCTTTATTTTTGATTCCCCTAACGCAAATCCTAGCGTTCAATATTTACTTTTCTATGGAACAAATGCTTATCCACTGTATTTAATTGGAAATTTTATTTTGAGTAATCGACTCTATGAAAAAAGAATAAGAATATCGATAGGATTACTGCTATGGCCGATAATATTATTTGGACTGCTTTTTACCTATATATTTATGAATTGAAGTGATCATTACGAATTACAAGGATTACAATTTAAAGGAAATCAAACTATGTTTAAAATAAAAAAATCATGAAACCACTATCCAATTTTTTTCTAGCCATTTGTCTCTTATTTAGTAGCCAGCTGCTGAATGCACAAAACAACCGTCTAAGCCCGGAATTGCTCTGGCAATTTGGACGGGTGTCAATGGAAGATATTTCTCCTGATGGGAAAAATATCATTTACGGAATTCGCTATTATTCTAAAGAAAAAAACAATAGTACTACGGATTTGTATTTACAGTCTACCACGAATGGTCGGCCAGTGAGATTGACTAACAATGCAGAGAGTGAATACAACGCCAGATTTAGTCCGGATGGACAACGGATCGGTTTCCTTCAGGACGGGAGTATGTATGAAATGAATCTAAAAGGGGAGGATCCAAAGTTGATTTATAAAAATGAAATGAATGGCTTTTCGTACGCTCCCTCTGGTGATGGATTGTTGTTTATAAAAGATGTTCAGCCTGCGGCTAATCCTATGGCCGATTATGCCGATTTGCCAGAGGCGGATGCCCGTATTATGGATGATCTGATGTACCGTCATTGGAATGCTTGGGACGACTATAAAAAGAGCCAGGTTCATTACGTTGGTTATAATAAAGGAACGATCTCTCCAGAGGCGGTCAATATTATGGATGGCCCTTATGATTCGCCAGTCAATCCTTTCGGAGGAATGGAGCAAATCTGTTTTAGCCCGGATGGGAAATTCATTGCTTACACTTGTAAAAAATTGAACGGAAAAGAGTTTGCGCAAAGCACCAATACGGACATTTATTTGTTTGACATTCAAAATCGAAAAACCACTAATTTGACCAAAGGGATGATGGGTTACGATATTGAGCCTAGCTTCTCCGCTGATGGTAAATATATATTGTGGAGCAGTATGGAAAGAGATGGTTATGAAGCGGATAGAAATCGGATATTTCGTATGGATTTAGCTTCAGGTACTAAACTAGAACTCACTGAAGGACAAGATCTAAGCGCTAACTCACCTCAACTATCTCCTGATGGAAAAACAGCCTACTTTTCTGCAGCTGTAAAAGGTACGTACCAATTATTTAAAGTGGAAGTCGCTTCTAAAAAAGTCAGTCAGCTAACGGAAGGGAAACACAATTATTATGGCTTCGTTCAGAATGGGGATCAGTTGATTGCCAGCCGAGCTTCAATGTCTATGCCGCATGAGTTGTATAAGGTGAAAATTGCAGATGGTTCTGCTAAGCAAATGACGACCATTAATAAAGGTTTGTTGAGCACCATTGAGATGGGGGAAGTCAAAGAAAGATGGGTGAAAACGACGGACGGAAAAGAAATGTTAGTCTGGATGATATACCCACCAGATTTTGATTCTAACAAGAAGTACCCGGCCTTGCTATATTGCCAGGGCGGGCCACAATCTACCGTTTCTCAGTTCTGGTCTTACCGCTGGAATTTCCAGATGATGGCCGCTAATGATTACATCATCGTGGCACCGAATAGAAGAGGCTTACCTTCCTTTGGTCAGCAATGGAATGAAGAGATCAGTGGAGACTGGGGTGGACAACCGATGCAGGATTTGCTCTCCGCTATTGATGATGCCAAACAAGAGTCTTACATTGATGAAGATAACTTGGGTGCAGTAGGAGCTAGTTATGGTGGATATTCTGTTTATTGGTTAGCCGGTAATCACAACAAACGTTTCAAAACATTCATTGCACATGGAGGTTTGTTCAACTTAGAAAGCTGGTATGGCATGACCGAAGAATTGTTCTTTGCTAACTGGGACTTAAAGGGTTCTTACTGGCAAAAGGATCTTCCGGAAACGTATAAAACGGATTCGCCGCATAAGTTTGTTGGGAACTGGGATACTCCTTTATTGGTGATTCATGGCGGTAAGGACTTTAGAGTTCCGGAGGCGGAAGGAATGCAGGCTTTTCAGGCGGCGCAATTGAAAGGGGTTCCTAGTCGATTTCTTTATTTTCCAAATGAGGGACATTGGATATTGAAGCCGCAGAATGGGATACTTTGGCAGCGGGTGTTTTTTGATTGGCTGGATAGGAGTTTGAAGGAGTAGCTTATGTAGCTCTTGCTCCTCCTTTGATATGCCATATCTCCCTTTGATCTTTGGGAGATATGGCATATCCTTAGATTCTCTGATGATGCACTCACTCCCTCAAAAAAACAATCTCCCCTTTCTCATCCACCTTAATAATTACACTAGGTTCCCCAGGTTCTCTATTCTGACGACCTGATTTGGAGATGTAATCCACCCCAGAAATAATAGCAGAACTGACCTCTCCGAAGTGAGAAGGGAAGGGTTCGCCACTTAGATTTGCAGAAGTGGTAACAATAGGTTTACCAAATTTTTCAATTAGGGTTTTGCAAAAACCATCAGTGGCAATACGGATGGCGATGCTTCCATTGTCGGGTAATAAATTGGCAGGTAGATTTTTTGCTTTGTTGTAGACAACGGTTAAGGGTCTGCTGTGATGTGCTAACAATGTTTCTACTCGCGGATGGAGTTCTTCTACATATTGCTTAACCATTTCAACGGAGCTGGCTAGTAGGCTAAGCGGTTTGTTTGGATCTCTTTGTTTGAGCTCATAGATTTTTTCGATGGCTGATGCATTGGTGGCATCACATCCGACACCCCAGATGGTATCAGTGGGGTAGAGGATACTGCCTCCTCGCTCGAGGACGGCACAGATGTCCGATAGCGGCTCGCTGCCGAACATTAGTTGATGAAATTGTGTTTCAGACATTTGAATAGACTTGTGAAGCGGTTGCGACATGTCAGGTTGTTTTTATTTTGGAAATAATTAGTTTTCGTTGTTTTAAGTATGACACGAAAAATAATTTAGACCACTATACTCTCCATCATTTAGCGAAAGCACTCTCCTTATAGTCGTTTTGTTTTAACTAAATGATGGCAGTGATCTAAGTTAATTTTTCGTTGTTACTAAACCACAAATAGCCAAAAGAAAAACACAAAAGATTAAAAGACGAACAGGCAATGCCGTTGTCTTAAATGGAGGAATGATGTGAGGGAGCATCAAATGCCATGGATATGAAATCTAATTGTTATTTTTCTGTTCGAATAGTTGCGATTTTAAACTAGCTTTTTATAATACAATTCTTTGATTCCTTCAATTTTTTGCAGAAACATCTCTAAATATTGCCTTGCCCAATGTGGAATCGATAACCTTAACGTATTTTAACACTTCATTTTGTATAAAAATGGGCAGAACATTTAAAAAAAAATGCAATTTTTTCATTTTAGCTAAATTCATAAAGGATTTATAAGGGAATTCGGCTGGCCAAAATCAATAATCAGGTTAAGTTTTACTAAATTTTCCTTACCCGTATACGGGTTTAGTAAACTTAAACGGTGCTAAGTCCGTAAGGTTGAAATTTTCAACAAACAAACAAAGAATAGTTATGTACCCAACTGGACAAGTTGAAACTTCGTTGTTACTAATGTGTCTTAATAATTCAGACTAAAGTCATAATTCACTATATTTCCGAGTAATTGTAGGAATTGAGTATTAACTATTCCATATTCGTCGTTTATTTGTCAGGAAATAACTTTCGAGCATGCAACGAATTAGCCACAGTAAGTATCAAGATTATATGATGTTTCCCAATTATTAAGCTAAAAAACCTAAACCTTGAAGCACTTTATAAAATATACCCTCCTCTCTTTGTTTCTATTATTTAGTAGCAATCTGTTCGCACGTCACATCATAGGTGGAGAGGTAACCTATGTCTGTAATGGAAATGGTACTTATACTTTTACCATGTCTATTTATCGAGATTGTGGATCTGATGGAGCAGACTTTGATGATCCGGCAATTGTAACGGTTTATAGAGGATCCAACAATTTTTCTTTAGTTCAAAACCTAGAAGTTCCACTGGATGGCCCTGCGGTAAGAATTCCCACTGATGACGACCCTTGTCTGGAACCCATTAATGTATGCGTTGAAAAAGGGGTTTACACTTTTACCATTAATGCCCCAACTGGCAGTCAGGATTTTCACATTGTTTATCAACGATGTTGTCGAAATGAAACGATTGACAATCTAGTTTTGCCTGAAGAAGCGGGAGCAACTTATACCATTGCATTAACGGCAGAAGCTGTAGCCGTTTGTAATGACAGCCCAGTCTTTAATGACTTTCCACCAATCGTAATATGTGCAGGTAAAGATATTAACTTCGATCATGCTGCCACTGATTCTGATGGCGACCAATTGGTTTACTCTTTTTGCAGTCCTTTGTTGGGAGGAGGAACATTAGGTACCCCTGATAATCCCGGCAGCGGACCAAATCCCGCCGCTCAATGTGATGGTGTTGCCCCAAGCCCAGGCTGCCCTCCTCCATTTGACCCGGTTAATTTTATCGATCCTCTCTATTCCGTTGCAGCGCCAATGGCGGGAGACCCTGTCGTTACGATAGATCCTTTTACCGGTTTGATCTCAGGGGTACCGATCACTCAAGGGCAATTTGTAGTGGGCGTCTGTGTAGAAGAATATAGAAATGGGCAGTTGCTCAGTGTTGTTCGTCGTGACTTTCAATTCAATGTAACGAGTTGTACGCCACTAGTGGAGGCTATTGTTAGTGCAAATGAAATTATTGATGAAAACCAATATGTTATCCTGTCTTGTGGAGAGAATACCGTAAATATTAATAACCTCAGTATACAAGCACAAAACATTGATTCTTATGTTTGGAATTTTGACTTACCGACAGGCCCAATAGCTCCAACTGAGTTTGATCCAACCATCCAATTCCCTGGTTTAGGAACTTACAATGGAACGCTTTATTTGAATCCAGGAACAGAATGTGGCGATACTGCTTTCATTGAAATACGAATCTTCCCAGGCATTGATGCTGATTACTCTTTTGTTTATGATACTTGCGTTTCTGCTCCGGTGGTTTTTACAGACTTTTCGTCTTCGGGAAGTGGAACTATAACTAATTGGGATTGGAATTTTGGAGATGACAGTACCTCTACAGAAGTCAACCCCGAGCACTTATATATGGTGCCAGGTAATTTACCAGTAGAACTGATCGTAACAGATATCAATGGTTGTATGGACACGATGGTTCAGACCATTAATTACTTCCCGGTGCCTTCTTTGGTTGTTATAGAACCCAGCTCTTTTTTTGGTTGTGCACCGCTGGAAGTATTCTTTGATAATCTGTCCTTCCCAATTGATGATACTTATGATGTAATTTGGGATTTTGGGGATGGAACTACAGAGAATGCAATAAGTCCGGTTCATGTTTATGAAGAAGGAATTTATGATGTATCCATTGACATCACTTCACCAATTGGTTGTGAAACAGCAGCAGCCTATGACAGTTGGGTAACCGTTTTGGGTTCTCCTGTAGCTGGTTTTGATTACAATCCTAAGGACTTAAATAACTTTGAAAATACCGCTGACTTCACGGATCAGTCACAAGATGCAGTTTCCTGGAAATGGTTTTTCGATGAAGATGGAACTTCAACCCTGCAGAATCCTTCTTTTTCCTTTCCGGATACTGGAGTTCAAGTGGTGCAGCAAATCGTTTTCCACGAAAGTGGCTGCCCAGATACGGCCATAGTCCGATTGGATGTGAAACCAGAGATCCGCTATTTTATGCCGAATGCATTCACACCAAATTTTGACGCCATAAACGATGTGTTTAAGGGGACCGGTGTGTTTGGGGGGATCACTAATTTCAATATGTCTATTTGGAACCGTTGGGGGGAGAAGATATATGAAACTTCCGATCCGGATGTAGGGTGGAATGGACGTAAAAACAATGTTGGAGAAATGTCACAACAAGGCGTATATGTATATTTAGCCTCTTTTACTGGTCCAAGGGGAGAACCATATAATTTGAAAGGCTTTGCGACTTTGTTAAGGTAGGTATAGCCAATTCAAGATGTTCTTATCCATTTTTAAGTCTAACGTTGCCTGATTATTTACTTTTATTTTTAACTTTTACCATAAAGCAATCTGTCGGTCAATTCCTGAATTTATTTAAGGCATTTCTTTCCCTTTCAGCTATATTTGTCATAACTTAGTGATGAAGCAATATCTTATACAGATTTTAACTGTATTTGCCCAATATAAGGCTTACTTGAAAATTAGGAAACTTACAAAAACGAACGAACAACCATGAAACAACTATTACGTGTTTTTCTGGCATTTATATTCTTATACCTATCTCCCGATACTTCGACTGCCTCTCACGTGGTCGGTGGAGAAATGACTTATATCTGCCAAGGGGCAGATCCCAATATCCCTGGAAATAATATCTATTTATTTACGATGCGTGTTTACCGGGATTGCTTTAATGGTAATATTCCATTAGATGCAGCACCTGGAGCCCAACAGGCCAATGTTTCTATTTATCGTTCAGGTAGTTTGAACGGTGCACCATATGATGACCTTTTCCTTGACCCTCCAGTGGTTGATACGATTGACCCTGCGGAAAATAATCCTTGTGTTCAAGTGCCACCAAATATTTGTGTAGAGAGAGGACGATATGTTTTTACCCGAAGTTTACCGATCCTATCGGATGAATCTTTTTATGTCATTTACCAAAGGTGTTGTCGTAATGAGTCGATTAATAATATCGTTGGACCAGGAGATACAGGCGCAACTTACTACGTGGAAATCACTCCACAAGCTCAGTCGGAATGCAACTCTTCCCCTGTTTTTAATCAGTTACCTCCTCCGGTGATCTGTGCTGGTTTACCCTTGAATTTTGATCACGGTGCCTTTGATGCAGATGGCGATCAACTGATTTATAGTTTTTGTGCCCCTTTGCAAGGTGGAGCGAATACAGACCCGAATCCAGATCCGGACTTACCTCCTCCATATAATCCCGTCAATTTTGTTCTAGCGGCCGGTTACAGTGAGGTAAATCCAATGGGAGGAAATCCACAAGTAACAATTGATCCTTTGACTGGAGTGATATCGGGAGTGCCTATTATACAAGGGCAATTCGTAGTAGGAATTTGTGTACAGGAGTTTAGAAATGGAGCTTTAATTGGTGCTATTCAAAGAGATTTTCAGTTTAATGTTTCTTTCTGTGAAGAGAATGTGGTGGCAGCTATTGAGGGTGTTGATATTGCAGCGGGCGAGGCCTTTGCTGTTTTTTCTTGTGCTGATTCAATGGTAACCATTATTAATCAAAGTACAGATGAAGATTTTATTGATGAATATGAATGGCAGTTCGATTTTGATAACAACCCGCTTAGCCCACTGAGTACCTGGGATACCAGAGATGTGAGCATTGAATTTCCTGGGACTGGTTTTTATCCAGGGCTTATGATCCTTAATCCTGGAACGGAATGTTCGGATACTGCTGCAATAGAAGTGACGGTAACGCCTCCTATGTTTCCAAGCTTTGTAGGGGTATATGATACCTGCGATGCAGGACCTGTTCTTTTTGAAAACACCACTGATGTGAATGGAGCAGCTTTGGATTTTTATAGATGGAAGTTTGGGGACTTAAATCAATCAGAAATAGAGAGCCCGGAATACGAATACGATGCGCCAGGTATTTTTACGGTGATTTTGACAGCTACGGATTCCTTAGGTTGTTTTTTCACTGATTCCTCAGAATTAGTCTGGCAGCCGGCACCAGAGGCCATTATTTTCCAGCCGAGTGAATCGGTAGGTTGTCCGCCATTGGATGTCAGTTTCGTGAATTTATCCTTTCCAATTGATTCGACTTACGAAACCATATGGAGCTTTGGAGATGATTCCATTAGTTACGACATAAGCCCTGATCATACTTATTTGATCCCTGGAAATTTTGACATATATGTACAGGTTACTTCGCCTATTGGTTGTTTTGAAGAAGCGTTCTTTCCTCGTTGGATAGATGTGGATTCTTTGCCTGTGGCTGATTTTGTATACGAACCTCCGAGTTTTATTACCAACTTTAACCCAATGGTTCAATTTCATGACAATTCTAGAAGGGCGGCTTTTTGGGCCTGGGAGTTTGGCGAAGAAGGTAGTTTGGGTAGAACTCTGGGAACAGATCCGACCTTCACTTTTCCGGACACGGGTTTTGTAGATGTACAGTTAGCAATTATGCATTACTATGGTTGTGAAGATACGATTACCAAATCTATTGAAGTTACGCCAAGAATAACATACATTTTACCAAATGCCTTTACGCCTAACAATGATGGCTTGAATGATGAGTATCGGGGAGGTGGTTTCTTTAGAGGAATTACTGATTTCGAAATGGTGATTTGGGATAGATATGGAGGTGTTGTTTTTAAAAGTGATGATCCGATGAATGCTTGGAATGGTCTAGTGAATAATAGTGGGAGAGCCGCGCCTACGGGGACTTATGTTTGTGTGGTACGGTATACGGATCCGAGAGGAGGTAGGCATGAGGAAAAGGGGCATGCTACTTTGTTTAGGTAGTTTTTTTTGCGAGCCCCGAATTGCTACTTGGGGTGAATATAGGGTCGACTCCTCCAGAGTCTTCTTGAAGTATAAAGCCAGACGCGAATTGTATCGCGTCTGGCTTTGTTTTTTCCTAGAGAGTCCTTTGTAAGACATTAAGCGACTGGTTTCTTCTTACGCGTTGTTTTGAAGAATTCTACGAGCTCTTTCTTTTTCATGAACTCTAGATCAATGAAGGTAGCTACCACGAATTTCTTGATGTCCTGGTAATCTCTTCCTCTCTTGTCGGTGTATCGCTTGAGTAAAGTCTTGATGTATTTGACACAAGCTGTTTTGACGTCCTGATTGAATTGTTGATTCGAGAATATGCCCATGTAGGTTGGGAATATTTTTGACAACTCAAAGTAAGACGAGTACTCTTCTGGTTTTAGTCCAGCTAACAAATCTTTGATGTAATTTAGGATTGTTTTTCGAACACATTGGTTGATGGTTGACATCCCTTCGTGATTAGAATAGAATACTTTAACGGCTTCTATAGAATCATCGTGAACATATCCTTTGGTGTGTACGATTTCCATCAATTTGTAATACTGAGCTATTTCATCAGTATTGGAGGTATCGATGGCCTCTCCAATGGCTAGCTCTGCTTTGGATCCCATTCCCAAATCTGCTTCGTGCGATTCGAGGATAAACTTTAACCAGTGCTCGTTTACTTCAGGATGCTCTTTTCTTAATTTATTTATAATATCCGCAACCTCCTTTGTTTTCGTTGCATCACTCAACTCAAAGAATCCAGAGAAAAGTCCGAGGATGACGGTATGTTCAAAAGAACCTTTTAGTTCTTCGTTTTTCAGTATTTCCATTATCGGTTCTACCAAGCTACCGTTGTTTAGTTTGGTACCAACTCTGTATTCCAGAAAGTTTCTCAAGGCCGGGAACAACAACTTCATTTCGTTGGCTGTTGTTGGAAACTCTGCAGATTTGTAGAAGTCAGATTTGAACTGATTATTATAACGTGCATAACCGACTCTACGCTCTCTTGGATCTCTGTATTTAGGTAACTTCTGACTTTGTAGGAAGTAACGAACCTGCTTTACTACAATTTCATTGATGAGGTTGGTTACCCATATATCGGAACTCAGTGCGAAACCAGTTTGGATGGTTTGACCGATACGTTTTCTTAGGTATTCAAAGTTGGAAGAGTTGCAAATAGCGAGTAAGACCTTTTTGAAATGCTCCTGTGGTAGGGAATATATAAAGTGATCATTCAGCTGTCCTCTTAAAACGGTGTATCCGAGGATACGAGCTAGAAACATGCCTTCAAATTCAGGATCGAGCAATTGTGTTTCCAAATCTACCAATTGCAAGGGGTCGTTTTTCGCAACTTTAACATAGAGTGCTTTTACCATTGGCTCGAAGCTATCCCTCAAGGCCTGGTAATCTTCTTCTTCTTCGTCATCCATGTATTTGGTATACTGCTCTGATGCAGGAATTAAGCCTTTGATTTCATCCAGTGTTACTTGATAGTCGGGATGTAATGGTTTCATATAAATGCTGTTTAATGTTTTGAATTCGGCGGTTAAAAATGAGTTTACCAGCTAAGTAAAATTACCTCTTATTAAAGGTAAACCTAGTAGCGCAGTTAAGCCCTACTAGGTTTCAAGTCTGGTAAATAAGTGTTATTACACAGAGAATAATTTCTTTGGAGAGGATTTGATTAGTAAATAAATCAAACTCTTCTTCAAAGCGATGCTAAGGTATGTAAATTTCGCTGTGAATAAAAAAAAACGGCAGGAAAATTCCTGCCGTTTCATTTATCTCTTAATAAGTATATTATACTTTATTAGTCTGCTTTTGTTTCAGTGGTTTATTTTCCGCCGTCAAGCTGATCCTGCCACTTCTTCCCATTTACCTTCAGCAGCCATCTTAGCCTGTGCAGGCCAGGTGGTTGAGTCGTGTCGTGTGCAGCGAAGTTGCCTTTAGCACTGTCAAGGATAGCCTTAACCGTTGTTGCATCTGTCTCTGCCAATTTAGGGAAAGTACTGATACCGCTTGCGTTAAGTACTTCAGCGATCTTTGGGCCGATACCTACGATTTCTTCAAATCGTCTGGTTTAGCTTCTGGTGCAGGAGCTGGAGTTTCCTCTGCTGCTGGAGTTTCCTCTGCTGCTGGAGCCGCTTCTTCTTCTTTAACTGGAGCTGCTGGTGTTTTCTCTACTGGTGCTGGCTTTTCCTCTGCAGGTGGCGCCGTCTCAATAGTGGTTTGCTCAACAGAATCAGCGAAAGACTTAGGTGCTTCGCTAGAAGGAGACAAAGGTGAATCACCAGTAGCTGAAGCAGATTTAGGTGTTTGAACCTTCTTAGGCTTACCAGCAATAGCAGCTAATTTAGCCGCTTTTTTAGCCGCTTCTTTCTCTCTACGAGAAGTGATGGTACCTTCTTTTTCTTCAATCCATTTGCCGTACATTTCGTCTGCCTGCTCGGTAGTAAGGGCTCCTTTAGCCACTCCACGCATGAGGTGTTTACGATATAGTACACCTTTGAATCGGAGAATAGCTCTCGCGGTGTAGGTAGGTTGCGCTCCTTTAGCGATCCATTCGTAAGCTTTGTCACGATCAAGATCAATAGTTGCAGGAACTGTCATTGGGTTGTAAGTTCCCAATTTTTCGATGAAACGTCCATCTCTAGGAGAACGAGCATCCGCCACTACTATGTGATAGAATGGCGATTTTTTACGGCCGTGCCGTTGTAGTCTAATTTTTACTGACATTAAAAGTTAAAATTTATTTGGTTTAACCATACCCGACTCTCCTAAAATTAGGCTCCGGGATTCTAACAAAGGCGCAAAGATAGTGTTTTTTAGGAAAGAAAAAAGGATTTTGTTGGGGAGATTTGTGGTGGGGGATTGTTTCTTTATCCTAGACAGTAAAGGTAGTCAATATAAGGTCTAAATACGGAGTCTTTTTTAAGGTGTAACCAGCCATCGAAAAGTGACCCCCCGCAGCCACTCAAAAATGACCCCCTCCTAAAATCATAGGATCATGACACAATATCGAGAAATGTCGATATTGAAAAATGATCACAATGATAGACAAACAAACCATTCTCCTCGGCTATCACCGACACGGCAAATCCAAAAAACGCTATACCCATATTAAAAACGCTGCATGTCTTATTTTTTTAAGCTTCTCCTCCATTCTATTTGCTCAAATAAATTTAGATAGTCTCCACATATTATTGCCAATTTCAAAAGGCACCGACAAGGTTGATTTGCTCAATACAATTGCTTGGGAATTGAAATTTTCTGATCAGGATCGAGCTTTAAAATTATGTAATGAGAGTATCGATTTGTCTAGTGCGACCAGCTACACACAAGGAGAGGCGCAGGCACTATATCAGTTAGCCGCTTTCAACTATCTAAAAGGGCGTTATCCTGCTTCTTTGGACATTTCTAAAAAATCCATTACGCTGTTTGAAAATATAAATAATTCTTTAGGCTTAGCCAAGAACTGGATGTTGAATGGGATGAATCTGGAAAGATTGAAAGACTATTCAGAGGCGCTTAAGCAACATGAAAAAGCCTTAACTACTTGTAAGTTATTTGGATATGATAAACTGCTTCGAAAACTACTGACCAACAAAGCAAATGTATATTCTGCTAAAGGAGATTATATAAAGGCGCTTGAAGAATATTCGTTAGTATCTTCTTCGTGGTTAGAGCAAGGGGATTCTTCCAATTATTACATCGTCTTATATAATATGGCAAGATTACAACAGGAATTAGGGGAATATACAGAAGCCCTCTCCAATTTTTTCGAAATTGAATCCTATGAAAAATCTATCAATCGAACGATTTACTTGGCGAACAATTATAATGAAATTGGAGTGCTTTACTTGAAATTGGGTTTGGAGAAACAAACACTTGAAATGTTTGAAAAGGCAATTCAGTTATATCAAGAAATAGGTAACCGAAGAAAAGAAGGAATGGTAAAGGTAAATCTTGGAATTTATTATTCTGATAATGAAGAATTTGAAAAAGCTGAACTTTTCTATTTTACTGAGCAGTAAAAAAGTGTAACATGAAGGTATAAAAAGGAGTTGGCATAAAAAAAGCGAATAAAAGGAAATTACAACAAATCCTTTATTCGCTTATGTTAGAAATAAACAATTCCGAAGAATACAAGAGCTTATTTCCAGAATTTTCAGAGA
>JBLHRR010000079.1:0-24731 GCA_047626155.1 Saprospiraceae bacterium | reverse complement strand
TGCTGATAATAACTTTTCGATTGTCCTTTTTCCGAAAGATGAAAACGAACTTCGGTATCAAACATGCCCAACATCGCGATTTCTTTTCCTTGCACTTTTAGCTGCCGCGCCATTTCAAAAGCGATCAAACCACCAAAGGAATAACCTGCTAGGAAGTATGGGCCATTCGGGTTTTGAATCAATATCTCAGAAAGATAGTGAGCAGCAATGGCTTCAATATTGTCAAGCGGTTCGAAGTGGCCATCCAAACCACGAGCTTGTAAAGCATAGATGGGTTGATCCTTGCCCATGTGGGCCGCCAGCGTTTGAAACATCAAGACATGCAAACCGGCACCATGCACTAGATAAATTGGTGGTTTTGATCCTTCTCTTTTTATTGGAATTAGGGAGTTGTGAATATCTTGTTGCGGATTAGATTCGACACTTTGTGGTTTTTGTAATAATTTGGCCAAACGGCTCACCGTATTATACTCCAACAGTGCAGCTAGTGGAAGTCGATTGCCTGTTTCTTTTTCTATTCGAGCAATCATAGAAACTGCAATTAACGAATGTCCGCCTAATTCAAAGAAATTATCATGAATACTTATTTCCGAAACAGAAAGTAATTCCTTCCAAAGGTCAATTAGGAATATTTCTTCTATAGAGGAAGGAGGGGGCAACCCCTGCTCTGTTGTTGTTTTGACGTAAGTTGGAATGGGGAGTTTATTGCGATTGATCTTGCTGGTTGCCGTCATCGGGAAAGCATCCATTACAACGAAATCAAGCGGCACCATGTAATCAGGTAATTTATCCGAGAGCCAATTTCTAAGTTCGTTTACCTCCAATTCCTCATTAGCATTCATTACAACATAAGCAACCAACTTTTTCACACTTGGTTGATCTTCGCGAATAATAACAACGTTTTCACGGATGCCTTTGTAAGTAGCCAATACCGATTCTATCTCTCCTAGTTCTATTCTAAAACCTCTGATCTTCACCTGATTATCTACGCGGTTCAGGTATTCAATATCCCCGTTTGGCAAATAACGTCCCAGGTCTCCTGTTCGATACAGCTTTCCTTTTTTCGAAATGGGAAGATTAATAAACTTCTCTTCAGTCAATTTTGTTCGTTTAAAATAACCATTTGGCGCCACCCCTACTCCACCGATATACAACTCCCCAACTGCTCCGATTGGTATTTCATTTTTAAAGGCATCTAAAATATAAACTTGTACATTTTGAAGTGGTCGGCCCACCGGTTCATAACCCGAAATTGTTTTGTTAGCAATGGTTTGCTCATCAATTCTTTTTAAGGTAGACCAAATGGTTGTTTCGGTCGGGCCGTAAATATTATAGAGCCTTTTGCATTTTGTAATTAACTTGCTGGATAAGTCTTTTGTCAAACCTTCTCCACCAGATAAAATCGTCAACCGCTCCTCCCCTTTCCATCCGGCCAGTAGTAACATTCGCCAAGTGGACGGTGTCGCTTGCATCAAGGTCGGTTTTACTTTTTGTAAATAATCCGTTAGGGAAAAACCATCCGTCTTTGTCTCTTCACTAACTATTGTTACACTTGCACCCAGAAAAAGCGGTAGAAAATAATCTTGAACAGAAGGGTCAAAGGCAACAGAGGCTACTGAACAAATTACGTCTTCTTCATTTAATTGCAATTCCGCTTGCACAGCAAGATGATGATCTATCACAGCGTAATGTGGGATAAGTACTCCTTTTGGTTTCCCAGAAGAACCGGAGGTATAGTTTACGTAGACCAAGTCCTCCGATTTCAAATCCAGATTCAGATTCTCTTTAGATTGTGCTTGAATGCTTTTTTTATCTTTATTCAAACAAATCATTATCGCATCCTCAATTGGCAAACGATCTACTAGGGATTGCTCCGTTATTAAAAAACCACAATCCGCATCTTCCACTATCGTCCGCAAACGATCTTTCGGATTAGAAGGATCTAAGGGAACATAAATTCCACCGACTTTTGTCACCGCCAACAAAGTCGACAACAGGTGTACTTCCCGACTTAAATATACGCCAACAAATGATCCTTTTTGTACTCCTCTACTTCCTAAGAAACGAGCCAATTGATTCGCCTTTTCATTTAACCCTTGATAGCTTAGCTCTTGACGATCAGAGAAGACCGCAATATTACTTGGCGTAGCCAGAACTTGTTCTTCAAAAAGCTGATGAACTAAGTTCTGATCTGGGAAAGAAACTTCTGTATTATTCCAACTTTGTAACAATACTTTTTCTGCTTCTGGCAAAATAGGCAACTGATAAATCTTCGCAGTTGGTTCAGATAAAATACCTTCTAATAGGGTTTTAAACTCTGCTAGATGTCGTTGTATGCTTTCCGCTAAAAAGAGGTCGGTGTTGTAAATCCACTCAAAAGAAATAGAGCCATCCAACAATGGTTTTACATTTATGAATACATCAAAGGTTTCATATTTCCGAACGATTGGATTGACTTCGACTTTCATTCCATCGAAATCTAAGGCTTCTGAAACCCCATCCATATTGAAGAGGATAGAAATGATTGGTTGCCGACTTGGGTCACGCGACATCTTCAAGACTTTAACTAAGGAACCCAATGTATACTGTTGATAATCAAAGCTATCCAATATTTGGTTTCGCATTTTCTGCAAATGAGTTGGAAAGTCGTCGGTTGGATTTATTTGGCTACGCAATGGTAATAGACTTACGCCATGTGCCACTAGGTTTTCATTTCCAGCAATGGACCGAGTCGCTGCTACCATACCCAAAACAAAATCATCTTGGCCTGACAATCGATGTATTAAAGTTTGAAAGGCGGTGTATAATGTTACGAATAAAGTAGAGCGATTTTTATTGGAATATTCTTTTAATTGCTGAGTCAACCTTTGATCCAATTCGATGGATTCCAGCGATGCATTATAAGTCTTTTGCAGAGGACGTGGGAAGTCTGTTGGAAAATCAAGTACAGGAACATCCTCTTCAAATTGCTTCAACCAATAGTCCGCTGTTTCTTTCGCCTCTTCGCTCTGTTGAAAGATCTGCTGAGCGGAAACAAAATCACTTAACTGAGCTGGCTTTGGTAAACGTGCCTTTTTATTTTGCTTAAGCCCAGTATATAAAGCAGCCAATTCTTTTGCTAAAACACCACAAGACCAACCATCGGCAATACCGTGATGAGCCGTCATGATTAACTGATATTGTTTGACTTTAGTCTGGATTATTTTCACTCGAAATAGTGGCCCTTTAAAAAGGTCTAGCACCTCCGTTGTTTCTGCTTCATGAATTTCCGAAAGGCGATTTTCTATTTCCGATTCTTCTAAATCTGAAATATCAAGGAATGGAATATCAATCTCCAGTTCAGGAAAAATGTGTTGAACCAATTCATCAGCATCATAGATAGTACGAAGAGATTCATGACGATTTACAAGTTGCTGAACCGCCTTCCGCATGAGGTCAATATTCAGTTCCTCCTCAAATTGTAAAACGCCGGAAAGGTTGTAAGCTGCCGCAGCGGCACTACCCAATTGGTGTTCTACCCAAACCTCCTTCTGTCCTTCCGTCAGAGGTATCTTTTTTTTTATGGCTGTAGCATTACTCAAACAGTCCAAACCATATAACAATGGTGCTCCAACTATTTTATTTTCAATAGAAATTTCAGCAACTGTAATTGGAAAAAATCCAGCCGTTTGCATCTCTCTGATTGTTTCTTCAAACATCAAAAAGGTATGATCCAAATCCGCTTCACTATGAGCCAATGTCATAATAGCCGCTTTGTTTTCGATGAAGATTCCTTTAAGCCTCATGTAATACCAAAACATTTCTGCTAATGGGTTTCTATCTACTATTTTAATGGCAATGATGGAAGCCGTTGAACGCACTTGTATCGGAACTTTCGTTTGCTCGAACAAAGCAATAAGGCGCTCTGCAAAACGAGCTGTTTTTTCATTCAAAGCATCATACATTGGCTGACCTTGACGTTTCATCTCTTTCAACGCAGCCAAAGAAGCAGCCAAACTAACAGGATGTTTACAAAAGGTTCCTCCGAAGAAAGTAACACCCGCTTCCGGAATAGAAGCATCTCCGAACTGCCACTGCCCACCATCAAAAACATCTAAGTATTGGGACTTCCCAGCCACTGCTGCCATTGGCAAGCCTCCGGACAAAACCTTCCCATAAGCTATGATATCTACCTCGATGCCATACCAACTTTGCGCGCCACCAAGTCCGACTCTAAATCCAGTGATCATCTCATCGTAGATCATAGCGACTTCCTCCTCCTCCGTCACTTTCCGAATGGCTCGCAACAATTCAATGGGTTGATGCGTCGGATCATTCGGCTGAACCGGCTCTATAAGAACGGCGGCCAAATCATCTGCTGCGTCTTTTATTTTTTGAATAATATCTGGATCGTCCCATTTTAAAACAATGACCTGATCCACTAAAGAAACTGGAATCCCCGGAGCTGCCGGAAGCGAAACGGCTTTGCCACCACGATTAATTCCTTTAACTAACAATTCATCTGCAATGCCGTGGTAATCCCCTTCAAAAACGATGATTTTATCTTTCCCTGTAGCCGTTCGTGCAGCTCGCACTGCAGCTGAAACGGCCTCCGAACCGGTGTTCACCAAAGAGACTCTCTCAGTCCCTGTCAGTTCACAAATCAAATCACAAACTTGCTCTGCTAAAGGAGTGAGCACGCCCAATTCAAAGCCTTTATCAATTTGCACTTTAATGGCATCCTGAATAAAGTCAGGAGAATTCCCAAACAAATTACAGCCGAAAGAAGAGCGGAAATCTATGTATTCATTACCATCGACATCCCACAATTTCGAACCTTTAGAACGATCCATAGCGATCTGATAGACCATCTCTTTCCAGATACGATTGAAACCAACAATGGAACGTGGGTCTGCCATATGTTTCCGTTGCCGCGCTGATATTTCCTGAGACCCCTTCGTTTTTATTGTGTACCTATAAATCAGATCTTGCAGGTATTTTTTCTCTCGTTCCGTCAAGTCATCAAGCCTCTTCTTTTCTATAGGCACCCAAGGACCGAAAGCGGTAAATTCTTTCGATGTCGAAGCAGCTTTGTTCACAAACGAGTCAATACCATTTCCATCTAAAGGTTGAGAAGGAACCGTAGAATTCGTTATTCTATTTTGCGAAAATTCAGTATTTATCTTTTGTAATTGTGTTGTTGAACCGATTCCTCCTTTCAACAAGTCCAACTGCTGCTGCATCAATAATAGCTGCTGCTGAATAATCTGTTCCAAACTCCCAGAAGCTGCATTCCCTGTTGCAAATAGATCTTGATTTTGAGATTGCGGTTGAGTTTCTACTTCATTCAGAGCAGCCAATTCCGTTTGAAAGGCAGAAGCTTCCAATTTTCTATCTAAAAATCCAGCCAAGGCATCGATGCCAGGCGCCTCGTCAAAGAGCTGGCGGAAGTTCAATTTTATACCAAACGCTTTTTTGATTTTGGTAATGGATTGAGTTAGAAAAAGAGAATCAAAGCCCAATTCCAGGAAGGTCGCATAGTCATCCATATTCGCGACTGGTAAGCCACTGAGTTGGTGAAAGATATTTTTCACCTCTCCCTTCAGCCAATCTTTTCGTGTAAACATGACCTTTATTCTTTTAGGTTCTTCCAATTCTTGATTTACATTTGGGCTAATAGCCAATTCCAAAACGTCATTACTTGGCAACGACACAACTTCTTTCGGATCAATCCAATATCGCTTTCGCTCAAAAGGATAAGTCGGCAGAGAAATTCGGTGTATGGATTCAAAGTTTTGTTTCCAGTCAGGCGTACATCCGTTTAACCACAACTGCCCCATGCTTTTCAGCAAAAAAGAACGATCACTGACCACTTCTTTTGGATGACGCAAGGAAGCAATAACAATATGATTACTACTTCGATTAGGATGTTGCCGAGTAAAGTTGCTCAGGGTTTGCGCTGGGCCAATTTCGAGAAAAATCGTTTGCTCCTCCGTCAGCAAGGTAGAAATTCCCTCTGCGAAACGAACGGTTTGACGTAGGTGCCTCTTCCAATAATCCGCGCCCTGCATGGTTTCTTCCTTGACGTATTTTCCATCTAAGTTAGAAACGATTGGTATTTTTGGAGCACAGTAATTTATGGTTTCCAAAAAGGAACCGAACTCTTCCAAGATGCTTTCTACCATAGTGGAATGCGCCGCTACATTGATATGCAAACGCGGTGCGTGAATTTCGTCCTTTGTCAGTTTTTCTTTAATCCGATCAATCGCCTTAACCGGTCCAGAGACTACGCAATAGTCCGGTTTATTAATCGCAGCAAAAGAAAGTTCCTCATCCATATATGGGCTCACTTCCTTTTCCGAAAGCGGAATACTCAGCATGCCTCCTTCCTCCAATTGAAGAAATAACTTTCCACGAGTGGCCACCATTGCCAAGGCTTCTTCCAAAGTAAAAACACCTGCCAAACAAGCTGCTACATATTCTCCCAGACTGTGACCAATCATCTCTGTTGGTTGTATGCCTTTGGAAATCCACAACTGTGCTGTTGCCCATTCTATCGTAAACAATAAAGTGATGCCATGTAAGGGATCTGTTATAGGATTACTTTCTGCATGCGCAGGATAAAGTATAGACCGTAAATCTAATTGATGTTGCTCTTGAAAAATAGTCAGGCATTCGTCCACCTTATCTCTAAAGACCCGTTCTGTCTGATACAAGCCGAGTCCCATATTACTATGCTGCGCTCCACCACCAGGGAACATAAATACGATTTTATCCGCATTAGCCCGAAGTTCATTTCTTGTTAGAAACTGAGGATTGTTTTCTTGTAGCTGTTTTGTTACTTCTTCAATATTTTCAGCAAGCAGACTTACTCTGTGATCGTATGACTTTCGTCCGACTTGCAAGGTTGCTGCAATATCAGTTAGAGAAAGTCCTTTATTCTTTTCCATGAAATGCCCCAACTGAACAGTGGCTTCTTCTAAAGCCGTTGGTGTTTTTGCAGAAAGTATCAGCAGTTCCGAAGAATGTTCTTTTGTTGGAACTATCAATTCAGGCGCCTCTTCTAATATAACATGTACGTTTGTTCCTCCCAATCCAAAAGAACTCACCCCAGCACGTCGAGGCAGTTCTCCTTTTTTCCATTCCGCTCCTTTTCCATTTATATAAAAAGGGCTTTGGTCAAAAGGAATTTGTGGGTTCGGTTTATTGAAATGTAAACTAGCTGGTAAGAACTCTGCCTTCATCGACAATGCCGTTTTGATGATTCCAGCAATACAAGCGCCTGCATCTAAATGGCCGATATTTGTTTTTACCGTTCCAAGTGCGCAGTATGTTTTTTTATTAGTAAAAGTGGCAAAAGCCTTTGTAAGTGCTGCTATTTCTATGGGATCACCAAGGCGAGTTCCAGTTCCGTGGGCTTCCACATAAGAAAGGGTTGCCGGATCAATACCTATTTTTTTGTACGCTTCAACAATGGTTCTACATTGCCCTTCAATAGCTGGAGCTGTAAAACCAATTTTATCGGCTCCATCATTTCCGATGGCAGAACCTTTTATAACAGCATGAACCGTGTCGCCGTCTGCGATGGCTTTTTCCAGTTTCTTTATGACGATAAAAGCCATTCCATGTCCACGCACCATTCCGTTGGCTTCTGCATCAAAAGCACGAACGTAACCATCGGGAGAAAGAGCATGACCTTCTTTATGCAAATGTCCACCTTGCACCGGTGGTTGGATTCTTCCACCTCCAACCAGGAGGACATCCGATTCGTTTAAAAGTAAATTTTGACAAGCGAGATGCAAGGCTACCCCAGAAGAAGAGCAAGCGGTTTGAATATTAATAGCCGGGCCTTTTAGGTCTAATTTATAAGCCACTCTTGTTGCTGGAAAGTCTTTTTCTAAGGTAATACCTAATTGGAAGTCATCAATGGACTTAAAATAATTTGGATGCGTAATTACATTGTTAACCAAATAAGTATTTCTAGCGACGGCGCCATATATTCCAATCCGTTGGTTTTCGCTTTCGGAGTGATAGCCCGAGTTTTCCAAGGCGGTGTAAGCACATTCTAGGAATACTCGATGCTGTGGGTCCATCAAGGCGGCCTCCTTAGGTAGATAGCCAAAAAACTCTGCTGCAAAATGTCCAGGATCTTTCAGTGGCATTCCTCTGTTTACGAAATCCGGATTATCTAATAAGGCAGGATCAAGGCCAGCTGCTGCTAAATCTTCTTTAGTGAAAGACTTGCTGACATCTGTTTCATTTTTTAGGTTTTGCCAAAATGCTTCGATGTTATCAGCTCCGGGCAAACGTACGCTCATGCCGATGATGGCAATATCCTTAGATTTAGACTTTGCTCCTTCTGGTTTGAAATTTTCTTTTTGTGGATTGGTATATCCGAATGACTCTGCTTTTTCCCAAGTCTCTTCGCTTAGGAAATTATCTTTTTCAACCCCTTTCCAACTATCCGCTAATTTAGGATCAATTTTTCCATGTTCCAACAAACGGATATCGCCCATTGGTGTTGAATTTTGGTATAAACCATCTACCATTTTCTCTTCTAAGCCATCATATGGATTAACGAGGGCTGGATCGTATTCCCAATTTAATTGTTCACAAAGCTGCCGCATTAATTCTTCTGGTCTCTTGACCAAATTTTCATATTGCAATTGAAATTTTCGATTTGCAGGAACATTGTTAAGGAAGTCTGTAATGTTTTGATGACTCTTGGTCCAAATTAGTTCTCCGAGATTTTGAGCCGTATACTCATGTGGTTTTAAGTACATCACCTGATCCATGTGCATTTTGGAAAAAGACTGAACCATCGCATAAGGATGGCGGACTAAGTGGATATAGATTGGATTTTCAAAATCAACTTCTGCTTTTTTCAACGCATCAACATCTAATGCATAAGAGGGGGACTTGTCCACTAACAATACATCTCCGATTTTCTCTTGCAAAAGGGCATATATTTCTTTGGTGCTGTAGCCTTTGTTGGTGTATTGTTGAAGTATGGTTTTAGCCTTATCAGCAGAACAGGATTCCAACTCCATAAACATACGAACCAAGCCCTCCGACCAAAGCTGAAATTTACCTTGATAGGCGGATGCTCTCTCTTCCAGCGTATTAAAATGCAACAACTGCAACTCATTGGAGGCAAACAATTTAGAATGCCCTGCCAACATGATCCGTAGAAGGGAGGTCCCTGACCTTGGTGGCGCAAGAATGAAAACTGCGGGTTTTAATTTCTTTGTATTTGCTTTGGGTTTTAGATTCTTTTTAGGAAAATAATTTTCGAAATCTTGAAAGTCTGATTTAGTTAAAACCTTTGAATCTGAAGCAGTTGATGCAATGTCTTTATTATTAGGTGTTACACCTTCACCTAGTGAATCCTTTGTTTTTAGCGATCCATTGGAAAGTGCTGTGGCATAATCCCGTTCCAGCATTTTTGCGAAAGCAGAAATAGTTGGATGATCGAAAATACTGGTGATAAAAATGACTTCACCCAGTTCTTTTTGCAAGCGAGCTATAAAGTCAGCAGCCTGTAAGGAATTGCCGCCTAGCTCAAAGAACTTATCGTGAATTCCTATTTTCTCTAATTGGAGAATTCCTTGCCAATACTGACAAATGGTTTGTTCCAGCTCTGTTTTTGGCGGACTATAACTGTTTGCCAACAAAGGCCTTTCCTTTCCTGGCTCCGGTAATGCCACACGATCAACCTTGCCTGCTGTTGTAAGAGGCATTTTTTCCAACAAGACAAATACAGCAGGGATCATGTATTCTGGAAGTTTTTCCGAAACGTAATTTCTAAGTTCAGAAATATTAATTACAGCATCGGGTTTAGCGACCAGGTAAGCAACTAATTTTTGGTCTGCCGATTCTTCGCCTTTTAATAGAATCGTAGTTGCTAATATGTTTTTATGACTCATAAGAGTCGCTTCAATTTCTCCAGGCTCGATTCGGTAGCCCCGAAGTTTGACCTGAAAATCTGCACGGCCAATGAAGTCTACCTCTCCTGTTGGCGTCCACATCGCGAGGTCACCAGTTTTATATAATCGGTCAAAAGGAAATTCATCAAAAGGGTTAGGGATAAATTTTTCCCTTGTCATTTCTGGCTTATTCAAATAACCCCTAGCCAGACCATCACCTGACAAATACAAGTTTCCGATTTCACCCACTTTTAATTCTTTGAGGTTTTCATCTAGAATATAACATCGAACCCGATCTATAGGTTTGCCAATAGGCACCCTACTTAAATTAGCATCAGCTGGACTGGTTTTATAAATTGTAGCACCAACGGTAGCTTCTGTCGGGCCGTACGCATTAAACAAAACACAATTTGTAACTGTATTGTGGTGTTTTTTCACCAAAGCTGGTGGACAAATTTCTCCTGCTACTGAAACATGTTTTAGGTTTACTAATAAAGCAGAATCCGTTCTTTCCAATAAGAGTCCATAAAGTGAAGCAAAAGTAAGTAGATGAGAGATATTTTTCTCTGCAATGAATTTGGCAATTTTAGAAATGTCTTTTTCTAAGCCCTCCTCCGCCATAACCAATGTTCCTCCTGTAAGTAATGTCCAAAAGGTCAACACTACAGAGCCATCGAAAGCAAAGGAATAGGCAAATAAGAAACGCTCAACGGGTTGTTTGGCGAAAGCCACCTGGCCACGGATTAAATTGATTACACTGTGATGTTCCACCTGAACACCTTTTGGCTTTCCTGTAGATCCGGAAGTAAAAATGGTATAAGCCAATTGTTTGGGATTGTCCTGAATATTAACCGCTGTTTTCGGTTGATCTTCAACAGCTGATAGATCTCCATTCAACAGCAATTTTTCCCCTTTAAAGTGATCGAAATTACTGACTAGTTGTTTTTGAGTCAGTAAAATGGCCGACTTTGATTCTTCCAGAATATAAGCACAACGGCTGACTGGTGTTTGTGGATCGATGGGCAGATAAGCCCCACCCGCTTTCAAAACCCCCAGTATACTGATGATCATTTCGGCAGATCGCTCCATCGAAATAGCGATCAGTTCTTCTTTCTGAACATTTTGAGCAATCAGATAATGTGCCAGCTGATTCGCCTTTTCATCTACTTCTTTATAACTATAGCTGCGAGTTCCCACCACCAATGCCTCATTATTTGGGGCCTTTGTGGCCATCCATTCGAAGGCTTCATGAATGCACTTGCCAGATGATAAATTAGGATATGCGGGAATTTTGTTAATCATTTTATTCAAGTAGTACCATATTTCAAATACAGATTCAATGACAAATCTCCCTTTCCATTAAATTAATCATGTAATTCATTGAATTGAGCGCCTGTCAAGGTATCTAAAAGAAAAAACCAGACCACCTTGTAAATGGAAGGGTTCAAAAGTAAATTTATCTGATTGTGCGTAGTCAAATATACAGTTATATGATGAGATTCGGTAGGAATGGTGGTACCTTTGGAGCGCAAAAAATCAGTATAACCAAAAATAATTACCATGTCTGAAATAACAGAGAAAAACCCCTTATTCAAAGATTCTTTAAAGCCTTCCAAACTGTATATCGGCGGTAAATCACTGAATGATGTGGATGCAGGAGGAAAGACCATTTATAAATTGTCTTCTAATGAAAATCCTCTGGGTGCTTCGCCTATGGCCTTAGCTGCTATTCGAGAAAATGTAGATAAAATCGGCTTATACCCTGATAATAATGACGGACGCTTGCGAGTAGCTTTACAGGCTTTTTATGAAAATGAAGTGATGGCCGAGCAGTTCATAACAGGGAATAGTGGCAGTGAAGTTTTAGAGTTCATCATTCGGGGCTTCTTGGATCGGAATACAGAGTACATTGTGACCAACCCTATGTTCAAGCCTTATCAAATGTTTTCGGATAAAATGGGTGCCAAAATGGTTGATGTGCCTTTGTTGTCTCCCAACTACGAACTTGATGTAGATGCCTTGTTAGGATCCATCACCGATAAAACACGTTTGATCTTTTTAACCTCTCCTAATAACCCGACTGGTACTTACATTCCTAAGGAAACACTGGATAAAGTTGTTGAGCATCTTCCGGAGCACGTTGTCCTTGTATTGGATGAAGTCTACTATCTGTTTGCTGATGCAAACGATTATACTACCGCCCTACCCTATGTACAATCCGGCAAGCAAGTCATTGGTTTAAATAGCTTTTCGAAGTCTTTTGGAATGGCTGGAATGCGTTTGGGTTATGCTTATACTACGCCTAAACTGGCAGAGTATATTCAGTGTTTGTACAAACCATTTATGATAAATCGTCTGGGACTGGAAGGAGCTATAGCAGCACTTAGCGACCATGACTTTTTGAAAGAAAGTGTAGATTTAGTACAGACAGGCCGTGCCTACCTTTACGGAGAACTGGATAAGCTGGGCGTTCAATATTGGAAAGGTCAGGGAAATTTCATTCTGTTTAAGCCAAAAATGAATGATAAGGAATTTGAGGCTGCGATATTAAAAGAAGGGATTATGGTTCGACCTTCTGCTAGTTTCGGCGCGCCAGGCTGCATTCGGGTTTCTATTGGAACGCAAGCGGGAAATGAGGCTTTTATAGCGGGCTTGAAAGCTGTATTATAAGGTATTTTAGATAAAAACGTAAAAAAAAACCGTTGGCGGATACCAACGGCCTTTAACTAAAACCTATTTAAAGACCTAATTCTTAGGTCACATTACAAACCACAGGGGTCATCTCCTGTGGTTTTTCTGTGTACACGCGGTTATAGTGAAACTAAGCAAACGGCACTTTAGGATCAACGCACTGTTGTAAATTGCTCAATGAAATCGATTGGACGTCTTTCTACTAAAAGTAACACTCACCGGAAAAATACCCCGGTTCACCGTTTTCTCCTTTCACAAAAGCCCTCTTCACCCTACATTTGGATTATCAATAAGAAAGTAATTCACCTTTTAAACAGTCTTATCATGAAACTCCAATTCTTCTTTTTCCTTTTCTGCTTAGTTACCAGCACGACCTTATTGGCTCAGAATACAATAAACGGCCAAATTACGGATAACAATAATAAAGGCATCTACTTCGCCACTATAGCTCTTTATCACGCCACAGATAGTACTGTCATTCAATCAGGCTCCACAGATAAAAATGGCCGCTTTAGCCTTTCTGATGATATCCCCGATGGCAACTATTATTTAAAGGCCAATATGCTAGGCTATACTGCTGGGCAAATTCAATCGCTTGAATTCCCGAAAGAACATAACAAAAGTGTAAGTCTCCAATTGGAAGAAGATGCTACGATGCTATCTACTATTGAAGTAACCGCTAAGGTTCCATTGCTAGAGCAGCGATCTGATCGTCTTGTAGTCAATGTTGAAAACAACCTGAGCAGCATGAATGGAAATGTAATGGATGTTATGAAGCTAGTCCCAGGCATGATCGTCATCGGAGATAAACTTAGTATGGCTGGCCAACCAAATATTACCATTCTAATCAATGGAAAGACGACACAATACATGGACGTGCAATCTTTGTTACGAGAGATGCCGGGAGACAACATCAAGAAGGTAGAGGTTATACACCAACCGGGTGCAGAGTTTGAAGCTGCTGGTACGGGGGCTATTATTAATATTATTCTAAAGAAAAATAGTCTCTACGGTACCAATGGAACGCTATCTTTAGGAGCAGGAAAAGGAGAGTTTTATAGATACCGAGGCGGATTGAGCTTGAGTCATTACCAAGGTAAACTTAACGTAAATGGTAACATTGGCTATAGCCGAAATACAGATTATGATCAACTCATTATTCAGCGTAGAATCAATGGAGACGTTTACAATCAGCACAATATTGACCCTTCTAAATCAGGTACATTCAGAAGTGGTTTATCCATGGATTATAATCTTACAGACCGACAAAGCATAGGTTTTAGTTCTCGTTTTTTCACAAGCCAAACTGATAAAAATGCTGAAAACAATACTATTGTAAATTTTCTGGATACAGAGAACCAAGACCTAAATTTAACGACCACAAATGATACGGACAGTGAATGGAATCTTATCATCTTAACCCCTTACTATTCTTTTGAAATAGATACGCTAGGTCAAAAACTGGACTTCGATCTCAACTACGCCAAATTCAATAGGGATGGCCTAAGTGTTCTCCAAACGGTAGAACAAAACGTGGGTAATTTCTTCGGAGGCACCAAATATGATCAGCCAGGGAGTACTCGAATTTTTTCTTCCAAATTGGATTACAACTATCCATTAAACAAAGAAGTCAGCATACAAACTGGTCTAAAATACAGTGATGCAAAGTTAGACAATGATTTAAAAGCCTTCCAGGAAACGTCTGAAAATGTTTGGGAAGAAAATGCCGCGCAAAGCAATCATTTCATTTTTGATGAGTCCATAATGGCTGCTTATGGAAAGATGAGTTTTAACAGTGGCGACTGGTCCGGTACTGCTGGTTTACGTTATGAGATTAGCGAGTCTAAAGGTACTTCAGAAACCATTGATTCTACTTTAACCAGAGATATAAAGAAGCTTTTCCCTTCGGCATCTTTACAACGTAAAATAACTAAGGAATTAGCGGCCAGTGTTGCTTACAGTTATCGAATTGATCGACCTCGTTACTCCAGTTTGAACCCATTCGTTTACTATTGGGATCCTTATACTTTTGAGGCTGGCAATCCATTATTACGTCCTGCGCTGACGCATAGTATGAAGTTTAATTTGAGTTATGAATCTCAGCCATTTTTCAACATTGAATACAAAAGAACAAAAGATGCTATGGTTGATTTTACCGAACAGGATGATGAATCAGGTAGCGCAAGTGCCACTGTGGTGAATGTTGAATCCTTGGATAATTTCAGTACCAGCTTGTTCTTCCCCCTAAGTTTCATTCCTGGACTGGATGGTTATGGCGGAGCAATCGCAAGTAACACCAAGTACTTTTCTGAAAAGGGTTTACCAGAGACTTTCAATCCTACCAACTGGAGCATAACAGCAGTTTTACAAATAGAATTCACCCTTCCTGGAAAAATCAATACAGAGATCGGAGGTTGGTATAATAGCGGTGAGCAAGAAGGAATTATGGCTGGGGAATGGTTGTATGGTGTTAGTTTGGGTTTAAGTAAAAAAATCCTGCAAGACAAAGGGAAAATTAGCATCGGCATGGAGGATGTCTTCAGAAAATACTGGACTGCAGATATTCAATATGCAAACATGGATGCTGATGTTACTTCAAAATGGGCAGCTCCTGTTGTAAATATGCAATTTCGTTATACCTTTGGGAATCAGCACATGAAGAAGGGGAAGCGGAATAGGAATAGTGGAAGTGAGGAGATTCGGAGAGCGCAATAACGTTTGTTTTAATGGGATTGACTTTTCTCGGTTTGGGGAAAGTCAGTCTCATTGGAATTTGTTTTAGCTTTTTTTATGTTCTTTTTCTTCGATAAAAAGAACCAAAAATCGAGGCTTTATAAACTTGGCCTAAAATTCAGCAGCCATCCCGCTCGCAATCCGAGGTCGCCGTAAACGGCTCTGGATTGCTCTTAAAGCAGCCCTCTGCTAAATTTCTTAACGGCCAACTTTATAAGGCCGGTCCTCCGGCCCTATCGTAAGATGAACGTTAGTCTTTGATTGAAACGTTTTGCGTTATAACGTACCTTTCGCGATTCTTTTACGGTTTTGATTTTCAAATTTGTCACTCAGCACTCTTTCTAATTTACATAAAAAATGTTTTATCAGTTTTATAACAAAGTAATTACTATCAACATGCAATTTAAACTCATCAAATCGGATTGGATCGTTTTTTTATTCTATGTGATTGCCAGTGCCATTCTCTACTATTTTGGGACAGATGAAGATGATGGATTAGTAGAAACCTATACTGATTTTGTCAGATACATTGGCTTAAATGCGATCTCTACCTACCTTATGGTCTTTCATCTATTTCCCCGATTTATGCCTCAGAAGCGGTACTTTTTATTCTTTGTAGTACTGGTGTTATTTTTATACGTGATCGGGACCATTTGGATTGTATATGAATGTTATTTCTTTAATTGCAAAGAAACGCCATGGAGCTTTAAGTACATTAATTATGGCTTTAGTAATCACATAGAAGAGGTTGGGATGCTGGCCACTATTATGTTGGGGAAGAAGATGTTTGACCTGCAATTAAAAGTAGCAAATATGGAAAAAGAAAGAAAAACAGCGGAGTTGAGTTTTCTCAAAGCCCAGATTGATCCGCACTTTTTGTTTAACAATCTAAATACGGTGGATGCTTTGATTGACAAGGATCCTCAATCGGCAAAAGCATATCTGCACAAGTTGGGTCAACTCTATCGTTATTTGGTGTCTAGTAAAGATCAGGATGTGGTGCCTTTGGAGGAGGAATTGGATTTTGCTAAAAATTATATTTACCTCATTGAGGAGCGCTTTGGAACGGCATACAAGTTTGAAATTCAGATTGAACACACTAATCCAAATGAATTATGGGTACCGCCCGGAGCTTTACAAACCTTATTGGAAAACATTGTTAAGCACAACCACGGAAGTCCTTCTGAGCCTATACAAACGACCATTTTGATTACAGAAGATCAGATTAGTGTTGCGAATACCAAACGTAAAAAGAAGAGTGTGGTTGATTCAACAGGAACGGGCCTCCAAAACTTGAAGACCCGATATAAGTTATTGACAGACAAAGGGATAAAGATTCAATCCGGAGAACGATTCAGTGTCTATTTGCCAAATATTAAACTGGTATCATAGGTCGCCAAACTTAACGCGCACTTCTCCTAATCCTTCAATCACCGCCTTAATGTCGTCACCAGGCTCAGCAGCAACCATAGGCCCGAGTGCTCCGGATAGGATGACCTGCCCCGCCTTGAGCGGCTGGCCTAAATCGGCCATGGTCTTTGCCAACCACAACGTCGCATTAATTGGAGAACCCAAGCAAGCTGCCCCTACCCCTTCAGAAACTAATTCACCATTCTTATACATCTGCATTTTGCAATTTAACAAATCTAGGTTTTCTAATCGAACGGGTTTATGCCCTAACACGTAATGACTTGCAGAGGCATTATCCGCAATCGTATCTGTTATTTTAATATTCCAATTCTCAATACGACTTCCTACAATTTCGATAGAAACCAAAGCATAATCAATGGCGGAAATAACATCTGTAATTGTGATGTTAGAAGAATCTAAATCCTTAGATAATACAAAAGCAATTTCTGCCTCCGCTTTTGGTTGCATCAACTCTGAGAAGGGAATGGTATCTCCATTCAACACTTCCATCGTATTCAGCAATCTTCCAAAGTCAGGTTGGTCCACCCCCAATTGCTTTTGCACTGCTTTTGAGGTCAGCCCAATCTTACAACCTACAATATGTGCGCCCTCGGAAACACGTTGTTGGATATTTTGATTTTGAATGGCATAGGCCCTCTGTAAATCTTCCAATCCGATGATGTCCCGAAGTGGTGGACAGGTTTTTCCGCTCTGAGCAGCCTCCCGAAGTTGTTGGGCTAATTGATCTATGGTTTTTGTCATTGTTTATTTTGATAACCGCTACGACGCAACGAAAACGCTACGTTAGCAAGCGCTAAATTTATATTTTGAGGGGGTACTAATTAACTATTCTTCCAGAATACCGCGCAGATTCCAGTTGATACTTACTTCTGCATCAGCACCAGCATTAGCGACGGTGAAGTCACGTAAGGTTTGCCACTCGTTAGTTGAACTAGAGAAGATCCAGTCTCCGTTTGTTGAAGCTGGGCCGGTATCACAGCCGATTGTTTGGGAGGTTCCACCGTGTGCAAATTCAACAGAAATCCAAAGGTCATCACCTGTCAATGTAACAGGAGCGGAAAGCGTATGTGTGTTCCAAGTTCCATTATTCACTGCAATGTCTCCGCTGCTGTATAGTGCGGTTCCGGGAGAGGCACTGTTTCCTTCTCCGTAAATAATGATTTCACAGGAACCTGGCTCATCGAGGATATAAAATTCAACTTCTATTAATTTTAATCCTTCGTAAGGATTTGTAAGAGAAGTCGGAAAACGAACTGCAGCTTGATAAACATCCGGGTCTAGTAATGGCGCGGAACTGTTGTTGCCGTCATAGCGCAATACAGTGCTTTCTTCGTCATCCTGACAACCGATGGCTAGAAATGTGATGGCCATGGTTAGTAATAATAATTTCTTCATGTGTTTTTGTTTTTTAATTTAAGGATTTAGTTCGCTCAATATGAAACGTACCTAAGATAAGTTCTATTGGATAGACGTTAATTTAGTAATGAAAGTTGGGTCTCTTTAGGTGAACTATGAATTATTTTATTTCTTCCGCCCATCTTTCACCGCCTTCACTACTTCAGGATTCAACAAGGTACTTACATCACCCAGATTCTCCATATCTCCGGAGGCAATTTTACGCAAAATTCGACGCATAATTTTACCCGATCTAGTTTTTGGAAGCCCTGGCACCAGCTGTATCCTATCTGGTTTTGCAATAGGCCCTATCTCTTTAGTTACGACTTTTAGCACTTCTTTACAGAACGCATCTTCATCCTTAACTGGCTCATTGACAATAACATAGGCGTAAATACCTTGCCCCTTAATATCGTGAGGATAACCGACCACAGCGGACTCTACTACATTAGGATGTTCGTCAATGGCATTTTCTACCTCTGCTGTTCCCATTCTATGACCTGACACATTTATAACATCATCTACACGTCCGATGATTCTATACATTCCATTTTTATCCCGACGAGCACCATCTCCAGTAAAATACATATTTTCGAAAGCAGAAAAATAGACTTGACGGCAACGTTCGTGGTCTCCATAAGTGGTTCGGACCATAGATGGCCAGGGGAATTTAATGCACAGCAAACCTTCCTTATCATTACCTCTAACCAATTTGCCTTTAGCATCCACAAGACAAGGTTGAATGCCAGGCATTGGATAACCCGCATAAGTTGGTTTCTGCGGATGAACGCCTCCCATTCCAGAGATCATTATTCCTCCCGTTTCCGTTTGCCACCAAGTATCTACGATGGGGCATTTTCCTTTGCCTATATGTTTATGATACCATTGCCAAGCCTCTTCGTTGATGGGTTCGCCAACTGTTCCGAGGACTTTTAGGTTGCTCAAATCGTAATGACTTGGCCAGTGATCGCCCCGCGCCATCAGCGCACGAATGGCAGTTGGTGCCGTATAAAATTGATTGACTTTATGTTTTTCACAAATGTGCCAGAAGCGCCCCGCATCCGGATAGGTTGGAACGCCTTCGGACATAACAGTGGTCGCTCCACTGAGTAAAGGTCCATATATAATGTAAGAATGGCCAGTGATCCAACCGATGTCAGCCGTACACCAGTAAACATCTCCATCCTGATATTGGAATACATTTTTGAAAGAATAAGCGGTATAAACCATATAGCCGCCACAAGTGTGTACCACTCCTTTTGGCTTACCTGTAGAACCAGAAGTGTACAATATAAAAAGCATATCCTCCGCATCCATTACTTCTGCAACATTAGTCTTACGTCTTTTATCTACTTCATCGTGCCACCAGAGGTCGCGGTTCTTTTTCATTTTTACTTTGTCCCCAGTATTCTTATGAACCAATACTGTTTTTATTGATTTACACCCTAACTTTAAGGCTTCATCAACCACTGCTTTCACGGGGATATTCTTTGCCCCACGGGCATTGTAATCAGAGCAGATGACCATTTTGCAAGTCGCATCTTTAATACGATCCGCTAATGCATTTGCAGAAAAGCCCGCGAAAACTACAGAATGAATGGCCCCTACCCTTGCGCAAGCCAATACGCCAATCGTCAACTCCGGTACCATTGGCATGTAGAAACAAACCCGATCTCCTTTTTTAATACCGTTCGCTTTCAGCGCATTAGCACATTGACAAACAGCTTCGTGTAATTCTTTATAAGTGTAACTTTTGAAAGCTTGGCTGGGATCATTGGGTTCCCAGATTAGCGCCGTCTGGTTTCCTCTGGTTTTGAGGTGTCTATCCAGGCAATTTTCAGTGATATTGAGTTTACCTCCTTGAAACCATTTGACCCTTGGCTCTTTAAAGTTCCATTCCAAGGTTTTCTTCCATTTCTTTCGCCATTTGAAGCTTTTGGCCTCTGTTTCCCAAAATTTTTCAGGGTCTTTAACAGATTCTTTATAAACGGATTTGTATTGTTTTAGCGAAGTGATTTGAGTAGTCATAATTGATGAATTAGAAATAATGATAATCAGAGGAGCTAATGTATGATTTTTTGTTGATACGCTAAAAGAGCAAAGAAAGAGATTTGCTAAATTTTGGAAATTTAGCAAATCCAATTCGGCGGGAGGCTATTTTTTGATGTTACATCTGTAACTGCAACAAATAAAACGCTGGAAACGTTAAAAAATTACAACATATTATACTTCATCATTACGCAGCGTATTTCATTGCAATTGAATCTTAATATTGTTATGCAAAAAATTACCTTTGTAATTCTTTATTCTATTCTTTGCTGATGGTTCTTAGTTTCCTCGCACAAAACGATTTAGAATAAGCATCTAATGAAAATCACCTGGAAGTTTGTAAAGCTTCTAAAATAAAAAACGATGACAAATAAAAATTACCTTGAACCAAAAGTAGTTGCCGAGATTGGTTGCAACCATATGGGAGAATTTGACAATGCCCTTGAACTTATTCGACTGGCCAAAGAGGCTGGAGCGGCTTACGCAAAATTTCAAAAACGTACTCCATCAGAACTGCTCACCAAAGAACAGTACGATACCCCACACCCTGTTGCTTACAATTCTTATGGCGACACCTACGGAGCACATCGCGAATTCCTGGAACTCGACATTGAGCAACACAGAGAGATGAAGGCTTATTGTGAGAAAATCGGAATCGGCTATGCTACTTCCGTTTGGGATATGACCTCTGCGTATGAAGTTATTGGTTTAAAACCTGATTTCATCAAAGTGCCATCTGCTTGCAATAACCATTTTGACATGTTGAAGTTGTTGCGGGACAAATACGACGGTGAAGTTCATGTTTCTACAGGAATGACTACATTGGATGAGGTAGAAGAAATCGTGAGCTTCTTTGAAAAAACTGGCGTTGCAAAAGAACGCTTGGTTGTTTACTCTTGTACTTCTGGTTACCCTGTTCCATTTGAAGATGTTTGTCTTTTGGAAATCAGTCGTTTCAAAGAAGATTTTGGCAATAGAGTGAAGTCCGTAGCCTTCTCTGGTCACCACCTAGGTATGGCCGTTGATGTAGCTGCTTACACACTTGGTGCACATTGGATAGAGCGCCACTTTACAAAAGATCGTACTTGGAAAGGTACAGACCATGCGGCTTCCTTGGAAACTCCGGGTCTTCAAAAACTTTGTAGAAACTTAGGGGCTACCTATAAAGCTTTACAATACAAGCCAACGGAAATTCTAGCAATAGAAGAAGTACAGCGGGATAAGTTGAAATATAGACCTCATTAATATTTAATCTTGTTTGTTGATTCAAACAAACAAATTTCAACCTCAAGTCAATACACTCAGTATGCGAATTACTGGAATTGATTTGAGGTTGTTTTTTGAGGCTGAGGTTGAAAACGTTAAATCTAAATTAGAATGTAAATCAAAATCAAAAAGCGCTTAGTTCGCAGATTGTGGGAATTGATTTGCTTTTCTTTTGAAATTGAAATTCCCAATATAATTCATAGCCTTTTACCTACATGCATACCATCGCCCTCATCCCCGCCCGTTGTGGCAGTAAATCGATTCCTTTCAAAAACATTCGTCCTTTTTGCGGTAAGCCATTGGTTTATTGGAATATCCTCGCCTTAGAAAATACGCCGGGAGTTGATGAAATATATGTTGCTACCGATTGTGATAAGATTGAAAAAGTAGTGTTAGATTTCGGTTTCCCAAAAACGAAAGTCTACCGGCGTAAAGAAGAAAACGCTCAGGATACTTCTAGCACGGAGGCCGTCATGCTGGAATTTATTAAGGAACAAAACATCGCTGAAACGGATCAACTGATTCTAGTACAAGCGACCTCTCCCCTAACCACCAACAATGATTTTACAGCTGCTCTTCAAAAAATGAATCACTGCGATTCTCTCCTAACCTGTGTTCGTCAAAAAAGATTTTATTGGAATGAAGATGGTACACCCATCAATTACGATTTCAGAAACCGGCCAAGGCGGCAGGACTTCGATGGACACCTGATGGAGAACGGGGCTTTTTATATCAATTCAGTAGGAAACATATTGAAAGATAAAAATCGCCTTTCGGGAAAAATTCTGATCCATGAAATGGAGGAATACACTGCCGTGGAAATCGACGAACCGGATGATTGGATCATTGCAGAGAAGATGATGCAGAAGTACATTTTAAAAGATCTAAAACTAGAACGTTCTAAAATTAAATTATTTTTGACTGATGTAGATGGCGTGTTGACTGATGCAGGAATGTATTATTCTGAGAACGGAGATGAGCTCAAAAAGTTTAATACACATGATGGCAAAGGTTTGGAGCGCTTGCGTAATGCCGGAATCAAAACAGGCATCATTACTTCTGAGGATACCCAAATGGTGGCCAGACGTGGTAAGAAACTGAAAGTCGATCATTTGTACCAAGGTAAACATGGCAAAGGAAAGCTCGATATTGCCAAAGAAATATGTGCTAAAGAAAGTATTACTTTGGCAGAATGCTCTTACATCGGTGATGATGTCAATTGTCTCGAGTTGCTGACTGCAGTTGGTTTTGCAGCTTGCCCTGCCAATGCCCTTTCTACAATAAAAAACATACCCGGAATTACCTTGTTAGAAAAAAAAGGAGGCGAAGGCGTTGTTAGAGAATTTGCGGAAATGATCCTTCAATCTAATCAATCGATTTCCTAAACTGAATGTCAAAACGAGAAGAGATATATCTGGACATCCTCCACATCTACCGCTCTGAAACCGTTGCTGGTTTTGTTCGCTTTGGTAGACGTATGTTTTATGGTACGAGCTTTTTTGAAAAGATACAAAATGTCATTCGCTTTAAAGCGAAGATGTTCCGTGACTTTATCGTTTCAATATTCGGTAGAAAGAATAATAGCTCAGCGGAATTACAACAAAAGGATTGGCTCTATGTCCTTGGCGGCAATAATTACCACAGCCTAAAATTTCTAGAGGATCCCAAAACAACAGTCTACGTCAGTCCATTCAAATACCAAACTCCTGATGTCAAACCTGTACAAATTATTTTGTCCAATCATTTTATGAATATGCTGAGGTGCTTACCTACCTTTGTGGCACTTTCGTTAAAGAACAAAGATATTCGACGTTGTTGGGATATTGCCTTTAAGGCCACTGGAATGTATGAAAGCAGTCTGACTTACTTAAAAAAACATCAGCCTCGTTCCATTATATTCTCCAATGACCACAGCTTGGAACCAAGAGCTATGTTGCTGGCTGCCAACAAGTTAAATATTCCAACTTTTTATGTACAGCATGCTTGTATCCGAACAGATTTTCCGCCACTGAAATTCACTTGTAGTTTTTTGGAAGGACAAGATTCTTTGGATAAATACCGTGGAAGTGGAGCTGTTGAAGGGCAAGTGGAGTTGATTGGTGTTCCGAGAATAGAGGCTTATTTGCCAAAGAAACGAACTAGAAAAACGATAAAACATATAGGGCTTTGCTCTAACTTACTCGATAGTTTACCCGTAATAGAAGAGGTAATGAAGGAGCTTAGATTGGCATTCCCCGATCACCACCTCAGTTATCGCCCCCACCCTGTTGACAAAAGAAGCATTGAGTTGGATTCATCTATTAGCATATCCAATTCAAAAATAGAAAATCCTTTTGAGTTTCTATTGAAGCAGGATTTAATTATAGCCGGGAATACTTCCATCCACTATGAAGCGGCGATGCTTAATGTGTACACGGTTTGTTATAAATTAGGAATCGAAGGAAAAACAGAGGACATGTATGGCTTTGTAAAAAAGGAATTGGTCACTGAAGTTTCAAGTCCAGAGGCCTTAGTAAGTTTGATAAAAAAATCAGCAGAGACAGACGGCCCTGATCTAAAAATAGTAAAATATTATAATGCGGTTTTGAATACAGCAAATGAGGGAAAGAGTCAGGACTTGGTTAAGAAAAAAATAGCGGAGGTTTTGGATAGCTGGGTCATAAACTAAGTGCAATTGCAATCACCTGAAATTGATAAAATACAATCATGTTAGATACAACTACAAAAAATTACTCCGTCGATCCGTCTAAAAAGTGGGATTACGAAAACGGATACTACCTCACCTGCGAGACTAGTCGCATCGGTAAATTCCTAAACCATCTCGAAATTTATAAGAAGATACTTGAGCTCCCAGGTGACGTACTGGAGTTTGGCGTTTATAAAGGTTCTTCAATTGTGCGCTTGTTGTCCTTTAGAGAGTTGCTCGAAAATAGCTTTTCCAGGAAGGTCGTTGGTTTTGATATTTTTGGAAAATTCCCAGATGCTCTTGCCTTGGAAACGGATCGAAAATTTGTAGAAGAATTTGAAGGTAACGGAGGATTTGGTATCAGCAAAGAAGAATTGGAAGGTCACCTTGATAATAAAGGATTCACCAATTACCAACTGGTCAAAGGAGACATCAACGAGACGATTCATAAATATCTGGCTGCTAATCCTGCGTTAAAAATTTCACTTCTTCACATAGATGTGGATGTCTATGAACCAACTAAAGTTATTTTAGAGAGCTTGTGGGATCGGGTGGTCAAAGGCGGTATTTTGATG
>JBLHRR010000078.1:0-24906 GCA_047626155.1 Saprospiraceae bacterium | reverse complement strand
AGTGTTCGCAATCGCCTGGCAAACCCTTTCTCTGGAGAGAGATAAAGGTTGTACAATTTGAATAAAAACTTCAAAGTAAGAAATTTGTACATCCGGGAAATACAGTTGCAAGCATTTTATTAGACTCGTCAATCCGCTTCTCGGAGATTATATAATCGCCAGTTGCCGTTGATCCTTTTTATGGAAAAATATAGAAAAGTAAATAACCGATTTTGACCGGTTATTAATGAAGCGACTTCGTGCAGTTATGTTTAGAAAACGAAAGTGAGCAGCGGCAACTGAACTATTCTAAGACATAAAATATTTAGCATAAATCAAATACTAAATAAGGGTACAAATAACTGCATAAAGCTTTAAGGCAAAAGACAATTTCGAAAAATGTCGAAGTTGTTTCTCGCTCTGTATTATGCTTCAAATTTTTTAATCACGACTGAAGAATTGTGGCCTCCAAAACCAAAGGTGTTACTAAGTACTGCTTTCACATCACGTTCTTGAGCAGTGTTGAAGGTCAAATTCAATTTGGAATCTATCTCCGGATCATCCGTAAAATGGTTGATCGTTGGTGGAATGAAATTATGATTGATCGCCAAGATTCCTGCGATGACTTCTATGGCTCCAGCAGCTCCCAACAAGTGTCCAGTCATGGACTTGGTAGAGCTGATATTTAGTTTGTAAGCGCTTTCGCCAAAAACTTTTAAGATGGCCTTTGTCTCCGCAATATCTCCTAGTGGAGTAGAGGTTCCGTGCACGTTTACGTAATCTATCTCCTCAAGATTCATTTTTGCATCTTTAAGTGCCGCTTTCATAACATTAGTCGCACCAAGTCCGTCTGGATGTGGTGCTGTAATGTGATGTGCATCCGCCGTCATCCCTGATCCTGCCAACTCTGCATATATTTTTGCACCACGAGCACGAGCATGTTCATATTCTTCTAAAACCAAAGCACCTGCTCCTTCTCCTAAAACAAAACCATCACGTTCTTTGTCGAATGGGCGAGAGGCCGTCATCATATCATCGTTACGGGTTGACAATGCTTTCATGGCGTTGAATCCACCCATCCCAGCCTTTGTAACTGCTGCTTCTGAACCTCCGGTAATCATGATGTTTGCCTTTCCCATTTTGATGTAATCAACACAGTTGGAAATGGCGTGAGAAGAAGAAGCACAAGCGGAAACTGTTGCGTAATTGATGCCGCGGAAACCATATTTAATGGAAATGTGTCCAGCAGCAATATCAGCAATCAGCTTAGGGATTAAAAAAGGGTTGTAACGTGGAATACCACTGCCCAAAGTAAAATCCTCAATTTCTTTTTCCAAAGAACGGAAACCACCAATACCAGATCCCCAAATAACGCCTGAGGTATCGAGGTCGATTTTTTCAAGATCTAAACCAGAGTCAGCGAAAGCTTCTTCAGCAGCGACCATGGCATACTGAGCAAAAGCATCAATTCGGCGAGCCTCTTTTCGGTCCATTCTATCATTCACCACAAAGTCTTTCAGCTCGCAGGCAAATTTCGTTTTGAAATTAGTTGCGTCAAATCTGGTAATTAGCCCAGCGCCACTTCGGCCTTCTTGAAGCCCATGAAGATATTCTTTCGTATTTGTTCCAATGGGGGTAAGTGAACCGATTCCGGTAACGACAACTCTTTTCATACGTAGGTGTGTTTTGATAAAGGTGTTCTTCCTATATGAGTAATTACTAGTTGCAAATATAAGAAAGCTTCTTATATATATTGGATTTTCTGGAGGATGTATACATTGCTCTTATTAGAAGGTATTTTTAAACAAAAAAATCCACAAACCAGGGCAAATTGGCTCCGGTTTGTGGATTGGTAAAAGACTCAACTGTCTATTAGACAGTTTTCACTGTTGTTGATTACTCCTGTACCTGAGATGAGAGGTAAGTAAGTGCATTACCAACAGTCTGAATATTTTCAGCTTGTTCGTCTGGAATAGAAATATCAAATTCCTTTTCGAATTCCATGATTAATTCCACTGTATCCAGTGAATCTGCACCCAAATCATTGGTGAAAGATGCTTCTGGAGTTACCTCTGAGGCCTCTACTCCTAGCTTATCAATGATAATTTTAGTTACTCTTTCCGAAATGTTTGACATAATAATTTCTCTTTAATACTTGTTAAGTTCTGATAATCAATTACTTAAGTTCGTATGGTTTACAAATACAAGCACAAAAATAATCCATATCTGGCGGGATAAGCAAGATTTTAGCCATTATTTAATTTTCAAGTGAAAATACTTGATTCTTCTTGTGCCTAGTTTTATGACTTTTGGCCTATGTTGAAGTCACAATATTAAGAAAATTTTAAGGTTGCAACCCCACCACATGGCTAATAAACTCCGCATCATCATCTACAATCAAATCGTCCTGCCTTCTAAAACAGAACGCAGAAGGGCCATCTGTCCAAAAAACAGAAGGTTGGTAGCGATAGCCTTCATAATCAAAGTTCAAACGAGTCAATTCCTGGTAGACGCAAGGTGCAGTACCATAATCGCCCTCTGTTTCATAAACTGGCTTCTCGTCACCATCGTACATTGTAATGTTTTCTCCCATTCTGCCGATGAAAGGCTTCTTCACATATTTATTGTTAGGGAAAGCGTCTGGAGAAAAAGCTGCCTTCAACAAGTATTTGTTGTCTGGAGCCAAATCGTAGATGACTTTAAGCAAGCCCTTATTTTGCATAAGCATCGTTACGGCAGGATTGAGAACAATTGCTTTTTCCTGCTGAATCAAGTTGTCCAAAATGTCAAAGAGCTCTGGTTCTTCAAAAAGGATGAAATCCCAAGGCACCATTTTGTACCAAAAATCATAACGTCGAAAATCTTCTTCTCCAAATTCGACATAGATGCCGTCGTCTTTTGCAAAAATGACTTCATCTAAATTCCGTATCTGAATGTCTTCAAAGCCAGCCAGTTCAGCAGCTTTCGCGATTACATCTACGTTTAGTTCATCTTCCTCATAACCCATTGTAGATAACAATAAGCTTCCGCTTTTGTCCGGATAGCTGTCAAGTATGTGTTCAAAGCGTTTGACTAAACTCGGTAATAACTCATTGAATGGATCGCCGGGTATGTTTTCTTTTTCGTCATTCCAGTGGGTTTCCTGAATCATGGAGGTCTCCGGCATGAGAGAGCAGGTGTCTGCGTTGAATTCCAATAACTTAGGAAAAGGAAGTTCTTCCAGTCCACCTGCAAAATCGAAGCGCCCCACGAGGTGTAGGTGCAGTTCTCTTTGGATGGAGTACTTGAGTAGCGGTAGTGCACGAGCAGGAATTTTGAGGTCAGCCCACAAATCTTCATCGGCTACCTTTTTTACTGCTTCCAAAAACAAAGGGTAGACCGAAGCGGTTGCATCCTGAAGCGCATCTGCCTCTCCGGGCAGTACCCGGAGAAAAGCAGCGCTTAGATAATCTATATTTTCCCCGTTGGCAAACCAATGTAAGCCCATTGTTTTGAGCGCACCGAAACGCACGGGATCTGTTTCGTATATTCTATTATCCACCGTATGATCTTGAAGATTTACCAGAACCGTAGCCAGACTTCCCTGCTGGTTTTGCCCGCGATGTTCGCTTAGCAGTACTACGCATTTTATTGCCTGTGTTTTTGTTGACCTTGTTATAAGTCTTCTGATCCATATACGCAGAGGAGCGAACGGGAGAAGACATGGAGCGGCCCATCATATATCCGAAGAAACCATAAGAAGCAACTCGCATCATTGAGCTGTTGCGGGGTGAATTCCCCGATGGGTTTTCGGACATTAGTTGTACTTCCGCTAAAGTAAAAGTATCGATAGTTGTATCGAGATATTTAGCCACGATGTAACTGTCTTCACTAGAAGCTAAGTTGATTTCGTCTTCTATTTTGAATTCTTCTGGATTTACTTCTTGAAGGATGGTCGCGATTCCCTGTGTTGGAGTTGCTACTTCTTCATATTCTGCTTTTGCGGGTGTTGGTTTAGCAATAAAGAAGCTGTAAATGAACCACATTGCGATAAGCGCGTAGATGCCGTATTTTATTTTTTGTCCAGTAGACATTTCTTCTGTATCCATATTTTATATTTTGAAGGTGAAAAAACATTAAGAACTCAAATATATCAATCTTTGAAGGAACAAAAAAGCGAATAGAGGGAACCATGTGGATTTATTAAAATAAGATCATTCATTTACGACCTTTAAATGTCAAGCAAGTAAAAACATTGTCAGCAGGTTAAACATGTTTTCAGAAAATGTATCTTTGTCTTTTTTTGAAACGGCTTGGAAACTCTACTCCACTTACGTAGAAGAATATCCAAGTTTTGTAACTTTTTAGATGGTTGCGGTTTCTAGCTTTTATCCCCTTTGTTTCGTAGTAGTGGGAGGTTAAAGTTAACAGTTAAAAGGTAGAAAAAGCTATGACCAAATCCAATCAACGTCAGGAGACAATCTTTTTTTTTATTGCGGTATTTATTGCAGGGCTTTGTTCACTAATTTATGAATTACTGATTAGTACTACGTCGTCTTATTTTCTAGGAGATAGTGTTAAGCAATTCTCCTTGACGATTGGTGTGTATATGGCCGCGATGGGGGTGGGATCTTATCTGACGAAATTTATCAAAAAGGATTTGCTGGAGTGGTTTATAAAAGTTGAGATATTGCTTGGCTTTGTCGGTGGTGCCTCTGTCCCTATCTTATATTATGTCTTTGATCGAGTGAGTGGTGGTGAATACCAATTCGTTATGCTGAGCCTGACGGCTGTGATTGGAGCGTTGACCGGTTTTGAAATACCATTGTTGGTACGAATCTTAAAAACCTATTTCCCCTTACAATCGAACTTGGCTTATGTGCTTAGCCTGGATTATATAGGAGCACTGTTCGCAACTTTGTTATTTCCTTTCCTCTTGTTGCCCTTTGTCGGAACGTTTCGAACTTCCATCCTTTTTGGTATCTTGAATATCTTATTGGGTTTTGCGACTTACCGCTTTTTTACGGGAAAGCTTTCGCTAAAGAAAAAGAATTGGCTGGAATGGATGGGAATTGTATGTGTATTGTTTTTTGTGACGCTTTTTTCTATGTCCACTCGGTTGTTGTCGGATTGGGAAGACAGTTTTTATAATCATAGAATAGTTTTCGCAAAGCAAACCCCCTATCAGAAATTAGTGCTTACACAAAATCGTTCTGATTTAAAATTATACATTAATAGAATCATACAATTCTCTTCCAACGATGAATATCGTTACCACGAATCACTGGCTGTAATTCCATTGTTAAGTGCTCCGTATAAAAAGAATGTTTTAATTCTCGGAGGGGGGGAGGGCTTGCTGGCTAGAGAGGTTTTGAAGTTTCCGAAAGTGGAGTCCGTTACGATCGTTGATTTGGATCCGGAGGTGTTCCGATTGGCAAAGGAAAACGTTCATTTGAAAGCACTCAATGAAGGAAGTCTTTCTCACCCAAAAGTAAAACTGGTCGCTCAAGATGCCATGGCCTTCCTCAAAGAAAGCCAAGAAAAATACGATGTCATCCTTGCGGATTTGCCAGATCCTTCCAACGAGTCCGTAGCACGAATGTACTCTACGATGTTCTACCGATTGGTGCAATCACGGCTAAGTGGTTACGGCGTTTTTGCTACACAAGCCACCTCCGTTTTTCATACCAACAAAGCTTACTGGAGTATTTATGAAACATTAAAAGAAAGCGGCTTTCAGGATATTCACTCTTATCATACCTACGTTCCTTCATTCGGAGATTGGGGATTTCACATTGCCGCTAATCAAACAATAAATCCAAAGGAATTCAAAGAGGTCGTTCCTTGTAAATATTTGGACGAGGTCATTGTTCCGCAACTCTTTTTCTTTGAGAAAGACGTTGCAAGGCCGGAAGGGATAGAGCCAAATCGACTGGATCAACCCGCATTGCTGCATTATTTTTTGGAGGATTGGGAGAAGCTGAGAAGAGAAAAGAAGCAGTAAACTTTGATAAAGACTAACAAAAATAAGAAACAACGCTACGTGAAATATTTAGGAAAACACATCATACTCGAACTCAACGACTGCGCTACGGATCTACTCAAAGATCCTAAGTCCATTCAGTCCATTATGGAGGCTACGGCTCTTGCTATGGGGGCAACTATCGTTACCAGCAATTTTCATCACTTCTCTCCGTTAGGTGTTTCTGGTGTGGTTATCATCATGGAAAGTCATTTAACTATACACACCTGGCCGGAGTATAACTATGCTGCGGTTGATATTTTTACTTGTGGGATTTTGGATTTTGAAAAGGGAATAGAGCTACTTACTAAAGAATTGGATGCGAAGGAGGTTCAAATGAAGGATTTCGAGCGGGGGAGGATTGAGTAGCTTTTGTTTTACAATCGATATATATTCTCTTCTTGAGAGAGCCTTTTCATTAATAAGAATGAAAAGGCTCTTTTGATACAAATACTTATTAGCTTTACGGCTCATATGCTTTACTAAGTGTACTTTACCCACTAAGGGGTGAGCTGTTGTCAAAAATACTCAGATAGAAACAAAAGAATTTACACTTAACTATCTAACAAGTAACAAGAAATTAACCTGCATATTTCGCAATTGGTTTTTTGTGCTGTACAAAAACAAAACAATGAAAGAACCTAAGTTTCAAAATACAAAGATTATCGCTACTGTCGGACCGGCCTGTAGTGCCTATGATAAATTACTTGAACTCGTAGAAGCGGGGGTTGATGTTTTCCGACTCAATTTTTCTCATGGTAGCCATGAAGATCATTTGGGGGTAATAAATCACATCGGTTATATCAATGAAAAGTATAATACGCATATAAGTATCCTTGCTGATTTACAAGGGCCTAAATTACGTATTGGAGAAATGGAGGGTGATGGCTTGGAAATCAAAGAGGGCGACATCTTAAATTTTGTCAATGAAAAATGTGTGGGTAATAAAGACAAAATTTACATGAGTTACCCGCTCTTTGCACAGGATGTAAACGTTGGAGAAAAGGTTTTGGTCGATGACGGAAAAATAGTGTTAGAAGTAGCGGAGACGAATGGTAAAGATACCGTGAAGTTGAAAGTATTATTTGGGGACAAACTCTCTTCTAAGAAAGGAGTAAACTTGCCAGATACAAGGATCTCGATGCCTTCGATAACAGACAAAGATTTAGTGGATATTGGATTTATCTTAGAACAACCTTCCATTAACTGGGTTGCACTTTCCTTCGTTCGTTCTCCTAAAGAAATAAAAGAATTGAGAAAGATGTTGGAGGCTAAAGGACATCAAGCAAAGATCATCGCTAAAATAGAAAAGCCGGAAGCGATCGAGAAATTAGATAAAATAATCAAAGCTTCTAATGGTGTCATGGTTGCACGTGGTGATCTTGGTGTAGAAATGCCAATGGAACTATTGCCACATCTCCAAAAGGAAATTATCAGAAAATGTATTCAGCGTGCACGTCCTGTTATTGTAGCTACGCAAATGATGGATTCGATGATTACCAACCCGAGCCCAACTCGTGCGGAAATCACAGATGTAGCCAACGCTGTTTTAGATGGTACAGATGCAGTGATGCTCAGTGCCGAAACTTCCGTTGGTCGACACCCAGCCAAAGTAGTACGGGCGATGAACAAAATTATAGAGCAGGCAGAAGATCGTTTTTCCATGCAAGGGAAAAGACCAAAACCTTCACCACAATCCAGAACCTTTCTTTCTGATGCCGTTTGTTTTAATGCCGCCAGAACAGCAGTAGAAGTTGATGCCAAAGGAATTATCGGAATGACGACTTCGGGTTACACGGCTTTTAAAGTATCCAGTTATCGTCCTAATTGTCCCATCTATATCTTCTCTGATCGACAGCAAATGTTATCGACTTTGAATTTAGTTTGGGGCGTTCGTTGTTTTTACTACGATAAGTTTACAACCACTGATGAAACCATCGAAGACGTTACAGAAATTTTGACAAAGGAAGTGAGTCTGGTTAAAGGAGATGTACTGGTGAATACCGGAAGCATGCCGCTGCACCGTCGCCACCGAACTAATATGTTGAAGGTGACGGTGATTGATTAGAATTAGATTTGCCATCGAGAAATCTATCTTCTTGCTAAGGAGGTAGATTTCTCGGTTACTATCGTCGCTCGAAATAAAAAAGGTGCGCGCATCCGCCGATCCCTCGGCTCGCTCAGGATGACAGGAATAAGTGTTCTCCCTTTCAGTCCAAATGAGCGAATCGAAAAAGTGAAGCCCCTTTTCCCTGTCATCCCGAGAGCGTGATATAGGAACGAATCGAGGGAACCCTATAAAAATGCATCCTTCCACCCTTTTCTTCGTAATTACTAACAATCTTACTCGTCTAAGCCAACTCCCTCATTCAAAAAAACGATATTTGTGGCCTTGGTCAGAATTATAGATGTGCCTATTGTAAAAGGATTATGTCTCTAAAGAAGAACGAGTATCCCTAAATATTAAACTTTTAGAGGGCATGTGAACCTTTGGTATACCAGTACGCGATAGATTAGTGGGAAACTTTTCTACTCAGTAGCACTAGTAACAACGAAAAATTAACTTGCGCATTTCCATCCGTTTGATCTAAACGTAACGACCACAGGAAGAGAAGTTTAGATCAAACGGATGAGTGTAGAAATGCGCAAATTACTTTTTGTGTAATATTAAATTATAAACAACTTTACAACTAGAAAAATGAAGATTATTATCCCTATGGCCGGTAGAGGCTCCCGATTACGTCCTCACACTTTAACCGTTCCTAAACCACTAGTACCTGTAGCAGGAAAGCCAATAGTACAACGCTTGGTAGAAGACCTCACTGCTTCTTATAAAGGAGAAATAGAAGAAATTGCTTTTATTACTGGAGACTTTGGAGAAGAAGTGAATCAGCAATTATTAGAGATTGCTAAAGGGTTAGGAGCTAAGGGATCTGTATACCGACAAATGGAACCACTCGGTACAGCACATGCTATTTTATGCGCAGCTGAAAGCCTTTCTGGAAATTGCATCGTAGCTTTTGCAGATACGCTTTTTAAAGCAAGCTTTGATTTTGATGCTAATGTAGATGGAATGATCTGGGTACAGCAGGTAGAGGATCCTTCTGCTTTTGGAGTCGTGAAAGTGGATGAGAACAACGTGATCACTGACTTTGTTGAAAAATCACCAATCTTCGTTTCTGATTTAGCGATTGTCGGTATTTACTACTTCAATGATGGGGAAAACCTAAAGAATGAATTGCAGTACCTTTTGGACAATGACATCATGGACAGAGGTGAATATCAGTTGACCGACGCTTTGGAAAACATGAAACAGAAAGGCTTGAAATTTCAGCCAGGTAAAATTGATGAGTGGTTGGATTGTGGAAATAAAGAAGCAGTAGTTTATACCAATGGAAGAATGTTAGACTTGAAAAAAGACCAGCATCTAGTGTCTGATAGTCTAGAATTGAACAATTCGATTGTTATTCCGCCTTGTTTTATTGGCGAAAATGTAAAAATAAGTAACTCGGTTGTAGGACCATACGTCTCTATCGGAGACAATTCTATAGTAGAACAGTCCGTTATTGCTAATAGTATTATACAACACAATACAACAATTACCAATGCCAACCTGGAAGATTCTATGTTGGGATCTGAAGTAGCCTATGTTGGGAAAGCTTCAGATATTAGTATTGGAGATTATTCCAAGTATATTGTGTAATACTTATAAACGATCGGTTCTGGAATACAACTTTCATTAAAATTAATATGAATAACAAGATAGCTTTGGTTGCGGTAATTTGGATTTCTGGCTTTAGTCAGGGTTTCCTTGTCGCGCAAACCACTCGAGTAACCGAGGAAGAAGTCAATATTGAAAAAGTATTTATTGAAGCGAGTCGGGAAAAGATACTAGGGAATTATAGTAATGCCGCCATGCTGTACCGGGAAGTATTGAAACGAGACAATAGTAATGATGCCGCGGCCTATGAGTTGGCGAGAATGTACAGTGTGCTGGATAAAGACGGCAAAGCCCTCAGTTCTATCAAGATGGCCATTACAATAGATAAGGACAATCCTTGGTATCGAATGTTTCTCGCAGACGTATACGATAAAGCAGAGCAACCGAAAAAAGCTGCCAAAGCTTATGAAGAACTTGCTGGAATGGAACCCAAGAACAGTTTTTATTTATCTAAATGGGCGTACTACTTAGTGAGAGCGAACAAACCTGAGGAAGCGTTGGCTGTATATAATAAAGCCGAGTCTATTACAGGAATCAATGAGGAGCTGGCGCGAAAAAAGCACACGGTTTATCTCGCCTTAAACGATCAGAAAAACGCAGCGGCTATTTTCAAAAAACTGATCGATGTCTTTCCTCACGAAGTAAAATACCATCGTTACCTTGCCGATTACTACAAGTACGCGGGAGAGAAAACCCTGGCTGTTGAAGTATACCAAAAGATACTGGAACTGGAGCCAAACAACTCTGAAGCGCAACTGGCTTTAGCTGGTTCCGACAAGCGGAGCATGGATGACATTGCTTATTTGCAAACGCTGAAAGTTATTTTTAATAACCCGGAAGTGTCCATTGATGCAAAGACGAAGGAGTTGCTACCGTTTATAAATAAAGTAGTAGAAACAGAAGATAAGACGCTCGGAAGAGCAGTGTTGGAATTGTCTGAAACCATCGAATTCATTCATCCTGATGAGGCCAAAGGCTATTCTGCTTCAGGAGATGTTCTGTTTTATATTGATGAAAAAGCTGCAGCCTTAGAAAAATATAACAAGGCGATTACATTAGATGGAACGGTTTATCCAGTTTGGGAACAAGTCATGTTCATTTATTCCGAACAAGAGAATTACGAAGCCTTAGCATCCGTCTCTCAAAAAGCTTTTGACTTTTTTCCCAATCAGGCCCGCGTTTATTATTATAACGGGATAGCGGAATACCAACTGAAGAAAAACAAAAGAGCTATCAACTCCTGGAAGCAGGCTTTAATGATGTCCCGAAAAGATGAGGCACTACAACAAGACTTGTATTACCGTTTAGGTGTAACTTATCAGGAGGAAAAGGATTTTGAAAAGTCCGATAAAGCTTTTGATAAGGCCTTGGCCATGAACCCGGATAATGTTAAGCTACTCAATAACTACAGCTACCATCTCGCAGAACGTGGGGCAAAGTTAGTGCAAGCCAAAGAACTCGCAAAGCGCTGCAACAAGCTCCGCCCGGATAATGCCAGCTATCAAGAAACCTATGGTTGGGTATTGTATAAATCGGAAGATTATAAAGGGGCTAAAAAGTGGATTGGAAAAGCCTTGAAAAATGGAGGCGCGAACTTCTCGGATACCTTGGAGCATTACGGAGATGTATTGTTTCAGCTGGGTGAAACAGATGAGGCGGTGGACTACTGGCGCAAAGCACAACAGAAAGGATCAAAATCTAAAGGGCTGGATAAAAAGATTACTAGTCGAGGGATTCAGTAGGTAAAATCAGAGGGTGGATAAAGGCGGATGAGGGCCTTCCCCTAAGGTGAGTTTACACGAGTTGAAAAACCTTCTTATCTTACCAACCCTTGACCTACCGCTATATAATTTTTGCTAAGTTTGACGAATAGCTAATAACTTTGACTCTATGAAGTCTCCAGTTTAAAACAAGAGGCTTACAATAACCCATCAATACTTTGAAAAACACAACACTTCAAAATTTCCTTTTTTTAATAATAATTTTTCTATCACTTTCTGTTCTTTCTTGTAAAGGAACAAAAGGAGGTTCCACTGCTTCATTGAAAAAACGGTCGACGTCTTATCTACTTAAAAAAGTACAACAGAATAGGGTGGAGGCAGACTGGTTAGATGCTAAAGCGAAATTGGATTTTGATAGCGATGAATTTAGTATTGGTGCTACGGCTTATATCCGAATGAAAAAAGACAGTGCGATTTGGATTGTGGGTAAGAAGTTTGGAATCGAAGGGGTTCGGGCGCTGATTACCAAAGATTCTGTTTACTATTTGAATCGGTTGGAAAGTGAATATATGATAAAGGATATTTCCTTTTTGCAAAAGCAATTCAACTTACCTATAAATTTCTACGACCTTCAAGACATCTTGTTGGGAAACGCCGTTCTGCTGTCGGAAGCTGGTCTATTGGAATCTTCAAAAGACAGTACGCATTATTTGTTGAAAGAAAAAGACGAGAAAAGCGAGGTCAAATCTTATGTTATTAATGGTCAAAACTTTTACCCAGAGGAAATGTTTTTCAAGCAAGGAACGAATCGGCGAACAGCGCGATTGGAGTTTGGCGACCACCGACCTATGGAAGGGACAAATAAATTTTCGTATTTTCGGGCTTTACAATTTATAAGTCCGGAGACAGGTACGATTTCTTTGGACTTGAAATTTTCTAAAGTAGACTTAAATACGCCAAAAAGTTTGACCTTTGACATCCCATCTCATTATACAAAAGTTGATTAGTAAAAGATCTATTTTTCGAACCCTGGTTCTGCTCTGTTTTGTTGGAGTCGCCTTTTCGGCTTACGGCCAAAATAGGAAAAACCTAGAGACAAAACGGAAACAGCTTTTAGTCGGTATTGATAAGGCTGATCGTTTGTTGCGGGCAACTACACGCAGTAAAGAAGCGAACCTTAGCCGTTTGATGACTCTTCAGAATCAAATCAAAAAGCGAGAAGAACTGGTGAGTACTTTACGCGAAGAATTGGCTTTTGTGGATAGTAATATTATAAGTACGAACAGAGTGGTGAATGCCTTGCAGTTTGATTTGAAAAATCTGGAAAAAGAATATGGAGAAATAGCTCGTCAGGCTTATCGCCAAAAGATGACAGGTAATAAACTGTTCTTTGTCTTTTCAGCAGAAGGCGTCAATCAAGCTTTCAGACGTTGGCAGTACCTCCGACAATATGAAGATTTTAGAGAGAAGCAGGCTGACCTTATGTTGTCGACTAAAGAGACATTGAGATTGAAAATTGATCAACTCGAAAAGCAAAGAGCGGAAAAAAGAGAATTGATCAGCGTGACTGAGCAACAACGAAACTTGCTGCAAAAAGAGAAAAGTGATAAAAATGAAATCGTGCAGGCACTTCAAAAAGATGAGACGAAACTTAAAAGTGAATTGGCCGAAAAACGTCGTAGCCACGAAAAATTAAACACGGCAATTGAAGACGTTATTCAAAAAGAGATATTGGCTAGTCGAAAAAAGGAAAGGACAAAAGAGTCGCTTAACAATGTAAATACAGAACGAAGAACGAATGAACGTCCCAGCACTGTAAAAACAGAGAGGGAACTACGGGAGGCAAAAAAGGCTCCTGAAGTGCTGTCCCGAAACTTTAGAAACAATAAAGGTCGTTTAGCTTGGCCAGTAAACAAAGGTGTAATCACTGGCCGTTATGGTAAACAGCCGCATCCCACGTTGAAGCGTATAGAAATTACGAACAATGGGGTAGACATCCAAACCAAGGCTGGCGAAAATGTATATGCCGTTTTTGAAGGAGAAGTCGCTGGCGTACAATACATTCCTGGTAATCACTATATGGTTATCATCAAACATGGTACTTACTATACGGTTTACTCTAATCTGGAAACAGTGGAAATAGCAAAAGGGGAGCGGATTGGAACTAAAGCGGTGATTGGACAGTTACATATCAATGAAGAAACAAATACTTCAGAAGTGCACTTTGAAGTATGGAAAAATAAAACAAGAATGAATCCAGTGAGATGGATACGATAATTCACTCACCGGATTGAAATAAAATTTATGGCAAAAGAATGGGACCTTGGCGAACAAGCCAAAAAAGGATTAAAGAAAGGAGTCGAAGAAGTTATTCTCGTTGGACTGATCTATCAGAATCAAACGGTGGAACAGGCGACGGAATATATGGATGAACTGGAATTTTTGGCGATGACTGCTGGTGCGATAAGCAAAAAGCGGTTTGTCCAAAAACTTCAACATCCGGACAAACGAACCTTTGTGGGCTCCGGTAAAATGGAGGAAATAGCAGCGTATGTAGAGGCCAATGAAAACATCGTCGGAGTTATCTTTGATGATGACCTTACGGGAAAGCAAGTGAGTATCATTGAAGAAATGCTTACGGTGAAAATCATAGATCGTTCTACGCTGATCCTGGATATTTTTGCAGCCAGAGCACAAACGGCACAGGCTCGTACTCAGGTAGAATTGGCGCAGATGCAATACATGCTTCCTCGACTCCGTGGTTTGTGGACTCACCTTTCTAGACAGAAAGGGGGAATCGGAATGCGTGGCCCTGGGGAGACAGAGATAGAAACGGATAGACGTATTGTGCGTGATAAGATTGCTCTTTTGAAAAAGAAATTGGAAAAAATCGATCAGCAGAATTTGACCCAACGAAAAAACAGAGGGCAGTTGATCCGGGTATCATTAGTGGGGTATACCAACGTTGGAAAGTCGACGCTGATGAACCAACTCAGCAAATCGAAAGTCTTCGCGGAAAACAAACTCTTCGCAACTTTAGATACCACCGTCCGAAAAGTGGTATTTGGAAGCATGCCTTTCTTATTGTCAGATACGGTAGGGTTTATTAGAAAGCTCCCACATCATTTGGTGGAAAGTTTCAAATCAACATTGGATGAAGTTCGGGAAAGTGATTTGTTATTACACGTGGTAGATATGGCGCATCCGCAGTTTGAAGACCACATTGCAACAGTGACTAACACCCTCAATGAACTAGGTGTTTCGGAGAAGCAGACGGTAATGGTTTTTAATAAAATAGATCTATATCGCGAAAGGAATTTTGATGATTTTCTAGAAGATAAAGTAAAGAGCGATATTGAAAAAGAGCTTCAAGAGAATTTGAAAAATGCACATGAGCATGATAATATTTTCATCTCGGCGGTTACAAAAGAAGGCCTTGGGGAATTCCGGGAGATGTTGAGGGAGAAGGTATTGGACTTGTATAAGGTGAGGTATCCTTATCAGGCGAAGCAGTGGTAGGGGAGTAGGGCTGTTAAGGTTTCTAGGGAGATTTTAGGTAGATAGCTCTGAATCAAAATGTTAATAGAAATCAAAATAAAAATTTCCCTCAATACGTGGAATTAGGGTTTGAGTTCTAACCCTTTTCATATTTCGCTCCTCGCTTTTATAGGGTTTTTTTTTAAAAAAATCTATGTCCATAAAAAAGAATCTAGTGAATGTATTTTGCTAGGTTCTTTTTTATTGTCTATATCTGCTTGTTTGCGTTTATCTCGTGGACCTAGCGTGAAAGCCGAAAAAATAAATAACAGAGTGCTTACGTTTTAAATTTCGTGCGAGGTGCGAGCCGAGAAATCTAACTCCATGATGAAATTTCGTCTCCTTTCTACAGCAGAAGTTTATCTGTTCTTTTTGAAATGGAGCTTAATGTAAGAGGTAGGTTTTTCGACACATTTATCTAGTGGGGTTTATATATTCTTCTTTAATTTCATCTCCATTATTTTTTCGTCAAGGAGTTTCTTGCGTCTTTTTGGATTATATAGGGACGGATTTTCCATCATAATTATTAATCCAATTAATTGATCATCATGAAGGTTTTCTAACCTTTTGTTGAAGTAAAACTCTGCTGCTTCTTCTACTCCTTTGGTACCATAAAGGAAATTTTGCTTTTCAAGAAGATAGTTCAAGCAATCAGTCTGACTAAGTTCTTTTTCTATTCTTATTGTAATTGCAAAGTCATTTTCGGCCAAGTCGTGTCTTGTATTTATAAAGGAGTTTCTTACTACTTCAAAACACGGATGGTTACTATGTTTTCCCGAGCTCCACTCTATTAAGTGGTTTAATGCTGATTTTGACAATGAATTATCATGTATTCGATCATACATTTTTATTAGCCCTTTATCATGCTTCTTTGATTCCTTAATTGAACTTATTAGCTTAATTACTGATTGTTGATTTATATTTGTGTTGAAACGGCTAAACAAATATACAGTGTAAAGTCCAACTAGAATTAACCCAATTAGGATTAATTCTATGGATGCTTTTACCAATCTGTTTTGAATTAGTCTTTTCAAATACACATTACGTATTTATATTGTTGAAACCCAAGGTTACCCAAACACAAAAATTACTTCTTCCATCCCCAACCATCGTCCCCCCTAACCAAAGTCTTCACCGTAGTCCTAGAAGAACCCTTCCGCTTCGTCGTTACCTCAATAGTATCTTCATCCAACCAATAAGGAATATGCGGCTCCTCCTTAAACCCCTTCTCCCAAAGAATCGCCAACCCATTTCCATTGTTAGCCAGAATCTGAAAGCCACCGTTAGTTCCAGGACCTTCATGATCACCGACAAAACTGGTGACCCATTGCTTGTTGTCTGGTGATGGCTTTGGGTAGCCCCAAACTTCCGTTACCTTTCCAGACTTGTCATTGACTAAAAGAAAGTTGTTTCCATCTTCATAAGTAACTTCCACTACGAAGCTGCTCATTTTAGGATAGTAGTAAAAGAAACGATAGCGCACTGGTCGGTGAGCGCTGGTATCATTTTCTAACAATACCTTTTCACCGGTCAATAAGCGGAGACTTAACCCCTTGGCCGTGCTTTCTACAATTCCTTTCGTCCGTCTGTATTGTTTGGCTTGTTCTTTTTCGAAGCAATCCTGGAATTTCATTTGGCGGTATTCCTTCATGTATTCGTAGCAGCGGTCATACAGTACCGGTTTTCGAGAAGCTTTCGGTGCGTAGAATTTGACACCACCTCCATAAACCCATCCTATTTTATTTTTGCTAGTGCGAACTTTCAGCCAAGGCTCATCAAAGGTTTTGCCTCGTAGGTTGATCTTCTGCGTGAAGTCCGTTTGTTCCTTTAGAAAAATCATGGAATCCCCTTCCTGAAGTTCGATGACAATCTTACTTTTGGTATCTGGTTCTTCTCGGACACGAAGTTTATTGACCCAAGCAAAAATCTTTACCTTCGCTTTTTCTACCGCTGCTTTTTCCTCGGCGATGCGAATACTATCGATCTGACTTTGCGTCATTTTTGGACTTTCGCCGGAGTTTGTATCTTTACAAGAAAAACAGAAGCAAATAACCGCTAAAAGAGGAAGAATATATTTTGCAGGCATAAGGCTTGATATTTGATATTAAAGTTTTGCAAATGTAATATAAAGAATATGGTATAAGCGGAACTTCCCTAAGTTTCGGCGGAAAAGTAGCGGATAATGGAAAAAACCCAGAAATTCTTTGATCTAAGCAATAACAAAAAATTACAGGGAGTGTATAAATCCGGAAATTATTTTTTGTGCTATGATAATTGAAGAAGAAAAAACATATCTAATGGTATTAAAGAAATTATTAATTTTAATCGGCATCCTGACTTTAACTTTCGTAGTAGTTCAGGGACAAAGTGATCCACAGCAAGCGTATATTAAAAAATATAAAGACCTCGCCATAAAAGAAATGGATCGGACAGGAGTACCGGCCAGTATCAAATTGGCGCAAGGAATCTTGGAATCCAACTCCGGAAGAAGTACCTTGGCAAAGAAAGCCAAGAATCATTTTGGAATGAAGTGTGGCTTCGCTTGGACGGGTAAAACGTATTATTTGGAAGACGATGATTATGACGCAAATGGTCGTTTGATCAAATCTTGTTTCCGGGTATATAGAAAAGTGAAGGATAGTTATATCGCCCATTCCGAGTTTTTAAATGATCCTAGAAAGAAATACCGTTATGGATTTTTATTTCAACTCGACCCTACTGATTACAAAGCTTGGGCTAGAGGGTTGAAAAAGGCAGGCTATGCCACCAGTCCTACCTATGCAGATAAACTCATCAGTCTCATTGAAAGACATCAACTGAATCAATACGACCGAATGACTCCGGGTGGTACAAGGCCAGATCCGGACGATCAGATTCTAAGCAACAATAGACGCATCAAGGTAAACGGGACAGAAGTCGTTCTGGCAGATGGAGCACAAACCATTCGCGACATTGCACTCAATGAGGAGCTTTCTGCCAAAAGATTGTTGAAATATAATGAAAAAATTAATGCGCAAACGGATGTACCGAAAAAGGACAGCCGCGTATTTTTGAAAAGAAAGCGGAATGGTTACCGGGGTAAGGACAAGAAATACCATCAAGTGAAAACGGGAGAAACGATCTTTGATTTGTCTCAACGATACGGAGTGAAGCTAAGAAAATTGTTGAAGCGAAACAGAATGGAAGAAGGAGAACAATCTGCGGTGGGGCAAAGAATTAAATTGCGAGGTTGGTTTAAATCAAAGAAGAAACCCAAATTACGGGATACGTCTAAAGAAGAAGAACTATTGTTAGAAGAAGAAAATGATAACGGTGGATTTATGGATAATTCGGAAACCATAGATTTGGATGAAGATGAATCAGAAGATTTTGATACGATACAAGAGGAGATTTTTGAAGAGGACAAAGAAGAAGTAAATAGTGGAGGTACAGGAAATCCTGTACCTGCTGGTCCTCGCTTTCATGTGGTAGTTAAAGGAGAAACACTTTATGGAATTGCGCGACGCTACAATACTACGGTAGACAAGGTTAAACACTTGAACAAATTGGCTGTGAATATTATCAGTGTTGGCCAACGATTAAGAATAAAATAATAAGATAACAAAATGATGAAAAGAATAATAGTATGTATGTTGATTGCTATTTTTACAACAGTGTGCTTACAGGCACAGGATTATGGCGGCTTTGTTTATGGTGCTAAAGGCGGGCTAAGTATTGGTTTGCAAAAGTGGAATAACTTTGAAAAGGACCCATTGTTTTCTTATCAAGGGGCTTTGTATATCGAGACTTTACCTGTGGATAAGAAATTTTCCGTTTTTGCACAGTCAGGTTACCATGTACGTGGGTCTGCTGTTCGGTTTAATATTATAAATATTAACGGTGGAAATCAAGGAAGAGTGACTAGGAAGTTTGAGTTCAATAATATCTCCCTTGCTGTTGGAGCGAAACAGCGATATGAAGTAGCTCCTCAAACATTTGCTTACTATATGCTGGGGATTAGAGGAGAGTACACCTTAAATACCAATTTGTGTAATTACACCGATGTAAGAGACAATGGCTTTACAACTAGTGAACGAGAATGTCCTTTCGATGTATTTGACGATTTTACTCGGGACTGGAACTATGGGATGATTTTGGGAGGAGGAGTGGAATTCGAATTCGCAGAAAGGGTAGGTATGTTGATCGAGTTTTCTGTAAACCCGGATATTAGCCAGCAATATCAGCAGCAGGCAGGTATACCGAGAATATTTAACAATGGTTCTACAAATTCAAATACCAATACTTATTCCGAGCAATTGGTTAGAAACACGACCCTCGAACTCAGCATCGGTATCCGCCTTCTTCGACTGGTAGAATACATCGACTAATGCCTTTCCTCTTTAGGAAACCCTTAGCACGATTATTGCAAATTTGATTCAAGCCCTGGAAGCATCTCTTTCGCGGGCAGAATTGACGTTGCCATATTATGAGACCTATACACTTTTTACTTCCCGTACTACTTTTCTTGACTGCCTGGACTTCCAACGTCCTGGCTCAAGAGCAATTGGGTTTGCGGCTTGACAATTATGCCGGAGTCAATAGCGTACTGCTCAATCCATCTCTTCCCGTTACCAGTCCTTATAAATGGGATGTTAACCTAATCTCTTTTGCGGGTTTTCTTGACAACAGTTATGCTTATATCGAAAATGTAAGTCTGTTGGATATGCGCCGCTTTGGGGACATCCGCCCACGTCCGGAAATTTTGGAAGATCTGGAGAACATGCCAGAGAATCCATTAATACTCGATTACGTTTCCAATAAAAAGAAAAAGTGGGCATCCGGTTCCATCTCTGTTATGGGACCTTCGATGATGTTGAATCTGGATTCCGGTTGGGGATTTGCTTTATTTACCCAATTTAGAACAGTTGGGCAAATAAGGAAAGTTCCGGTCAACCTGGATTATTATCGCTACGATGCCGTTCCTAGAAACGAGGAGATTAGTGCAACGCCATTTAAAGGTGCGATGATGACCTGGGGAGAAATGGGTTTCAACGCCGCCAAAAAAATAGATACCTGGTATGGCGTTATGGCTGTTGGCGGAACACTGAAAATGCTGGGAGGGTTTGAAGCCGTTTTTGGGTCGGTGAATAATGATTTTAATGTTACAAAAAGAGGAACCGACACGCTTCAAATAGCTAATGTAAATTCTGAATTTGGTTTTACCACCAGCAATGCAGATATTTATAACAATAATAATCCGATGTTGGGTATTAATGGCTATGGCGCAGGAATGGACATTGGGGTACAGTTCATTGTGGGAGGTAGCCCGGAAAAATACCAGTGGCGGGCAGGTGCGGCTATTGTTGATATCGGTACCATAGCCTTTTCCAGAAATGCAGAAAGTTACCAGATCGACAAAAAGGAAATGTTTAATTTGGCTTTCTCCAATTATGAGAATTTAACAAACCCGATAGACGTTGTAGATGTGCTTAGCACAGAAGCCTTGGGAGACTCCACTGCTGCTTTCAAAAAGAGCCGTTTCAATATTTGGCTACCCGCTGCCCTTAATTTACACGCAGACTATGCGTTCACAGATAACTTCTATTTGGGAGCAGCATTCATTCAGCGGATACCGCTCGGGCGTCACCGGGTAGATCGTAACAATATAATTGCATTGGCGCCTCGCTTAGAGTGTCGCTGGTTTGGCTTAGTGATGCCTATCAATGTTTTAAATTACGAGCAAGTTCACCTAGGACTTGCTGCGCGTCTTGGATTACTTACCATCGGAACCGATAATCTGGGTTCCTACTTCGAACAAAGTAACTTTACCGGAACGGATTTTTACTTCGCCTTAAAGGTGAATCCGTTCAAGCTCAAAGGCTCCGGTTCTCGCAGAGGGAAGGGGCAGGTGAGGTGCTATGACTTTTAAGAAACTTTTCACCGCAACTGCTTGCCCTGAGCTTGTCGAATGGGACGCAAAGAGCGCAACGAAAGCGCAACGTTTTTTCTGCGGTTTGAGCGAGTCCCATCGGATTATACTACTATAAAAGGAACATATAATTAAGGATATTTAAATGATTTCGCTTTATAACGTACCTTTACGTTATAAAGCCTATTAATAAGTTGATTAACTGAAGTATTCGTTATATCTTTGGCCTACAGGCATTACATAAGCATGCCTAATCCAAAATGATGACGAAAAAAACGCTATCCTATTTACTCCTTTTTCTTTCCTTTTTGAGCTTAGAGGCTCAGGATTCCATTCTGATAGATCGCGGTTTTACTTTTGATACTGAAGCTGAATATCAAAAAGGCTTGGCTGCTATTAGTGCTTTCCAATATGACAAAGCCGCCGATCACTTTTATGAATGTCAGCGAAACGAACCGAATAATCTGGAATATTTGTCAAAACTAGCCTGGTGTTATTTGCAGTCGGGAAATTATGCGGAGTCAAAAATTTATTTCAAGGAAGTTTTGAAAAAAGATTCGAACTACGTCATGGCCATCAGCAACCTGGGCTACCTCTACGAGAAGGAATTAAACTACGCCGCCGCGCAAGAGTACTACCGTGAACTGATTCAAATAGACAGTACCAATAGTTATTATTATCGATTGAATGGTTTCAACTCGATTAAAACTAAGCAGCCACTGCAAGCCATGGCTTATTTCAATCAAGCTCATAATCTGAACGAGAAAGACCTAGTAGTCATAAATGAACTAGCAAACCTTTACACGCAAATGGAGTCTTTGGAATATGCGGAAATGATGGTTGATAGGGGTTTGGAGCTGTCAGAAAATAATATCCAATTGTTATATACCGCTGCCCGAATTCAACATAAGCAGAAAAGTTATGAAAATGTAACTACACTGTTGGAAAAAACACAAGCGCAAGAAGATTCTAATGCCTATTACCAAATGATACTTGGGGTTGCTTACCTTCAATTGGATAGTTTGGATAAAGGAATTTATCAATTAAAAAGATTGGTGAGTCTGAGCAAAGACTCAGAACATACGCATCATTATTTATCTATTGCTTACGACGAAAAAGGGGATGTAGAGAAAAGCATGACTCATTTGGAAAAAGCGATTGAGCTGGCTATTTCTCAGAAGACAAGTACTTACTACGAAGAACTAGCCGTCCATTACGATAGGAAGAAAGAATATAAGAAGGCGCTGGACTTATATGAAGAAGCCTACGCGCACTCCAAAAAACCAATCTACCTTTTTTACATCGCCCGGAATACGGATTTATTTTATAAAGACAAAGCAATGGCCGTTCGTCAATATAAAAGATATCTGGCTACGGGCGATAAAAAACATCAAGACTACAGTCGAAAACGGGTTGCTCAGTTGAAAGAAGTTATTCATCAGACTCGGAGGTAACCGCAACGACGCAAAGAAGGCGCTACGAATTCTTACTATATGTTCAGAGTACTAGTTGGGGCAAAAATGATTTGTAGGAAGTGTAAAATAATTTATCAGGCATTAATAATAAGTAGATAAAAATGAAGAAATTAACAAAAGCAGAAGAAGACCTCATGCAAATTATTTGGCGCCTCGAACGCTGTACGGTTAGTGATATCTTGGAAGAATTGGGGAAGCCCAAACCACCGCATAGCACCATTTCTTCCATTGTTCGCATCTTAGAAAAGAAAGACTTTGTAGGCCATAAAGCCTATGGGCGTACGCATGAGTACTTTCCGACTATCACCAAAGACGACTATAGTAAAAAAACACTGAAGGACTTGGTCAGTGATTACTTCGGAGGTTCCATGAATAGCTTAGTCTCTTTTATGGTCGATGAAAAAGAGATGGATATCGAAGCATTAACAGAGCTGATCAACGAAAAAGAAAACGACGCTAAAACTAAGTAACCATGATGAATTACCTACTCGAAGTAAGCCTCTGTTGGTTGGGGTTCTATTTGCTTTATGCCTTGTGGCTAAGTAAGGAAACTTTTTTTCAAAACAATCGCTGGTACTTAGTAGCAACCTTATTGTTAGGATTGTGTATTCCTTTTGCAGAAATGCCAATTGCAGTTAAAATGGAAGAGGAGCAATTGACTTATTTGGAGACGGTTACCGTTACGGTGCATCATGTAGAAGCGGAGATTGCGACGGTAGTAGCAAGTCCCTTATCTGAAAGTATTGCGGTTCAGGAGCTGTTGTTGTGGATTTATGGGCTGGGTGTTTTGTTGATGAGTGTGCGATTTTTTTACGGCCTATTACAGATTTACAAACATTATCGAAGCAGCAATTCAGAAAAAAAAGGAAGCTATGTTTTGCTGCAGAACAAAGCGATCCACTTGCCTTTTTCATTTTTCCATTTCTTATTTATCAGCGCTTCCGCGAAATACAGTCAAGAGGAATTGGATAGCATTACCCGTCATGAGTTGGTACATATTGACGAGCACCATAGCGTGGATGTCATCTTACTGGAAGTACTGACCATCCTCTTTTGGTGTAGTCCGCTTATCTATTGCTATCGCAGATCCATTCGTAATGTCCACGAATATCTAGCTGATGAAAGGGTATTACAAAAGACAACTAAAAAACAATATGGTCAATTGCTATTACAACAATTCCAGCAAGGAAAGAGTATTGCGATGGCCAATAATTTTATTCATTCACAACTTAAAAAACGTATTCAAATGATGACTAAAAATCAATCTACCGACACTGCCCGTTGGAAGTACCTTCTGGTAATCCCTATGTTTATCTGCTTATTTACAGTATTGTCAAAAACAGAACTTACCGCACAAGTGAGTCCTGAGCGGAATGAAATTCCTGAAGCAAATATAGAACGTGCAGAGTCTGTTATGAAAGAAGAAAATGGCGAGATCTTTTCGGTTGTAGAAGAAATGCCCCGCTTCCCAGGTTGTGAGGATGTAGAGGATAAGGAAGAGCGACTAAAATGTAGCAAACAGAAAATGCTAGAGTTTGTATATTCTAACATTAAGTACCCGGCCGCTGCCCGAAAGGCAGGAACAGAGGGAATGGCTGTTGTTCGATTTGTTATCAAGAAAAATGGAAAAGTACAAAAAGCAGAAATGCTCCGAACCATCGGTGGAGGATGTGATGAAGAAGTATTGTGTGTGGTTAATAAAATGCCTGTTTGGATTCCAGGGAAACAAAGAGGGGTGAGCGTAGATGTTTATTATAATCTGCCTGTCAAATTTAAACTAGATGGGGGCGAAAGAGCTTCGATAGAGAAAGTGAAAAAGGAAGAGGATCCCAAAGCCCCTAAAGCTATAACGGAGGAAGAGCTATGCTCCGAAGAAGATATCTTTACCGTAGTTGAAGATATGCCGCGTTTCCCTGGTTGTGAAGAAGTGGCGGATATGGAGGAACGTAAAGAATGTAGTCGACAGAAAATGTTGCAATTCATTTACATGAATGTCAAATACCCGAAAGAAGCACAGGATGCTGGAGCGGAAGGAATGGTGGTTGTTCGTTTTGTTATCAATAAAAAGGGGGAAGTTATGAATCCGGAAATCCTAAGATCAAAAGGACATGGTTTGGATGAAGCGGTTTTGGATGTTGTAGAAAAAATGAACGAAATGGAGGAGCAATGGATTCCAGGAAAACAAAGAGGTAAGCAGGTAAATGTGAAATTCAATTTGCCCGTTAAATTTAAATTAGATCCTGCGGCAGATTGTAAGGATAAAACAGGAAAAGCAGCGCGGCAAACTTTAGCAGTTGAATCATTCGAGATGAGTCCGAACCCGGCAAAGAATGAGGTACGCTTGTCTTTTGAAATTGAAGATGCTACTGATTTGGAAATAAGCCTGACCGATGTCAATGGGAAAATCATCCTTCTCCCTGCAACAGATTTTACGAATGGGAGAAATGAACTGAACCTTGATTTAAGTAAAGTGGCTCCTGGGATTTTATTTGTTGTTTTGCAGAATGGGGATAAAGTATTTACGAAGCAGTTGGTGAAGCAGTAGCCTTTTTACTAAATGAATT
>JBLHRR010000077.1:0-25125 GCA_047626155.1 Saprospiraceae bacterium | reverse complement strand
GGGTGCGAATTGTTATTGGATAAGGTTTTCTTTTTTTCAGAGTTCTGCATCGAATTTTTAAGGGTCTCTGAATGGGTGGCTAATAAGCTAAACCCTTTGGATTATGAGAATTACGTATTAAAGAAATCAATTGTTCAATAAAATAATAAAAAATTGATTGTCTCGATTATACAAACTATAAAATAACAGTATTGGACAGAAAGAAGGGATTAATGAACAGTCTGACGCCTGTGTGGTGTGAGAGGGCTGGGGTGGCTAAATTAGTCACCTTTCCCTACTCGATTAGTTGCAGCGTCTCGACCGAAGGGAGGTTGCAAACTAGCGTACTGTGTATGATTTCGTTGCGTTGTCAATAACTAAAATAACAAAAGAAAACGAATCTGAGGAAAATCCGCAGGATTTTCCAAGTAAGAAAGAACTAAGCAATGAATTATACACGTTGTGTGTGCCCAGAATGGGCACCTAATTCCTTCAAAGTTAAGGAATTATTTTGAGAGAGCATCTCAAAACGCTAGGGAGATGAAAGTTCTCCCATCGCCCAAAGTATTGAGGGCGATTAGCAGTATCCCTCCATCTCACCCCACCTTGTTCCTTCTGAACAGGCTCTCTATCTTTGCGAAAAACAAAGATGATGAAAAAAACAGAAAAATTAAATCACATTACCTATTGGCAGCAAAGCGGTCAAACAAAGAAAGCCTACTGCGAGGTAGCGGGAATAAAATACGCTACGTTTATTCTTATCTGCACTGGTTGTTGAAAAAAGTGGCAGCTCATAAAGTTACGGCAGAGGCTGTGGAATGGTTGCCGCATCGGATTGATTCGGAGATTCTTGCGAATTTTGAGCGGGGACTGGAGGAGGAGAAGTAGGTGGGGTTCGCTGGGGCTTACAGTAAAACAGAAGAAATTGGTGAGAAGCAAGTTGGAATTGACTATTTAAAAAGGAGAGCTACGATTGTGGATGGAGATTTTACTGACCAGTATAAACAATGGAGTTGGTGTGTAAAGAAAAATGGAAAGTATATTAATATTTCAGAGTACTTGACAGTTCAAAAAGAATGGGAAGAGATAATATCAAAAACGCTTGATAGAATTGAGATCGAAGAAAACAATTAATATAAAATTCGGCACTAATAACCTATACCAGGCGATTGGTGTCAGTTAAGCTAAGAGGCAAAGCAAACGTACTGCCAACCACGTCTGATATGGGGAAGGTTACACCGTATTAATAAAATTTGAATCCTTATTTAGATTAATACGTAAAAAAATAATCTATTTCAAATCTAATCTTAAAACTCCTCTTCAAAAAAAACCTTAATCACTTCAAAAACAAACCAATAAAACAATGGCTAGTAAAAAATTAGTAAAACGAGTTCACCTAAAACTACCTCAATCTCGGCCTAACATGTTAAAAGCAAAACCCCAGGTGGTTATTGACAGCTTTAATATCAACCGAGAAAAATATCCAGTAGTATTGTTAGGGATACGTGGGTATTATTTGAATTCTTTGGGTAAGCAAGGAGTGAATGATCGGAACCTGTATGACGATGCTATTTTTGTAGACATCAGATTAAAGAATAAGTCCCTTTGTTGCGCATTCAATGCCAATACGGATCCTGGCTATGTGAGACAAGGAACTGGTAACGATACCTCCAAAGGAATGTTCGTTCTAGATCCTGGCGTTTACTATGCGCATAAAATTGGAATGCATAATGGAAAATATAGTGCTTTGGTTCAATGGGACCGAGGCGAAAAAAGATTTGCGAAAGCCAACAACGAGGGGAAAGTAAAAGGACATAGAGATGGTGGCGAAAATGAAACTGAGAACAAGCCGTATCCAGTAGAGTGGGGGCATTACGATATAAATATCCATAAAGGAGGCGAAGGCAGATCTCAATGGACTTGGTCAGAAGGTTGTCAAACAATACCTAAAAGCCAATGGAATGAATTCATAAGGTTAGTTAAATCAGAAATGAAGAGTTTCTTCAAAGAGAGCTATGATAAAAAAACAATTCCCTACTGCCTTTTAACTCAAGAAGAACATAGCCACCTATTATCGAATAAAAAGCTAACTAAGCTAGGAATAACAAAAACGAAAATTGCAGGAACTATTCCAAAGGAAATTGTAGATGCAGCAGTGGCCGCTAAAGAAGCAGCTCAAGAAGCGGTAGCTGCAGAGAAGAAAGCGGTAAAGGCTGCGGCTGATGCAAAGAAGGCTGCTGCAGAAGCTGCGACTTCGGCAAGGAAGGCGGAAAAGGCGGCTGCTATGGCAAAGAAGGCTGCTGATGAAGCTAAGAAGAAAGCGGATAAAGCAAAGAAGAAGGGTTGATCTTTGATTTGGTGAGGCGTCTTTTTTATTCAAATTTCTGGTAATTTACCAAAAGGAGTAGACAAGAACAACTGGCATGTATTTTTACTGTTACGAAAAGTAGCTACTGTGAAATACATGCCTTTTTACGTTTAAAAACTACCTGTGGTTTTCCTTTATTTTTTATAATAAAAGGAGGTAGTCTTAGGGTGGTAGTGTATTTAAAAGTCCTTTGGATGGGGTGGTGGGATTTGTATTTTGGTGAGGGATAGGAGTCACAAACAAATTAATTTCATGGAATAATAGGATGTAATACATTTTTCAACTACATTTGCATACCGAACGGTCGGTTTATAAAAATGAAATTATGAAAAAAGTACTAGTAGCAGGAGCAACAGGTTACTTAGGACAATATCTTGTCAAGGAATTAAAGAAAAGAAACTATTGGGTGAGGGTCTTAATTCGAAAAGAAAGCCAGAAGGAGATATTCGAAAATGTTGACGACTATTTTATTGGTCAAATTACAGATCCCGAAACACTTGTAAATGTTGCAAAAGATATTGATTGGGTTTTTACAACCGTTGGAATAACACGGCAAAAAGATGGATTAACTTATATGGATGTCGATTACCAAGGAAATTCAAATTTGTTACAGGAAGCAATAAAATCAAATATTGAAGCCTTCCAATATATTTCAGCTTTTAAGGGTCATAAATTACGGCACCTGAAAATTTTTGAAGCAAAAGAACGATTTGTAGATGAATTAAAAGAAACTCCTAATATAAATTATTCGATAATACGGCCAAATGGCTTTTTCTCTGACATGGGAGATTTCTTGGACATGGCAAAAGGAGGAAGAGTATATTTGTTTGGTGATGGGAACTTTAAATTGAATCCAATTCATGGAGCTGATTTAGCGGAAGTGTGTGTTGATAAAATTTTAGCTGATGAAAAGGAACCATCAGTAGGAGGACAAGAAATTTTCACTCATAATGAACTGGCAAAATTAGCACTAAAAGAATGGGATAAAGAAATAAAAATTACACACCTACCTGATTGGATTAGAAAACTTACCATTTGGTTTTTAAGAAGCTTCACTTCATCAACGACATACGGACCGTATGAATTTTTTTTAACAGCAATGGCTTCTGATAATGTTGCTAAACAATATGGAAGCCATAAGTTAGAGGATTTTTTTAACAACGAAGTAAAAAAGACATTAGTAGAATGAAGAAAAATGACACCAAAGAATTTATAACAGAAACGTCATTTAAACTATTTTTGGATAAAGGTTATAGAAATACCTCAATGTCTAATTTAGTAACGGAAACCAAACTATCGAAAGGTGCATTTTACCATTATTTCAAAAATAAAGAAGAACTTTATCAAGAAGTAATTCATCGATATTTTATTTCCTATTACAAGCAAGTAGATTGGAACACATTGAAAGATATGAACTCAATGGAATTAGAAATGATGATAAAGGGATTTTATCAATCTTTTATTCCCGAAATTCTTTCTTTGACGAAAAAGGGAATGTCTAGATATTTTATTCTGTTTTTTGAAGCTTACGAGGAGTATCCAAAATTTAAAGAGGAAGTCCGTTTCTTTTATAAGCAAATAAAAAAGATTTTGATACAGCAATTTAAAAAAGAAAAGATAGAAAATCCAATATTAGAAGCCACTAATTTATTAGCTAAATATGAAGGATTGATATTCTGGATATCTGTTTTTCCCGAACATAAGATTGAAAATTTATTGCTAAACGACTCAAAAAGCCTATAGATAAAACCGCATATACATCCATAGCTACGACTGGGTGTATACTTCGGAACAAGTGTTCTCTGAAAATAAAATTCCTTATCTAGATGTTGCTGAATCAAATATTGGCGCCATTAAATTGTATGAAAAGTTAGGATTTTAAACCAAACTTTGAAGAGTGCATGAATCACAAATTTGATAACGATGGAAAGGTTGTTAGGACAAAACCGAGAGATTCCTTATATTCCTCACATAAAACTTTTGGTACTTGCAATTGTTGTAAATTGCGTAAAGTTCCATTAGGAGTCAGTATAGTATAAATCGGTTAGTAAGCATAGGGCTAGGAACCACATTTATTCTCCCTTAAAAACATCATCATATGAAACTCATTCAATTTAAGACCCAACCCACAGATTCTCCTTTGCGCATACTTTTTAGTCTCGAAAGCCAAATTAAGGTTTTTGAAAAGTATGCCCATGATGAGAAACACCCTTACTATGAGTCGAGTAAGAAGGTTTTGGAAGCGGTCAATAAATTTCCTGAGCTGAGAGAAGGTATTGAAGACTTGAGCCAACTGCAGAAATATGAAAAGGAAATAAATATTTTATTAAGTCCAATATTCCCGGAGGCACTACAATTGAATGAAATCAAAGCAGTCATGATTCCATTCAAATATACGGTATTTAACCTCACTCAGCGCTTTCAAAATATATTGAATAATGCTGGGCCAGATTTCCACTTAGACATCAATGGATACAATGAATCGAAGCTCTATTTCTATGCTTGTACTGCTATTTTAATGACCTATTACAAACAGTTCGTCGATGTAAGTAGGCCCGCTTTTATTGATGTCCCGGACCAGAAAAAGGGTACTACACGATATTACCGGACTTTGTTCAATGCTGATTTTATGGACATTATCAAAACGGAAAAAGCACCGGAGTTGACACAAGAAGACATCGACGAATTGATGCTTCATGGAGAAGACCTTGAATTTTGGAAGTCAAAGTTTCCCGCAGACAGCTATATCCTCAAAGGCTTTGGCTTAATGACTTTGTTTGATGCAACCAATGATGTTATACTCTCAAAAATTCGATCTGTTTTTCTTAGAAATGATGAAAGTGTCTTTAAGGAGTTCCAGGAACATATTTCCGAATATATGGGAATTAAGGATTTGATGGTAGGTTATTCCATGTATGATACCAAAACAGAACGCTCGCTGGGTGGTTTTTTCAACCGGGGTTCGAAAAGTATATTTTTAGAAGAAAATGAAACGGTTGAGTATGAAAATATGTTTTGTAATTACATTTGTGATAACGTGATGCAACAGTCCGAAATAATTGCTATTCCTGATGTTGAGTTGTATGGGCAAAGTTTTAAAGAGTCGCTCTTATATCAGAAATTAAAGGAGAATGGAATCAAAAGTTTTGTACTCGTTCCAATAGAATTGAGTAATGGACATGTTCAACTTATTGAGTTGGCTTCCACCCGAAAAAATGAACTCAATTCATTAAATGCTACAAAGTTAGAAGATGTTATTCCTTTCGTGAAAATTGCTTCGGAGCGACTTTATGAAGAAAATCAGAATACATTAGAAAGTACAATTCAGGAAAATTATACCTCTATTCATCCTACAGTTAAATGGCGTTTTACCCAAGCCGCCACCGGGTTTAATAGTCAAAAAGCAGAAGGCAAAGAAAATCCATTATTAGATGATATTGTGTTTAACGACGTTTATCCATTGTACGCGCAAAGCGATATCAAAGGGTCTTCTACCGCTCGGAACAGTGCCATTCAAGCAGATTTGGAATTGCAATTGTCGATGGTTATTGAAACTTTCGAAAAGGTAATGGAGGAGCACTCCTTTCCAATTTATCAAAATTTGGTCTATCGGGTTCAGACTTATTTAAATAATATCGGGCAAGGATTAAAAGCAGGTGATGAGGTCAGTATACTTGATTTTTTGAAGCGGGAAATCTATCCCATTTTTAATCATTTAAAAACGCTCAATCCTGTCTTTGAACAAGCGATAAATGCCTATATCTCTAAAATTGACCCACAACTACATGTTGTTTATCAAGAGCGAAAATCATACGAAAATAGTGTCAATATTCTGAATGATAAATTAGCAGCCCATTTAGATAAAAAACAAGAGGAAGCACAAAAAATGTTTCCACACTATTATGAGCGTTACAAAACAGATGGCGTAGAGTTTAACATGTACATTGGAGCATCATTGGTGAATGACGAATCCTTTAATTTAATGTATCTACATAATCTTCGCTTGTGGCAGTTAGAAACCATGTGCGAACTAGAACAAGTCGCCTTCGACTTGGCGGAAGAATTACCATATCCTTTACGTGTCGCCTCCCTTGTTTTAATACACAGCAATCCATTGGCCATTCGTTTTAGTATGGAACAAAAATCATTCGATGTGGATGGTGCTTATAATGCCCGATATGAAATTGTCAAAAAAAGAATTGATAAATCGCATATTAAAGGAACCGATGAACGCCTTACCCAACCGGGTAAAATCGCAATTGTTTATTCTCAAAATAAAGATGCTTTCGAGTATGTTAACTACCTCAAATATCTGCAATCCAAAAGTCTGGTTGGCGAAATTGAAATGTTAGACTTGGAAGATTTACAAGGGGTTTCTGGTTTAAAAGCTATAAGAGTTGAAGTGCTGTATAAGGCTAAAAAGGAAAAGGCTATGAATGGAGCAAAGAAATTAGGTAAAACTAAAAAGGAGGTGGTTAAAGTGGGGAAGGGTAGTTAGGGAGTTTGTATTTTGATTGTTATAGATAGAAATATTTTCACCTTAGAGCTATCGAAGATGTATACGTAATAGGATAGGAGGGGATAGATTAAGTTAGGTGTAATCGAAATAGAACAACCCCGTATTCCCCCTAAAAGAAAAACAAACCCTACCAAAATGTAAACACACTGGTACAAAAAAAAAACCACCCCACCTACTTCCTAAGCCCATCCGTAGCCTTCGGCACATAATGCCCATTTCCCCCAGCGCGTTCATCATCAAAACTAGTCGGTATCGTATTAGCATCAGTCCGATCTTGCCAAGTAACATGCTCCGTTCCATCATCCCGTTGCTCCATCGTAATACACTCCTCCACCGGACAAACCAGGGAGCATAAATTACAACCCACACAATTTTCATCAATGATCTCTGGAATTCTTTTTCCATTGGTTTCAGACAATCGGATGGCTTGGTGCGCACCATCATCACAAGCGATGTAACACAATTCACAACCGATGCATTTCACCGGATCAATTTTGGCGACCACTTTATGTTTGAGGTTCAGGTGTTTCCACTCCGTTACATTTGGCAATGCTTTTCCTACGAAATCATAAATCGTTTCATAGCCTTTTTCATTCATAAAGTCTATCAATCCGCTTTCCATTTCCCGTACAATTCCAAATCCATAATGCATGACTGCCGTACAAACCTGCACCGAAGAAGCGCCGAGTAACATAAATTCTACAACATCCCGCCAGGTTTCAATACCTCCAATTCCAGAGATGGGGAGGTGTTTGATTTCTGGATGTTTCGCCAATTCTTTGACCATCTCTAATGCAATCGGTTTTACCGCCGGGCCACAGTAGCCACCATTCGTTCCTTTGCCATCCACCACAGGGTAGGGCGCATAAGTATCCAAATCAATTCCGACAATACTCTTGATGGTATTGATCAATGAAATGCCATCAGTCCCGCCGCGCGCAGCCGCCAAACCAGGATCAACGATATGAGAAATATTAGGGGTCAGTTTGGTGATCACGGGTATGTTTGCCATTTCCATAACCCAACCTACGATCGTCTCCAACACGGCCGGTTCCTGCCCAACCGCGGAGCCCATCCCTCGCTCACACATCCCATGCGGGCAACCGAAGTTCAACTCAATGCCATCCGCCCCAGCGTTTTCTACATCCTTGATAATTTGTTCCCACTCCGCTTTGGTTTCCACCATCAAAGAAGCAATCACCGCATGGTTTGGGAAATACTTTTTGACCTCTTCGATTTCTTTTAAATTTTCACTTAAGGTTCGATCGGTGATCAATTCAATATTGCTAAATCCGGCCATCCGGGTATTTCTGTAATTCATCGAACCATATCGACTGGATACATTGATAACAGGAACGCCCAGTGTTTTCCAAACGGCACCGCCCCATCCCGCTTCAAAAGCTTTCATGATTTGATAACCAGAATTGGTCGGTGGCGCTGAGGCCAGCCAAAATGGATTAGGTGATTTGATTCCTGCAAAATTTATGGATAAGTCTGGCATATTATTTTTGTTTATTTTTTAATTGTTCAGCAGTTTGCTTTTAGCAGCTGGCAGTTGGCTTCCCTCTTTCGCGTTAGTAGGGAAGCCAACTGCTAACTGCCAATAGCTAACTGCTATATATCAATTACGTTTGTATTGTTATTAAAATTAAGCATTCAACCATTCGTGAATCCCCTTCGCAGCAACCTTCCCCTCATAAGCCCCATTAACAACTTCCGCCCCACCATTCACAGCATCACCACCCGCAAAATACTTCGGATTCGTCGTTTGATAATTCTCCATGTTGACAACAATTCGTCTTCGTTTATCCATTTCCAAACCATCAATCAAACTTAAAAAATGACCTTGCTTCGCTTGCCCCGTCGCTTTGATAACCAAATCACAAGGGACAATAAATTCACTACCCGCGATATTTTCCAACTTCCCATTATTGCTTTCTGTTCGAATAAATTTTACCCCAGTCACTTTTTCATCACCGGTAATTTCCACTGGAGAAACATTAAATAATCCTTTTACCCCAGCGTATTTCGCCAATTGATATTCAAAGCCATAAGCCCCCATGTCCGCCTTGCTACGGCGATAAGCCAAAGACACATTTTCGGCACCCATACGGGCAGATTCAGAAGCAGCATCTACCGCAGTATTTCCGCCACCAATGATGACGACATTATCCGGCACTTGAATCTCATGATGTTGCATGCGCAACTCCTCGATAAATTCTACGGCGCCCACCACATTCGCTTTTTCCTCTCCCGGCAAGTTCAAAGTAGCAGTAGCACCTAAACCAACGCCAAGGAATAAAGCATCATAATCTTTTTCCAGTTCTTGCAATTGCTCGCTTGTACTAATTGGGGAATTATAATGAATATTGAAATGCAGTTGCTTTTGCAAATAATCCATCTCGTCCAACACTTCCTGATTGGTAATTTTATAAGGAGCAACCCCATAAACGGTTAGCCCAGAAGGTTTGTCTTTTGCTTCAAAAACATCTACAGCATAGCCCAATGTTCTCAATTCGCAGGCGCAGGCAATTCCTGCTGGCCCTGCTCCAATGATGGCTACCTTTTTGCCATTGTCTGGCCCCGGAGAGAATAGCGGAGTCCCAGACTTTATTGCTTGATCTGTTGCAAAATTTTGTAAGCGACCAATTTGAATAACCGGCACTTGCTGCTCGTCATAAACACAGGCCCCCTCACACAATTCACTCGTTGGACAAACCTTCCCACAAGCATTGCCGAGCCAGTTGGTTTCAAAAATAGTCTTCGCCGCTCCAGTCGTATTGCCCGTTTGAATTTGCTTAATAAAAAGCGGAACATCAATGTGCGTCGGACAAGCATTCATACAAGGAGCATCGTAACAAAACAAGCAACGAGAGCTCTCATAAAATGCCTCTGTCGGATTCATCAAAGGTTTTTTCTGCACAAAATTTTGCTCAAATTCTGCTTCGGTCGTAGGTCTTTTATATTCTGCCAAGGTGATTGAGTTTTATTGATTTAATGTATCTATTTACAATATAGCTTCTAGCTATTGGCAGTTAGCAGTTAGCTTCGCTATAACGTGCGATAGTGAGAAGCTAACTGCCAGCTGCTAAAAGCCAACTGCAGATTATAACTCCGTCAACTTCCCATAAGTCTCCGGTCTTCGATCTCTATAAAATTGCCAAGTCGAACGCACTTCATTAATGAGGTCTAAATCAAATTCAGCAATTAATAACTCATCGTCGTATTCAGAAGCTTCTGAGAAAACTTGTCCGCGTGGATCTACGAAGTAAGAGGTGCCATAAAAGCGACCTAAGTCCCAAGGTTTTTCTTCGCCTACGCGATTGATGCAGCCCATGAAATAACCATTGGCGGCCGCGTGTGCAGGTTGTTCGAGTTTCCACAAATATTGGGAAAGACCCGCTACTGTAGCCGAAGGATTATAAACGATCTCTGCTCCATTTAAACCAAGAATCCTTGCGCCATCCGGGAAGTGGCGATCATAGCAAATGTAGACCCCGATTTTCGCATATTTAGTTTGAAAAACCGGATAGCCTAAATTGCCAGGTTTAAAGAAAAACTTCTCCCAAAAACCAGTGGTGTGCGGAATGTGATTTTTTCGATATTTGCCGAGGTAAGTACCATCTGCATCTATTACGGCAGCAGTGTTATAAAGTACGCCAGGCTGTTCCATTTCATAAATGGGGACAATCATTACCATCTGGTATTTCTTAGCGTATTCCTGCATTCGGGCAACTGTTGGTCCGGGGACCGGCTCCGCAGATTCATACCATTTTCGATCTTGTCCTGGACAAAAATAGGGGGTATTGAATATCTCTTGCAAGCAAAGAATCTGTACTCCTTTTTTTCCTGCTTCTTCAATGTATGGAATGTGTTTGTCTATCATCGCGTCCATGATTTCCTGGATGCTTCCTTCTCCTTCTGTCATTGGAAGGCTCATTTGTATTAAACCGGATTTTACTTTTCTGGGCATATTGTTTGTTTTTATTATTTAATTATTGATTTATTTTAACTGTTTAGCGTATTGATCCTGCGATTTTAATATGAATAGGATAACAAGTATAAGAATCTAGAATTGCTGTGCTTTTAGCGTCTTATACGTGAATTTTAACACATAGGCATATGAGATCACATAGCCCACTATCGCGAAAGCTCACATAGTAATTTACTTTCAGTAAATCTTACATAGTTCATATAGGGAACCTGTCGGGCCGCCAGTTGGGAATTATAAAGCTGTGTGAACTATATAAAAAAATGCGAACAGCATTTTTACTATATGCTCTTTTACGATAGAAGGCTTATATGCCCTATGTGGCCTATGTGTTTAAAACCGCAATAGTAGTGCCCCGCGTTCAGGGAAACAACAAATCTATTATCCCTAGACGGTCAAAGACGTTTTTCCCCTCGGAACAAACTGTCCAAAACCAGCCTTCAACTTACATTCATTATTCTCAATGGCAACAGTCCCCCTCAACAAAACCGTCTCACATTTCCCCGTTAATTTCCAACCCTCATAGCCAGAGTAATCAACATTCATATGATGCGTATCCACTGAAATCTCATGCTTTTTATTAGGATCAAAAATGACAATATCAGCGTCCGCACCAATAGAGATGGTTCCTTTGCGCGGATACATCCCAAATATTTTGGCCGCATTAGTAGAGGTGATTTCGACAAACTTATTCAAAGATATTTTTCCTTTGCCAACTCCTTCTGTAAACATCAATTCCATGCGGTGTTCAATGGCCGGGTGACCATTTGGAATTTTAGAAAAGTCATCCTTTCCCATTTTCTTTTGCTCCCACATAAAAGGACAATGATCTGTTCCGATCACCTGAATCAATCCCTGATTAATGCCAGACCAAAGTGCCACCTGATCTTTCTTTTCCCGCAAGGGAGGACTCATGACCCACTTGGCTCCTTCAAAATCATTTTCGTAAAGCGAAGCATCTAAAACCAAATATTGAGTACAGGTTTCTACAAAGACTTTTTGATTGCGAGTGGTGGCCCGACGAATGGCATTCAATGCTCCTTCGCAAGTCATGTGCACAATGTAACCCGGGCAACCGGTGTACTCTAACATATCTGCAAAGCGACCAGAAGCTTCTGCCTCGGTAACCTCCGGCTGAGAAAGGTAGTGATATAAAGGAGCCATCTTTCCTTCCGAACGATGTTTGGCAATCAGAGAATCAATCATATCACCATTGGTGGCATGTACCGTGACTAAGCCGCCATGTTTTTTGACCACTTTCATGAGTTGCACCATCTGACCATCATCGATCATCAGCGCACCTTTGTAAGCCATGAAAGTCTTAAAAGAAGTGATGCCTTCTTGTTCTATAAATTCAACGACCTCTTTTGCTACCTCATCATTGAAATCAGTAACGGCCATGTGATATGAATAATCGCCAATGGCTTTTCCTTGAGATTTTTCTTGCCAGGTTTTTAGCGCATTGTGAAGCGTATCTCCTTGTGTTTGTAAAATAAAATCAATGACCATGGTCGTACCTCCGTGTAAGGCGGCACGCGTTCCGGTTTCGTAATCGTCGCTGGAAGAGGTGCCCATAAAAGGCATGTCGAGATGCACATGTGGATCAATGCCTCCGGGGAAAACGAATTTGCCAGTGGCATCTATCGTTTTGTCTGCTTGATAATTTAGGTTTTTTCCGATGGCTTGGATGCTTTCGCCTTCGATGTATAGGTCAGCGATGTAGTCTGATTCGGCGGTTATGATTCGGCCGTTTTTTATTAGTATTGACATAGGTGGTTTGTGTTGTTTTTTTTTGTAATTGTATTGTTTTTCTGACACCTGATAACGCTCCCGATAGAAGGCGTGGCGACCCTATAGGAGCCATGATCTTTCTATCGATTGTGTGTGTGCTGGCTTCCTTTTCATCTTTCTTTAATCAGTTTTAGATATTTATCGTCTTCATCTTCAAACAAATCCTCACCATTCAATTCATATCCTTTTTGTAATTCTTGTTTCGCTTCAATTATTCTTTGTAATTCAAAAAGAACCTGCCCTCTTCTTAATCTGATAAAAGCATTTTCTTTTCCTCCTTCAACTTGTAATGAATCGTCTAAATATTCTAATGCATTTTTATATTTTTTCAAATTCCAATAAGAATCGGCGATTGCTGCCGTAAACCATAGTTTTGTTTCCCATAAATTTTTCGGTTCAGGAATTATTTCAATTCCTTTTTTATAGGCTTCAATAGCTGCTTCATATTCTCTCTTTTCGAAGTAATCATCTCCTTCAATTGCTAGTTCATCTACTTTTTCCGAAAAATAATCAGATAAAAAACATGATTCATATTCCTCTTTTGTTAATGCTTTTTTCGCAACTGAATAGAAACTTCTATCCGTAATTTCATCTTTATTCTGATTCCAGAATAAAGATATTTTATTACTTAATTCTTCAGATTTCTCCATTTCTATTTTTTTCTTTCTTTCTGTCAACAAGGGTACACCTGAACAACATCATATAAGATCGTAGCTCTAACCGCGTGAAAAACGCAGCGATATATATTTTAATACGACCAGAGCTAACGCCCTTTTTCCTTTCTAAGTATCAAAACTAAAACCTTCTGCCATGATTCCCGCGTCTCAGTTTTTTCATTTTCATTAAAATTTTCATTAATTATTTCACTTTGAAATTTACCCAAATAAAACTGATTAGCCTTCCCCCGATGGGGAACGGGTGTACAGTCTCTAGGGGTAACTATTATTGTTGCATGCTGTATTATTTTCTACGATTTTGCTTAATCAATATTTCTTGTCTAATTTCTTCAATTCTTGCCTTTTTTTCTTCTTCATAAATTCTTTTTTTCTTTTTATTAGCCTCAATATCTATTCCTATTTCAATTGAACATACTTCTAAATCCTTTCCAGTTATTTCATGATTAATCATTGCTATTGGTGCAAGTTGATTCTTAAAGCGCCTTTTATAAATGGTATCCGTTGTTAAGTATTCTAATAATTGAATTTGTTCAGCTTTTTTTAAATCTGATTTAACCTTCTCTTTTAAATAATATAAAAGAAGGTTTTTTCCTGAGTTAGAAATGTTTTTTTCATTTGTTATAAACTTTTTCACTTCCCTGGTTCCTTCAGTGCCATATTGCATTAATACTTTGACAAGATTATGCCCATTCACCTCTTTTTTTGCAATTTCCATGATCAAGCTATCTATAGCCAATGAGTGAGGTAGTCTGGAATATTTTAATACCGTCTTCTGGTAATTATTCAGCAATCTATCTTCAAGAATAATATTTTGGTCTTTACCATCCCTAAGCAACCTACATTGTCTAATTATTAAAGCTTCTAAAATGTCATCGTGAAAAGAATAATAATGAGAATACCATGAATGTTGATTACTCAATTTACTTTGATCTATATTTGAAAGTAAGTATTCATCATACTCTTTATCAGATAAGTTTTTTGTTTTTGTTAAATAGTCTCTAATGTATTCCCATTCAAATAAATTTTCTCTTAAACCAATATTTGTTAATCGATGCACCAAAACAGGAATCATCACTTTAATTGGATATTCTCGATATAAACCATGACAAGAATCAATGAAAATAGTAATTGTTTTTTCCTCCGTCAAACCAATTCTATTTTCCCAGGTTATATTTTCAAAGTACTTAATATATTTATCATTTCGATTTACCTCTATCCTTGATGTGAATTCTAATGGTACATCATTTTTTTGCTTACCACAAGAAAAGAATAGCAACCAAATGGTATTTATAACTAACATCCTTTTAAAATTCATTTTCATAGTTGTCCTTTTTCCTTTCTAAATATCAAAACTAAACCCTTCTACCATAATTCCCGCGTCTCGGTTTTTCATTTTGATTAAAATTTTGATTAATTGTTTCACTTTGAAATTTGCTCAGATTGAAATTGACTCCTTGAATACATACCTAATTTTGTGTAACTTGCCTTTGCTTAGAGTTATTCTCAAATTTAACTAAATTATGACTTTACCAAACTATTTATTTTGGGATATTGAGCTTACTTCGCTGGATTATAGTAAAAATGCTCGATTCATTATTCAAAGAGTTATTCAAAAAGGGTCTATTAAGGAGTGGAAAATCATAAAAGACTTCTACGGACTTGATTTGATCAAGAATGAAATCCTTATGATTAGAGATTTAGACGCTAAAACTTTGAATTTTTTCTCCACATACTTTAGTTTAAACAAGAATAATTTTAGATGCTTCACTATCCAACAATCTTTCCCAAAACACTTCAACTCTTAAAGGATCTTCAACAGATTGAGTACCTTAATGAATATTTCCTTGTTGGTGGCACATCTCTTGCGCTATAAATTGGTCATCGAATTTCAATTGATTTAGATTTATTTGCTCATTCAGATATGGAGGTCGCTCCTGTTTTAGATTATATTGATCATTTAGGAAAAATTAGAGTTGTTAACCAAACGCCTAAAATTCTTAACCTATTCATCGATGATATTAAAGTTGATTTCGTTTCTTATCGTTATAACTTTATTGAACCTCCCATCAATATTGACAACTTAAAATTAGCTTCTATTCAAGACATCGCTGCAATGAAATTATCTGCCATTACTGGTAGAGGTTCTAGAAAAGATTTCATTGACTTATATTTTATTCTTCAACAGTTTTCATTACCTCAAGTTTTTGAGTTCTACAATTCCAAATTTCCTGATGGAACGGATTTCTTAGTCTTTAAAAGTCTTACTTATTTTGATGATGCAGAAATTGAACCAATGCCTAGAATGCTTAAACAGATCGATTGGGAAGAAATTAAAAATAAAATCATTGAAGAGGTTAAAGTTCACTTTCCGTAATCAAGTTGTTATTTTCTTCCAAAGACGCACTCCTCCTCATCATCAAATAATAAATCACAAAAGAAACCAAAAAACCAGAAAACCAAGACAACTTATAAAGCGCCTCCAAAGCCGGAACATACAAACCAATTATAGCAGTACCCACCCCAACAACCAGTGCAACAATAGCCGCGGGATTAAAGCCCCCCGAGTAAGTGTAAGCACCTTGTTTTTTATATAATTCTGCCAACTGGATTTTTTTCTTTCGAACAAGATAATAATCGGATAACATAATCCCTAATACGGGACCTAAAAGGCCACTGATAAAAATTAGAATGCCGCTAATTTCGTTGAGCAATAACCAAGGGCAGATAAGAATTCCAATGACTCCAGTGATGATACCGCCGCTGCGGAAACTTATATTTTTTGGACTTAAATTGGAAAAGGCATTCGCCGGAGCAATTACATTCGCCGCAATATTGGTACTCAGTGTGGCGATGATCATAGCGATTTGAGATAAAACAACCACGACTGGATTTTCAAATTTTGAAAGTAAGCTAACCGGATCCCAAGGAGCATCCGAACCAATTAAAATATCGTCGAAATTGATCACCGCTGCGCAGGTTACAAAAATGCCAACAAAGGAATAGAGGAGCATGGTGCCGGGAAGGCCGATAAATTGCCCTGCTACTTGTGCTTTTTGAGTGGCTGCATAGCGAGTGATGTCTGCGATACTTAAGGACATCGTTGCCCAGAAACCAACCATGATGGTCAGCCAAAGGAGGTAAGACCATAACTTGCTACTGAATCCTTTTTCACTGGTAGCACGGATTGTAGCAGCTACGATACTGGATTCATTGCTTTGCTTACGCAATTGTATTTTAAGATCGGATGGACTGTTTTCGCCTAAGGGAATCGTCAATGGTGTTTTGGTATTGACTGGTATTTTTTGCCAACCTAAATCATTGCCTTCCTGAATGATTTTGTATTCACTAGCTTTGATTTGGCCTTCTTTATTTTTAATTGGATTAATGTCGAGATAATAGACATTGTCTTTTTGATAAGTCTCCGCAGCAGCGACTTCAAGTTGTTTGCTTTGATCCAAAACAATTCCAAAACCACCTGCCTGCGTTGCTCCCCAGGCGATCATGCCCACACCGATTAAAACCAAAATCGGAGCAGCATACTGTTCTAAAAATTTGATGCTCTCGGTGCCTTTCCAGATAAAATAAATATTCATTAACCAAAAGAATCCAAAGCCTATAAATTTCCCCATTGACAAACCTACTGATGCATCGGCTCCTGTAAGCGCACAATAGATTGCATAAAATGCCAGCCCGCCAATCCAGGTTTGAATACCAAACCAACCACAGGCTACAATAGCTCGTACAATCGACGCAATGTGAATGCCATTGATTCCAAAAGAAGAGCGACCAATAACGGGAAAAGGAATACCATATTTTACCCCGGCATGCCCATTCAAAACCATGGGTACCGTGATGATGACATTGGCTAAGCCGATGATGATCAATGCTTCCAGCCAAGACATGCCATCCAGAATCATATAGGATGCCAGGAGATAGGTCGGAATACAAACCGCCATGCCGACCCAAAGCGCAGCTAAATGCCACTTGGTCCAGGTGCGTTTGGATTTGGGAACAGGGGCTAAATCTTCGCTATATAAATCGGATGCGGAGAGGTCTTCTTTTAATTCAATGATTTCTTCTTTCATAGAAGTGGGAGGTGTTTTTGATTTTTTTAGTGTATTGTAAGTTAATTGTTAAGTGCGTATGCGTTCTGCATCTTTTTGATAAACCACAAAGGGCACGAAGAGCACGAAGTTTTCTCTTAATATGAAAAACGAAATACTATTGCATTTTTTCACTTTGTGAAACTTTGTGCCCTTTGTGGTTTATAACTCGAAATGCGGAACGCATGAAGTTCCTTAATGGCAGTATTCATCAGCGATTTCCAAAGCCTGAGAAATAATCTCCATCCCCTCATCAATTTCTTTTTCTGTGATGCAAAGCGGCGGAGCAATAAAGATGAAATTCCATTTTACAAAAGTGAACATCCCCAACTCTCTGATCTTGGCAGCGATGCGGTAAGTGGCTTCGCTCTCTTCCCGTTTTGCATTCCAGGGCGTAATCGGTTCTTTTGTTTTTCGATCTTTCACCAACTCGATACAACCCAATAATCCGGTGTTTCTAAAATCTCCGATAGAAGGATGTTTGGCAGTCAATTCTGCTACTTTATGTTCAATGTACAATCCCATTTTGGCAGCATTGTCGATCATGTTTTCTTCTTTCATGATCTTTAAATTTTCCAATGCCGCGGCACAGCAGGTCGGGTGCGCAGAATAAGTCAGCCCGATACTTAATGCGCGATCTTCAAAATGTTTGGCAATGGTATCGGTGACTACGGTGCCACCTAGTGGAAGATAACCGGAAGTCAAACCTTTGGCGATGCACATGATGTCAGGCGTCACGCTGTGGTGATCAATGCCAAACCATTTGCCCGTACGGCCGAAGCCACTCATGACCTCATCGTCAATCAAAAGGATGCCATATTTGTCAGCCATTTCGCGCAAGCCCTTCCAGTAGGATGGTGGGTATTTGATACAACCAGAGGAACCCGATTCTCCTTCAAAAATCATAGCAGCAATGTCGCTTGGATTTTCAAATTTGATGATTCGTTCCAATTGTTGCAAAGCCATATTTCCGCAATCTTCCAGGGAAGAAGTATTCCAAGGGCAGCGATAAAAGTAAGGGTTTTCTACATGAATAAAGTTAGGAGCCGCTTGATTGTCAACAACGTGCTTACGTGGATCACCTCCTGCGGACATGGAACCATAAGTAGCGCCATGATAAGAGCGATACTGAGCGATTATTTTGCTACGCCCGGTATATATACGAGCTATTTTTATCGCATTTTCAACTGCCTCAGAACCACCAACAGTGAAAAAGGTTTTGGTCAGGTTCCCAGGTGTAATCTCTGCAATGAACTTACCCAACTCCCCTCTTACTTCAGTCGCCATTCCTGGGTAGACATAACTCACTTGTTGCATTTGGCGCATGACGGCATCGGCCACTCGTTGGTTGCCATGACCAATGTTGACATTCATTAGCTGAGCAGAAAAGTCGATGTATTTTTTGCCATCGCGATCCTGGAGGTACACTCCTTTTGCACTTTCAATATTGATGGGATTCAAACCGCCTTGTTTGGACCAGGAAAAGAGCGTATAGTCTTTATTGTCCTGTACGATTTGTTGCTGATCGGTTTGTGTTGTGTTCATATTTATCTTTTTGAAATTATTCAGCAGTTGGCCTTTAGCAGCTGGCAGTTAGCTTCCCACTTTCGCGTTATAGGGAAGCCAACTGCTAACTGCCAATAGCTAAAAGCTACATACTGAATAGTTACTTTCTTTTTTGAAATATTTATTGATACGGAGTCCCTTAACTCATCCAATTGGTCTTGTCTTCCGGATTCCATTTCGTTGTAGTCTTTTTGTTTTGTGTCCAGAATTCAATGGAACTACGGCCCGTGATATCGCCCACTCCAAATTTGGAATCATTCCAACCACCAAAAGAAAAAGGTTCTCGGGGAACAGGTACTCCGATATTTACACCAATCATTCCGGCACTTGCTTTTTCCATGACTCTGCGTGCGAGTCCGCCACTTTGGGTAAATACGGCTGCGGCGTTTCCGTAATCAGAAGCGTTTTCTATGCTGATGGCTTCATCGAGGTCTTTGGCGCGAATGATGGAAATGACAGGGCCAAAAATTTCCTCTTTAGCCACTCTCATATCCGTAGTGACGTGATCGAGAATGGTAGGGCCAACATAAAAGCCACCCTCTTTTCCAGGAACGCTTGTATTCCGACCATCGAGTAATATTTTAGCACCTTGCTGTTCTGCTTCCGTGATGTATCCTTCGATTCTTTCTTTGGCTTCTTTGCTGATGACAGGACCGAGGTTTTCGCCAGGTACAATGAGTTTGGCCTCGTCTATCATTTTGTCAATGATGTGCTGAACGGCATCCACGCCAACCATAACGGCGGCAGCCATGCATCTTTGTCCTGCACAACCCGCCATAGATGCAACCACATTGTTAGCAGTCATTTGAGGATGTGCATCGGGGAGTACCAATAAGTGATTTTTGGCTCCGCCAAGTGCAACACAACGTTGCAGATTAGAAGAAGAACGGCGATAGACAATTTTGGCTACTCTGGTAGAACCGACGAAGGAAACCGCTTTGATATCGGCGTGATCACAAATAGCTTCGACCACTTCCTTGCCTCCGTTGACGACATTAAATACGCCATCCGGCAATCCGGCTTCTTTGAGCAATTCGGCCATGCGCATTGCACTCAGAGGAACCAATTCGGAAGGTTTGAGTACCATGGTATTTCCGAGTACCAATGCATTGGGAACGGTCCAGTGCGGAACCATGTTTGGAAAATTGAATGGCGAGATAGAAGCAACGACCCCAAGCGGTTTGCGTTCGATGCGACATTCGACTCCACGACTGACTTCCTGAACTTCATTGGTTATAATCTGAGGCATGGAAACGGCAAATTCACAAAGCTCCATGCTTTTCATTACTTCCGCTCTCGATTCAGAATGCGTTTTACCATTTTCTAAATGGACCAATTCGGTCAATTCTTCCATGTGTTCTTCGAGCAGATTTCGGTATTTGAAAAACACCTGGATTCGTTCTTTAAGAGTCAAAGCAGACCATCCTGGAAATGCTTTTTTGGCTGCCTGAACGGCTTTGTCTACATCAGAAGAAGAACTTAAAGGAAGGGTAGAAATAATGCTTCCGTCGATTGGACTTATGACATTCATTTCTTGTTGACCATTGCGATCAAATTGACCGTTGATAAAGTTTTTTACGGAAGGTTGTATTGTGGTGATTGCCATAATTATTTTTTAGGAGTATGGAAAATGGGCGGGGTTGTTTTTATGGTTTTAATTTGGTAAGAGCAAGGAAATATAAGGATACTTTATGGTTTTTAATAATACTTGTACTGTATTTTATTGTATTTTAGAAAATTGCAATATAATGTTTCGTTGAATTTTAACGATTTCTTTAGGTGCTTGTTACATAAAAAGGAGCCAATAAGGCCGTCCTTCAAATCAAGTGTTGACTTGGGACTAGAATGTTTTACTACAATGAAAAGAATGAATTGAAGCAAGAAATTGAAATGAGGAGATTTGAGGAGTTTGGATATGTGTTCGAATATACTTCAGTTCCTTTAATTAAGGAAGAAAGCACGTTTTATGGGGTCTTAGGTGATGGAGAATTTAGCATGAAAGGATGTAGCCGTAGGATAGTAGGGTGTTAAGAATACTCTTTGGATGTTATGATTGGAAGTTGTACTTTGGTGGGGTATTGGAGATGTATACGTAATAGGAGCGGGGAATTGTGGGTATATATAGAGATGTCATATGCTAAAAAAAATATTTATAGGAATAATACTCATCGGAGGAATTGCTGGATTCTTAGTCTATGATAAATACCCTGTGGTTATGTCCCCTAACGTCCCAGATAAATTAGCGCATAGAATTGTTATCATTCCAAGCAATTCTTCTTTTGATGAGGTCGTAGAAAATCTCCAAAAGAATAAGCAGATAATAGATGCGGTGTCATTTCGTGAAGTAGCAGGAATGATGAATTACAAGAGAGGCATCATGAGGTCTGGTCGATACAAAATTAATCCGTCTTGGAGCAATCGTTCCTTAATAGGCCATCTTCGTGCAGGAAAACAAGAGCCTGTGAGTGTAGTGTTGAATCATGGATGGATACTAGAAGATGTTGCTGCCAAAGCGGCTCAAAATATTGAAGCTGATTCTGCTAATTTGGCTACCCTTTTTTTTAACGAAGATTATATAAAGGAATTTGGATACACGAAGGAGACTTTGATGAGCCTCTTTATTCCAAATACCTATGAGTTTTTTTGGGATAAAAATGAAAAGGAATTTTTTCAAAGAATGATTAAAGAACATGAGCGTTTTTGGAAGTCCAACAATAGACTTGCAAAAGCTGAAAAGCTAGGTATGAACCCTATGGAGGTTTATACTTTAGCTTCAATAGTGGAAAGAGAAATCTCAAAAAAGGAAGAAAAAAAACGAGTGGCAGGATTATATCTAAATAGAATTAGAGAAGGAATAAAACTAGGAGCAGACCCTACCGCAAAATTTGCGACCAGAGATTTTAAAGCGACGAGGATTTTATTCAAACATACTCGCTATGATTCTCCTTTCAATACTTATCTATACAAAGGGCTTCCTCCAGGGCCTATAAGTATGGCATCTATCACAAGTATTGACGCTGTTTTAGATTCCGAAGATCATGAATATATCTTCATGTGCGCCAGGCCTGATTTTTCAGGATATCACGTTTTTTCAAAAACATTATCCGAGCATAATAAGAATGCTAAAAAGTATCACCGCTGGTTGGATGGTTTGAAAAAATAGGAGCTTCGGAAATATGTATGGGTTTGTTTCAATATTTCCAAGTTGTGAAATAAAAATAAAAAATGATTGAAAAACTTCAAAATAATAACATAGAAATAGCAAAGAAAATATTTTCCGTTTTTCAAATCTCCTATAAGGTAGAGGCGGAATTGTTAAAGGCTATTGATTTTCCACCCTTAAAAAGGCCGTTGGAAAAGTATATAAATACGAACACCGCGTTTTACGGATTTTTTAAAAGCCAAAAATTAGCAGGAGTCGTTGAGATTAGTTCTAACGATAAATTTACACATATTAATAGTTTGGTTGTTCATCCAGATTTTTTCAGACAAGGAATTGGGCGGAAATTAATGGAGTACGTTCTCCATGCATTTGATTCGAATCTGTTTGTCGTTGAAACTGGACTTGAGAATGTTCCTGCAATTAAATTATATGAGGGTTTTGGTTTTAAAGAGGTTAAACAGTGGGATACGGATCATGGGGTTCGGAAAGTGAAGTTTGAACGGAGGATGGATAGGTAAGAAGTATACCACTTAATCGCTTAGTCTCCAGAATGTAAGTAGCCGCTACAAAAATGAAAAATATATAAACCATTTGAGTGTGTGACATATTTCCGCAAGCCAACTGCCAAAAGCAGGAAATTCGTCACACACTCAAATTATATCATAAAAAAATCACTTCTTCACAAACCGCTCAAACAAAACCCCATCAGCCGTCTCTATCCTAAGAAAGTATATCCCCGGAGTTAAAAAACCAACCTCCGCATCAAAGCCATCTCCAGTTTTGTCAAAAGACACCAATTGATTTTTACCACTCACATCAACCACCGTAATAACTCCATCACGTAGATCTCCTGTTATAGAAAAACGATCGCTCACCGGATTTGGACTAATTAGTAGAGCTACCTCTGCTGTGAATTCCACACTAAGAATACCCGAGTAAGAAAAAGTACCATCAAAATCCGTTTGCTTCAATCGATAATAATTTACTCCATTATTAGGATGAGTATCTTTGAATTTATACGACTGCGTAATCACACTGTTATTATCTTTACTATCTACTTGACCAAGAACCTCAAAGCGATCTTTGTCCACGCGGCGTTCAATGGTGTAGAAAGCATTGTTAAGTTCAGAAGCAGTTGTCCATGCCAACTGCACCATCTCCTCTTGTTTGCGGGCGCTAAAAGAACTTAGCTCAACGGGTAAAGGCGCCTCGGGAAGAATATACCCGGTAGCAGTCATTTCCGTATGCATGGCAATGACATCAGTAGTAGAATAGCCCAAATCAATAGCAGCTTGGTATACCGCATTTGCAGCTCCATCCTGATTTGTACTTCCGCCTGTCATTGCCAGACCGCTCCAAAAAGCCTTGTCCGAATTTTGTTGTCCGATCGCATCCCAAACCCGCATCATGCAAGTAGCCCAAATTTGCCCCTGAGTATGAATACCTCCAGTCAGCCCGCCAGGATAAGTATTTGGATAATTGACAACTCGACCCGACCAAAATTCATTGTGTCCATCCCAATTGAAAACCCAGCTATATGGCGCATCCGCCGCATCCCAATCACCTAAAGAACGATTGTAAGAAGCCGCCCAGTAATCACCCGAGCCTTCGCTCAGACCTTCTACTTGAGAGAGTCCTCCGTTGGTCGCCCAGTCATGTAAACCATGGCCAAGCTCATGATGAATGACATCAGAATCTTCCGCATCATCCACTCCGCCATCACCGAAAGCCAATCGTTGAGAACTTCCGATATAATGACTGTTATCGGCATTGTTTAGGCCATGAGGATCAAAACGAACCCCCGTCGAATAATCCGTTGGCATAATGTCCAACCCTAGTGTTTCATTTAAATAACGCATCGAAGCATCAATGTGCCAATAGACATTCACGGCCTCAAAAGCACCTTCGCTCCGATTGTTGTCCCAGGTCGAAGAAGGCTGTTCGTACAAACCGGTGTTAGGAATTTCAAAATCTTGGACTTCAGCATAAGGACCAACTAAGCTATAATTGGTGCCATCAAAAGTAATGTCTTGCAATGTTTTAGAAACCAACTCGGCAGTCAGTTCTGTATTTGTATTGTCACTGTTATCATCGTAACCAGGATCATCATAATCTGCACCCGCAGAAGAAAGAGGATCAGGGTCAAAGACATTACCCGTTCCCGCTACCATAAAAATGGAGTACACTAAAGGCAGTCCGGGAGCCAATGCCTCCTGATGATCTTTGTAATAACAACCAATATCTTCCAACTGAAGTATCGTTCCATTTTGTGCATCCACAAAAGCTTCCCATTCTCCAAGTGGTTCGTCTGCAGCAATGATAATTCTGTAAGCCACCTTGCTTTCATTGCCGGTATGAAGAATTTCTAACTCATTACTTTCCTCAATGATATTGCCAGTGATGGGCAAATAATCGAAAACCGTTTGTCTGGCATCCTGCATAGATAGGGTAGGAGTGGCCGTAGGGATATCGACACCATACCGTAAATTATTAGCAAGGTAAGAAACCCGTTGATTCGGATTGACGGTAATGGCGATCTCTGCCTTGCTCACAATTAAGCCTGAAAAATATTGATGGAAACGTATTGTTGTGCCAGCAGGTAAAGTCCGTACGGAATGTAGTTCCAAATTTGAAATGTCCGAATCTGTAAGTCCGAGCAATGTTTTATTTGCGGTCAAATAATTACGGGCATTTTCCTCAGGATTGTTTCCGGTGACGGCCATATCTGGATTGTAGATGGCAAGTGGGAAACCTGTTGAACTACTGATGCGCATGTTGCCGGATCGGTAGGAATCGTTTTCTTGGATAGCTGGAATTTCGAAACCGAAGGTAGTGTTTGGTTTTTGAGCTTTTGCTGGTCCGAAGAGGAGGAGGGGTATTGCTAGGGAGCTTAGAAGTTTTTTGAGCATTGGTTGCGTTTGTAAAGTTATGAAGAATTGAAATGCTTGGAAATCAAAGATACTTAGAT
>JBLHRR010000076.1:0-25182 GCA_047626155.1 Saprospiraceae bacterium | reverse complement strand
CTGTACATTGATACAGCACAACGACCATTAACAAGAAAAAAACAACAGGAATCTTATGCGTTTCTTTTTGATGGCAAATGTAATATAAAAAGAATAGATGACTACAAAAAAACAAAAGCGTTTGCCAACTAAGGCAAACGCTTTTAAATATTACTTCTCAAAAATTCATAAGTTGTCCCGATTTCGTTCGGGGAGGACGTTGTTCAAGCAACTTACTGCTGCTTCACTAATAACATGGTGCGCACGACTCCTCCTGCATTCACTTTGACCATATAAACCCCATCAGCTTCTCCCGCTAAATCAATCATGGTCAACAACTTCTTAGTTTCATAGTGTTGCGCTCCAATTATCTCCTTTCCAGTCATGTCGTAAATATGAATATCAATTTCTGTCATTTCTGATAACTCAATCAGCAATTGCGCATCCCTAGTCGTTGGGTTCGGATACAATTCCATCCTGCTAACCGTAATACCAGCTTCCGTAGTTGCATCCACAAATGGTGTCGTTTCCGTTCCAACTTCCACAGTCGTTACAAACATACAGCCATTGACATCGGTTACCGTTACGCTGTAAGTACCAGCTATTAAGTCAGTTGCAAGTGAGGCCGTTTGGTTCCCAGTTGCTTCATCCCATAGGTAAGTGTAAGGTGTTGTTCCTCCTGATACTTCTACCGTAGCAGAACCATCTTGTTGCTCATCCAACTCTACTGTAGAAACGGTTATACCACTCATCGGTTCTGGTTCTCCAACGTAGTAAACGGCTGAAATTATGTTACAATTATTCGCATCTGTAATGGTTACCAAATAATTGCCAGAAAGAAGTCCGATCATATCTTCGGTGGAGTTGCCATTACTCCAATTGAAGATATAAGGAGCTGTTCCTCCCGACACGCTAATGTCGATCGCGCCATCGCTCATATCTGGGCAAGAAGCGATGTTGATGGTATTCACTTCTAATAAAATAGCCTCCTCTGGTGCATTGATCGTGTACGACTCGGTTACTTTTACACAACCTTTATTGTCTACTATTGTACACTGATATTCGCCACTAGTAAGGCCATTGATATTGGAGCTAGTTACTCCATTATTCCACTCAAAAGTATAAGGTGGTTCTCCTCCATAAACATTCATATTGATGACTCCATTATTGTCGTTGTAACAAGTCAGTTCATACTGACCAGAAACATTGAATCCAATTTCTGTAGCAGAAGCAATATTTATTGGTAAAGATTGTGATTCACAACCGTTGACATCTGTAACCGTAACTGTATACAATCCAATGGTAGTGTTGATCAAATCTGCACCTGTGCTACCATCACTCCACAAGAAAGCGTAAGGAGCCACTCCCCCATCAACTAGGGTTTTTATACCACCAGTCAGATCACCATAACAAGCTGGCTCATCAACTCCAGTAATGGAAAGATTCAAAGAACCCGGTTCTAAAACTTCGATTTCTGATTTAGTTCCCACGCAACCGCTGGCATCTGTAATGGTAACAGCATACATTCCTCCTGGTATATTTTCAATTATGGAAGAGTTGGTTTGACTTATCTGACTAAGCCCATTGCTCCAATTGAATTGAAATGGTGGGGAACCAAAGTTCGCAGAGACTTCAAGCATACCATCAACAGTATTAAAACAGCTTACATGCTCTACCATAGTCACTGCTAAATCTATTGCGCCAATGACCGGTACGGTGACCAGATTTACTAATCCGTTACATCCGTTTACATCTGTGACTGTAATGTTATAAGTACCTAATGGTAATTCGTCTATTTCAAAAGCCCCTTCAACGTCTATTGTATTTCCTGTTGTATTTCCATTTAATGAAATCCAAGAATAGCTATATGGTGCTACCCCATTTTGAGGACTCAAGGTGATGGATCCATTTGTAGAACCACAACCAACTCCATTTACATTGGAGATGGCAGATTGTATGCCTCCTGTATTTTCAATAACAATGTCTTGAAACATAGTAGAACAACCGTTAGCATCTGTTACTTCTACCTCATAGCTTCCGGCTGGCATATTGCTAATTTGAGCAGTGGTAGCGCCATTGTCCCAAACATAAGTAAATGGTGCAACACCAGCTGTTGGAACGACTTCTGCCGAACCATCATTGGCGCAAACCTGACCAACAATATTAAACTCAGCGGTATATGGCTCTCCTTCAGGGATAACAAAATTGCTTTCCATTTGGCAACCGTTATCAGAATCAGAAACCATTAAAGTATATTCTCCAGCAACTACTTGTACGATGTCTTCCGTAGAGTTTGTGTAGCCGTTCGGTCCAGTCCATTCAAAATTATATGGACCAACACCTCCCGCTACTGTTACATCTATTCCGCCATCAGCAGTGCCTAAACAATCATTGGTCAATAGGGCGGTCAAGTCGGTACTAATCACTGGGCACTGAGTTGTAAAAGTAAAACCAGGACAAGTATTGATGTCACCACTATCATTGTATGGAATGATGCTCACATAATAGGTTGTATTGTAATTAAAAGTGATTCCATCATAGGTGGTTGTGTTTCCAACATCTGTCGTAGACATGATGTCATCTGAACCACTTGTAGATCCGATCATCAATTTGTACCCCTCAGCAGATGTGGTTGGTGACCATTCTAAAACTTCATTGATACTGACTTCATTCCCAACTGGATTGGCTAGGAAAGCACAAACCTCTACTGGTTGCGCGCAAATCGTAAAGTCACCTTCAGCAGTTCTAGGTGTAAATACTCGGATATAATAATTAGTGTTTTCTGTCAAACCGTAAACGGTAGAAGCATCGCAAAATAGTGGCTCTCCGTCACAAGCTGCATGGAAAGTATTACGAACGTCATCCACTCCAATACCTTCTAAAGTAATATCAAAAGCACTGTGTTGGGCAGAATTAATTAGGTACCAAACACTAGAGTAGGTCTCAAAAGAAGAAGCCACACAGTCAGGGTTCTTAATAATAGAAGCAGCGGCAAGCGTTGTTCCATTGACAGGTACGCATTGCGTATTGAAATTCAAGACCTGAGCAGTTCCCATTTCACGGCAGAATGTACCCGTATTGTTACAATCTTGATTAGCAGGTACGGTAACATTAGTATTACAATCTAGTGCTAGGTTATAATCACCAGTATTGCTACCGTATCCGTGTACCATTATGTAGTATTTTTTTCCATTTTCTGTTGCAAAAGAAACTTCGGAAGTTCCTACATTGATGCAATTTCCACCATCATCATTCGACCCTACACAAGTGAACTCAGGAGTACCACTGCAATCTCCGCTTGTTAAGCAATAGACATTTAATTTCGTATCAAAAGAAGAATTACAAAGGGAGAGATTTACATCATCTCCTATTCCATTATATACATAAAAAGCATTTGTAGAAGATAGTACCGTTCCACATCCTTCTAATGGCATATTGCTATCAGAGTAAGAAAACAAAGCAGTATTACCTGTCTTCACTTCTCCACAACCAATATTCTCAGCACCGCAGATATTGTCATTGGCTGGTGGCGAAGTTGCCTGCAAGCAAAAAGTACCCTGTGTACCATTCCAACCAGAAACCTGGATGTAATAAATAGAACCGATATTGGTTGGAATATCAGAAATTACAGAGTTATAATTTTCAGAAGCTCCACCATCCTGATCACAAGCCAGCAAGGTATAAGTGCTATAGTTGAAACAGCTTCCTACGGAGTATAAGCCAACTTCTGTGTCTCCACTAGTATAACCTGTAAAGTCTGTTGAAATAGATACACTGTTACTTTGCGCAATAAATTTATACCAAACTGAATAATTGTCACCTGAGAAACAAGAAGGAGAAGGTTCTCCAGCTTCCATTACAGAACCCGTATTATCACCAACGGTACAAGGACCATTTACAGACAACACCGGAGAAGTACAAGGCTTACTTGCTGATGGAAAATTACAAGATCCGTCATCGAAAGTCGCATTCGGATTGTAGTTTATCGCTTGCGGATCAGTACAGCCCAGTGTTTCCTCACGAACACATATTTCATGGTTACCAAGATCATTACTACCATAATCCCAAACGCGGAGGTATACTGTTGAGCCTGCCGTTAGTCCAGAAAAAGTTCGTTCCTCTTCATTGTTACATTGCACAGGAGCGTATGGTACAAGTGCTCCACAAGTTCCGGTATAGCATTCTACTAAAGAAGAAAACCCCGGCATACTTACAAACTGAAAAGAGACCACTCCATTTGAAGGAACGGTTAAGGAGAACCAAACATCACTCGGTGTTTGAACGCCATCTGTACATTCTAATGAAGGGGCTACTTCAGTAAGGGAGGCAGTTGCACCACTGTAAGTAGTGGTATTCGTCATTGAACAAGTACCATCTGTATTTATAAAATCATCTAAGCTAATGGCTCCTGCACAATTGTCGTTTGACAAATTTGGAAGAATACAAGAACAATCACTATAGGTTGCTCCTTCATTATAGTTTGTAGCGGCTTCATCAATACATCCCGCGATAGCGCCACAGCTGACACAACTAATTTTGGTAGCACGGCAAGTGTTTTCTGTAGCACAGCTTTCATCTAAATTGAAATGAAGATTGTAATCTCCATCAGATGATGCAGTGAAGGATAATGGCGTTTGGCCAAATGCAACCAATGCTCCTATTTCATCATAAATAGTGATAAAGTCGGAACAATTACTGGAGGTAACTACATAGTCACTTCCAGATTGAATGAGCGAAACAAAGGCCTGTTCTCCAGCATAGTTACAATTACTGACGACAGCCGAAACAGCATCAACTGGTGCTACAGTACCGCCCCATGCAGAGCCATTGGTACATTGTGCCGTAGAGTATTGGAATTGTAAAAGAAGAGAAAACAGAATGATCGCACAAGGCGTTAATTTTTGAGATAGATATTGAATCATGATAATTAATGAGTAAGTTGAGCAAATAGGATATCAATTTTTAAAGTTCGGAATCATGTCACAAAAATTGTAAAACCAAGACCTTACTTATTAGATATATTTATCAAGCGTATTGCCAATTCCTTGCCAAACTTAGTACAATAGCAAAATATATATTAATTTTTAAATTAATACGTAAAATTTCCCTTATATCTGTTTTGCTTAGTGCAATGGAAATTACGTTTCGTCCGAATTAGAATAGGTTATTTTGGAATTCATCGAGGCAGAGACGACGCGAATAGCCTTAGCTATTTAAGGAGTTTCTAACGAAGAGTAATTTCAAAAGAAGCATTCAAAACGAATAGAACTTAGTTTACGCTGCACTTAGCTCGACTCTAGCCATTTGAAAAAGCAAAAGTCGATGTAAGAAAGAGAACCCAGAAGAAAAGCATAAATTTGGATTGACTAAAATCTGAATATTATGTTTAAGTACCCCCCTGAGTTCTCGACGATAATATCGGTATTCTCGCCGGTATTTTCAAAAAATATTTTTGACCGTGCTAATTTCAAACTTCCTTTTATTGTCCGTCAAATAATGGCTATTTTAAATTTACGTACGGGTATACTGGCCCCAAATCCGCAATTCAAAAAAAGCTATCCCAGCTTTTGGCCCTATTACACCTTCATGGAAGTCATGGGCATTTCCGATACGACTAAGCATTATGTTCAAGTTTCTGATGGTGGTCATATTGAAAATTTAGGTATTTATGAATTGTTGCGTCGTAAGACCAAAGTCATTGTTGCTATAGATGCTGGTGCGGATACAGATTTCAAATTTGAGGACCTACGGAATCTCGTTATTCGGGCCCGGAATGAATTAGGAATCGCTATTGATTTTCATAAAAACGCAAAGCCACAAAATGTCATTCGCCCAGATGTTTCCAACGGGTTTTCTGATCGCTACTTCGTGGTGGCAAAAATCAAAGGATTGAAGGGATCTTATAATCCGGATTATGAGGGGATTCTAATTTATATAAAATCTGCCCTGACTACTCCTGGTTCTTTTGAGTTGAGAAATATCAAAAACATGGTTAAGCCACTTGCCAGGGAAGGCAAAATAGAGCAAGCAGCCAAAGCAAAACAAAAGTTGGACAGTTATAGTTATCGTACCTATAATCCAGATTTCCCTCATGAACCTACTTCTGATCAATTTTTCGATGAGGCCCAATGGAGTGCTTATCATGATTTGGGTGCAGAAATCGGGAATCAGGTTTGCGAGGAGTTGACCGTTGAACGGAGAAATTCAGGTGCAGATTTATACAAGAAGGGGATTCATTGCTTTGAAACTTATGATTAATCACTTGTCAAAGATTCTGTAGAATCGGCCAATTCAAAACCAAATAATTGGGAGAAGTGAAAAAGGATTCGCTCTTGAACTTTTTCCATATCAACGACTCTTTTCAGCTCTACAGCCATGCTTGTAACGGTCTTGTTATCTTCGGAAATACCACAAGGAACAATATGGTTAAAATACTTAAGATCGGTATTTACGTTTAAGGCAAAACCATGCATGGTTACCCAACGACTAAGGTGCACCCCAATGGCGCAGATTTTTCGTTCCGGAAGAACGTTGTTACCAGTTAACCAAACTCCAGTATAACCTTCTACTCTTCCCGCCTCCAAACCAAAATCTGCAAGGGTTCTGATGATAGCTTCTTCTATAAAACGAACATATTTGTGAACGTCTGTAAAAAACTCATCGAGGTCAAAGATCGGATAGCCTACCACCTGGCCTAGTCCGTGAAAAGTGATATCTCCTCCCCTGTTTATTTTGTAAAAGGAGATGTTATTTTCTTCTAGTTCCTGCTCATTATACAGCAAGTGATCTATCGACCCTGACCTTCCAAGCGTATATACCGGCAAGTGTTCACAGAAAAGGAAGTAGTGTTTTTGTGGAGAAAGCTCCTCTCCTTCTTCCTTAAGTAATCGGTTTGCTCTTTTAATTCCAATCAATTCTTTTAGCAATTCACCCTGGTAATCCCACGCTTTTTGATAATCAATCTTCCCCAAAATTTTTAGATGGACTTTTTGCATTCTTTTTTGTTGATTAGTAAATAGTCGAATAGTTAATTAGTATCCTCTCTAAAAGTTTACATCCTGATCTTTGTAATATGCATCAAATCCAGAATCAATAGGTTCCCAAAGTTCAATTTTGTTTCCTTCTTCATCCAGGATATGTGCGAAATGGCCATATTCAAATGATTGAATTGCTCCGACAATTTGTACCCCTTCTTCTTTTAGAACAGGCAACAGTGCCTTTAGGTTTTCGACTCTATAATTAATCATGAACTCTTTTTTAGAGGGTTCAAAATGGTCCGTCTTTTCAGGGAAAGGACTCCAAGCTGTCGAGGCTTTATGTTCTGGGTCATCGTATTTTCGCCAACGGAAGGCTCCGCCATATTGGTCTGATTTAATACCTAGGTGTTTTTGATACCATTCTTTCAGAGAATTCGGATCCTCACATTTGAAGAAGATTCCGCCAATACCAGTTACTCTTTTCATTACGTTGTTTTTATTTCTTTGACGAACCTGTCCGCCCTCTAGAGGGATTCCGTTTTTTTTAAGAAACCACATTATTTGTCAAAGAAAGGTTGTTATTTACTCGGATTACTAATCCTTTAACAATACCGAAAATCCCAGATTCCCACCTAGGAAAGTACGGTCTTTCATTCCCCCCAAATCCAAGCCTACATCCAGTTGTATTTTTCGATTTGCCAACAATATATAGCCGGCACCTATATGTGCTTCATTTTTTTCATTGCCTCGTAGGTACGCATAATGCTCAACGAAGAATCCGTGTTTTGTCCCCATGAAACGAGTGACTTTCAATCCATAAAATCCATTTTCATCTGGACCCCTCCAGAACATTCCAAATCCGTAAGTGAATCTGAATTTATCATTTACATTATGTAAAAAGCTAAGATTGAAGCGGGGCTCTACATCTTCCGGAATAAAAGTCTCTTCTCCGAAGTAAGGTAATTTCAAGTTTCCACTAAATTCAATTCTGGGATAAATTCCCCGCTCCTCCGCTATCCTGAACTTTGCACCAATAACCGTAGCATCTAAGCCTCTATAAAGACGGTCTAAAGGTTCTTCATTTACTTCAAATGAGCGGTAGGTAAAAGCAATATTGACCTCCATATTCTCCAATAAGCCGTACCTGAATTCGATAGGCACTTTTCTATTCTCGTCGAAATCAGATTCGTTATATTCTCTTTCCATAGAAAAGCCTGCTTCTAATACAAAAGAGCCTTGGTCTAACCTAGACGGAAATGGACTTAAACCAGGGCGGGCAGAAATTAAGTTCACTTCCCCCTCTTGCGCACTCAATTGGGTAAAAAGAGCCAGAACGAAAAGGAAAGGAATAATTGTACTTTTACTTATCATGTTTGGTATGCTTTAGAACATTACAACTCTAAGTATTTAATTATCAATTACTTCTAGCATTAATTTATTAATTTGAATGAAAAATCATACCTCCGTTATCTCTTTAAATTCTTAATATTGTACTAAAGTTAGTGTCGTCAAAGTTACTAATTCAGTAGTAAACCTCCTAAATTTGTAAGACCGCTTTTAACCCTAAGTCAATATCGCTTGTCAATTGAGTATTACAGAAAAAATAAACTCAATATTTCTATGCGCAATCGTTTATCTAACTTTCACTACTTGAGGTTGTTACAGCTAAATAAACGATTACAAATTTTGAAATTATTTTTTTGTTGTCACTAAGTAAAATCCATCTATTATGAAGTCTATATTTTTAATACCCATCCTTTTCTTTTGTCTCAGTTTGCAACTATTGGCACAATCGCCAAATGCTGCTCGTGCCAGTCGTGCAACTCAAAACATGAACAAGGTACTTGAACTTTCTGACGAGCAAAAACGAGCGGTGTCTAAGGCATATTTAAATATGTATGAGGGGTTGGAGCAAATACAAGAGGTAAGCGATAAAAAAGAAACCGACCAACAAACCAATGAAATCAGAATCAAATTCAACAATACACTTACAAAGGCACTTGATAAAGGACAAATGGATAAGTGGGTGAAGATAAATAGCAAGGAAGATAATCCGAATATCAGAGTCAAAAAAGATCCAAAAATAAGTACGGAACAACGAACCGAAATGGCTGCAAAAACCAGAGCTCAACGATTGACGAAACAACTGAGTCTTTCCCCTCAACAAGAGCAGCAGGCTTATAAGGTCTATTCTTCAAAGATGTCTAAAATTGTAGCGCTTAGGCCTTTGGCAAAGAAAGATCCTACAACTGCTAAGACCGAGCGGATGAAACTCAACAGAGAATTGGACGCTGCTATCGCAGGAATTCTTACGGAGGATCAAAAAGTAAAAATGGAAAATGACAAGAAGCGAATTCAAGTAGGTAAGTCTAAATCAAACAAGGGTTCTAAGAAGTCTAAGACCTACTCTATGGCTGATAAGAACACGAATGAGGCTGAAGCCTTTACCAAACGTACGGAGGCTAAAATCGAAATGACGGAAGATCAAAGAAGGAAATTCCAAGCTGCGGCTACTGAGAAATACCGGGCCTTAGATTATTTGAAAGCCAATAGCAAAGGGAAAACGGCAGAAGAAAAAGCTGGAGCAAAAATTAGAATAGATGCCGCCTTTGAGACAGAAATTAAAACTATCCTGACCAAAGGTCAATTAGAAAGACTAACGTTTACAAAAGCTGAATATTAAATTTAATCAATTGCTTTCAACAAAGTAACAAAATCTACAACCGGGTAACCTTGAAGAACCATACCCAATGATTGATTTTCTGAAATAGTAATTTCCTCTGTAGCAATATAGAATTTTTGCTGATCAAAGGCGATCATAACAATAGTAGCACTTTGACCTATAGGAAGACCAATTGTAGAGAATGTACTTCCATTTTTAGGTAAGCTAAGTACTCCGGTGAAGTCATTGAATAAAACATAAGCACGTTCATCCATTACTTCCGTTTCATTTAGATTGCTATTCAAGCTAAGACTAGTTGTACCATTTGTAGGAACAAAGTCCTGAGCAGCCAATACCCAACCGATCTGACGACCTGTCAATTCATATCTATCCCCTACTAATTCAACACTGCTTTGATCTGCTGCTGCTTTCTCTAAAGGTGAACTGTCTGTTGCGCAATAAAAGACAGAAAGGTCTCCATTCTGATTGCTTAGTACTCCCGGATCATCAAAATCCAGTTCTATTGTTCCATTAAAATCCAGTTGTTCTTGGTTTTGCCAAGCCGTAACGGAGAAGCCACCAGCCAGTTCCAATAGTGTTCCGTTGTTTCTTACCATTGATAACCCTGACATAATCAAATCACTCTTTTTTAGGAGTTCGATTAATTGAACCTCAACGGCTCCACTAACTACTTCCCCATTAGAATTAAGCAAACTATTTTCGGTTAGCTTAAGATTTGTGTTAAACGTAGAATTCAGATCAACAGACTCTGCAGCATTGATTGTTTGGTTTTCTACCTGATAAAGACTGTCTTTGAAAAGTGCTTCAAAGGAAGGATAATTATGTGATGGAATTGCGTTGGGTGTGGTATCGTCAATGACGCAGGCGGGGAAAAAAGAAGTTACAATCAAAGTGAGTATTAAGCACGGGAGGTGCTTTGTTGTTAGGCTGAAATTCATTTGTTGCGTTTTTGTTTGAGATCAAAGATAACAAAACGTAAACGAAAGGAGCCGTTTAAGAATACAAAATATTTATTAAGGAATCGCTATAGCAATTATGATTTCTCCACTTTTCAATTCTAAAGACTCCCCTGTATCATTAAATAAGTTGCATTGAAGCACCGCATGAACTAGTTTCGTTTGCTGACCTTTATCATTATTGAGGTACGACTCTATATCTGTAATAGTAAAATAATTTCCATTTGCCTGAACTCCGAGGGAAGACAGATATTCTACTCCACCTTGATCTATGTATTTTATTACGATAGCACCAGCGGTATCTGGATCAGCCAACAAATTGAATTTTTCAGCATTGAAATCCATTTCATCAAAGTAGGTATCTACTTCTGCTGTGGGAATGTTTTTAATATTAATAGAAAATGTTTCCAGACAGTTAGCTATGCAAGGTTCCAATTTGGCAAATTCACTAATTGGAGCAAATACATCCCCAGCGGTAGAGATGCTAGCGTCTGTAAACAGATAGAAATCGTCTTTACCTGCTTCTATTAACAATTGTTGACCATCCTTCATCAAGTTAACTTTGAACAAAGGCGTTTGTGGAGGAATGTCTACCTCCAACTGTTCCTTTGCACAGCTACTGAAAAAGAATAAAACAACTAGAAAAAAATAAGTAGTATTTCTCATTATAAGCCCATTAAAGGTTTTGTGATGTGTCTTACTTTGGGGTTTAAATTATATTGAATCCTAAAGTGAAAATTAATGGCATTGTGCGCGAATAAAGGTATTGGTGCTTTTTCTCCATCTACCGAATCCGGATTACCGATACCTATAATTTCTAATGCATTGTAGGCGTTTTCATCATCATTCCCAAAGCGAGGCAGACGGGATGGAACGATCACAGAACGTAGCCCAACACTTAACCGTTTTGTTAAGTTGAGCTGGTAACCCAGCATTATATTGAACTGGAAAGGAGAAATTCTATCCGAATCAACCCAAGTTGTCTTCGCTTCTCTGGTAGAGGCTGTTTCATTTGAAGAAATAGTTTCCTCTTCTATCTTACCTCTTAATCCTAGGGTGTATACTCCTTGTACGCCTAAATCAATTCCATGTCTGCCAATGTGATATTTCATGTAAAGCGGAACCGTTAGCAAGTGAGATTGCTTCACTTGTACATTATATTTGTTGTCATCTAAACCAAAACTATAACTTTGGTACTCATATGTAAGAGAATTGTTACCGTTGGCGAAAGCATAGTTCCTCCCGTGAAATTCATACAATAAATCTGTATTAACAGACCATCTTGAGTTCAGCCTATAAGAAAATGTAGCCCCGATATTCATTCCGGAAAGTCCTATGATTTTGTCATTAAAGCTTGGCGTAACAATGGCGGAAGAAAGCAGACCAACACTGAACCTGTTTCTTTTATAATAGTGTAATTTAGTTTGTTTAACTACTGGTTCTGCTTTTTCTATCTGATAATTAGGACTCTCTAAACCTAAAGTTGCAACCCTTCCTTTTTCATAATCAATCTTAACGGTTTCCTCTATCGGACTTACTGTTGATTCGCTTTGGGCTAATAAAGGGTCAGATGTAATAACAGAAGGTAATGCCTTTTCTTCAATAGCTATTGGAGGTACGTTTTGATTCAAAGCCATTGGCACTTCTTTCCTTGTTTTCTTCTTCACAGGCTTTTGGCTCTTTTCTATTCTTGATGGAGGAACAAGCATTTTTACAGATCCCTGGTTACTAGTCGAACTTGATTTAGTCGTTGAAGTTGATTTTGTATTATTTTTGTTAGAAAAAGAGGATGGGGCATCCGTCACGACAGTTCCTGCAACAACTACAGAAGCATCACCTTCCGGCGATGCATTGTTATTGTTCGTTATTCCTTTATCAACAACTACGGTATGCTCATTTCCATTAGCCTCCAAAGTAGTCATTGTGCTTTCTTTACCGAAGGTTGGCAACATCGATGGCATTACAGACATTCCGTTTTGCGGAAGCGTTGAATCAAGAGGTTGTGTTTGATAAACATAAAGCAACATACCCGCGATTAAGAAAGGCAATAGGAACCATAACTGACCCAGGCCTCCCCAGCGTCGCTTTTGTTCCTCCGCAACGATCATCTTTTCGGCAGCCAACCAGGCCCCCTCAGAGAAAGCCACTTCCCGATGTTCGAGCTTGTCTTTAAAAAAATTATCTATGTATTTTTGTTCCATATTATTATTATGTGTCTAATGATATGTTTCTAGATTACTCTTGTTGATTTCATAGCCTCCTTAACCATCCCTTGCAATTTTTTTCTAGCAAAGGAAAGATGCCATTTAGAAGTTCCGTCACTAATTCCCAGGAGCTTTCCAATTTCTTTATGACTATAACCATCAATAGCAAATAAGTTGAAAACCTTGCCTGACATGGGAGGAAGCTTATTAATCATATTCTGCAAGTCATCAGCGTCAAACTGCTGATCAGCATCATTGTATTCGATAGAATCTTTATAAATTTTCTCATGTTCAAAATCAGTCGATTCTATTAACTCCCGTACTTTTCTATTCTTACGGAAATCGTCAATCAGAGTATTAATCATGATTCTTCGACTCCAAGCCTCAAAAGGTACATGCTCTTTATACTTATCCAGGTTGGTCAGAATTTTCATAAAACCAACGTTTAGAATCTCAACAGCATCATTTTCCTGTTTACGATAACGCAGACAGACGCTCATCAACAGGGCATAACAGCTTTTGTAAAGCTGAAACTGGGCCTTTCGATCTCCTCGAGCACAATCTTTTATTAATGTTGGGTTTATCGCCATTTATTAATTCAGTTCTGTTTTAGTTGTTTCCCTCCTTAGTTTTACGCATATCCATGTTATGATCTAACGAAATAAGTAAACTAAGTTGTTTTATAATGGTCGTCACGCTTAAATTTACGAATTGGTTGGGTCTCTTTGCAATATTTTTTAATTAGTATCTATACTGTTGACCGCTACCCATCCTCAAAGATCCCGTTTTATTTGCAAAACCCAAATTAAATCCCGTGATTTGCTCTTTCAATGAAGCTCAACACCTCATACGGTCAAATCCTATCTATTTCGCTCCCGATTATGTTGGGTAGCGCAGTACAAAATGTAATTGCCCTTAGTGACTCTGTTTTCTTATATCACCTTTCCGAAGTCGATTTTGCCGCCATAGGTTTTGTATCGGTGTTTTACCTTATAATCGCTGCTATTGGTTTTGGATTTTCCAAGGGTGGTCAAATTTTGATTGCCAGGCGAATGGGTGCAGGCCAAGACCGTGAAGTCGGCCGTACTTTTTATGCCATGCTGTATTTTGAGTTTGCATTGGCTGTAGTTATGTTCTTATTTATGTACTATGGCTCTGTCTACTTCTTCGCTGCCTTTGTGAATTCTCAGGTCATATATGAAAAAAGTTTAGAGTACATCCATTACAGATCCTTCGGGGTCTTTTTTAGTTATATGGGTGTGGCTATTGTTGCTTTGTACACTGGGATTGCACGAACTACTTTTATTGTCATCAATACACTTGTGTTGGCCGTTGTGAACATATTTTTAAATTATGCCCTAATCTTTGGACATTTTGGACTTCCAGCAATGGGCATTGGCGGAGCAGCAGTGGCCAGTTCCTTCGCAGAGGGTATCGCTTTTTTCCTATTCATCGGTTACGTTTTATATGATAAGGAAATCCGAAAGTATCACATATTTGAGTTTCCTAAAATTGACATTCCGCTCATTAAAAAGCAATTAAAAATAGCCAGTCCCATTGTTGCACAAGCGGTCGTCGGGTTGGGAAGTTGGTTCGTTTTTTTTGGAATAGTAGAAAATCTGGGAGAACGTCAGTTGGCCATTACGAATTTAGTGAGAATGGTCTATCTTTTTCTTTCTATTCCTTGCTGGGGTTTTGCTTCTGGTATTAACACCTTGGTTAGTAATTTTATTGGAGCCAGAAAGAGAATGGCCGTTCTGCCTATTATATGGAAAACAGCAAAACTTTGTTGGTTGATAACAATGTTTATGGCATTGCCAATTGCGATTTGGCCGGAACATATTTTATACCCCTTGCTTGGCGGTGCAGATATGTCACTGATTACAGAATCCAGACCAACGCTTTGGGTTTTAGTAGGTATCCTCTTTTTATTCTCAATCGGCGGCGTATACTTCAATGGGCTGGCCGGAACAGGTGCCACCTACTTTGGGCTGAAGGTCCAATCGGTTTGTGCTGTTATTTATATCGTTGCCATTTATGCCATAGTTGAATATACCAACGGTGGTTTGGAATGGGCCTGGGCTACGGAAATCTTTTACTGGTTGGTCATGCTAGGATTTACAGTCTGGTATTTGAGATCAAAAAAGTGGCATGATTTGAAGATGTGATGTTAATCCCATTATTCTTTTATATTTTTGCAGCCGATTTTAGAAATCGAAAGCATTTGCAATTTTACTTTACTCAGTAAGAATTAAAACATTTGTCACAAAAAGTATGTTATTATAATATACATGTTTACTTTTGTGTCATATTTACACTAACTTATTCAAATCATTCTTTATGAAAAAGAAAATCGCCATTAATGGTTTTGGAAGAATCGGACGTTTAACACTCCGAAATTTATTGAATGCAAAAGACGTAGAAGTTGTTGCCATCAATGATTTAACAGATAATGAAACACTAGCTCACCTTTTTAAATACGATTCGGCTCAAGGAAACTTTGCCAAGCCAGTAGTCGCTTCAGCTAAGCACATCACCATAGGAAAACATAAAATAGTTGCCCTTTCAGAAAGAGATCCAGCAAAATTGCCTTGGAAAAAATTAAAAATTGATGTTGTTTTAGAATGTACTGGTTTATTTTGTGATCACGAATCTGCTGGTAAGCATATAACAGCTGGTGCAAAAAGAGTTGTTCTTTCTGCTCCTGCTAAATCTGATAGTATTCAAACCATCGTTTTAGGGGTAAACGACTCCGAACTAGATCCTTCTAATAGAATATTTAGTAATGCTTCTTGTACGACTAACTGCCTTTCTCCATTGGTAAAAGTAATCGATGAAACTTGGGGCTTGGTACAAGGAAGCATGACGACCATTCACGGTTATACTTCTGATCAGCGTATCCAGGATGCACCGCACAGTGACTTACGTCGTGCTCGTGCTGCTGCTGTCAACATTATTCCTACATCTACAGGAGCTGCTTCTGCTACTGGTAAAGTATATCCAGCAGTTAAAGGTAAGTTGGAAGCAATGGCCATTCGTGTTCCTGTTATTACGGGTTCATTAGTTGACCTAACATGCATTACAGAAAAGAAAGTAACAATTGCAGCCATCAATAAGAAGTTTGCAGCTATGGCTAAAGGGAAAATGAAAGGAATACTTGAATTCTCTTCAGATGAGTTGGTTTCCACTGATATTATTGGAAATAAGCACTCTAGTATCTTTGATAGCAAGATGACAATGGCTAACGGTAACTTATTAAAAGTTACTTCTTGGTATGACAACGAAGCAGGTTACTCTGCTCGATTGGCAGACATGGCTAGAAAAGTAGCTAAGTTGCCTGTTCCAAGAAAGACTAAAAAGAAAGCAGTAGTTGCATAATACAATTATTGACTTTTAACTATTAACATTCCCACTATCTTACGATAAAGGATGTTATGAGGGAATAATAGTTCTTAATAGTCAATGAACTTTGTAGCAAAAAAAACATCGTTAAACTTTTAGCGGTGTTTTTTTTATGTTTGCAATGAAATTTGGCTTTCCGCCAACTATATTTTTTACCGCAACTGCTTGCCCATAGCTTGTCGAATGGGGTGCAGCGAGCGCAATATTAACTTATTTTCATTCGAAAAAACTTTGCGCTCTTTGCGCCCTTGGGGTAAAACACACTAGGATAAATTTAAAAAATGAAAAACCTAAAATTCCAAAACAAGAAAGTATTGATGCGCGTGGACTTCAACGTACCGCTTGATGCTAAATATAAAATTACGGATGACACCAGAATTCGTAGGGCCTTACCCACCATCAAACATATCTTGAAAAATGGTGGTTCGGTTATTCTCATGTCGCATCTTGGAAGGCCACAAAAAAAGCTCAATGAGGATGGCAGTATCAATGTTGCTAAATTCACTTTGGAGCATTTGGTTGGTCATCTAAAAAAGAAACTAAAAACCACAGTGCATTTCTCTCCAGATTGCGGAGGGAAAGAATCAAAGAAACTAGCTAAAGCGCTTAAGCCTGGAGAAGTATTGTTATTAGAAAATACTAGATTCCACAAAGAAGAAGCAGCTGGTGATGTTGCCTTCGCTAAAAAACTAGCGGCTCTCGGAAATATTTACATCAATGATGCCTTTGGAACCGCTCATCGTGCCCATGCTTCTACTACAACTGTAGCTCAATTTTTCAAACCTGCTAATCGTGCCTTTGGTTTATTGATGCACGCAGAGATTGAAAACGCCAATAAGGTACTCCACAATCCAGCGCGACCTTTGACCGCAATCATCGGAGGGGCTAAAGTTTCTGATAAAATTCTATTGTTAGAAAAACTGATTGACTTTGCAGATAACATTATTGTTGGTGGTGGAATGGCTTATACCTTTATGCGTGCTTTAGGCGGCAATACTGGTAATTCACTGGTTGAAGAAGACAAGATAAAACTGGCAGAAAGGTTATTGAAAAAGGCACACAAGAAAGGCGTAAAAATATTGTTACCAAAGGATTCTATTGTGGCAGATGATTTTTCTGCAAAAGCTAATATAGCAACGAAATACAGTAAACGAATTCCTAAAGGCTGGATGGGTTTAGATATTGGGCCAGCTGCTCAAAAAGATTTCGCTACCTTAATAGGAGATTCTGCTACCCTGCTCTGGAACGGCCCAATGGGTGTTTTTGAAATGAAGCCATTTGCTAAAGGGACTATGACTGTGGCCAAAGCAGTAGCTAAAGCAACTAAGAAAGGGGCTTTCTCTCTCGTTGGTGGTGGCGACTCCGTAGCTGCCGTTAACCAAATGGGACTTGCTGATGAAGTGAGTTATGTTTCAACGGGAGGTGGAGCCATGCTGGAATTTTTGGAAGGTAAAGATTTACCAGGTATCCAGGCCATCAAAGGTTAGACTATAATGTGCGGCCGAGCAACATTGAGTAAAAAAGAATCAGAAATAGAAGCGCGCTTCCTTGCGCGCTTCTATTCTGACGATTTGAAACGTTACAATCCTTTTAGCGCTTCCGGAAAGCCACTCCTCCCCTCTTATAACATTGCACCTACACACTTACACCCCCTAATCACCGGAGACGACCCGGGACAAATCCAACTTTTCCAATGGGGGCTCCATTCCCTTCTGGGCAAAAGAAAAAAGCATCGGTTCCTAGATGATCAATGCCCTGGTAGAAAAAAAATATGAGAAACCTCCAAAACAGGGAACATTATTCTACTGCTTGGTTAGTGACTATGAGAAGAACAAACTTCTCATAAAAGCTCAAGGGTTCTAGTTGAATGTCGTTAATTTTACTTTAGGAAAAAAAGTATATAAACCGTTGAAATTCAGATAAAAAAAATGTTAAATTTAGCTTCTTACAATTGTATACAAGCTTTTGTTTAAGTTATTTACGAAGTTTTGATCAAAAAACTTAATACTCCTTTAAGATTCAAGAATTTAGTCAAAAACCAAACACCATGCTCAAACCATTAACTTACCTAAACATCTTCTGCTTCAGCTTTTTCTCTATTGCTGCTTTTGCTCAAACTCCTTGCGATTCCGGAATGGCGGGCGTTTATCCTTGTGATAATATAGACTTGAATGCTTATATCAATTTAGGAACTTCTAATTTAAACGCCAATAAAGCCAATGACATCTGGGGGTGGACTTCAGCAGGTGGAACGGAATATGCCATCGTTGGGCTAGACAATGGGACTGCTTTCGTTGACATATCTAATGCAAACAGTCCAGTTATCGTAGGTAAATTAGCAAAACATTCGAGCAACTCTACTTGGCGAGATATCAAAGTTGCTAATAACCACGCCTATATCGGCAGCGAGGCTACTGGCAGTGGTATCCAAATTTTTAATCTAGACAGACTAACAACCGCAACAAACCTTCCCGTCAATTTTACCGAAGATGGATGGATTGACCTTGGAAGCGGTACGAACCGTTCCCATAATGTGGTTGTAAGCCCATTAACTGGATACATTATCCCTGTAGGCACTAGCAGTCTAAACTCAGGGGGAATGACTTTTTATAATACAACAAATCCTACTAATCCGACACTTGAAGGAAGCTATGACTCTGACGGTTATAGCCACGATGCTGTTTGTGTCGTTTATCGTGGGCCGGATACGGAGCACATGGGGAAAGAAATATGCATTGGCTTTAACGAAGATAATCTAGCTATTGCAGATGTAACTGTAAAAGGCAATCCATCCACCATTAATACTTTTACTTACCCTGGTAATTTCTACTGTCATCAAGGTTGGATTACGGACGATCATAAGTACTTATTGGTCGATGATGAATTGGACGAATCTAATATACAGCACAACACTAAAACCTATATATTTGATATTTCTGATTTAGAGAATCCTATTTTGAAATTCACCTATTTTGCAGATACAGAATCTTACGATCACAATTTATACATCAAAGGTCCTTATGCTTACCAAGCAAACTACACCGCTGGTTTACGGGTACTTGACATTAGCAATTTGGATAACAGTGTAATTACAGAAGTGGGTTATTTTGACAACTACCCCGCTAACAACAACAGAGGCTTTCATGGCTCATGGAGTGTCTATCCTTATTTTAAATCTGGTAAAATGGTCATGACCAATATCGATCAAACGTACAGAGGGCTGCATGTTATTACACCGAACCTTCCTCACTATGTCATGGAGGTAGTAGGTAATGGTGTGGAATCTATTTGTCAGGGACAGGAAGTTACCTACTCTTTTGATGCTACTGCTTATGCCGGATTCAGCAGTACCGACAATATCACCGTCTCTGGACTCCCGAGTGGAGCTACCGCGAATTTTAGCAGCAACCCCATAGCAACAGATGCTGCTTTCACTATGACAGTGAGTACCACCACGACTACACTAAGCGGGAATTACAACATTGTGCTTACAGGGACAGAAATTCCGGTAAACCGAGTTGCTGTTGCGCTCGTAATCATCCCAATCAGTAATGGATTACCTACCACTGTTTTAGTTAGTCCTCCTCACAATGCTTCCGACCAGCTATTAGAGGTATCATTCGACTGGGATCCCGTTTCTGGTGCCACCTTTTATGATTTAGAAATATCTACAGACCAAACCTTTAGCACTATTGACTTTAGCGCTTACAGTTTGATTTCAACAGAATACATCCAAGCCGGACTCGAAGAAGGTTCTACTTATTTCTGGAGAGTTACCTCTAGAGATAATAACTGTGCAAGCAGTAATAGTAATGTTGTTTTTGGTTTTAGGACCATTGAAGGTCCTTTGCCTGCTGAATTAATAAGTTTTAAAGCTACAGCAAAATCGAAAGAGATACTGTTGGATTGGAGTACCGCTTCAGAACTTGGATTTTTTGGTTTTGATTTACAAAGAGCTACGGAGGCCGACGCTATTGATTTCCAAAAAATCAGCTGGATTCCAGGGAATACCATAAATTCGAGTGGCTCTGCTTATAACTTCCTTGATAAGGACGTTGTTGCCGGACAAACTTATTACTATCGCTTACGTCAGTTGGACTTAGATGGGACAGTAGCCTTCAGTCCAATTGTGTCAGCCCGTTTGAACAGCTCAAATGGCAATCTACAGCTCTTTCCAAATCCTGTAGATAAAGAACTCACATTATTACTTGAGCAACAGATTTTTGCTTCTACAGATATAGCGCTTACTATTTATGATGTCATTGGTAAGCAGGTTCGATCCATCATTGTTTCAGCTAATGAACTAAATAATGGTTATTCTTTGAATGTGAACTCTTTAGAAAAAGGGACTTATCTTATTTCTTTGGAGGGGAATCGGGTTAAAGAAACAGTACGATTTGTAAAAAGATAAACTTTTTCAACTCTTACCCAACCTTTTAAACCTTACCGCCTGTCTACATTATTAGAAAAGCATATGAAGCCTTTTTGATTATTCGCTTTTCTCTCAAATTTGGCTGTTATAATATTCCATATACAACCATAAAGCGTGCAGCTTTTCCTTAAATTCACTGCCACGCTTTATGGTTTTTTTTATGCTTGCTATTAGCTAAACAGTTCCCTACCTTTATCGTTTTATAATCAATCCTCATCCCATGGCTGGCAATACCTTTGGACAACTTTTCCGCATTACTACTTTTGGAGAATCACATGGCAATGGCCTAGGTGTTATCATTGATGGCTGCCCTTCTAATGTTGAAATAGACTTGAAAGCTATTCAACTGCAAATGGATCGGCGACGCCCTGGACAATCTTCTATTGTTACCCAACGAAAGGAAAAAGATACGATTCAGGTTCTTTCAGGCATCTTTGAAGGAAAAACAACGGGTATGCCTATCTGTCTTGCGCTTTTCAATGAAGATGCACGGTCAAAGGATTACAGCCACATTAAAGACAGCTTCCGTCCTTCGCATGCTGATTTTACTTATCAACAAAAATATGGTCATCGAGACTATCGTGGTGGTGGTCGTTCTTCTGCAAGAGAAACTGCAGCACGGGTGGCAGCAGGTGCAATTGCGCAGCAAATATTAGCTAAAGAAGGTATTGAAATAAAAGCTTGGGTCAGCCAAGTTGGAAACATTGCATTAAACAAAAGTCATGAAGATTTAGATTTATCTAAAATTGATGACAACGATGTCAGATGTCCTGATCCCGCCAAGGCGAGGGAAATGATTGACCATATAAAAGCGATCAAAAAGCAAGGTGATACCATCGGTGGTGTTGTTAGTGCGGTCCTTAAGGGTTGTCCTATCGGTTTGGGGGAACCTGTTTTTGATAAATTACATGCTGATTTAGCAAAAGCGATGTTAAGTATCAATGCTTGCAAAGGTTTTGAATATGGCTCTGGCTTCATGGGCGTTACGATGAGGGGCAGTGAACATAATGATGTATTTGTCAAAGAGGGAGATAAAATAAAAACCAGCACCAATTATTCTGGAGGCATACAAGGCGGTATTTCCAACGGGATGGATATTTATTTTCGGACTGCTTTTAAACCTGTTGCGACCATTATTCCAGAACAGGATTCTGTGGATACTCACGGCAATGCGGATAAGGTGAGTGGTCGAGGACGCCATGATCCTTGTGTAGTTCCAAGGGCCGTTCCTATAGTTGAGGCTATGGCGGCTTTGGTAGTAATTGATCATTTTTTGCGTGCGAAGTAAAGGACATGCAAATAGATTCCTCCTCTAAAATTCTAGAAATTGAAAAACTCCTTGGCGAAAAAACAAAGAGGTTACAATCTGTTACTGGAGGTGATATTAGTGATGCTTATTTGCTATCCACCGATAAGGAAAATTACTTTTTAAAGATAAACGAATCTGCTTTAGCTACTGCCCTCTTTGAAGCAGAAGCTAAAGGTTTGCAACTCATTGGTCAACATTGCCACTGCCCAGAAGTAATCCATCATGGTCCTTTTCAAAACAGCCCCGGAGCCTTTTTGATTTTACCATACATTCAATCTGGTAATAAAGACAAACAATTCTGGGTCTCACTTGGACAATCGCTTGCTCAATTGCATCGGGTTTCGGCAACACAGTTCGGTTTAGCTCATGATAATTTCATAGGTCGTTTGCCTCAGTCTAATAACCATCATGACAACTGGGCTGCGTTTTACGCTCAACAACGATTGTTTCCTCAAGTAAAAATGGCATTTGATAATAAAATGCTTTCAAAAGAAGATACTCGTTCTTTTGATCGGCTTTACTCTAAATTAAATAATCTTTGCCCTTCTGAAAAATCGGCCTTAATTCATGGTGATTTATGGTCAGGTAATTTTATGGTTAATAAAAATCAGCTTCCTGTTTTCATTGACCCATCAGTAAGTTATAGTCATCGGGAAATGGATTTAGCCATGAGCCTTTTATTTGGCGGATTTGATCCTCAGTTTTATCACAGCTATATAGGGTCATACCCACTAGAACCAGGCTTTGAAGCGCGAGTTGCTCTTTATCAACTCTATTATTTGTTGGTACACGTGAACTTGTTTGGAGGGAGTTATGTCAATGGGGTTAAACAAGCTTTATCAAAGTATATTTGACATAAAACTATACCGAACAGAAAGTTAAACATTAAAGCTATTTTACTCGTACAAAGGAAAAGCCCGTTGAAATACGGCTTTTCGATAAAAAATTTCAATCTTTGTACTTAAGATCGTAAAAAAAATTAGCTTACTCAGAGCTTGATCCTTTTAATCGATCCTTATAAGTCCAAGAAATATAATAACTAATTGAGATTGAATGGCATAAGAATAATATGTGTCGTTCACCTTTTAACAAAAACGATACATATTGTCATTTAACGACTTTTCTTTCGAGACCTCTCTAGAGGAAGCCCTCGCTGCGATGGGCTTTGTAGAACCGACACCAGTACAGCAAGAAGCTATTCCTCTGATCTTACAGAACAAAGATCTGATTGCCTGCGCCCAAACGGGTACGGGTAAAACTGCCGCTTTTGTACTTCCGGTTTTAAACAAATTAGCAGCCAATCCTGGACGAAAGTCCCAAATTAATACTTTGATTATTGCTCCGACCCGTGAACTGGCCATGCAAATTGACCAACAGGTTGAAGGCTTTGCTTACTTCACTGGAGTGAGTTCTATTTCAGTATATGGTGGTGGAGATAGTTCTTCCTGGGACCAGCAAAAAAGGGCGCTTAAGGGCGGCGCTGATATTATCATTGCTACACCGGGTAGATTGATTTCTCATATTAACCTTGGGTACGTAGATCTAAGTCATGTAAAACATTTCATTCTCGATGAGGCTGATAGAATGTTGGATATGGGTTTCTTCGATGACATCATGTCTATTTTCACCAAGACACCAAAGGAGAAACAATCGCTACTTTTTTCAGCGACGATGCCTGCGAAAATCAGACAGTTAGCTAAGAAAATTTTACACGATCCAGAACAGATCAGCTTGTCTATTTCCAAACCGGCAGCAGGTGTTCTTCAAGGAGCGTACCTCACCTACGACAATCAAAAAATTCCACTGATTCAAAAATTACTCTTGGGTAAGAAAGATCAGTATCAGTCCGTAATTATTTTTACTTCTACTCGTAGGATGGTAAAAGAGATTACCGCTGCTTTGAATAGAGGAAAACTCTCTGCACTCATGATTTCTTCGGACCTAGAACAAAAGGAAAGAGAGATGGCCTTGCAAAGTTTCAAAAGTAAGGAGACTCAGATACTGGTAGCAACGGATATTCTTGCACGTGGAATTGACATCAAAGAAATTTCACTGGTTATCAATTATGATGTACCTAATGATGCGGAAGATTATGTTCACAGAGTAGGAAGAACGGCTCGAGCGGATTCAACGGGGGTAGCTCTTACATTCATCAATCCTCGAGATGCAAGTAAATTCGGGGTTATTGAAAAATTCTTAGAAGAAGAAATAAACAAGATTCCACTTCCTACTGAATTAGGAGAGGCACCAGCGTACGAACCGAACAAAAGACATAGCAGCGGAAGTGGTGGCAGGGGCCGAGGTGGTTCTCAAGGCAGAGGCGGTGGCGGAAATAGAAATGGCGGCGGCGGAAGAGATTCTCGTAATAGCGGTGGTCGTAACAACAATAACCGTGGCGGTTCTGGAGGACGAAATCAATCTTCAAACAGAAACAATAGCGGCCGTTCAGGAGATGGACCAAACCGTGGACCAGGAAATAACAATTCTGGAAAACGTGATTAAATTCTTGTCGAAAAAAAGCATCTGCTGATCACAAAAAACAAGAATTCCACATAAAGAAGCCCCATATTGATGATAACAAAACAATATCAATATGGGTTTTTTTTGTTCAAAAATACCTGGCCACTCCGGCACTGCCTTCAAACATCGAAAGGCTTTTAACTCTATTAAAGAATATGACAATAAGAGCATTTCTTACAATAGAAAAGATAAACGGAATTCCAAGATGCATCCCAAGCTTGCTCCTAAAATTTATCAGGAAGCGATTCGCTCCTCATCCTGGATAGACAAACAAATTAGGCTATCACTCTTGTTGACTTTCATTGTAATGATGTTTTATGGAATTACAGCTTGTTATAATGCCTTACCAAATCGACAAAGCAAGATATACAGCTATCTAAAAACCTACGAATTAGAACAGCAAAGAAATGCTTATCGCATTCTAGTTCATTCGGGGAAAAGCTATATGATAGGTAATCAATTTCAGGAAGCAAATGATGAATTTGCTCGTGCTCTGAAATTATTTCCTTATGGCAAGGAAGCTAGGATCGAGATCACCAAATTATATTTAATCACTTGTGAGTTGCAAAATAATTACTGTGATTTGATCGAAGAGAATATTCGTTTTTTAGAAGAGATGAATTATGTTCCTTGTGGGATATTCTCGACGGACTTTGCCCATCGCTAACGCTCGGGTGTCTAATGGGTTTTATCCATTATTGATGTACGCCGTCCCATCAG